>JBAQQB010000209.1:0-15830 GCA_049306275.1 Saprospiraceae bacterium | reverse complement strand
GATCAGGTCGGTACACAATGAGAATGTGGAATTGGAAAAAGAAACGGCTCCGAAGATAGACCAGATCATCCAGATCCGCAACGGCATCAACATCCAGGGCCGGGCGCTGACGGAAGACGAGGTGATCGTGGTCGGAGAGATCGACGCCATAGAGCAAAGATGGCTGGATTGGAAAAAGTCCTTCCGGCCCCTCGATCCTGAAACAACCCCCGAAGAAAGCCGGGAGACTTTGCTGAAAGAACAACAAGAGCTGCTGCAAAGCCTGCAGCAACTCGGCGCCGAGGCCGCTCAAATGCTGGAAGCGCCTTTCTGAAAAGAGAAAGAGCGGCCCCATCGGGACCGCTCCACCCTATCAACTAACCTTTTCAAAAAGCAAGAATAGTTAAACATGGGTAAGAACGTTCTCCTGTCCATCTTGTTGCTGGCAACCCTGCAATTTTCACAACAGTCGTGTAGCGCCGCGCGCGCGGTCTTCACCTCCACCACCGTAAAACCCCAGCCGGAGGAAGAACCACTCGAAGAACTTTTCGTCGAAGAAACACCCGCAGCCGAACCCAAAGCAGACGATGCGCTCCGCCAGGAAATCGTCGACTACGCCCGGCAATTCCTGGGCACTGGCTACAGATCGGCCGGAAAAACGCCCGCCGGCTTCGACTGCTCGGGCTTTACTGGCTATGTCATGGGCAAATTCGGCATCCAACTGTCAGCCAGTTCCAAATATCAGGAGAATGACGGCGCCCCCATCAAACTCTCCGAAACCCGCCCCGGCGACCTGGTCTTCTTCCGCCGCGATAAAAGCAGCACCGTCTTCCACGTCGCCATCGTCCTGTCAAACGACGAAGACGGCCTCTTCCTCATCCACAGCACCTCCGGCCGCGGCGTGGTGATCGACAACCTCAATGAAAGCTCTTACTGGAAGGCGAAGTATGCAACGGCTAGGAGAGTAATAAAACCCTAACCACCCAACAACCCAACAACCTACTAACCGCAATATTCCGTACCTTTGCCCCCATAAACCAACCCACTCGACACCATGATCAACCTGATTCTTTTCGGCCCTCCCGGTTCGGGTAAAGGAACCCAGGCCGTACAACTCGCAGAGAAATACGAGATCCTCCATATCTCCACCGGCGATCTCTTCCGGTATGAAATGGGCAACAACACGCCGCTGGGCCAGAAGGCCAAAAGCTATATGGAAAAAGGCGAGCTCGTTCCCGACGAAGTAACCATCGGCATGCTGCGCAACAAGGTCGAAGCCAACCCCGAAGCCAAAGGCTTCATCTTCGACGGCTTCCCCCGCACCGTGGCACAGGCCCGTGCACTCGACGCCATGCTCGAAGAAGAAGGCCAGGAAGTCTCCGCCCTCATCGCCCTCGAGGTCGACGACGAAGAGATCGTGGCCCGCATCCTCAACCGCGGCAAATCTTCCGGCCGCGCCGACGACAACGACGAATCCATCATCCGCAACCGCATCGCGGTGTACAACCGCGAAACGGCGCCGGTTTTCGACTATTACGCGCAAACCGGCAAGACCAAACTCATCGACGGCATCGGCTCGATCGACGAGATCTTCGGCCGGCTCTGCGCCGCGGTCGATGCCCTGAAATAAAACGCCTGCATGGCTGAACAAAACTTCGTAGACTACGTAAAGATCTGCTGCCGCTCAGGCGCCGGCGGAGCAGGATCCATCCATTTCCTGCGCGACAAGATCACCTCCAAAGGGGGGCCCGACGGCGGCAACGGCGGCCGCGGCGGACATATCATCCTGCGCGGCAACCGCAACGTGTGGACCCTCCTTTCGCTGAAATACCGCAAACACGTCATCGCCGGCAAGGGCGGTAACGGCGAAGGCGGCGACCGCTCCGGCAAATTCGGCGAAGACGTCTACCTCGACGTGCCCCTCGGCACCGTGGCTAAAGACGCCGAAACGGGAGAGATCCACTTCGAGATCACCCAGGACGGGGAGGAGAAAATCCTCGTCGAAGGCGGTCGCGGCGGCATGGGCAACGCTTTCTTCAAATCGCCCACCAAGCAAACGCCCCGCTACGCACAACCCGGCGACCCCGGCAAGGAAGAGTGGAAAATCCTCGAACTCAAAGTGCTCGCCGACGTCGGACTCGTGGGCTTCCCCAACGCCGGCAAATCCACCCTGCTCTCCGTCGTCTCGGCAGCCAAACCCGAGATCGCCGACTACCCCTTCACCACCCTGGTGCCCAACCTCGGCATGGTCTACTACCGCGACGAGCGCTCTTTCGTCATGGCCGACATACCCGGTATCATCGAAAACGCACATGAAGGCAAAGGCCTGGGCCACCGCTTCCTGCGCCATATCGAGCGCAACGCCACCCTCCTGTTCATGATACCCTGCGACACAGACGATATCATGGGACAGTACAAAATCCTGCTGCACGAACTGGAGATGTACAACGTGGAGCTCCTCCACAAGCCCCGCGTGCTGGCCATCACCAAGATCGACATCATCGACGACGAGCTGCTCGAACTGATCAAACCCACCGTGCCCGACGACCTGCCGGTGGTGTATATTTCCGCCGTGGCGCAGAAAGGGATCGACAGGCTGAAGGATGTGCTTTGGGAAACGATGACGTCCCACATGGGGGACGCAGAGGGAGGCGAAGGAGATCCGTCCGTTTGGGACCCTAATTGATTTATCTCGTTTATCGTTTACGAAGGGTAAACGCTCAACGATAAACGCTTTAAACCAACCATGCTAAGCCAGCTATACAAAATCTGGGCGGGGAGTTTGCCTGAGGAGGTGGTTCCCATTTTTCATGCTTCGGCTTCTCACCGGCGTTATTACAGGTTGAGGGGGAAGGGAAGGACCGTCATCGGCACGGAGTATGACAATGTGCGGGAGAATGCGGCGTTTCTTTACCTTTCCCGCCATTTTCGCAAAAAAGGCCTGCCTGTGCCCGGCATCCTGGCTGAAAGTTCCGACCACAAGGCCTATCTGCAGGAAGATTTGGGGGGCGACTCCCTTTACGGAAGGCTGGAGGCGGCCGGTTTTTCATTTTCCGAAGAAATAAAAAACCTCTACGAGCAGGTGGTCGAACAGTTGGCGGCCTTGCAGATCAGGGGGCACGAGGGGCTGGACTATACCCGCTGCCTGTCCCAACACGGCTTCGGGAAGGAAGAGATGCTGTGGGACCTCGCCTATTTCAAATACTACTTCCTCAAGATACTCGACGCCCCCTTCGACGAATACGCGCTGGAGCGGGAGTTTCAGGCGCTGGCCGGATGGCTGGGCGAGGCGCGGCCCCGTTATTTCATGCACCGCGATTTCCAGTCGCGCAACATCCTGCTGCCCGGCGATCAACCCCATTTCATCGACTACCAGGGCGGGCGGCTGGGTCCGCTGCAGTACGACCTGGTGTCGCTGCTGTGGCAGGCGAAAGCCAATATCCCCCACCCCGTCCGGCTCGACCTGCTGAACCGCTACCTCGACGCGGCGACCGCCCTCATAGCCCTCGACCGCGGCGTGTTTATCGCCCACTACTACGGGTTTGTGCTGTTGCGCAGCCTGCAGGTGCTCGGCGCTTACGGGCTGAGGGGGCTGGTGGAGAAAAAGAGCCATTTCCTCCAAAGCATCCCCTACGCCCTCGACAACATCAGGTGGGTGTTGGAGCATGGGGACCTGCCATTTGAGCTGAAGGAACTGAAAACCGCACTGGAGCATGCGGCGCAAAAGCTCCCACAGAAAGCGCCTGCGAATACGGCAGCAGGCCACCCATTGCACGTGCTCGTGCAGAGTTTCTCCTACAAAAAAGGCGTCCCCGCCGACGAGAGCGGGCACGGCGGAGGTTATGTGTTCGATTGCCGCGGCATCGAAAACCCGGGCCGGCAGGAAGCCTACCGCCCCCTCACCGGCCGCTCGCCGGAAGTGGTCGCCTTTCTCCGGCAGCATTCGAACATGGACAGCTGGCTGGAGCACGTCTTCGCCACGGTATCAGAGACCGTCGGCGACTACCTCGCACGCGGCCGCGAGCGCCTGAGCATTTCCTTCGGCTGCACCGGCGGCCAGCACCGCTCGGTCTACGCCGCGGAGAAGACGGCGGCGTTTTTGAGGGAGAAGTTTGGGGTGGAGGTGGAGTTGAGGCATCGGGAGGAGGCCAATTGGTGAAACTTTCGTTTCGTTTGTTTCGTTTAATTAGTATCTTTGTCTCAGTAAATCAATCATCGCATGGAAACCATCGTAGAAAAACCCACGAAGAATGACCAGCGGGTCGCCCGAAAATCGCTGGATTCCATTACAAAAATCACAGGGTCTCTCAAAGGAGATACAGTGGGTGTGGAAATCAGTGGCGATGGTTCTGTGCATCTTGAGCTTCCGACGAAAGTCTTCAAATTGCTCCGGGTCATCCTCGCCAATATGGCCGAAGGAAAATCCATATCCCTTATTCCGTCTGAAACCGAACTGAGCACCCAACAAGCAGCAGATATCCTCGGGGTATCTCGCCCACATCTGGTCAAACTTCTGGAATCGGGCAAGATTCCCTTCAAGAAGGTCGGGAAGCACCGCAGAATGCTTCTGGAGGATTTGATTAAATATTTGCGGGTCTTCCAGCTTGAACGGGAAAAAGCATTGCAGGAACTAGCCGATCAGGCCCAGGAACTGGATATGGGATATTGAGGAGGAGATAAATGAATCGACCTACAGCTATACTGGATGCCTGTGTCCTCTACCCTGCACCATTGAGGGATCTGCTGCTGAATCTGGGGGCAAATGGCTTGTTTATCCCAAAATGGTCTGAAGCGATCCAATCGGAATGGACCAAAAATCTTTTGAAAAACCGCCCGGAACTTTCTCCCGGAAAGTTGCAGCGAACCGTTGACTTGATGAACATGGCCTTTCCCGATGCCAACGTGGAGGGCTTTGAAGCCTTGGCACAGGGATTGAAACTCCCGGATACAGGAGACCACCATGTGCTGGCTGCTGCAATCCGGTGCAAGGCGAATGTTATTGTGACCAGCAACCTTCAGGATTTCCCCCTTGATTACCTGGCTGGATTTGACATGGAGGTCCTCCACCCCGACCGTTTTGTTTGCAACCTGATTTACCACGCCCCGGAAACCTGCATAAAGGCGCTCAATGATCAGGCAGGAAGGCTTAAAAATCCACCCCAAACAGCAGTGGATGTCCTTGGCCACCTGGAAAAGAATGGTTTGGAAGAAGCGGTAAAACGTTACAGGGAACTTTTGGCCGCATAGGGGAAATTTCCAGGACCAAAACGATCTTAATGGCCCTTTTCCTGAAAGCCTTGCAATACCTACCCCATAACACCCTGCATCAGCTCCTGAAAATCCTCCGCCTCCTGGTACTTACTGTCGGTGTAACTGGTTGCGCTGAACTTGAGGTGGTGCGGCTGCTCGTCGCGGAGCACCAGTTCGATCATCACATTCCCGAAGCGTTGCTCGAAAGGCCCTTCTTTGCGGAAATCGGTGCGCGGTTTGAGGTAGTGCCGCTCTACCGTCTCCACCCAATCGCCCCGCGAAAACGTGCGGCGGTCCGACACCTGGGGCGTGTAGCGCAGCACCCGCACCCGCTCGCACAGCAGGTCCAGCAAATACGTCGCATCGCGGCGGCTGTACTGCGTCTGGGAAAAATGGATCACAAAACCCTTCGAAGAAGGGGTATTCAAAAAACCGATAGCCTCGTCCACATCGCCCGGCAATACGCGGTACAGGGCATACTGATCCCCCAGCCAATTGACCAGCCGCTTGCATACGATGGTCTCCTTCCAGCGCGCAAAATCGGCCTTCTCCTCCTCACTCCGCTCTATCACCTCATGAATCGCCGGGTTGGAAGGGGAACTCTCCCCCCCAGCCTGAAATAATTTTTTAATATTGTCCCAAAATCCACCCATTTCCCTATTTCACCTTTTCACCTTTTCACCTTTTCACCTTTTCACCTTTTCACTAAAATACCATTCCCAGCCCTTTTGTTCCCAATATGCCCGCAAAACTCCACTACTCCTGCCTCCCCTTCTCCGCCCTCTCTCCCGGCGAGCTTTACGAGATCATGGCGCTGCGCCAGGAGGTCTTCGTCGTGGAGCAGAACTGCCCCTACCTCGACGCCGACGGCAAAGACCAACTGGGCTGGCACCTCATGGGCAGGGACGAACAGGGGCGCCTCGCCGCATACGTCCGCATCCTACCCGCCGGGGTTTCCTACCCGGAATACCCCTCCATCGGGCGGGTTGTCACCGCCCCCTTCGCCCGCAGGATAGGCTACGGAAAGGAACTCATGGAAACGGCCATCCGGCAGCTATACGACCTCTTCGGCCGGCAGCCCATCAAGATCGGCGCCCAGACTTACTTGCTGAAATTCTACGAATCACTAGGCTTCCGCTCCACCGGCGAAGCGTATCTGGAGGATGGGATACCGCATACGAAGATGGTGAAGGGGTAGTTTTTGAGGTTTCATTGAATTCACAGGGCAACTTTAAGGCATGACTACTTGATTTAAATTTCGCTCTTATAAAAAAACAGGGTGATAAATAGTAAGGTGCTAACTTATCTGCAAAAAGATGCAGATCAACTTATTGAATCTCATGGATGAAAAGGCTTGTTACGACTTGTTGCGGCAACTCCGATGGGCAGATGGTGATAACCCCCTGATTTTTCAAGCCCGCTACAAAAAGACCCGGCAGGCGCCGGTGAAGGACTTTCCCATGCAGGTCCATTACCTGGTAGAGAAGGCCAAAAGGGTGGTCGTCCTGGCTGTGCTGCACGCTGCCCGAGATCCACAGGTCTGGAAAAACAGGTCTTGATCTTTTTTTTCTTTAAATTGAGCTGGGGATTCAATTGAAAAAAGCCCGGTAGATGCTTTCCATCTACCGGGCTTTTTTCTCCCCCTCCACCTTTTTTTCAACCAGAATCGCATCTTCCGCACCCCTTCTTTCAAAAATCAGGAATAAAAATTCCAATAAGAGAGCAGAGCGAGAATATTCCGGTGCTCTTCTTTGAGGTTTAAGATCAAATTTTTCCCACCTGGTAATGTCAGGACATGGATGCCGACAAAAAGCTAAAAAGACCCAGCGGGCAGTAGGGTTTTGGGCTGGTTTGCCTTTTTGGTCCGGAATGGTTTTGTTTTCTTTTTTCAGGTTTTGGCGGATGCGATATTCCAAGGCGCTATATACCAATAAACAAGTGGTCATGACGAATAACAATGCGGCTACTCTTTCCGGTTTTTGGACGAAGAAAGAAGAAGCCACGATGTTGGGATCTTTGATAAAGCGGAACCCCCGCTCGACACTGTGCTGCTCCTTGTAGGTTTTGAGAAGTTCTTCCTGATCCTCCAGGTAATCAAGTGTCTGGTTGGTGGCCAGCACAAAGAGGCTCCGCTTGAAAATCTCCTGCTCCCATTAGGCCTGGTCCACCTGGACCTGGGCTTCAATGCTGTATTGAACAGTCCCTGAACTGGAGCTCTTGGGCCTGCCCGGCAGGTCATATTTTTTGTCTTTTTTGATCTGGATTTTATCCAGGCAGTGCCAACTCCATTGTTGTTGCCACTGCACGGTAGCTTGCTGTGCATCTTCCCGGCAATGAAAAACCTGGGCCGCCAGTTTTTTGAGGCTCTTACGGGCCTGTTCCGCTTCTTTTTCCAGCCGCCTTTGCAGGGTTTTTGTTTCCCTATCGGCCGCACTGCGTGAATGATACACCACCCAATGCTGGCTGACCTGTCCATAATCAATCGTATAACAGGCGCTGCTGTATCCCTCTTCTTCCAGTTCCGTCAAATCCGCCTGCTTCACTTTCTCAAGCAAATCTTTAACCGCATCCAGGGTGCCAGGAACCCGGCAGATCCAGTTTAGGCGGCTGGCCTGAAGCACTTGTATCGTCTCCCTGCTGTACAGTTTACTATCAGCTACGACGGTACGCAATCCATCTTCCGTATACAGTTGCTTGCCAAAATCCCGGATCGTTTCCCGGAATGACTCTCACTGTCGCTGCTGTTCCCGTCGAGCACCTCCATGTGCATCGGAATACCGTTGAGGTGCTCGCAGATCAACGGCAAGGTCACCTGCGGCAGATCCGGGCGGTTATCTTTACTGAATCCCTGTGTAATCTGCAACCCGGCCGTGCCCGGCTCCTCGCTATTGTACTGCCCGTGAACACTCAGGCTGGTCGTGTCCAAATGTCCCCGGCCGGGCCTGTAACCCAATACCTCGAATGTGCGACGGCTCAGGTGAGCAAACAAGGTCGTCACCCCACTGGCATATAGTGCGTCTAACGCCCGGCCCAACCGGTCATCATTGAAATGTCCTGCCTCCAGCCCCGGCCCTAAGAGCAACTCCACCGGCTTGTCCCGGAAAAAATGGGGGATGAGGTACAAACGCTTGTTGACAAAACCCAGCCCGTTGAGTATCATCGCTTCCAGTGCCTTGCCCGTACTGACTATTTGATCCGGACTTTCGGATTTGCAGTACTTGTCTATGATCTGACTTATCCCGATCTCCCGGCACATCCCTGCTACCAAACCTAAATGGTCCAACGTCTTACTTGTGTATTCCTGTGAGTCCTCCATCTCACAAGTTTACTCTTTTTCTCCTAATTCTTTATTTTGCTATTTTGGGGTGCGGAAGATGCGCAGAATGACTCAAAGTACCCGTCTCACATCGGGGATGCTCACAAGGTGTGGTTTGGATTCGGAAATCCAAACCAGCAGGGAACGAAACATCCCGGTCCAGCTGGGACTTCAGGATTTGCTTCATATTCTTTAATGGCTTGTAAAAACTTATTTTTCGTCTCTAGTCTTGGTTTTGCTTTTTCCCAGATCTTCTTTTTGCTGATTCCCAGACTCAGGAAAATCTTTTGGAAGAAACTATATTTCTTACATTCAATTAAGTTAGTTACATGAGCCATCTGTAGATTGACAGTAAATTCGCTAAATCTCCCTTCAAATATTTTGCTCAGCACAAAATATTTTTTTGATGGTGAATAGTGAATGAATAGAGTATAAGGAATTCCGGTAGTTATATTATCAAAATTATTTCCTAAAACTACATATTTAACTTTTTTCAATTCGGCTTCTGATCTGTAAACACTTGAATCCCTCATAAAAAGAACAGAATCAACCTTTAATTCAAACATCTTACAAGGAGAATATTTTTTTAAGAAACCACTTTCGCAAGTGCATTTTCCTTGATAAATTTCCTGTTTAAAGGTTACATACAGGCCACAAACATCCAGTATGCCTGTTTGTGGCTTTTCAGTTTCGGTATTTTTGTTTTGAGCAAAGGTTTGGATTGAAAATAATAGCAAAATAATGAGGCTGAATAATCGTTTCATAATCATCAAAATTCACTGTAGGAAGGAGAATAATGAATAACTCTAGGACTTGCTGTCCCTCCAGTAGTTGGGAATACTGTTTTAGTTGTGCCATTCATAAGAAATCGACCAATTGATTCTCGATCTCCATTCATTGATTTAATTATGCCCATCATAGTTGGGACAGAATATCCTTCTATTAATCTAATTGTATTGAGTTTGGCCATGCCGCTATTGGCGACAAATATTTTGGCATCGATTTCAAGAGGAATAGAGAAGATTCCTTGAGCAGGAGCTAGGCCCAAAGTCCCATCTCTTTTTCTGGCAACAGTTAATTCGCCATTTTCAAATTGTGTTGCGTGGAAAGTTTCCTCTGCAAGTATTGCCCCTCTACCACCAGCCACTTCATTGGCTTCAGATTTCCCCCCAGAAGAAAAGTCTGGAACAACAATATTAAAGGTGGTTTCATTTTCTACAGTAAATTCCCCCAACACTGCTGGACCATTTGCTTTAAGCTTATTGGGGTCATCAGTGAAAACAAAAGTATTTTTGGAGGCATCTAGTTGTTTAATTAATGCAGCGAAACCTGCATTGTAATTTGCGTTTCTATTAACTTTTCCTTTTCTGTTTATAATTGTTTCAGAAGCGAAACGACTTACGTATGCTTTGATACTGGCATTCGCATACCTGACACTATCCCCGTTTACATCAATAAATTTTATCGGATTATTGGCAGCATAGGCGTATGGAGATTGAAAAGAATATTTTTCTGCAAACCTATCAACGCCAGTGAATCTGCCTATACTTGGGTCGTAGTACCTCGCCCCGTAGTCGTACCAGTTGAGCCCCAAGTCCTCGTTGTACTCCTTGCCATTGTACAAATAGTCGTTTTCTGGATCATTCATGATGTTTTCCCACATCCCATTCATTTCCATACCAAAAGGATAATAATGGTTCTCTTGCAACATATCCGTATCTGTCCAATCGATTGGTGATAGATCTCCGCCGAGACTTACTTCGCTTGGATTGAAGTTAAAGGGTTCAAGGTAACCATCACCGTCTCTATCAGCAAATGCCACCCTGACGTTTCCAAGGTGATCTTTTAGATAATATTCGTATTGAGTAGTTGTCTCCGTTCCTCCTCCAACTTCCTCTGTTTTGTAGGACACCCGACCTTCGGAGTGATATATCGCTTCTTTCTCTCCATCCCGATATTCGATACCTCCGACATAATCTTGAATGTAATTTACCGGATTTCCTTCGCTGTCTTCACCGTTGACCGTTTTTCGTAACTTATTCCCGGCAGCATCATAAGAAAACTCAATCGTGAAATCCTTATCCAAAAAGAGTATTTTGCGGGGCAGATTAAGGTGATTGTATTCAATATCCATATTCTTATTCCCATCATGCGTAATATTGCCATTGGCATCATAGTCATAGATTCCACCATTGCCTTTATAGCCCATCAATGTACTTCCTGCTTCTGAAATGCTGTCAAGTCGATTGGCATTATCAGGTTTATACGTAAATGTTAGCGCATCCATGATCCCAAATTCAAAGCCGTCAGTTGGACATTCCTCAATCGCTCCTCGTCGAGCAATGGATCTAATATTTCCTACTCCATCTTCATACACGATATTGACACCATATCGATTATCTGTTGAAAGACCATCAATAAAGTCTTCCTGGAAGTGTCCTACGGTCAAGCGATTAATTGGATCATAGGTAAAACTATAACTCTTCCTTGTCCGCTGTGGTGTACTCCATATCACTCCGGCAATATTACCATTAAATTGAGGGTCGGAATCTACCATCACATGTTCATCACTATATACCAATTGCAATGTAAGCACCCGGTGAAGTGCATCTTTTCCCCTGAGTAAGCCTGCCCTAACTTTGCGATAAAAAATGGAGCGAGGAAAAACAAACAAGGGGCCCAGTGCCCGGGAACGGATGTACGAGTTGATCGAAAAGCATAAGAACGGCGGGCATCGTGTAAAGGAATATTGCCGGCAGCATGGGGTATCGCCATCCGTATGGTATTACTGGAAGAAGCGGTATGAGAGGGACAAAGAGCCCTCAGGCTTCGCGCCTATACAGGTGGAAGGGAACAGAGATATGGGTGACGTGCAGGCAGAAGTGGAGATACCAGGCCGGGGGATCGTCAGGCTGTGTGGCCAGGTTAGTGCCGGCTATATCCGGGAGCTATTAGGTTTGGAGGCATGATAAGCCTGAGCAGTACGCAGCGGTACTATTTGTGGCGCGGCGTAGCGGACATGAGGAAGGGCTTTGACGGGCTGAGCGGCTTGGTGCGCAATGAGATGGGGCAAGATCCGCTGGACGGGTCGGTGTACATTTTCATCAACCGGCGGGCAACGCACATCAAGCTGTTGGTGTGGGACCGTTCGGGTTTTGTGCTGTACTACAAGCGCCTTGAGCGGGGCCGGTTTCATTTTCCGAAAGAGGCTGCCGGGGGCGGATACAAGATCAGCTGGCAAGCCCTGGTGTTGATGCTGGAAGGCATAGAAGTGGCAAATGTAAAACAGAAAAAGCGGTACAGTTTTCCACAAAAACAGGCGGGATAATGTGTGTAAAAAGAGGGGGTAAATATGTGATTTACAAATCCTTGTGCCCTATTTTTGCATCACTATGCCGCCATTTGAAGAACTCAGCCGCGAAGAACTCATCGACAAAGCCCGCGAGCAATGGTATGAGTTAGAGAACCTCAAAAGAATGCTTTTCGGGGTGAAAGCGGAGCGCTTTGTGGGGTCTGTTGTGCCGGAGAATCAACTGAAGCTGGCTCTGGGAATGGAAAATGCGCCTGCGGCTGCGGCGGACGAACAGGTGGAAAAGGCGCAGCGTGAAATCGAAAAACTACGTCCGGCCAAAGAGCCTGCCCAGCGTGGCAAACAAGCACGGCAACTGTTGCCCGCTTCCTTAAAACGAGAGACGATCGTGCTGCAGCCCCAGGAAGATGTGGAAGGTTTGAAAAAAATCGGTACGCTGATTACCGAAGTACTGGAATACAAACCGGGCCAACTGTACGTCAAGCGTTACGAGCGGCCCAAATACGCCCGGGCGCAGGGAGAAGGGATCGTAGTGGCGCCTTTGCCCAGCCGCCCCATCGAAAAAAGCATTGCGGGAGCCAGCCTGCTGACCTATTTCCTGGTCAGCAAATATGTGGATCATTTACCCTTCCACCGCATCATCAAAATGCTGCACCGCAACGGGGTGATGCTGAACGACGCCACCGCCGGAGGTTGGATCCCGGCCGTATGCGCCCTGATCCAACCTCTTTTTAAGCTGCACTGCCAATTGATCCTGGATTGTCCTTACCTGCAAATCGACGAAACACCCATGCCGGTACTGGACAAAAACACCAAAGGAAAAACCCACCGGGGGTATCACTGGGTGATTCACGCTCCGGGCCTCAAAGCCGTGTATGTGTCCTACCATCCAGGCCGGGACCAGGCTTGGCCGCGAGATTTGCTCAAGGACTTTTGCGGGCGCCTTCAGGCTGATGCCTATGGAGCTTACGATCAATTTGAAAAAAGTCTGTGCATCATCCTCCACGGCTGCTGGGCTCATGTGCGCCGCAAGTTCTTCGAAGCGCAGGACAATGACCGCCAGCGCGCTGAGTGGATGTTGCTGCATATACAGTGGCTGTATGCCATTGAACAGTACGCCCGTGAAAAAAACATGAATCCGCTACAGCGCCAGGCTCTTCGTCAGGAAAAAGCGCCTGCTATCCTGGAAATGATCCACACCTGGCTGCAGACCGCAAAAGATCAGGTCCTGCCCCAAAGCCCCATCGGAAAGGCGGTCACCTATGCGCTCAACAACTGGTCCCGGCTGGCCAATTATATCGAAGATGGAAATGTGGAAATCGATAACAACCTGGTCGAAAACGCTATCCGCCCCATCGCTTTGGGCAGGAAAAATTATCTATTCTCCGGCTCCCACGACTCAGCCAGGAATGCAGCCATGATCTATTCGTTCTTTGCTACTTGCGCCAAGCACCAGATCAATCCCCAGCAATGGTTAACCGATGTCCTGGAGCGTTTGCCCGACCACCCGGTCAACCGCCTGGCCGAACTATTGCCGCAAAATTGGACTCCACTGCAGCGTTGAAAATCAACTTTCAAAGTTAGGCAGCGGAATTTATTCAGCATAGGTGTACTTCACCGGACGCTTACATTGCAATGCAAACAGATCCGGGTTTTGGATTTTCGGCTCAGTTGGAGCAGGTCCAGCATCGGTGGTATTATTCCAATTCTTGGAGGCTGCATCAGAAACACTTGTTGCAAAAGCTTGTTGGATACTCGGATTAGTAATTCCTGCATTGTTTAATTCTGCGATAACTTTACTTTCTAAAGTAATAATGACGCTATCCAGGCTATTTTCATTTACCCAATTATTGGTCATGTCAATTTCCATGACATGGGTTAATGATAAAAGTGCATCAGGAAAAGCACCTGTTCCGACAATGGCGCGCCTTTCGCTTTTTGTGTATTTGATCAACTGATCATTAACGACTCGAAGACTGTTCTCTGTCACTTTAATAGTAGCGGATTTGTCTGCGGGGGTATTGAAACTGCTAATATCAGCGTGATTGTATTCCACTTTTACACTTTGAGGCCGTATCAATTTAACGGTTAAAGGACATTCGTCACAATCTTCGAAACCCAGATTGTTACACTCTGTACATATATCAACATCGGGTTGGCAAGCAGTACAATCCGGAAATCCTAACTCCGTACAGAGGGCGCAACTATCTGCAAATTCGGTAAATGGGCATTGATCACAATCAAACCCCCGGCTTTCACATATCTCACAAATATCATTTAAGGGAGCAGAGGCTGCTTCCGTGCAATTGTAACGTTCAAATAAACGTGTATTCCAAATATCTGCCTCCCGGAATTCCAATTCGGTCTGAGTTATTATTATTTCATAGTCATAATTGCCAATTGAATTCATGGTCACTCCTTGATAAGCAATACCCTCCGAATTGAGCCAATTGATTAAATGTTGGGCTATCGGATTTATTACTGGGTTATTGCTGTACGGGTAAGCAGACCATGGTAGAGGAATTGAGATCAAATCAAATGTTTGTGTATTAGGATTCCATTCCGCATACCGTATATCAAGCAATCTACCATCAACAAAGAGGCGATAATCACAGAGTTCACAGCTAGGGTCAGGAGGGGTTTCGTCCGGACATTCAGGGGTATCTTCTTTCTGTTTAATTCCTTCTACTTCGTTAATATGAGTAAGCCACCCTCGTAAATTGTATCGATAATCAATATCCTGTAAATAGCCTTGTCCTCCTGTTTCTCCAATGCCTCCAATTCGTTTTTGGATAACTTGATCTGCGATATTATAGTAATTCCTGCTGATTACATTCCAGGGCTCACCATCAATTTTGTGTCGGGTACGTTCGATTCTCAGGGAATTGTCATAGGTAAAATCTTCAAAAATATTTACTCCTGAACCACTTCCTGTATGATACCTTTCTGTTTCCTCCGGTAGATCTGCCAAATTTAAATTTGAAATAAATTGGTCTTCTCCGCCCAAATGGTTAGAAGAGTTGTTAGCGATAGAACGTCCAAAGACATCATAGCAAGTCTTTGAATATATCCAATTATCGGAATCCAGGATTCTAATGGCCGTTCCCACCACTTTTCCTTTTGCCCGGGCGCTGTTACAATCCGAAGAACCTGGGGTAGTCACAGGTAATGAAGCAGCATTATTCGGGTTATCATAAAAGGTTTCTGTTAATAAGTTGGAAGGTGTTATATCAATACTATTAAGGTTTCCTGGTAAACCACCCACAAAACCAGTATTGAAGGCTCTTCCGTAAACATCGTAATTAGTAGCTATCCATAGATTATTCTCAGCCAAATTTGCATCTTGAAAAAGTACAACTAAATCACGTTCATTATAGCCAAAATTTTGAGTTCCTCCTGCAGGAATGGTCTTTGACGCTAAGCGATAAAACTGATCATAACCATAAGTATAACTTCCTCCTGTTTGCCAGTTAGGGGGACGTACTTCTTTAAGCTGGCCTGCATCGTAATATGAATATTCCGTTACATTTCCCATCGCATCGGTCACACTTTTAGTTCTATTTCATTGCCGTACACTTTTAAACTACGGGAAGTTGTTTGAAAATTGGAAAGAAAGACAGTAGCCGTGTTGAATGGCAAAGCGGATACCCCTGAGTCCAATCTGAAAGATGGATAAAGAGTTGATTCTGTCTTTGCGGCAAAAGCGGCTAAGATATTGGGAACGGCGCATATCAAATTCAGCCAGTAGTGCCAGGATATAAGCCAGGCCAACCACAATAAGAAGGTTGGTTAAAGTTTTCGGATTGGCTATTCTGGTCCGATGGATATTGAAGCCTCTGGATTTGATGTCGCCAAATAAGGTTTCGATCCGGAAGCGTTTGCGGTAAAACCGGATAGCCGAAGGAGCATGTTCCAGATTGGTCAGCAGATATAAGGGGTCCTTATATTGGGGATCGTGCCAGAATAGGGCATTGA
>JBAQQB010000208.1:0-75601 GCA_049306275.1 Saprospiraceae bacterium | reverse complement strand
GTTTATCGTTTACGTAAACGATAAACGATCGACGATAAACGTTTTTTCCGTAATTTTCGCTAACCCAAAAAAACAAGCGATGTTGAAGGCCCTGATCGTAGACGACGAGCCCAAAGCCCGGGATGTGCTGGCGGAACTGCTCCGCCAGAACGTCCCGGAAATTGCGGAAATACGGGAGGCGGGCGGCCCCGGCGAAGCCTTGCTCGTACTGGAGCGCTACCGCCCCGACCTGCTCTTTCTCGACATCGTCATGCCCCAGATGAACGGCTTCGACCTGCTCAGCCGTCTCGATGCCCGCCCTCCGGGGCTCATCTTCGTCACGGCCTACAACCAGTTCGCCATCCAGGCCATCCGTTTCAGCGCGCTGGATTACCTGCTCAAGCCCATCGACCCCGACGAACTGCGGCAGGCCGTCGACCGCTTCCTGGAACGGAAATCGCCTCAGGCCGAAGGCCAGCTCCGCAACATGCTCTACAACCTCGAAACCGGCCACAAAGAAGGCTTCCGCCTGGCCATCCCCACCACGGAAGGCGTCTATTTCTACCCCGTCAACGAAATCATCCGCTGCGAAGCCAGCAGCAACTATACCCAGTTTTTCCTGACCGAAAAACGCACTTTCCTCACCTCCAAAACCCTCAAGGAATATGACGAAATACTGACGCCCCACGGCTTTCTGCGCGTCCACAAATCCCACCTGGTCAACCTCGCTTTCGCGGAAGACTACCTGGGAAAAGACTTCATCCGCATGACAGACAAAACGGAGGTGGAGGTGGCCAGGAGGAGGAAGGAGGCGGTGATGGAGGCGCTGAAAAACAGGAAATAGGTTTACAACCCAACAACCCAACAACCCAATTCATGCGCAATGCCCTGATTCTCCTTTTCCTTTTTTTGAATGTTCTGGCCCCCGCCCAGCCCTCCTTCCATTTCCACCTGATCGAGGAAGCGGAGGGCATGCCGCTGAAGGACATCAACATCATCGAAGAGGATGACAAGGGTTTTTTGTGGTTAGGCGGGCCTTACGGGATATTTCGCTGGGACGGCGTGTCGGCTACCTTTTTTTCGCACGATCCTGCCGATTCGTGCTCGATCACCTATGGCAGCATTTCGGCGCTGGTGAAGAGCCGCAAGGGCGGCTTCTGGATCGGAACGAACAAGGGCGGGCTTAGCTATTTCGACCTGGCAACCTTCAAGGCGCAGTCTTGGACGCGAAGGCCCAAGACGGCAGGAGCGCTGGCGGGGGAGAGCGTGTCGGGCATCTGCGAAATGCCCGGAGGCGATCTTTGGGTAGGTACCGATCAGTTTGCACTTCATTTGCTGGAGGAAGGAAATGACCGCTTTCATTTGTTTCGTCCGGAGCTTCCCACAGACTCCAGTTGGACCTTTGCAAGTGCGGGTCCTCTGGGGGAGATCGCAGCCGACCCCGCACAGCAAGGACTCCTCTGGGTGGGCTCCAGATTTGGCCTCTACGCTTTCGACACCCGGCAAAAGACCTTTCGTCTCTATCCTTTCGACAAGCCCAGCCAATACTGGTACTCGGCGCGGGGTATGAAGTTTTTCATGGACCCCGACGGCTTCCTCTGGGTGGGCACGCCGCTAAACGGCCTGTTTTGCTTCGACACCCGCAGCCGTGAATGGGTGCGCCGCGACCTTATTGAAACCGCCGGATTGGGAGGCAGCAAAGCCATCAATGCCATCATGCCTTATGATGCGCGATGGCTGATGATCATCAGTCCGCAGCCGGAAATCAGTTTTTTCGACCGGCTGAGCGGCGGCTCGACCCGGATATCCACTCCTTTTTCCAACCTGCGTACAGCGGCTAAAACCAGAGTAGGCTTTTGGTGGATCGGCGCCGGAAACGGGCTGCTGCAAGCAAGCACCAAAGCGGAGCCCTTTCCGTTCTATTCCTTTATCTCCAAATTGCCTGACCCTCCGCTTAATAACTGGCAGCGGGCCTTTGCCCTTTCGCGCGACGGCCACTATTGCTACCTCGGCACGCTTCGCGGCAACGGCCTGCTGGTTTGGGACTGGCGGCGCGACACCTGGCAAACCGCTTCTTTCCGCCATCCCCTCCAAGCCAATGAGACCGACCTGTTGATCGACGCCCTGCACACCGACGCCCGCGGAAAGCTCTGGATCGGCTCGGAAGACGGCCTGCTGGAAATGGATCAGCAGCCGGGACGGCTCCGGCGGGCGGAAAAAGATGCGTTCAAAGGGCAGCATATCACGGCGCTTTGCTCAACCGGCGATACCCTTTGGGTGGGCACGCAGGGCAAGGGGCTTTACCACTATTCCATTTCCCGAAAAACCACAGGACCTCTGACGGAAGGAACCGGCTTTCGTCCTGACGCCATAATCTACTGCATCGCCGCCGGACCGGAGGAGAGCGTGTGGATCGGGCACGACCAGGGCTTGTCGTGTTGGGCGCCCGCCTGGGGCTGGGTACACCTCAACCGTGAGAATGGCGGGTTGCACCACGATCAGGTTTCCGGCCTGGCGTTCGACGCCTGGGGGCGGCTGTGGATCGGCACCCTGGGCGGGGGCCTCCATTTTCTCGACCCAAAACAGGAAAAGCCCTGGAAGGCCACCCTTTACCGCAACCAGGAGGCGGCGGGCGGCAACATCATCTACGAGCTGGCGGCGATGCCGGCCGGAGAGGTCTGGACCGGCTGCGAAAGCGGCCTGGCGCGGTTTAATCCATCGACAGGGACCTTTGTCAATTACGACAGCAGGCAGGACCTCTTTGCCAAGGTCGGCACACTGGGGCAGTTGCCCAACGGGTACATCCTGAGCGGCGCCAACCGGGGTTTTCACTTTTTCCACCCCGACAGCCTGACCAGCCGCATTTCACCTCCGATACCCTACCTCCGGCAATTCCGGGTATTCGACCAGCCGCGGCAGGTGGATTTCAATCAGGAAGTACAGCTCGGTTACTCTGAAGACCATTTCACCTTCCACCTCGGCGCGCTCAATCCCACGGTCTTTGCGCGCAACCTGTATATGTACAAACTGGAGGGTCGCGACAAGGACTGGCGCTACAACGGTGAGCGCTCCTATGTGAGCTACACCCACCTGCCGCCCGGGCGCTACCGCCTGCGGGTGAAAGTCGCCAACCAGCACGGGCAGTGGTCGGGTGAAACCGGGTTGTTGCGGCTGAGGATCCGCCCGCCGTTTTGGCGGCAGGGCTGGTTTCTGGCCCTGGCGGCCATGATGCTAGGGGGCCTGGCCTACGGCAACTACCGGTTTTTCCGGCGGCAGCGGCAGCTGAAGGAGACGCAGCGGGTGATCGACTATTTCGCCGCCTCGGCCTATCCGCACCTCAGCGTGGAGGCGGTGTTGTGGGACGTCGCACGGCATTGCGTGGCTTCGATGGGCTTTGAAGACTGCGTGATCTACCTGCTCGACGAAGAGCGCAAAGTGCTGGTGCAGCAGGCGGCTCACGGGCCAAAATCGCCCAGGCCCTTCGTGATCGATCAGCCGCTGGAGATACCCATTGGCAAGGGCATTGTCGGCACGGTGGCCTTTACTGGCAAGCCGGAATTGGTAAAGGATACCCGCAAAGACCGCCGCTACATCACCGATGACCGCTCCCGGCTGTCGGAACTGGCCGTGCCCATCAAACTGGAAGGCCGGGTACTTGGGGTGATCGATTCAGAGCACACGCAAAAAGGGTTCTTCCAGCCCTACCACCTGAAGGCCCTGACGGCCATCGCGGGCGTGTGCGCGGCCAGGATCGCGCAGGCGGGCGCGGAGAATGCGATCAGGGAGAAAGAGCGGCAGCTACTGGAGATGGACAAGCATGTTGCAGAGGCCCAGCTGTCGGCCCTTCGAGCACAGATGAACCCGCATTTCCTGTTCAACAGCCTCAACTCGATCAACTGGTACATCATCAAAAACCGGCCGAAGGAGGCCTCGAAATACCTGACCCGGTTCGCCCGCTTGGTGCGCATGATCCTCGATCACTCCAAGTGCAGGCAGATACCGTTGTCGCAGGAGCTGGAAGCCCTGCGGCTGTATCTGGAGATCGAGGCCATCCGTTTCGAGAAAGAGTTCGATTATGAAATCCGCTTGGGGGAGGAGCTTGAAGGGGAGGAGATCCAGATACCGCCGCTGATTCTGCAGCCTTACGTCGAAAACGCCATCTGGCATGGTCTCCTGCACAGTGAGCGCCCAGGCCGTTTGTTGGTGGACGTGCGTGCAGAAGACGGCTACCTGTTTTGCGCAATCGAAGACAACGGCATCGGGCGGCAGGCCTCGGAGCGGCTGAGACGCGAGTCGATCGTGCCCCGCGAATCGAAGGGCATGCGTATCACAGCCGAGCGCATCGCCTTGCTGCACGAGAACGGCGGGGAGGAGTCGCCGGTTCGGATCATCGACCTGTATGACGAAAACGGGCAGGCAGCGGGGACGAGGGTGGAGATATGGTTGCCGGTGGGGTAGCGGCCAACCAAAAAAGAAGGCTGGCGAGTCTCCCCAAAAAGTAATAACTTGAGGATTATTGTATTATAGACTAAACAATTATGAAAACCCTTTTTCCCTATCTCGCAGCCCTTGTTGCCGGATTCGCTCTGTCGACCTGTAATCCGCCATCCCCGGAAGGGCCGGTTGACATTTGCCATACCACTTTGGGCTATCATATTGGCGGTAATGCTACAACTGATGTAACGCTTGTGGCGGGTCAATATATCAAAATGTTCTTCAAGACCTGGGATGATGGCTTTGTTTCAGCTATCCCTACTGGAATCGAAATGCTGGATGCTTCCGGCAATGGTTTCCCCGAGGCCTTGACCGAGGGGACCGAAATTGGTCCGGACGGTATCTGGGGCGAATGGGAGGGCTTTTTAAGCACCCCCGACGGCCAGGGAGGCCAATTCAAAGGGGCGGGAATCCGGTATCTTGGATTTCGCATTCCCGCTTCCAATAATGGACATAGATACGGATGGTTTAAATTGGAGTGCAACCAGGATGGAACGGAACTTTTTATTCATGATTTTGCTATTAAACAAATTGATAATCAGTTGATTATTGCCGGAGAAGTGGATGCGGAGCAAAATTGCCCGCCATACCCCGAAGGCCTGGTGAAGAGCGCACAGGATATCATTGGCAATTACCGGAGTACGCCTAATCAGCCAGCGGATCAATGCGTCATGGAAATCAGGGAAAGCGATGATCCCATCTACGATTTTACCGTTAAATTCTATCCGTTAACCTCGTGGC
This sequence comes from Saprospiraceae bacterium, assembly GCA_049306275.1. Lineage (GTDB taxonomy): Bacteria > Bacteroidota > Bacteroidia > Chitinophagales > Saprospiraceae > JADJTT01. The sequence goes on along the minus strand of JBAQQB010000208.1, from coordinate 70,387 downwards.
CATCGCCAGAAAAAATTTATGGTAAAATTGTGAATGGGAGACTGGTCCTCCCATTCACCAAATGGTCCGGGTTGGTGACAAGCCCCCCGGGCACTTCTTATGAAGGTTCCATTTGTGGTTATGGAGATTTACATATGCAAGAACAACAGGCTTTAATCGTTTGGCAGCTAAACTATGACCAAACGGGATTCTATCCGGGTTCCTACCACAGCTTTTTTCATATGTATAAATGCGAATGATTAATTGCCCTGTTATGCCGCCATGAGCTTCCGGAGCACGCAGAGGGTTAGTGGGCGTTTGTTGGTAAGTTTTTGAAAAGTCATTAGCTTTGCCATCCTTCGCACGCCAGGTCATCCTGCAAAGAGCCGGATGAATCCGCGTTTTGTAAATGTGTAAATGAAGCGATGTGAGACGATTGGTACCTCTTTCCTCCCTGCTTTTCCTTTGCTGGAGCCTCGCCGTCTCGCATGCCCAATCCCTGGCCGACACCATCCTTTCCATTCCCCAGATAGAAATCACCGCTACCGCCATCCGCCAACAGCCCGCAGGCAGCGCTACTCAGAAATGGCAGGAAGCGCAATTGTCCAAATCGCCCGCCGCCAACCTTGCCGACCTGCTTTCCATGGAGGCCGGAACCTATGTCAAAAACTACGGTGCCGGCAGCGTGGCGACCTCATCCGTGAGGGGGGGCAGCGCCGGACATACCCTGATCCTTTGGAACGGCCTTCCGGTGCAAAACCCGATGCTGGGTCTGTCCGACCTGTCACTATTGCCCGTTCAGGCGGCCACCTCCATCAGTTTTACCCGCGGGGGCAATGCCGCCCTATGGGGCAGCGGCGCGATCGGCGGAGTGCTTAGCCTCGATAACAAGCCCGATTTTTCCCAGCGTGTCAAGCTGGAGAGCATTACCCAGGGCGGTAGCTTTGGCCATTTCCAGCAGCAATTGAAAATAGGCCTGGGAAATGAAAAATTTCAGAGCGCCACCCGTATTTCCCATCAGCGGGCTGACAATGATTTCTATTACTTTGTCGCCGCCGGCCTGCCGGAACGGCAGCAAACCAACGCCCGGTTCTCGCAGCAACTCCTGATGCAGGATTTTTATTGGAAAATAAACCATCGCCACCGCCTGACCCTGCATTTTTGGGGACAGCAAACCGGCCGGCAAATCCCTCCGACCCTGGTACAAAGCCGCAGCGAAGCGCATCAGGACGATCTGGCGGCCCGCATCATGCTTGAGTACCGGTATTTGGCCGGCAAAGGACTGCTGGAGTTGAAAACAGGCTACTTCGACGAGCGCCTCAATTATTTCGACGACCAGATCCTGCTGGAATCCCGGAGCCGTTTCCGCACCTTTTTGGCCGAAATAACCGCGCAGCGGCAGTGGGGGAGAAGCCACCATCTTTTTGTGGGAAATACCCATACCTTCACTCAGGCCTGGTCGGCCGGCTACCGGGAAAATATTCCTTCGGAATACAGAACCGCCTTGTTTGCCTCCTGGAAATTCCAAAGGAAAAAATTCAGCAGCCAGGCCAGCCTTCGGCAGGAAATGGCTGACGGAAAATTATTGCCAACCTTGCCAGCCCTCGGTATGGACTGGCAGCTCCATCCATCATTGACGCTGAAGGGGAAAATCAGCCGCAATTACCGCCTGCCGACCTTAAACGACCGCTTCTGGATGCCGGGCGGCAACCCCGATTTGTTGCCCGAATCGGGCTGGAGCCAGGAACTGGGCCTGGCGCATCAAATGGAGTTAATAAATCTTAAAATTGAAGTTTCATTAACGGCCTTCAATCGAAGCATTGACAACTGGATACTGTGGAGCCTGCGAGAAGGACAATCGTTCTGGTCGGCCAACAACATCACCAGGGTCTGGAGCCGGGGCCTGGAACCCCGTTTCTCCGTGGCCTGGGCTTTCAAGGATGTGCATTTGACATGGAAAGGCGGCTATGACTATATTCGTTCCACCAACCAGGTTGCCCTGGAAAACCCCAAAATGGAAAAAGGCGATCAGTTGATCTACACGCCTGTCCACCAGGCCTTTAGTGTATTTTCCCTTGAATGGAAGGCGCTGTATCTCGCCTACCAGCACGCCTGTACCGGTCCGGCAGATGGTATCAATGAAGCGCTCAACGCTTTTCAGACAGGCCATGTGCGCCTGCAATATTCGGGGAGTATCCAAAAATACAAGGGAACCATTTTTTTCAACATCTACAACATATGGGATGCTGACTATCTGGTGGTCGAGCGCCGCCCGATGCCCGGTATCCATTTCCACGCAGGAATCCATTTAATTTTTCATCAAAATTCAAAATCATGAAATTGTATTTTACGTCTTTTCTGTTTTTCATTGCTGCTCTGATGGGTGCACAATCAGTAATCGACTTCGAAGAATTCAACCTGCCCCCGGAGTCCTTCCTCAATGGCAGCGATGGCAGCGGCGGCTTTATGAGCGGCGATATCTTTTTGCCCAATTCCTACGACAGCCAGTGGATGAGCTGGGCAGGCTGGGCCATTTCCAATACGACCGACGCGGCTACGCCAGGCTTTTCGAACCAGTACAGCGCCATTACCGGCGGCGGATACGACGGCTCGGCCCACTATGCGGTGACCTATGCCTTCGGCAACAACAACATCATCCTGCAAGGCGATGCGGCGGGCAACCCCGTCTCAGGCATGTATGTCACCAACAACACTTACGCCTATTGGAGCATACTGGAAGGCGACGCCTTTTCCAAAAAATTCGGCGGCCTCACCGGCAACGACCCGGACTATTTCCTGCTCACCATCAAAGCCTGGCACAACGGCTCCATGTCGGCCGATAGCGTGGATTTCTACCTGGCGGATTACCGGTTTTCCGACAATAGCCAGGATTATATCGTGGATGAATGGGAATGGGTGGACCTGTCTTCCCTGGGTCCGGCCGACAGCCTTGGTTTCACCCTGCGCTCGACCGACGTGGGGCAGTTTGGCATCAACACCCCGACATTTTTCTGCGTGGATCATATTTCCGTTTCCGGCCCTAACAGTGACAGGCAGGTAACTGCTCCGATTATGTTTGACATTTTCCCCAATCCGGCGGCAGATTATGTCCAGGTTTCCAGCGCGGAAAATGGCGCACTGCACTGCACTGTTTTCGATATGAATGGGAAATTGGTTTTGCAAAAGCAATTGAATGCCGGAGGCGGGCAGCTGGACCTGCAAGGTTTGCCCCGGGGAAATTATGTGGTGAGGGTCTTCGACCAGCAAGGGCGTTCGTCCTGGCGGAGCGTTTGCAAGCAGTGAAAGTCAAAACCGCATTTCTGCCCTCGTCCACCCGTCTTCTGCAAACAAGCGGAAGCGCGCCCCATGCCCCGCGGCCACCTCGCGTGTGAGGGTCAGTCCTACGCCCTGGCCATGGGGTTTGTCGGAGAAAAAGGGCCTGCTCAGCCCCGCTTCAGCTTCCGGGCTTAGTCCCGGACCATTGTCCGCTACGCAAATAACCAGCGGCTCTTCTGAGCAGCTCAGGCGGATCTCGCCGCCTTCTCCGAGGGCCTCCACGGCGTTTTTGATCAGGTTGTGCATGGCCTGCTCGACCTGGAGGGGATCGACGGCGGCCCATACGGGCTGAGCCGGCAACTGCCGCTCGATGCGGATGCCGCTTTCCGCGGCGCGGGCTTCCCAGATTTTGGCGCACTGGTCCAGCAGGGCGCACAGGTCGGTGCGCTGCCGCGCCGCCGGCCCGAGGCGGATGATCCGGGCGAAATTGTCGGTAAAGGTGGTCAGCCCCTGGTTGCGGCGGATGGCGAGTTGCAGGCTCTCCTTCAACTCCGCATCGGCGTCCTGCATGCCATACTCAGCGATGGTGTGCAGAATGGAGTTGACGGCCCCCAGCGAATTGTTGACCTCGTGGGCCATCAGGCGGATGACCTTGCCGTAGGCCTCCTTTTCCGATTGCAATATCTCGGCGGTGAGCTCCTGTATGAGGATGAAACTCCGGTAAAAGCCTTTCTGCACCACCCGGCCCAGGGTGATCTTGTATTTGCTGTAGTCCGACAAGGCGACCACCTTTGATTTGCCATTGGCCAGCTGGTTGATCTCGTGGATGAGGGGGTGGACGAAGGCGTAGAAGGGTTTGCCTGCGCAGTTTTCGGGCAGTTCCAGGTAGCGCATCGCCGGCGGATTGGCGGCGGCTATGTTGTCGTCGAAATCGAGTGCGATCAGTCCCATGGGCGTGGCGTGGAAGAGGCTTTCCAGGAAATACCCCTGCTCCGCGATGCGAAGCCGTTCCTCCCGCAAGCGGTCGATCATGGCGTTGTAGGCCCTGATGAGGTGATCCGTCTCCGCGGAGCCCGTCTCCACGTATTTCACGCTGAAATCGCCTTCCCGGATGGCCTCCGCGCCGGAGCGCACCAGCTCGATGGGGCGGTGGAAAGCCCTGAAAATCCGGTATCCCAGGAAGAGCGAGACGGCGATCAGCGCCTCGGCGGCGAAAAACAGCAGTTTGCGCTCCTCCAGCAGGGGCCAGGCCAGTACGGCCAAGCCTGCGTGCAGCGCGACCAGGTACAAAAAGTATTTAACCTTGAGGCTCATAGGGAATGCCGTATTTGTCGAGCCGCCGGTAAAGGGCGCTGCGGGTGATGCCCAGCGAGCGGGCCGTTTTGCTGATGACCTGGTTGTGGTAGTGGAGCGCTTTTTTGATCATTTCGACCTCCATCTGCTCCAGGCTCATGGCGCCCACTTCGGGCAGGTTGGCGATGGCTGGTGCGCCGGGTTCGGAGAAATGCGACTGGAAGTCGCGCAGCCGCAGCGTCTTTTTCCCCAAATTGAGCAGCATGGCGCGCTCCACGGCGTTTTTGAGCTGGCGGATATTGCCGCGGTATTCCTGCCGGCTCAGCCATTGCAGTGCCTCCTTTTCGATCAGGGGCGGGCCGGTCTGGTAGACCTGGCAGACCTGCTCCGCAAAACGGTTTACCAGGGCCGGGATATCCTCCCGCCGCTCGCGCAGGGGCGGCAGGTGCAGGGCGATGAGGTTGATGCGGTAGTAGAGATCTTCCCTGAATTTACCAGCTGCGATCAGGGCCCTTAGGTCGTGGTTGGTAGCGCTGATCACCCGCACGTCGGCCCGCAGGGTCTTGCTGCTGCCGAGGGGCTCGTATGTCTTTTCCTGCAAGACGCGCAGGAGTTTGACCTGGCTGGAGAAGGCCAGGTCGCCGATCTCGTCGAGGAAGATGCTGCCCCCTTCCGCTTTTTCAAAACGGCCAGTCCGGTCGGCGTAGGCATCGGTAAAGGCGCCTTTGCGGTGGCCGAACATCTCGCTTTCAAAAAGGGTCTCGGAGATGCCGCCGAGGTTGACGCGCACGAAAGGCCCATCGGCCCGGCGGCTCAGGGCGTGGATGTATTCGGCCAGCAGTTCCTTGCCTGTGCCGCTCTCGCCGGTGATCAGCACGGGGGCTTCCGTGGGGGCGATCTGACGGGCTTTGTCCAGCACTTCGCGCAGGGCCGGGCTATGGCCGATCATGGTTTCCAGGTCGGGTTTTTCCTCGTCCCGCCGCTTGTCGCCCGGGCCGTAGAGTGCCATGGCGGTCTCGATCGAGGCGATGAGTTGCCCGTTGTCCCAGGGCTTTGCGATGAAATCGCGGGCGCCGGCCTTCATGCCCTCCACGGCCAGCTGCACGGTGGCCCAGCCGGTCATGAGCACCACAGGGATCTCCGGGTGTTTTTCCACCAATTCGTGCAACATCTTGAGCCCCTGCCTGCCGGAGGTATCCAGCGTGAAGTTCATATCCAGCAAGATCAGGTCGGGTCCGAACGCTTCGACGGCCTGCATGGTTTGCCCGGGCTGCTGCAGGGCCTTGGCCTCGTAGCCTTTTTTGCCGAGCAGCAGCTTCAGGCTCCCGCACACGGCAGGGTCGTCGTCGATGATCAGGATGCGTTTTTTCATATTTTCTACTCATCATGCAGCGCCTCCGCAGCGTGGATCAGGGCGGCCTTGCGCGCGGGAACGAAGGTACACAAAACCACGAGGCCCGCGATGGTCAGTAAAGATAAGGCGATTGCTTCGTAAAAAATGGACGGGTCGATGGGAATGATATTCATCAGGGGCAGTTGGGCTGCAAATACCGCGCAGGGCAGAGCGCTGAGCAGGGCCAGTACCAGCGTTTCCAGGATAAACTGCCGGCTGATATTGCCGCTGCTGGCGCCGACCGCCTTGCGCAACCCGATCTCGGAGCGGCGTTTCTGGATGTTGTGCCACAACACCCCGAAGAGCCCCATCGCCACGTTGACACAAAGGAAGCCACACACGCCGAGTAGTGCGATCATGGGTATCCATACGCTGCGGTTGGCCCGCTGCCGCATTTCGTCCAGGTTGCGGATATTGAAATTATTGGTTTTGGTGATCTCCGCGACCAGCTTGTTGAGTTGCTCCTCCGCCTGGGGAGGCGTGCCGGGTTTTATTTTCAGGAGAATGGCGCCCAGGTTCCTGGCGGTAGGGGATATGTAGTTGAACTGGATCGCCGCGGGCTGTTCAAACTCTCCGCGGTAGCGGTAATCTTCGATCACCCCGACGATCTTGACCCCGCCGTTGATGGGCAGGATGCTGTCGATCATACTGCGGCCGGGGTAGTAATCCGTCATGAACTTTTGGTTGACCACCCATTCCGGTTTCACAGATCGCGGGCTTTCCTCATTAAACCATCGCCCCTCCAGGAGCCGCAACCCCATGACGTCGAGAAAATGTTCGTCGCCCTCGGCAATGATCATGGAGATGGAAACGCCGTCGGTTTCAGTGGAGGTGCGGCTCATGGAGCCGGAGTAGGGCCAGGCGTAGCTGCTGGTAGCTATTTCCTCGACGAATTCCAGGTCCCGGAGCTCCCTGTTCAGCTGCTCCAGCATGAGCGCCACTTCAGCAGAATCCCGCCCGCCCTGGTATTCCAGAGTGAGGGCCAGGCGGCCGGCGGTTTCGAAGCCCATGGGGTGGGAGAAATTGCGCAGGTTGTAGATGGAGAAAGAGAAGACGGCGAACAACACGGCGAAGGCGAGGAAGATTTCCAGCATCAGCAGCACGTTGCTTCTCTTTTTATTCCAAAGCAATTGAAGGATATGCTTGATCATAATTTAGCTGTATTTCAGGGATTCAACAATATGGGTCCGCGACATCCGCCAGGCGGGCAGCAAGCCGGTCAGGACGCCAAAAGCCAGGGCGATGAGCAGGCCGTATAGCCAAAACAGCAGGTCGGCCTCCATGCTGACGTCGCCCAACACCCGCGAGTCGTTGATGGCGGAGATGACGGGAACGGAAAGCAGGAGCGCAATGATACCGCCGAGGAGGGTGAGCACGACATTTTCGACGACAAACTGCGCCAGGATGTGCCCTGAGTGGGCGCCGAAGGCTTTGCGGACACCGATTTCCCCCGATCTTTCCATCATGCGGCTGGTGTTGAGGTTGACCAGGTTGAGGGCGGGTAGCAGGGTGAACAGGCCGATGAGGCTGGTGAGTATCAAAATGACGATGCGTAGGCCCTTGGAAGGGTCTTCATGGTAGAGAATGTTTTGGGTCAGGGTCTCGCCGTAGGTGTTGCCTTTCAGTTTCAAAACGTTGAAATCACTGTTGGGCAGGGGTATCTGGCTCGCCCGGTGTGCCAGGTTGCGCCGGAGCTCTTCGGCGTTCTTCCCCATGAATACAGCCTGGAAATAGCCGATGTATTCGTGGTAGGAATTGAGCGGTTCTTCGTAGATGGTATGGGGGAGGTAGGCCTGGGCCGTCACCGGATTGAAGGAGGAGGTTCCTTTTTTTACGACCCCGGCAATGGTAAACAGCTTGCCGTCCATCTCCATGGTTTGCCCTTCGATGCCCGTTTTGCGGCCGAAGTATTTGAGGGCCAACTCGTCGGTGATCACCGCTACCCGCGCTGCCTGTTCCATGTCGGCCTCTGACCAGAAGCGGCCTTCGAGCAGTTGGAAATTGAAGATATCCCAGAATGCCGGGTCGGCATACACCACCGGCACGGTCAGCTTCCCGCCGTTGATGAAAAGGTCGTACGACTGCCAGGAAGAGTAGAAGGTCTTCTGATCGGCTCCGTTGACATCGGAGAGGTATTTTTTCAGAAAATTCCGGCTCATGGCCGATTGGCTCACCGATTGGGTATGGGGCTCGCCGGGGGTGCTGATCGTGTCGATGTGCATGCTGCCGTCTGCCCAGGTGGTATCCATGGTCATGACGGAGTCTGTTCGCACCAGTTCAAGTTGTATGGCGTCGAGCGACACGATTTTGTCCTGATTGCCCAGGGGCGGGGCGCCGCCGAGTTCGGCTTTGAGGTACCCGGCGATCAGCATCAGGATCAGCAAGGTGAAACTGATGCCGAAGAGGCTGATGAAGGTGAAGAACAGGTTGCGTCCCAGGACGCGAAAAGCTACGTTGAGGTAATTGCGAAGCATGGGTTTGATTTTAGACCTGCCGTCCGTCGTACAGGCGGAAGAGGCGGTGGGTTTTTCCTGCCATATTTTCATCGTGCGTGACCATGACGATCGTGGTTTGCTGCTCCTGGTTGAGGCGCAGCAGGATGTCCATGATCTCGTTGCCCATTACGCTGTCGAGGTTGCCGGTAGGCTCGTCGGCCAGGATGATGGAGGGCCTTCCCACGATAGCGCGGGCGATGGCGACGCGCTGCTTTTGTCCGCCCGACAGCTGCCCGGGAAAGTGTTTCATGCGGTTCTTCAGTCCTACCGACACCAGCGCTTCTTCGGCCAGTTCCCGGCGCTGCCTGTTGCCCATATTCCGGTAAATGAGCGGCAACTCCACATTGTCGAGCACGGAGAGGTCGGGGATGAGGTGGAAGCTCTGGAATATGAAGCCCAGTTTTTCGTTGCGGAATCGGGCCGCCTCCCGGCCGTGGTAGCGGTCTACCTGGGCCCCTTCGATGCGCACGGATCCGCCGCTGGGCGCGTCGAGCATGCCGATGATGTTGAGCAGGGTGCTCTTTCCGCAGCCCGAAGGCCCCATGACCGACACGAATTCGCCTTTTTGGATGGCGAGGTTGATCCCGCTCAGAGCGTGCGTCTCAATCGTGTCCGTCCGGTACACTTTGCTGAGGTCTTGGAGTTCGATGATCATAGATTTTTGGCTAAGTGATTTCGAAAAAAATTGTCTGAACTATGATTTTTGTGATGGTTGTGATTGCCTTGATTTAATCACAGAAATCAAAAGAATCATAAAGATCATAGTTCAGACCTTAATAGGCTACAGGGTTTCCCGATATAAAATCAAACCCCGTCATTTGCCGCAATTCAAAATGGGCGCGGTAGAAGGCGCCGAGGTTGCGCACGTATTCGCGGAAAGCCTGGTCTTTGTCGCGCTGGGCCAGGGTGAGCTCGGTGATGCCGGTGGCGCCCAGCACATAGCGTTCATTGCTGATGCGGAAGCGTTCTTCGGAGGCGGCGCGGATCTCTGAGAGCAGGCCGAGGCTTTGGTGGAGTTGCTTCAGCTCCAGCGCTTTTTGCCGTACCAGGTATTCATATTCGGTTTTGAGCTGGACCATGGCGCGGTCGGCCTGTTCTTTTTCGATACGTGCCATACCGAGGGCATGCTTTCGCCTGCCCCAATCGACGATGGGCAGGGAGAGGGAGAGGCGCGCCTGCTGCTCGGTAAAGGGGGATGCGTAGATGTCGCCGAGCTGTTCGGATCCGCGCGCCAGGCCGAGGCTGAGAGCGAGGTTTACCTGGGGACCGTAGTTGAAGCGGGCGAGCGCTATGTTCTGTTCGGCTTCGAGCGCGTCGAGTTCGGCTGCAGTCAGGTCGGGCAGGTGGCGCAGTGCCAGTGCTACCGCTTGTCCGGGATCGGGTGCGGTGAGGGCGCCTGGCTCTGGAGTAGTCAGTTCATCGGGCAGCGGGGCTGCATCGAGGCCGGCGAACACGGCGAGTTCGGCCAGGGCCGCGTCGAGTTGGTAGGCGGCGAGATCGGCGGCCAGGACGGCGTTTTTTCGTTCGATTTCGAGTTGGAGGCGTTCGTCTTTGGATATCTTTCCCAGGCTGTCGCGCTCTTCGGCGATCCGGATGAGTTTTTCCATGGCCTCCCGGTTGCTGCGCGCGATGTCGAGGTCGGCGCGCGCACTCAGTGCCGCGAAGTAGCGGGCGCTGACGCCCAGGTGCAGGGCTTCGATCTCGAAGAGGTAGCGTTTGGCCGATTCTTTCAGGAGCAGCGGTTCGGTGCGTTTCCGCCAGCGAAGCTGGTTGAAGCCCAGGACGGGCTGGATGAGCCCGATGCGCAGCGGGATGCCGTTGTACATATGCCCGCTGTTGATGAAATCGTCGAAGCGCTGCAGGTCGGATTGCAGGAAGAGGCTGCCGCCGCTCCAGGGCAGGGGCATGGCGGCCTGGAGGGAGACCCAGGCGTTGTTTTGCGACACCGGCTGGAACAGGATGGCCCCGTTGGGCTGCACGATCTGGGAGGAGGTTTTGATGAAATTGGGCGCCTGGGCTTCGAGGCGCAGTTCGGGACCCAGTTCGGCGCGGAACAGCTGGTAGCGCTCCATGGCGGCGTCGCGGCGCGATCCGGCCAGGAAGGCGCCGTAGGCCTTTTCGCGGGCTTCCTGCAGGGCGTTTTCGAGCGGGTAGGGCGTCTGCGCAGCCAGGAGCAGGGGGAGGCAATAGAATAAGAGCATCAATACGCTTTTCATGGCTTGCTTTTGATGATGAACTCGTCGAGGCGCCTGAACGACTCGACATCCGAAATGATGACCTTTTCCCCTTCGCTCAATCCGTCGGTGATCTCCACGTAGTCGCCGTTGTTGAGACCCAGAGTGGCGCTGCGTTTGACTGCCCGGCCGTTTTCATCGACCACGAAGACTTCCTGCACCAGTCCGCCAGTGAAAGCAGGCCCGTTCTTCAGGCGAAGGGCCTTGTCGCGGCGGTCGAGGATGAGGAAGACCTCCACGCGCAGGTTGGGCCGCAGCGAGGGGGCGTCGGGTTTGTCGAGGCTGACGTAAAATTTGACGGTGTTGTTCTCCACTGCGGGCAGCACCTGGCTGACTGTTCCGGTGAGCAGGCGGTCGCCGATGCGCACTTTCACTTCCGTTCCGGTTTTGACGGAAGCGGCGTTGCGGTCGGAGGTACTGGCTTCCACGCGGTAGCGGGCCAGGTCGGCGATGCGGGCCAGGGGCTGTCCGGCGCTCACCGTGCGGCCGATGTCTTCGTTAACCCAGGTGAGCACGCCGGAGCCGGGGGCGCGCACTTCGGTTTCCGACAGTTTGCGGCGCAGTTCGCTCAGGCGCTTTTGCTGGATGGCGTATTCCAGTTCCAGGGCTTTTTTCTCGGCGCTGTTCACGTTTTGGCGGTATTCGAGGTCATTTTCCAGCATGCGCTTTTCGAGGGTGGCGATTTTGAGGCGCAGCTCCGCCTTTTCCACCTCCTCGTCGGTGGCGCCGCCCACGTTTTTCAGCCTTTTCTGGGCCTTGACCTGAGCGCTCATCTCCTCCAGTTCCAGCGCCTTGATCTGGTCGCGGTAGGCCAGCTCGCGCAGGTCCTTGTCGTATTGCAATTTGAGCTTGTCGACGTTGTTGCGGCGGAGTTCGAGCTCGTCGGCCAGGCGTTCGTATTCCAGCCGGGTGTACTCCTGGTCGAGTTCCAGGATCAGTTCGCCGGTTTTCACCACGGCGCCTGATGTTTTGTGGACGCTTTTGATCTCTGTGTTCACCGGGGCGTTGATTTCGCGTTCGGAGGCAGGGATCACCACCCCCGAAGCGCTGATGCGGAATTCGACCTCGCCGCGTTCCACGGTGGCGATGACAAAGCGGCCGGCTTCGGCCCTTTGGCGCAACAGGCTGCGCAAGCCGAGCCAGAGGCCAGCCAGAACGGCAAGCCAGAGGGCGGCTTGCAGCGCCCTGCGATAGCGCATTTTATTTTTTTCCGTTGTGTTGAGTTCCCTGTCCATTCCGATCCTGATTGGTTTGAATAAAACAGAGCAATGGGCGTGCCAGGATTTAAAATTTTGTTTATCAATAATATATAAATTACAAGTATTCTTTATAATGTTCGTTTTCGGACAGGAGGTGAACGGAAATGGAGCTGGTTGAGGAGGCAGGATTATTTCCTGAAAAATTGTACTTTGGTGGTTATTTAATAGACAAATAATGGCTAACAGAATGGAAAACAGAAATCTATTCATCCTGCTTGTGATCATTTGCGTACTTGCTCCCGGGGTTCATTATTTCATCGCTGGAAAGAACTTTGATCACACCTTGCTTCGCAACGTCCTCACAGGTATCCAAATACTGGGGGGGGTGGCCTTGCTGGTCCTTTATGGAAGGGGAAAGAAGGGCAAGGAGGCATGAGCTGCACCCTATGGTCCCGCTGCCTGCCAGCCTGTTTTGCGGCCTGTTGCGGAATTTTACCCCTGGCGGCCCAGGAATGTGATGAATACCTCGATCCAAAAGACATGGTTTCGAGTTTTGGGCCTGGATTTTCCACCCGGCTTCCGGATCTGGTGGAACATCTGGGGCCTCCTGTACTTGTTTGGATGTATGAAGATGAAGCGGAATTGTTTCCGGATTGCGAATATTATGAGATCTATGATTATGGCGCGAAAAGATTCTCCGTGTGCAATGGAGTCGCCTATATCAGAGAAATCATTTTGACGGGAGAGGAATGGATCCGGTTTGGGCAGAACATCTTTTCCCCTCGAACAAACATAACTGAGCTGGAAGAAGTCTTCCCGGATTCCTATGCTGCAAAATATCCAAGCAGGGACGAGGTCGAAAAAACCGATTACGAAATAGTCAGTATCAGTTCCGGGCCGTGTTTTGACAATTGTTTTTTATTGAAATTCAGCCAGGGCTATTTAGTATCTGTTTCTTTTTATATTCCAGATTGATTATTGCCGTATGCCTTCCCAATTGTATATCCGTTGCATGGTGTTTCTTTTTGCCTGCTGTCCCTTTTTGGCCTTTGGCCAATCCTTTACCTCTTATTTCACCGGCAATCCCCTCGATACCCTCACCTCGCCCCTGGGCGGCGTTTGCCTGATGGGCGGCGCTTCGGAGGACGATAACGCCATGATCTGGTTTCTGGAGCAGGCCGCCGGGGGAGACGTGCTCGTCTTGCGGGCCAGCGGCTCGGACGGCTACAACAACTACCTGTATTCATCCCTGGGCGTGCCGGTCAATTCAGTGGAAACGATTGTGTGTCATAGTCCCCAGGCGAGCGACGACCCTTATATCCAACTGAAAATCCGGCAGGCCGAAGCGATCTGGTTTGCCGGCGGGGATCAATGGGACTATGTCTCGTATTGGAGAAATACGCCAGTCGATAGCCTGATCAATGAAGGCATTGCCCAGCGCAACATCGCCATCGGCGGCACCAGCGCGGGGATGGCCATACAGGGTAAGTATTATTTCACCGCAAAAAACGGCACCGTTACATCGGCCGATGCCCTTGCCAATCCCTACCATTTCAGGGTCACAGTCGATTCTGCCGCTTTTTTGAAGCACGGTTTTCTGCATGACGTGATCACGGACACCCATTACGACAACCCCGACAGGAAGGGCAGGCACGTGGTGTTTTTAGCCCGCATACTCCAGGACTACGGAGTCGCCGCCAAGGGCATTGCCTGCGATGAGTACACCGCCGTGTGTATTGATACCAGCGGCATTGCACGCGTATTTGGGGAATATCCGCCGCACAACGACAATGCGTATTTCATACAGGCCAACTGCGCGCTGAGCGACTTCACGCCCGAAGATTGCTCGATGGGCAATCCGCTGGTCTGGGACCACGGCAACCAGGCCTTGAAAGTGTATACGGTCAAGGGAACGGAAAACGGCGCCAACACTTTCGATCTGAACGACTGGGCGACCGGATCGGGCGGCGCCTGGCAGGACTGGTATGTGAAGGACGGAACCCTGCTTGGCAAGCCCGGCGACCCGATCGATTGCACGGTTTCAGCCGGCGAGGCGCCGCCGGTTGCCGGGTTACGGGTTTTTCCCAACCCGGCCTATGGTTATGTCAGGATAGCAGCCGGAGGGCGGGGGAAATTAGTAGTATTGAATTCATTGGGACAGACAGTGAGGGAGGAGGATATGGAAACGGATATGACACTGGATATCAGTAGTTTACCCAGGGGTGTCTATTTTTTGCGCTTGGCGGACGCGCAGGGGAGGATAGCATTTGCCGGAAAATTTTTAGCGGATTGATCATTTTGTAATCCTCATCACAAAGGCTGGCCAGCGAAGGGGGTACATTTAGGACGAAAATCAAATTCTCCTATGGCAACAGTAGTTGTTCTCGGCGCCGGCGTTGCAGGCCACACTGCCGCGCTGACACTCAAAAAAAAGCTTGGGAAAGCCCACCAGGTGGTCGTCGTGAGCCCCAACAGCAAGTACCAGTGGATTCCTTCCAATATCTGGGTGGGCATCGGCAGCATGAAAAGCGAACAGGTCACTTTCGCCCTCGCCCCCGTTTACAGACGCATGGGCGTCGATTTCCACCAGGCCAAAGCCGTTTCCATCCACCCGGAGGGCGGTTTGGGCAAGGACAAACCCTATGTGACCATCAGCTACACCGGTGAGGACAAACGGGGCCAGGAAGCCCAAATCGAATACGATTACCTGATCAACGCCACGGGACCCAAGCTCAAATTCGAGGCTACCGAAGGCCTGTCGCCCGAGCTGGGCAACTGCAACTCCGTCTGCACTTACCAGCACGCCGAGCACACCTGGGCCAACCTCCAGAAAGTGTTCGACAAAATGGCGGCAGGAGAAAAGCAGACCATCGTGGTCGGAACCGGGCATGCCATGGCCACCTGCCAGGGCGCCGCTTTTGAATACGTACTCAATATCGCTTTCGAAGTGCAGCAGCGAAAACTGGAAGACAAAGCCGACCTGATCTGGCTTACCAACGAATACGAGGTCGGCGACTTCGGGATGGGCGGCGCTTTCGTCAACCGCAACGGCTATATCACTTCCACCACCGTTTTTGCCGAATCCATGCTCGCCGAGTACGGCATCCGCTGGATCACCAAAGCCGGGGTGAAAAAAATTGACGCCGATACCATTTACTACGAAACCCTCGACGGGGAGCAGCACGAGCAGCACTTCGATTTCTCCATGCTCATTCCCTCCTTTTCTGGCGTGGGACTGAGCGCTTTCGACAAGCAGGGCAACGATATCTCCGGCGCCATTTTCGCGCCCAACGGGTTTATGAAAGTAGACGCCGATTACCAGCCGAAACCCTACGAGGATTGGGATGCGGAGGATTGGCCTTCCATTTACCAAAACCCCTCCTACGATAATCTCTACGCCGCCGGGATCGCCTTCGCGCCACCGCATCCGATCTCCAAGCCCATGACCAGCAAAAGCGGCACGCCGATTTATCCGACGCCGCCGCGCACCGGCATGCCCTCGGGCGTCATCGGCAAGGTCGTGGCCCTGAATATCATTGACCGCATCCAGACCGATATCCAGACCCACCGGCACCGGGCTTCCATGGCCAAAATGGGCGCCGCCTGCGTGGTCTCCGCAGGCTACGGCCTGACCCACGGCATGGCGGCTACCATGACCGTTTTTCCCATCGTGCAGGACTGGAAAAAATACCCGCGCTGGGGGCGCGACCTCAACTACACCGTAGGCGAGGCCGGACTCGCCGGCCACTGGATCAAAGTCATCTTGCACTATCTGTTTTTATACAAAGCCAAAGCACGCCCGTTTTGGTGGTTAATTCCAGAATAAAATTATGAAAGCGGAAAAATTCGTCCCGTATTCCGAAGCCAGTTTTGTGACCGTACCAGGCAAGGCCACGCGCTTCTTCCGGAAGTTCATCCCCTGGCAAATGTACCGGTTCATCGTTCTCAACCTCAAGATGATGCGCATCGTCATCGGCGGTCACTCCTGATAAAATATTGTCAAATGACTGGTTCTACTATCATTTTCGCCATCGTCATGCTGCACCTGCTCGCCGGGTTTGGCTATGTCATTTATAAACTTTCGCCCAGAAAGGGGGAGCAGCCTGAAAAAGAGAAGGAAGGCGCCGATGCCTGAGCGGGCAGGAAAGAGGAAAGCAGATTCCAAAAGATTCTGTAAATTGGTGTATGGAACCAAAACAAACCACCCAACTCGCCGGTCGCATCAGGGAAGTCATTCTCGATGGCAGATGGATCGCCAACACCAATTGCGTAGATCAATTGGAGAACCTGGATTGGCAACTGGCCACTAGCAAAGCGGGCTCTCTGAACACCATCGCCGCACTCACTTTCCACATCGATTACTACCTGGCAGGCATGGTCCGGGTGCTGGAAGGCGGGCCGCTCGACATCCGCGACAAATACAGCTTCGATATGCCGCCCGTCAGATCGGAGGAGGACTGGGAGAAGCTCAGGGAGAAGCTGTTTGCCGACGGGGCCCGGTTCGCCGATCTGGTGGAGCAAATGCCGGAGGAAAGGCTGCAGGAAGCTTTTGTCGACCAAATGTACGGTTCCTGGCAGCGCAACATCGAGGCCATGATCGAGCACTCGTATTACCACCTTGGGCAGATCGTGCTGATCAGTAAGCTGTTGCGGGATAAATTTCTGTGAAATATCCCGGAAAATCCCTACCTTTGCGCCCTTTCTAACAAGCCAATCAATACCAGGCATGCTTCAAGTGCGCGATGTAGCCGTTCAATTCGGCAAAAGGACCCTTTTCGACGAAGTCGACCTCCAGTTTGTCAAGGGCAATTGTTACGGGATTATCGGCGCCAACGGGGCCGGAAAATCCACTTTCCTCAAGGTGTTGTCGGGCCAGCTCGACCCCGTGCGGGGCACGGTGGAGATCACCCCCGGCGAGCGGATGGCGGTGCTGAGCCAAAACCACTTCGCCTTCAACGAGTACCCGGTGCTCGATACCGTCATCATGGGCCACCGCCGGCTGTACGACATCATGAAGGAGAAGAACGCCATTTACGACAACCACGAAGCTACCGAGGAGGAGGTCATGCATGCAGCCCATCTCGAAGCCGAATTCGCCGAAATGAACGGCTGGATGGCTGAGAGCGACGCGGCCGAACTGCTCAGCAACATGGGCGTGCCCGAATCGCTGCACTACAGCCTGATGAAAGACCTCGACGGTTCCGACCGCGTCAAGGTGCTGCTTGCCCAGGCCCTCTTCGGCGAGCCCGACATCCTGATCATGGACGAGCCTACCAACGACCTCGACGCCGAAACGGCCGACTGGCTCTGCGAATTCCTCGCCGATTACCCCAACATCGCCATTGTCGTGTCGCACGACCGCCATTTCCTCGACATGGTCTGCACCCATGTGGTGGACGTTGACTTCGGCAAGATCCGCATGTTTACCGGCAACTATACTTTCTGGTACGAAACCAGTCAATTGCTGGCCCGCCAGATCGCCGACAAGAACAAAAAAGTGGAGCAAAAGCGCCAGGAGATGATGGAGTTCATCGCCCGCTTCTCCGCCAACGCCTCCAAGTCGAGGCAGGCCACCAGCCGCAAGAAAGCCCTGGAGAAGCTGAACATCGAAGAGATCAAGGTCTCCAGCCGCAAATACCCCTACATCGCCTTCAAGCCCGAGCGCGAGCCCGGCGACGTGATCCTCAACGTTGAGCATTTGTCGAAGCGCGCCTCAACGGGCGAATACCTTTTCCACAAGCTCTTCTTCCGCTTCAACAAAGGCGAAAAGATCGCCGTGGTGAGCCGCAACCCGCTGGCGGTGAGCGCCCTGTTCGACATCCTTTCCGGTGAGGACAAAGACTACGAAGGCAGCTTCGAGTACGGCCAGACCATTTCGAAGCAATTCCTGCCCAACGACAACAGCGCCTTTTTCTCCGGCGACCAGGACATGAACCTGATCGACTGGCTGCGCCAGTATTCCAAAGATAAAGACGAGGCCTTCATCCGCGGATTCCTGGGCCGCATGCTGTTCAGCGGGGAGGAGGTGTTCAAGCGCTCGGGTGTGCTGTCGGGGGGCGAAAAAGTGCGTTGCATGATGGCCAAGATCATGCTGGCCAACCCCAACTTCCTCATCCTCGACGAGCCCACCAACCACCTCGACCTGGAATCGATCACCGCCCTGAACAAAGGTCTGCAGGACTTTACCGGCAACATCCTTTTCACTTCCCACGACTACCACATCCTCGACTCCGTCGCCAACCGCATCCTCGAGATCACCCCCGGCGGGCTGATCGACCAGCAGATGACTTACGGGGAGTACCTCCACAGCGACCGGATGCGGAAGATGAGGGAAGAGATGTATGGCGCTCAGGAGGTGACACCTCGGATATAATTGATTATCAGGGAAATAGGAGGTGACACCTCGGATGTGGCTGGTTATCAGGGAAGTAGGAGGTGACACCTCCTTATAGTGTTGATTTTCATTGCGTTATAATTATCCGCTCTCATCCGGCCCAAACGCAAAAGATACCACTTTGGATATTCGCCGATAATTCCTACCTTTAGATTCAAGCCTGTCTGCTTACCAGCCCAACAATAGACAAGCTATGAAAATAAACCTCCTTTTACCCTTGTGGTGCTGTCTGCTCAGCGCCTCCGCGCCTGCCCAAAACCTGCTGCACAGCCGTCAAAGCGGCGCTTTTACCTATTTCTACCAGATCACCAACGAGCAGGCGGCCGCCATCTGCCGGGCTGATTCCTGGTTGCCCGAACCCGCCTTCTTCCACGCCCTGCGCGATTCCTTCCCCTCCGACAGCGCCATGAACCTGCGCCTTCCGCCGGGACACTACCTCCAAACCCGCATCGTGAAAAACCGCCTGGTGGCTGATCTGCTCACCGTGCAGTTCTTCGACGTGGTGGCGCTCGACAACGGGGCAGACCTCTGCCTCGCGGTTTACGACACCTTGGGCCGGGTGCTGCCCGATGCCGTATTGAAGATCGACGGTCGCCGTATTCCTTTCGACGCAAAAAGCCAGAGTTACCGGCATCCGAAATCCAACGCCAAAGGACAGCTCACCGTGACCTGCGGCGGCCTGACCGCCTTTTACGACCTGGACCGCCACTGGAACAACCCGCTCATCCGACGCGTGGCCAACCGGCCGCCCCTGCGCTACGTGTACAGGCCCATACGCCTGGCCGTGCGCGTGACGGCCGACGCTTTCCGCTCCCTCATCCGGGGGTATCCGGGATGGCTCACCCGGCGGGTGGGGAACTTCTTCGCCTGCTGGTTCGACGACTATTATTGCCGCCGGTCGCGCGAGGAGCGCTTCGCGGAGAAATGGCGGGGCTACATGGTCTTTTCCAAACCAAAATACCTGCCGGGAGATACTGTCAGGCTGAAAACCTTCATAGCCAACACCCAGGGCAAACCGCTGGATGATTCGGTCAATGTGGTGTTGTACAAATCCGGGAACACCCCGCTTACCCTGGCCTGTATCGCTCCCTACAGTCCAGGTGCATTTGAATTTGCTTTTCCCCTGCACGACAGCCTGGGTTTACGCCTGGACCAATCCTACAGAATCGCCCTGGAGCGAAAAAAAGGCTGGACTTATTTCGGAGGGAGCTTCCACTATGAGGACTACGAGCTGAAAACCGCCTCACTCGCCCTGCGCACCGAAGGAGGGACGCAATACCGCGGGCTGACATTCCCCCTTTTTCTCAAAGGCACGGACGAAAACGAGCTCAACCTGCCCGACGCCCGCCTGGAGCTGGCACTGCTGCCGGTTAAGGCCTTCCGGTACCATGAACCCCTGGTCTTCATCTCCGACACCCTGTGGCGCTGGGAGCAGGCACTGGCGCCCTCCGGGGAGACGGAGATCATCGTGCCCGACTCCCTGTTTCCGGCCGCCGATTTGGAGTACCGGCTCGTAGCAGTGATGCTGACCTCCGACAATGAGCGGGTGGAGAAAGTGGAGAACATCCGCTTTTACCACAAGCGCCGCGAGTTCCGCCTGACGCCGCTGCGCGACTCTGTTCGGTTTGAGTACCTGGAAAACGGGAAAGCACTGCCCGCCCAGGCCCTTTTCAGCAGCCTCGACCCGCTGGGCAACCCCGTTGAGGAGCGCCTGGCCGGACTCCCATTTACCGAAAAGATCAATCCCTGGTATAACAGCTACCGGCTGGACGACGGAGGCTTCCGGCAGGATTTGTCGCTGAGCGGAGAACCCGCCCAACTGCAATGTTTCACCGGCCGGAGCGCCGACACCCTGCGCATCGCCATCGACAACCCCCGGCAGCTGCCTTTCCGGTATTTTCTGTATCGAAAAAACCGGGAAATACAGCGCGGTTACGGCACAACGCTGAACCTCGTGCGGCGCTCGGGGCAGCGGGAGAGCTATTCCCTCAACCTGCAGTACCTCTGGGCAGGCGAACTGAAGTCGGAAAATTATGCCATTGGCTTCCGGCGCCGGCAGCTCAAAGTGGAGATCGATCAGCCGGTGGTGGTCTATCCCGGTCAAATGACGGAGATCGCGGTGAAGGTGACCGACCAACGGGGGCGCCCGGTGCCAGGCGCCGATGTCACGGCATTCGGGGTGACGCAAAAGTTCGATCCCCGGCCACCTGTGGCGCCTTCTTTCGACAAAAAACTGAAGGGGCGGCGGTTAATTAACAAGTTCCGAACATCGATACACCGCGAAAGAAACCATTCGATCCTGCTGGATTTCCCCGCCTGGGCTGCAAAAGCCGGACTCGACACCATCGAATACTACCGGTTCATCTACCCGGGCCGCGAAGTATACCGCTTTGAATACCCGGCGCCCGACAGCGCGACCCAGTTTGCGCCTTTCGCAGTGAAAAACGGCGCCCTGCAAGCCGTGCAGGTGGTGTATGTGGATCAAAAGCCGGTGTATTTTGGCTGGTCGGACAACTACCGGCCCTATTCCTTCCCGGTTACGCCTGGTTACCACAGCGTGTTGCTGCGCACAACCGACCGGCTGGTCTGGCTGGACAGCCTGTACTTCGCCCCGTACCAAAAGCTGATCTTCAGCGTGGGCGACTCGGTGCGATCGCCGAAAGTGATCATTACCCCCATGCCCGGCGAACTGACAGCAAATGAGAGAAACAACCTGTACCGCTATATTTTTCCGTACCGGAACACCTTTGGCGAAGCATTCGCACACCTGGAGCAGAAAAATGGCCTCATAGCCCTATGGCCGGCCCCAACGTCCAACATCCGGACCAACCAACGCTTCGCCGGTCCGGTGATGTCCGACAGCGTGGTGATGCGCGTGCCGGAGGGATATGAAAACCGCTTCGTGCACGAGCCGTTTATGGAATACGACTTCGCCCCCGGGCTGTTGAAGATGCGCAGCGTCGATCCAAGCAAGCGCTACCCCGGGCGGCTGTCCGGCTTTCCGGTGGAGGCGCTCGAAGATGTTCCCTTGAACGCAGATCTTATAAACCGCCTGCATCAGGAGGCCAAAGAAACAAAGCGGCGGCTTAAAAGAGCATTCGTCAACCCCAGCGCCACTCTTTCCGGAAGAGGGCGGCTGGAGTTGGAGACGCCCCCTTCCCTTGACATCAAAACCGCGCTCAACACCCTGCTGTTTCAGCGCGAAGACCTGGGCTTTGTGCGGGCTTATCCCGGCTATGCCGGCTTTTTCCACGACCTGAAGCCGGGGACCTACCAGGTCGTTTTCCTGTTGCCCGGCGCCCGCTATGCCTGGATCGACTCGATCGCCGTGCGCGGCAACGGGCTGAACCATTATGCCGCCGACAGCCTGGCCGTGTTTGCTCCCGACAGCTTCAGCCTGAGCAGCCATCGGTTTTTTTTGGACGGGGTAAATGGGGAGTTGTTGGACCTTCAGGATTTTCACCTCCAGTCATATCATTATTCTGGTGAAGGAGGAGTGATTGAAGGAACGATCAGGGATGAAACGGGAATGCCCATTATCGGGGCAAATGTGGTGTTGCGCAAAAAGGAAGTGCTCTACCTCGGAACGGTAACCGGCATTGATGGCCATTTCCAGCTCACCCAAGTCGGGCCAGGGGTATATGATTTGGAGATAAACTATATTGGGTACACCCCCAGGCGGATCAGCGGTGTGGCGGTAGCCTCCGGGCGTGGGGTTGTTTTGGACCTTGACATGCAGGAAAGTGCGGTCCAATTGAGTACTGTTTTGGTGATGGGTTCCCGTGTACCGGATGTTGGGAATGATATGGCACTCGTGTCTGCTCAGGCATTTCAACCCTTGTCTGCGAAAGAGTTCCGCATTACTGAAACCGAACGCTTCGCAGGCTCAAGAGGCGACCCTGCCAGGATGGCGTCCACATACTTAGTTGACGGCGTTCGCGTTTCCGGGGAGTTGGTGGGGCTGATGGATGTATCAAGTATTCGCTCCGTGGAGATCATCACCGATTCGAGCGCCCTGGCGGTGTTTGGTCCGGAGGCGGCCGGGGGCGTGGTGCTCATCACGACCAGAGCGGGGAAGGAGGAGGCGGTTTTCGACCCGGCGAGTTCCATCCGCAGCAATTTTTCCGACAATGCTTTCTGGGAGCCACGGTTGCGCACTGACCGGGAGGGCAAGGCCGTTTTTCGCGTCACCTTCCCCGACGACATCACCCGCTGGCGCACGTTTTTCCCGGTGATGACCGGCAGGAGGCAGAGCGGGCTGGGGGAGGGGAGCATCCGCTCGTTCAAGCCGGTGGCGGGCAGGCTCAGCGTGCCGCGGTTTTTGATCGAGGGCGATACGGCCTGGGCTGTCGGCAGGGCGCTCAATTACACCTCCGATACCCTGGATTTGGAGCGTATTTTTTCGGTAAATGGAAACGAAGCGCAGCGGACCGTCAGCCGCATAGCCGAGGCCGCGACCGACTCGGTGATGCTGGCGCCGCAGGGGCTCGATTCATTGGCCGTGCAGTATGCCATAGAGCGGGAAGACGGGTATTTCGACGGGGAGTTGCGGCAGGTTGTGGTATTTCCGAAGGGGCTGGAACGGGTGTCGGGGCAGTTTTTCGTGCTCGACGGCGACACGGCGGTGGCGGTCTGTTTGCCCGACAGCCTGGGCGAAGTGACGCTTTACGCCCGGGCCGACCTGCTCGACGTGGTGGAAGAGCACATTTCCCGTTTGGTGCGCTACGAGTACGAATGCAACGAGCAGATGGCCTCGCGCCTTATGGCCCTCTTGGCCGAAGAGCAGATCGCCGGCTTCCGGGGGAAGGCATTTGACGAGAAAAAAGAAGTGAACCGCCTGATCGCCCGCCTGGAGAAAAACCGCAACCAAAGCGGCCTTTGGGGCTGGTGGAACCAATCCGCCGGCGTGCACTGGATCAGCGCCCACGTGCTCGAAGCGCTGGCCCGGGCGCAGGGCATGGGTTACAAAGTGGCCGACCCGCCGCGCAGCCTGGGCGAAGAAGCTGTTTGGACGCTGGAGTCGACCGTATCCAACGCCCGAAAATTGGAGGTATTGGAACTGGTCAGATATTTCAATATTGGACTCGGCTATGACGCCTACCTGCCCTTCATCGCCCAGGACACCACCCTGACGCCCTTCGACCGTTTCCGCCTCATCGGCTTGCAGCAGCGCCACGGCCTTCCCTGGGAGCGCGACAGCCTGGAGAAATACCGGCGGGAGACCATTTTCGGCAACGTCTACTACTCGGCGAGGGAGGAAACTTATTTGCCTTCGCGCAATACCTTGCAGCTCACCCTGTCGGCCCTGCGCATCCTGCAGCGCGACACGACCACTGCGCCGGAGCAGCTGCGGCGCATCCGCAATTACCTGCTGGAGTACCCCTCGCCCAACACCTTCGAAACCGCGCAGATCATCGAAGCGCTTCTTACCGGGCGGGACCGGGATACTGCCGGTCTTCGCGCGCCCCGGCTTACGCTTCGCGGCGCAGCGGCCCAGACCGTGGAAGCATTTCCGCTGGAAATGCGCCTCACACCGGGCGATACGCTGTATGTAGAAAAGACGGGCGATTACCCCGTCTACCTCACTGCCTACCAGCGATATTGGACCAGTGACACCCGAGAAAGCGGGAAAGTCTTCCGCGTGCGCAGCCGTTTTGACGGAAACAGTGACCACTTGCGCGCGGGCGTGCCCGTGAAGCTGGTTGTGGAGGTAGAGGTGCAAAAAGCGGCCGAATACGTGCTGATCGAGATCCCCATCCCCGCCGGTTGCTCCTACGGCGAAAAGCGGAGCCGCACGCCGGGCGAGGTGCACCGGGAGTATTTCCGGCACAAGACGGCCATCTTCTGTGAGCGTTTGGGCATTGGCACGCACCGCTTCGAGGTGGAGTTGCTGCCGCGGTATGCGGGGCATTTCACCCTGAATCCGGCGAAAGCGGAGTTGATGTATTTCCCGGTGTTCCAGGCGAATGAGAAGGGGAGGGACCTGAAGGTGAAATGATGTTAGGCATTGTTTTTCAGTCACATCTGGAGGTGTCACCTCGTTTGTCGTTGATTCTCAGGGATATCCGAGGTGACACCTTCCACATTTTACTGATTTTCAGTTTATTAATGCCCCTTCACAATTTTCCGCGTCGTTATTCCTTCGTCCGACACCAGGGAAACCAGGTAAATACCTGCCGGCAGGCCGCTCATATCGATGTCTGTTTCGCCGGAGGCGCCGATTGGAGTGGAGTTGATTCGTTGCCCTTGGAGGGTCGTCAAATCAGCCTGAATGGCTCCTCTCGGGCTATCCACCCGGATATGGAGAATATCAGACACCGGGTTGGGCGATAGGCTGATCTCGTAGGGCAGGGGAAGGGTTGAAGCCCCGGCACTCAGATCCACCACCTGATAACTATACCAGTTGCCGGCGTCGAACAGCCAGAAAAGATCGTTGGCATAAGACATCCCAAAAGAGGAGCGCTGTGGCGCGGAGCCGGGCAACTGGGATGCGCCGCTGTATTTCCCCGTGGCCTTGTTTACAAAGAGCACGCGGCGGTTGACGTAGTCATAGATGCCGATTTCATACCCCGCGCATCCCGTATATACTACCGAATTGTTGTTGATATCGGTCAGAGGCACAGGCAGATCGCCAATCAGGTATTGCCCGAGGAATTGGTTGGTATTCCGGCTATACCGGTGGATGAAGCCCTGATCGAAATAGATGATCTCGTTGTTGTCGTAGTCCAAAGCTCCTATGGATTGGGAGTTGGGCTGTGCTGCGGTAAAAATGACTGTACCCGTACCGGTGGGATAGGCTGTTCCGGCCTCAAGCGTATGCACGAAAATGCCGAGGTCGTTGAAGCCGTTCCCTTCGAAGAGATTGAGCGCCGGATTCCACCATGCGCCCCTGTAATCGAAGCCTTGGGCCACCGAGGCGAGCAGGGAGCCTGATTCATTATAGGTGTCTACCGGATAGCTTGAACTCCCCGCGTTGACCGAGTAGTACAGATTTGCCAGCGGATTGTACACGAGTCCGCTGCGGTTGTTCGTGCCGCCTGAGGCTGCGAGCGATAGCCCCTGCACGGCATTTTCAAGCGCTGCGCATTGGGCTGGTAGCCGGGTCGTTGCCAAAAAGCTCAGCGCCAAAAACAAAAGGGTTGGAATGGAGAAATTCTTCATTGGTTGAAATTTGGGGTTAAAAAATGTGACAGACTTATTGAATTAGAGCATAATCACATTGGATTCCCCAAAATTTCTGAAAAAAGTTTCGCCACCGATGTCCTTTTATTTTTTCACTTCCCCCCAAACCACCGCTTTACCTTCAGTCCCAACACTCCCATCGTCGGATTGATCTGCTCTTCGACGAAGGGGCTGAGCCCATAGCGGAAAGCGGCGTAAGGCGTCAGGCTGACGCGTTTGAGCAGGGGGAGTTTGTAGCCCAACTCCAGGCCGAGCATGGCGAAGCCGTTGTAATCAGGCTCCTGCAACTCGCCGAAATCGGCTTCCGTGCCGGTCGCGCCCGCCTCGTATTCGACCTCCATCTGCCAGGCGACGTTCAGGGGCAGGAGGTAGTTGAGGGTAAGCCCCGCGTAAAGGCCCTTGTCGATCCTTTCGTTAAAAGTAAATGCCAGACCTGCTTGCAGGTCGATGAAGGAATAGTGAATAAAACCCTCCGCCCGCATGGGGAAATCATTGGAGGGCGGCCTGGTGGAATTCGGGTTGCGGTTGTCGATAGCGCCGTCGACCGAGTTGCGCATCAGCACATAGTCGGCGCCTGCGAAAAGGGTGAAGCGCCTGAGGAAGCGATAGTCGGCCCCCAAGCCGAACTGATAACCCAACAAAGGCCCGTTGCCGGAGCGAAAACTCGTGTAATCGTCAACGGGAAAGAAGTTTTCAAAATCGAACAACTCGTAGCCGTAATTCGGGTCGCCGTAGTTCGTGCCGCCGCGGATTTCGAGTGCGATCTTCTGATCCTTCTGGGCTTGGAGACAGAAGGGGAGGAGGGCCAGGAGGAGGGGGAGGAAAGTGGATTTTTTCATAGCTTGACTGAAAGTTTGAGGAGGTTTAAAAGAATGAGTTGGAGTTTTTTCAAATGTTCAAGCTGCTACCTAAAGCTGGAACCCTATTCTGAGTCCCGCCTCTAACCGCAGGTTCGAATCCTCGATCTGCCGTATACCGTTGCGCACGGCGCCAGTGATGTCCCGCCCCAGGTCCTGCCGCTCGGCTTTGCGCTTGCGCAGACCGATCCCCGCGAAGGCTTCGGCGGTCAGCTTGTCGAAGAGGATGGAATAACCGTAACGGATCGTAAAGTCGGTATAGGCTTCAAATTCCGGCTGAAAATCCTGGCCCGTGTACTGGGGATTCTGTGAAAAAGTTTCGTCGGCCATAAGAACCTGGTAGCGGAGCCTCGAATAAGTGATCGCTGGAGAGATGTAGGAGCCCTCGAACCCCTCATTGTTGAAGAACAAGCGGGGTGAAAAGGTGAACTTTATCCCGGTCTTTTGCTCCCGGTAGGTGTAGTCGTCATAATCGTCACAAAAATCCTGCACCCACTGCTCGCTTTGGCAGTAAGTGCGGATACCTTCCCACCCCAGGCCGTAGAGGGACTCGAGGTCCACATCGCCGAGGGCTTGCACGGCAAAGGTTAGCCCTACGCCCCCCTGCACACTGATCAGGTCGGTGAGCTCTTTTTCCGCTTCAAGTGTCTGGTGGCCAAATAAAAACGAAATGGGATTGGTCTTCAAAATCAGGCCGTGATTCACGCGCCTTTTTCCTCCATCTCTTTCATCATCCGCTCCAAAATCGATGATCTGTACATCGCGCTTTTCTTTCTCTTTTTGTCCTAAAACCGGTGAAAGGTTAAAAGAAACCAGCAAACTGGTCAACAGCAGCAGCTTCCAAACCCCTGGCAGGGATACATAATAGCTCATATCAGGTGTTTTTTACAAAATAATCTGTTTTTCGAGAAAAGGAATTATTTTCACTCATTAAAATCCTTGAAATCCTTTTAAAATGCTCCGTTTCCTCATCTCCTTCCCGCTGCTCCTTTGCCTGAGCCTCCTCAATGGACAGGATGTTACCGTTGAATTGAGCCCCGAATTCAAGCTTCCTACCCGGCAGGTCTTTCAAAAACACTTATATTCCGATGCTACCGGCCATTATGTCTATTTCTACGAATATTCCAGCGGTCTGGCGGCCAAATTTGGAGGTGGCGCCACCTTGCTTTTTGAGAAATACAGCCCCGATTTCAAGTTGCTGATCGGCAAGGAATTCCAATCCGGTGAATCCAATGTCTATACCGTTGGTATGAAGTATCTAAAAGGCAGTTTCGCCTGGCTGCTCGGCAAATGGGATAACAAAGCGGACTTCATGACTTACCAGTTTGTGCCCATCTCCAGGGAGGGTGTCGCCAGCGACCCCCTGGAAGTTGCCAAGGTCCGGTATGAATTGCGCCGCGGCGTCCCCGATACCTGGTGGGTGGTATCGGAGGATACTACCAGCATGCTTTTTAGCGCTTTTTATGACAGCAAAAGAGAAGACCAGCCTATCGATATGTTCTTCGATGTGCGGGATGCGAAATTGGCGCCCATTTGGCAAAAGCAATTCAAACTCGATTATACGGAGAAACAGGTTGACGTCCGGGATATGGCCCTGGGCAACGATGGCACAGTCTATGTCCTGGTCAAGATCTATGAGGGCGACAAGGCCAAGGAGACCAAAAAAGTTGCTGGTGAACGCGTAGCCAACTACCAGATGGCGGTCTGGCATTTCGAACCTGGAAAGGACACTCCCGGCGAATACCGGCTCAACCTCTCCGGCGCTTTCGTCAAGGACGCCTCCATCGAGATCACCCCGCAGGGCGACCTTGGTGTGGTGGGCTTTTTTTCCAATGATTTCAAAGGCCTTGTGCGGGGAGCTTTCCTTATGAAAATGTCTGCCGGCAATGGCGAGGTGATGTTGGCCCAAAAAGAGGAGTTTTCGGCGAAAGACCTTGAACTCATGGGTGATGATAATACCGACAGCAAGAAAGGGGAGGAAGGCCTGGAAGGCACCTTTCGCTTTCAGGATGTCCATTTTCTCGAAAATGGCAGTACGTTCATCACGGCAGAAGAGAACTTCAGCGTCACTTATCAAAGAGGCAGCCCCACCACAGGCTACACTACCCACACGGTTTTTTACTCCAGGGATATCATCGTGCTGCTGTTTGGTCCGGAAGGCAAGCTCGACGACGTCGTGGTCATCCCCAAGCGGCAGCGCATGGATAACACTAATTTCTTCCTGGGCTTT
This sequence comes from Saprospiraceae bacterium, assembly GCA_049306275.1. Classification (GTDB taxonomy): domain Bacteria; phylum Bacteroidota; class Bacteroidia; order Chitinophagales; family Saprospiraceae; genus JADJTT01. The sequence continues at coordinate 41,855 of JBAQQB010000208.1, read as the reverse complement.
GCCACCATTCAGGGAAAGGACAAGGCCTACTTTTTCTATAACGAAGACCGGCAAAACCTGAAAAAGCCCATCGGCGAAAGAACCAGATACGTCAGCAATTTCCAGGACGGCATTTCGGTGGTCACCTCGCTCGACAGCAACGGAAACCTGGAGCGCACCCCCTTATTCGAAGCCAGGGACGTGGAGTCGCTGTTCGTTGCCGACCTCAGTTCGCCGATCGACGAGTCGTCGCTCTTCTTCGTGGCTTTGAAGCCCAATTTGCTGGCGAAGAGCAATTTCAGGATGGGGAAGATTATGGTGAAATGAATTAATTCTCCACCTCCACCTCCACCCGCCTGTTCTTCTCCCGCCCCTCCGCATACCGGTTGCTCGCTACCGGCGCCGTGCCGCCAAAGCCTCGGGCTTTGATGCGCCCGGGAGCAATGCCTTTCTGCGCCAGCAGTTTGGCGCACAGATCTGCCTGCACCTCTGTTAGCTTCTGTCCTGCGTCGGCGTCGCCCTGCAGGTCGATGTGCACGGAGATCTCCACCTTGAAATCGGGATAGCGCGCCAGCAAGGACGCCAACTCTCCGATGTACGCCCGGCCTTCCTCGGTCAGCAGGGCCGTGCCGGGCTGGAACTTCAGGCGCTCGCGCGAGCGGTACAAAAACTCCCGGTCGGCAGCCTGTATCTCCGGACAGCCATTCAGCTCCGCCAAACCCGGCGTGTTCGGGCATTTGTCCATATTGTCGGCGATGCCGTCGCCGTCGCTGTCGGGACAGCCCTTAGCAGAGGCCTCGCCTGGCAGGTCGGGGCAGTCGTCGTCGCGGTCGGCAACGCCGTCGTCGTCGCGGTCGGGGCAGCCGAAGGTTTTCTCGCTGCCGGGCTCCGTGGGGCACTGGTCCAGGTCGTCGACCACACCGTCCATATCGGCGTCGGGGCAGCCTTTTCGCTCTGCCAGGCCCGGCGTGTCCGGACATTCGTCAAAAAGATCGCTGATGCCGTCGGCGTCGCGGTCGGGGCAGCCAAACAGGTACTCCAGACCGGCTTGATCCGGGCAAAGGTCTTTGCTGTCGATGACACCGTCGCTGTCGCGGTCGGGGCAGCCGAACAGGGCGGCAGGACCAGCTTCATCCGGACAGTGGTCGCGCTTGTTTTTTACGCCGTCGCCGTCGCGGTCGGATTTGCGGAACTTGCCGGGGGCCTGCGCCGAAGCGGCAACAGGCAACAGGAGGGCAAACAGGATGATTGTCCAGTGGGGAGCTTTCATGGAGCGTTTGTTTGGGGCCTAGTCTTCGATGAGCCCTCTGCCTTCTTTTTGGATTTTACCTTCTTTCTGAAGCTTCTTCATCAGCCGGTCCAGGATGCCGTTGATGAAATCCTTGCTCTTGTCGGTGCTGTACATCTTCGATATTTCCACAAACTCGTTGATGGTCACCTTGGTAGGGATGGTGGGGAATGACATCAGCTCGACCAGCGCCATCTTGATCAGGATCATGTCGATGATGGCCACGCGCTCGGCATCCCAGTTCTTGAGCGCGGGCTCAATGAGCTCCATCAGCTCTTTTTCCTGGAGGTGCACTTCTTTGAGCAGGGTCTCGCCAAACTCCTGGGTGGTCTCCCGCGGGGGGATGTACTCGTGCAGGAAGTCATCAGGGGCGGGGAGGGCCTTGAGGGTCTTTTTAATGCTGCCCACTACGAGCGACTTATCGTCGGTCCAGGTGGGGAAATAGTCTTCAATGCGGTCGTTGAACACCTCGTTGTTGACGCAGGTTTTGTACAACTGAAGCAGGGCGTGGGTGTGATCCTCGCCGTTCGACTCCTGTTGGGTCAGGTAGGCCGGATAATCGTCCGTCTTGGCGAAATCGACGTAGAGGGTCCGCGCGATGTCCTCGTCCATTTTCTCGTCGACGTGGTAGGCCTTGACGTACTTGAGCAGTTCGGTATTGTCGAGCAGGGAGCGCGTCAGCGGGTTGTCGCACAATTTGGCGGTGAATCGCTTGTCCTCGTCAGAAGGAAGGTGTTTGGCCCTGCGCCGGGCAAGATCCTCCCTGGCGTAGAGCGCCGCCTGCAGCAGCTGCCACAGGTTGAACAGATACAGCTCGAAGGAGCGGTTGACGCTTTGGCGGTATTGTGTAAGACAGGCCTCTATGCTCAGGTCTTCATCCCTGCTCATGGCATAGAGCACTTGCATGACTTTGATGCGTACGTTCCTTCGGCTCAGCATTTTTTCTTAGTTGAGAGTTGAGAGTGGAGAGTGGAGACTCTCAACTCTCAACTGGTTTAAGGCCTAATTAAACTTCTCCATCACCTTCTCCGCCTTCGGCAGCTTCCGGAAATGCCATTTCTTCAAAATGACGCCGTTTTTCCAGATCACGATGCCGGGGTTGGAGCGGATGATGGTTTTGAGCAGGATGTCGTCGGCCAGGTGGAAAGGATAGGCGGTCTGGGCCGTGTGGCGGAAGTTGTCGATCATGCCGGGGTCGCCGTAGGATGTCACTGCGAAAACCTTCCAGCCGGCCTTTTCAGCGGCTTCCGCCAGCGGGTTGACTTTTTCGGTGTAGTATTTGACGTATTTTTCGTCGAAGGCGTACTTCGCTTCCTCCATTTCACGAGGTGTCACCTTGTCGAGGCGGCGCACCAGGCTGACGGAATCGCTTCCCTCCAAGCGCACGGTGTCGACCAGCCAGATCGAATCCATAACCGTGGTGACAGCCGTCATGCTCTCATAGGGCAGCTTGGTGGCCACGATCATCAGGGTGTAGCCCGGGTCGGCCAGCAATTCTTCGCTTACCATGTTGCCGTCCTGATCCTCGATGTCGAATTCGCTGATCTTGGTGGGCTGTATCTCGGGCTCGGATTTGATCTGCTCAAAATCGTACTGTTCCTTTGGGAACTCCGCAAAACGCTTCATGTATTCGTCGTAGGGAATCTCCTGCACCTCGCCGGTCTGCTTGTTGGTGATCTTATAGGCCAGGATCTTCACGTTGCCCATGGCTTCTTCCTCCAGTGCTCTGCGCTCGGCGATGTTGGCGCCTTCCTTGAAGGGGCGGAAGTCCCAATGGGGCTCGTTCCATGCGTAGTTGCTCAGGCAGTAGATGACCAGGCCGATAGTCGATACCCACACGATGGCCGAACGGCCCAGGGGCGTGAATATCCGGTGCATCTGCTTGGTGGCGAAAAGGAATACCAATGCCGGTACGAGCAGCACAACATCTTTCATGAACGAGGTAAATGGCTTGAGCTTTACAAAGTCGCCAAAGCAGCCGCAGTCGGTTACCTTCATGTTGCTTTCCTGAAATTCTCCCCATTTTCCGAATTCGAAGAAATTGACGCCAAAAGGCACATAGCCTGTCAGGTAGGTAAAACCGGTCAGAATGAGGAAAAAGACGATCAGCAGGAAAAACAGCCAGGCCGTCAGCTTCGGCCTCGCGCCGATGAGCAGCATGAAGCCCAGCACGATCTCAAACACGATCATCACCACCGAAAAGGTGTCGGACGATGCCGAAAGGCGCGGAAATATGGGGCTGATAAAGGAAAACCAGGTTCCCTGGAAAAGCGATTCGAACTCGGCAAAGTACTGCTCCATCTTGTAAGCCGTACCCAGCGGGTCGACCGCCTTCACCGCTCCCGAAAACACGAACAGGGCGCCCGCAAAACTCTGCAAAAAGGATACCAGCCAGTTTTTATGCGCCCGAAAGCCAAAAGCCACCACCAGGGTCCAAACCAATCCGATGGCGGCTATCATTAAGACCATTGTAGCTAGAGACATATCTGTTTTTAGTTTATGAGTTTATGAGGTCAATAGTTTATTTTTTGGGGTTGTTAGGTTGTTGGGGTATTGGGTTGTTTGAATGTCTTCCTCTTCTCATCTTCTCACCTCCTCACCTAATTTTATCAAGGCAAATACCGCATAATTCACAATGTCTCTGTAATTCGCGTCAAGGCCTTCGGAAATAAGAGTTTTGCCCTGATTGTCTTCGATCTGCTTGATGCGCAGGATCTTCATCAGGATGATATCGGTCAGGGAGCTGACGCGCATGTCGCGCCAGATCTCGCCGTAGTCGTGGTTTTTGTCGGCCATGAGGTCGCGCGTGATACGGACTTCTTCGTCGTATCGCTTGCGCAGGTCTTCGGCCGGCAGTTCCATCGGGTCGTTGTCGGATAAGGTGAGCTGGATGAGGGCGATGATGCTGTAATTGACCAGGCCGATGAACTCGTTCTCGACCGAGTCGCCGACTTTCTGCACCCCCTTTTCTTCGATGCTGCGGATCCGGCTGGCCTTGATAAATAGCTGATCCGTCAGCGACGGCAGGCGCAGGATGCGCCATGCGGTCCCGTAATCAGCTGTCTTCGCGAGGAAGATCTCTTTACAGCGTTCAATGATCTGGTTGTATTGCTCGAGGGTCTTTTCCACCGCGCAAATATAGTGAATGGTTGGGTTATTCTACTATCTCACCACCTCAAACTCAACCCGATTCCCTGGCTCGCCGGACCCACATGCCCCAGCAATTCCGGTATCTGCCCGTTCGAGGAGGATAGCCAGAGGTAAGTGCCCAGATCGAACAGGAACAAAAAGGCCCCCTGCAACACGATCGATTGCCCGAATCCCTTTAGCCGTTCCGGGTTCTTCTCCAGCGGCGTGTTCTTCGCCCGCTCCATCAGCCAGGCCCCGCCGAGCATGTAGCCCACGTCCAAGCCCGCGTTAAAAAGCAGTATTTTCTGAAACCCGTAGTGGCTGTCCACGCTCTCCCAGGCGCTCATCCCCGCCGGGTCCATCCGCATCACGCCCCAATACCCCAATCCCGCAATCGCCAAATTGACGGCATTCCAGCCGATGTTCATCTGGTGGAAATACTTGTCGCTGCCTTCCGCCCGCCCCTGCAAAATAGCGCCCGCCGCGATGTTGCCCACCGCCCAGGTCCCCAAAATGGTCATGGCCGTTTTCTGCCGCTGCAACCGCGTCTGGTTAAACCCCTAAATAGTCAGGGATTGCGACATCCCCAAAAAAGCCAGACATAGAAATGTAGTGGTAAAAATGTATCTCTTCATTGCTATCTTTTTCACTTTTTCACTTTTTCACTCTTTCACTCCGCATGATCATCCGGATTCCTTCCATCCCCAACCCCGACCCTTCGCCCATCGGGCAGCACCTGTATGGCCTTGACAATGCCCAAACGTTTCTTCTCTACAAACGAATGGCCTTTTTGTTCCAGCATTTTCAACAATGCCGGATCAAATCGCCCCTCTTCCACCCACACCTCCTCCGGCAGCCACTGGTGGTGGAAGCGCGGCGCGGCCACGGCATCGGGTAGTTCCATGCCAAACTCGATCACGTTGAGGATGACCTGCAGGTTGGATGTGATGATGGTCGAGCCGCCCGGCGATCCCAGCACCAGGAACAGCTCTCCGTCTTTTTCCACAATCGCAGGCGTCATGCTGCTGAGCATGCGCTTGCCGGGCTCGATGGCGTTGGCTTCGCCGCCCAGCAGCCCGTACAGGTTGGGCACGCCCGGTTTGACGCTAAAATCGTCCATTTCGTTGTTGAGGAAAAAACCGGCGCCCCCCACCACCACTTTATTGCCGTAGTTGTCGTTGATGGTGGTGGTCACAGCCACAGCCATGCCGTCGCGGTCTACCACCGAGGTATGCGTGGTTTCAAACCGCTCCATCTGCACCCGCACCTCGCCCCACTGGGTCTGGCCGCTGGGCGTGGCTTTTTCGGGAGAAAAATCGGCCATTCTTTCTGAGAGATAGTCCTTGTCGAGCAGGGAGTCGGCGGGCACGGGGTAGAAGTCGGGATCGCCCATGTAGTAGGCCCTGTCGGCATACACCCGGCGCATGGCTTCGATCATGAGGTGCATGGTGGAGGGGTCGCCCGCCTTGAGTTCGTGGGGCTCCAGGATGCGCAGCAGCTGCAACAGAGCCACCCCTCCGCTCGATGGCGGGGACATGGAGATGATCCGGTAGTTTTTGTAGGCGCCTGTGATGGGCTGGCGCCAAAGGGCCCGGTATTGGTCGAGGTCGGCCTGGGTGATTAGGCCTCCTCCCCGCGCCATTTCTTCGAGCAGCAATTTCGCCGTCTCTCCCTGGTAAAACCCTGCGGGTCCCTCGTCGCGTAAGCGCTCCAGCGTGCGCGCGAGCTCGGGCTGCACGAGCAGGTCGCCGGCTTGCCAGTTTTTTTCTTCGGTAAATGGGTTGGGAAGGGTGGAGCATTTGCGGAAGTCTTCCTGGTAGGTGTTCAGCCGCTCCGCTTCAGCCCGGGAGATGGGGAAGCCCCTTTTGGCCAGCCGGATGGCGGGTTTCAGCAGATCGCCGAAGCGCTCGATCCTGCCGTATTTTTTGTGCGCTTCATACATGCCCATGACGGTGCCGGGAACGCCGGCGGCCAGATGTCCGGCGCGGCTGAGATCGGGTATCACCTCGCCGCGGCTGTCGAGGTACATGTCTCTGTTGCCGGCCAGGGGCGCTTTTTCGCGGTAGTCGAGCGCATCGGCTTCGCCGTCGGGTTTTCGCAACACCATGAATCCGCCGCCTCCGATATTGCCGGCGCGGGGGTAAACCACCGCCAGGGCAAATTGCACAGCGATAGCTGCATCCACGGCGTTGCCGCCTTTGGCGAATATCTCATGACCGGCCCTCACCGCCAATGGGTGGGCCGCCACGATCATATCGCCATCCGAGACGGCTGTTTTTTGAGGGGAGTAGGAGAGGGGAAGCTGTACACAGCAGGAGAAAAATGGAAGAAAGAGGAACAAGAAAAAGCGACGGATCATCAGATTTTTTTCCGAAAATAAAAAATCCTGATGATCCGTCGCCATCCTGAAAATCCTGTCACAACGACACTTCCACCCAGCGCCCGGCCTGGGAGGCGGTGATCTGGTCGCTATACATCGCCGAGCATACGGCGGCGGGGAGGTAATACCTGCCCTGATACGCCGCGTTGAGACGGATGCGGAACACCTGCGTCGTGCCCGGCCTCAGGTCGAAGAAGGTGTAGACCCGGTCGTCGCGCACATCCTGGTAGTCGGGCCGTGACTGGTTATTGAGGCGCTCCAGGTCGTCCATCCGCGTGTTGATGATCTCCCAGCCGGAGGGGAAGACCTGGTGGAGGGCCATCTCATTGTAAGTGTAGGTGAAGGGGTAGTTGGGGTGCGTCACCGTCACCTCGGCGATGAAATCGCTGCCTTGTTTGAGCCTGGACACATCCAGCGGCTGTCCCTCAGTAGTGAGGTAGTTCACCTTCATCTGGAGGTTTTCAGCTGTGCTGGCCTCCTGCCCGGCCAGTGGTTGTCCGGTAGAAATGACGCGGATGTAGAGCAGGCCGTCGGAGGTATTCTTCAATTTGATACTTCCGCCTTTGGGCGACAGGGCGATTTGCATGACCGGCGTCTGAGCGCCCGCATCGGCCAGCGTACCGCCGTTCTGCTGGTACTGGAAGCGGATACCGGAGGCGGGCGGATATGCCCTGGCGTATTTGCCGATGCTGAGCAGGGTGTAGCCGATCTCCTGGGTGCTGTACCAGCTCGATTTTCCTACATCCTGGGCCAGTGCCCGCACGAGCTTCGCTGCTTCATCCTTGCGCTCCAGCTGCACCAGGGTCTCCAGGATCATGGCCTTGTCGCGGACGGGCGAGCCGTAGGAGCCGGCCAGTTCGCGGTAGTCGGGCACCTCGGTTCCCAGTCCGCTGAGCAGTTTGGTAGCTACGTCCTTTTGTCCGGCCAGGGCGTAGGCGGCTGCGAGGCGCCATTTGGCGGTGGGATGCAGGTTGGCCGATTCGCGGAGGCGGTTCATGGCGCCCATATCGGGGTCTTTGGCCAGGGCCAGGGCGTAGAGGCGGTAGGCCTGGCTCAGTTCATTGGAGTGATTGGCGTAGAAACCATCCTGGTTCTGCTTGGGATCCCAGGTTTTGGCCAGCTTTTTCTGATAGCTTGTCCACCGCTCGATCATGCCGGCGGGCACGGAATAGCCCAGTGCCTGGGCTTCCAGCAGGAAGTGGCCGGCATAGGTGTTCGACCAGTGGTTGACGTGGCGGTCGCCAGGCCAGTAGGCAAAGCCGCCTTCCGCTGTCTGGAAGGTGCGCAGCCGGTCGATGGCGGCCTGGACATTTTTGGCCACCTTTTTCTTTTGCTCATCGTCTGTCTTGAGCAGGCGGTCGACGTAGAGTTGCGGGAAGCCGCCCGACAGGGTCTGTTCCAGGCAGCCATAGGGGTATTGGATCAGGTACCGCAGATGACCTTCGAGGTTGATGGGCGGCAGGGTCGAGACCTCGAGAACGGAGGAATTCGTGCCTTCCATGCCGACGGGCTGGAAACTCAGCGACCATTCCTTGCCTGCCTCCGCCATGCCCTGTTCTATGCGGGTGACGTAGGGGTTGGGGTTGCGCACCTGCAATTCGATCTGATGGCTGGCCTGGTGCTTACCGCTGGTAGCCTTGACGGTGAATTTGGCTTTGCCCACTTTTTCGCCGACGCTGAGGTCGAAGTAGGCCATTTTTTCGCCTTTATTGGAGAAATTGACGGTTTGCGACTTGCCGCCGCCCCATTTTACGAGCCCGCTCGTCTCTTCCACGCTCACCGTCACCTGGCTGATGCCGTCTTCCATGGCGAAGACGTTGACCGGCAGGCGCAGCGACTCGCCCGGGCTGAGCACCCGGGGCAGGGTAGCCAGCAGCATGAGCGGTTTTTTGACCGTCACGGTCTTCTCTGCGTTGCCGTAGGCGCCGTCTTTGACCGCCACGACCATGGCCCGCACCGAGCCCACGTAGTTGGGCATGGTGAAGGTGTGTTTGGCGGTGCGGCCGCGTTGCAGGTAGAAAGGCCCTGCGTGCATGACAACGGGCTTGAAGCGCTGCGCTGCCTGGTCAGCTGCGGGCGAGGCCAGTTCGGCGCCGTCGCCGCCCACGCTGAGCAGGCGCTCCAGCGATCCGCCGTAAGCGCCGAGCACGAAGTCGTACATGTCGAAGGTCTTGACGCCGAGCGCTTCGCGGGCGTAGAACACATCCCAGGGATTCGGCGTCTTGAAGTTGGTCAGGTCGAGCAGGCCGTCGTCGACGATGGCGACGGTGTAGGCCATGGCCTGGCCCTTTTCTTCAGATACCTCGAGGGTAAATGATTTCTCCGGCTCCAGGGTCTTGGGCATGGCGATCTGGGGCTGGAGGCGGGTTTTGGGATCCTCCACCTGAATGGGCGTCACGCCGTACATGCGGATCGGCAGGTCGTTGTTGAGCTGGTTATGGGGCTGGATGAGCGACACATGTGCGTAGACAGTGGGCGTCATCTCCGGAGTAGTCTTGAAGGTAAAGATATTCTCCCCGGCCTTGGCCTGTTCCCAGCGGGTCTGGATGACCTTGGAACCTGTTTCCAAAGTGATCAGCACGCGGCTGTCGGCGCTTGCGGGCACGCGCAGGGTCACGGTTTCGTTGACCATGTACTTCTCCTTGTCGGTCGTGAAGGTCAGCATGGCCGCTTCCTGGGGCATGCCGCCGCCGTCTTCATCGTACCAGGGATAGCCGGCGTAGAAGTAGGTTCCGGAGCAGTGGCCGCCCGACAGGTCGCATACGCGCACCATGTAGCGTCCCCATTCTTCGGGCTTGACCTTCCAGCTGGCCTGTCCCTTGGCGTTGGTGGTCAGGTCGGTTTTCTGGATGGCGTTGTAGTGGTCGCTGCTGGAGTATTCGCCGTGGTAATCGCTGTAATCCGACCACCACCAGCGCCAGTCGACGCGGTAGAGGCCTACGCTCAGGTTTTTGTTGGAAAGGGGCTTGCCCTCTGTGTCGACCAGGGTAAATACCAGCGGAACATCGTCTTTTACTTCATACTGGTAATACCCTTTTTTCCCCTCCTCGACCCTGACGCCCACATAGGCGTTGTAGGGGTGGAAAGGCAGGCTCAGGTTGCCGCTGCTGAAATCCCCGCCTTCTTCAAACACGCGGGCTTTGAAGCGCGCCATCATCTTGCCGGGGGCCTGTGCGTTGCCCAGCAGGTCCGCCCGGAAGTTGCTGCTGCCGTCTTCCTGCAGGCGCTGATCGAAAACGACCATCGGGTCCTGCTGGAAGGAGCGCCTTGCCGGATCGTCGAAGGTGAAGCCGGGGCTGGAGCTGAAGCTCGTGGGCGTGGAAACCAGTTGGGCCTCCACCACCGCGCGCAGGTTCTGCGCCGGGGCGCCGTGCAGCCAGTTGGATTGGATTTTGCCCGCAATGGGGCCATCGGGGGCTCTGAGTACTTCTTTGCCAAAGTCGAGCACAACTTTGAGGCGGTTGGGCTTGATGGTCTCGATCTTGAGCACCTTGTCGAAGGTAGCGCCGCCGGCCTTGACCTTGGCGATCCAGTTGCCGGTGGGCACGTCGGGCGTGGTGCGCACGAAGAGCGGGTAGATACCGCCCTCGTTGGCGGAGGTGGTGCGTTTTTCAAACAACTGCCCTTTGGGGTTGAACAGTTCGAAAGAGATGGGGTAGCCTTCGGGCAGTTGCTCGGTTTTGTCTTCCAGAATGAAATGGAGGAAGAGGGAGTCGCCCGGACGCCAGACGCCTCTTTCGCCATAGATCATGCCTTTGAGGCCTTTCTGTGTGACGGCCCCGCTCACGTCGAAGCGGCTCAGCGAAAGGGCCTGCCCGTCACGCAGCTTGAGATAGCCGGACTGCTCGCCTTTTTTCGCCACCACCACAAATGCCCTGCCTTCGATGTTGGCTTCGGCGATACCCTGATCATTGGTGTTGGCTTGCTGTATTTTTTGTTGTTGGAAATCGTAGATTTCAATGGTGGCGCTGGAAACGGGGCGCGCCGTGCGCAGGTCGGTCACGACAAAAAGCGCTGAGCCGTCCTTGCCGGTTTTGGCGATGATGCCCAGGTCGGAGGCTATGACGTTGCGGCGTACGAAGTTTTCATAGTTGTAAAAGGCGGGGAAACAGGGATTCTCACGGTGTTCCCAGTTGTAACCCCGGTAGTAACCGTCGCGGCCATACCAGCCGCCCATGATACTCTTGATCTCTTCGACTTCGCCATAGGGGTTGTAATCGTCTTCGTAGTAGTAGTAATCGTCGTCACCATTCTCGCCTGAAACCTGCACAGCCTGAGCCGATTCGCACTGGAAGCTGGAATACTCCCTGCGGAAGGCGATGCGCACCTGATAGATAGACTGCGGGTCTTTCTTGATCAGATCGCTCAGATCGAGGGCGTAGCGGGTCCACTCAGCGGAGTTGCTAACGGGGTTGAGGCCCTTGAGGTCGATCTTCTTCTGGATGGCGATGCGCCCGACCCGTTCCAGTTCGCCGTAGCCGTCCAGTTCGTTGGTCTGGAGGAATTGCAGGACGTTGTTGTGGAAAATCTGGAAGATCTCCACATCGACGGCCGTCAGGTTGATAGCTTCGAAGGGGAAGACCAGTCCGTTGGAATTGGGCATGATGACGCCGTTGCCGACGAGGCGCACGGCGGGTTTGGACTGTTCGAAGGCCAGGTTCCAGACCACCGGGTTGGGCATCCTGCGGTCGAGGATGTTGCGCACCCCTGCCTGGATGTTGAGGGTTTGCTCGCCGCCCAGGCGGGAGGACGGGTAGATGAGCAGGCGGTTGCCGTCTATGGTGGTGTTGAGCTGGCCGCCGTAGCCTGAAATGGCGACCAAACCGGCCAGGTTTTGCCCTGACAGCAGGGGGTCGGAGAAGTTGACGGCGATGTATTGTTGCGGAGAATGATAGACCTTCACATCCATCACCTTGAAGTTGCTCAGGGAGGGCACTTCGATGGTTTTTTCGCCCTTGTAGTCGACGTCGAGCGCTTTGCCGTTCCACGACAGGCTCATCTCGCCGTCCTTTTCGGTGCGGGCGATGTCGCCAACCACGAACTGATGCCGCATTTCCTCGGCGTTGTGTTCCCAGCTGATGGGCAGGGCTTTGCCGTTTTGTTTGGCGCTCAGGAGTTTTTCCACGGGTTCGGCGTTTGCGACGTCGCTGGTCCGGATGAAACCGATGAGCTCCTGCTTGTCGAGTTTGGCGGGATCGACGGCCTGCATCATTTCTACATTGACTTCGAAAAACATCTCCCGGGTCTCGAAGTCGAATTCAAACGAGCGGGCTTCCTTGGGCAGGCCCTTGAAAATCGATCCAAGAGAAACCGTGGCGATATAGCGTTCATTGGAAGGCAGGTACTCCTCGGGCTGGAAAACCAGGGTGAACTCATCTTCCCAATGCGCTTTGCCTTTGATGGAAGGGGAGAAAGATAAGGGGCTCGACTTGAGGGGCGCTCCGATCTCGCCCGACTCAGCAGCCGGTTGCGCAAAGCGAACCTGAATACTGGAGGCCTTCGAGATCACCCCCGAGGTGTAACCGTAAACGTAAGACCGCACCAGGTCGTTCAGGGGCTGGGCCGTTCTTTTTTCACAGGAGATCGTTGTCAAAAGGCCGATGGAGAGGAGCAGGACCGCCACCCTCCGGAGAGCGTTATGCCGTTGCATAATATTGGGGCTTGATTGGGTGAATGAATGTATAGCTTCAGAACGTATACTTTGCCTTAAAAGTACGAAAATAGATGAGAAGTTGAGAAGATGAGGAGTGGAATTCAACTATTTCATTCCATGGCTGTTCTCTCCTCAACTTCTCAACTTTTCAACTTCTCAACTCTTCATGCTTCCCCTCTTCCCCTTACGAATGGTCGTCTTCCCCGGAGAAACTGTCAACCTGCACATCTTCGAACCCCGGTACAAGCAACTGATCGGTGAGTGCGAGCGCGACGGCATTACCTTCGGCATCCCGGCTTTTATCGGCAACCAGGTGATGGACCTGGGCACGGAGATCGAGTTGATTGAGGTGGAGCGGAGATATCCGAACGGGGAGATGGACATCCGTACTCGCGGTCTCGGCCTTTTCCGTATCGAGCGTTTTATGAAAGTAGCGCCCGGCAAACTCTACGCCGCGGGCGAAGTCAGGCGGGTAACTGATGAGCCCGACGGCGACCCCATGGTCGCCCAACTCCTCATCGACAAGCTAAGCGATTTGTTCCGGCGACTGCAGGTCAATATGGAGATCGAAGATAACCCATTGGGCTTCCGCACCTACGACTATGCCCACCAGGTGGGTTTTTCCCTGCAGCAGGAGTACGATTTTCTCTGCATCCTCGACGAGATGGGGCGTCAGCAGTACCTGCTCGAACACCTCGAGTCGATCCTACCCGCCGTGGCTGAGATGGATGAATTGCGCCGAAAAGCCCAGATGAACGGGCATTTCAAGAATGTGATACCACCTATTTGAGTTTTCAGTTTTCAGTCTTCAGTTTTCAGTTGTTCAACTGAAAACTGAAAATTAAAAACTGAAGACTAAAATAATCAGCACCCTTCCTCTTCTTCCACTTCTTGAGCCGCCGGCTGTTGCAGCTTGGGCCGTTTTTGCGGCACCACCTCCTTGGGTTTTGCGGGAGCGGCTTCGGGCTTGGGGGCGGCGGCGTTGATCTTGTTGGCTTCTTCTACGGCTTTGGAGAATACCTCCGCGTAGTTGTAGCGTGCCGTTTCATCCTCCAGTTTGAGGAAGGAGGAGTCGGAAAAGTCGGCGAAATATCCCAGTCCGCCCTGCAAAACGCGGATGTTGGTATAACCCATCTGGCGCAGCACCATCCAGGGACCGTTGGCTTCGAGCTGGTCGGCGCCGTAGAAATAATAGGTCACCCCTTCTTTTTTCCACAGTTTGACGTACTCGGGCTCCAGCACGTGTTGTGCCGGCACGTTGATGGCATTGAGCAGATGCCCGTTTACAAAATCCGAAGGCGGCCTCACGTCGACCAGCACCGCTGCTTCACCAGCAGCTTGTACGGTTTCCATGATCTCCGCAGGCACGACTACCTCCTCTGAAAACAGCATAGCCTGCACCGCATCTGTTGTCGATACCTGGAATTTTCCATTTTTCCCACACCCTAAAACAGATATGAAAACAAAAATGGAAAAAATAAAATAAAATTGACGACGAATCAAGAGGATATTCATTGCTTTTTCTTTTTCACTTTTTCACCTTTTCACCTTTTCACCTTTTCACCTCCTATCAGCACCCTTCCTCCTCCTCCACTTCCACCTCCACCTTCTTCTGCTGCAGCGGCACCGACTTTTTGGCTTGCGGCGCAGGGGTGGCTGATTCTTTCGGCGGTTCGACGAAGGTTTCGGGTTCCAGGGAGCGGCTGCCGCCGGAGAAATAGAGGCTGGCAGCTTTGCGGAACTGATACAGGTCGAACTCCTCCATTGAGGCGGTTACCGGGGGCGCCTCGGGGGCGAGGATGGTGGCGGTCCATTCGTTGAGTCCGCCCTTTAGCACCTGGGCGCTGGCGCAGCCCAGCCTGCGGTTGATGACCCAGGCTTTTTCCGCCAGCACGGAGCCGTTGGAGAAGAATACGATGCGGTGTTTTTCGCAGTCGAGGCGCGCCTGTTCTTCCGGGCTGAGCAGGTTGGCCAGCGGTACGTTGATGGCGCCGGGGAGGGTGTAGGCGCTGAATTCTTCGGGCGAGCGCACGTCGACGAGCAGCAGGCTGGGGTCTTTTTGGATGAGCCAGTCGGCCAGCTGGTCGGTATTGGCAAAGCGGCGCTTTTCGCTGATCTCGGTGAGCAGGGTCTGCGGGGAGACGCGCGTGTCTTTTTTATCGGAACTGCAGGATGAAAACAGCGCCAGAAATAAGATGCTATAAAGGATCGGAAGCCTCATTGTCTTTTTCTTTTCTTTTTTAAAAATCAATACAACCACCTCGTTGCTTCACCGGCTTCGACCATGATGATCCGGAAGATCAGGCCTCCGATGAGGATCAGGGAAGCGGGAACCGCAGCCGGTATCTTGATGCCCCGCAGTTCCAGCACTTCAAGCAGGAATGGCACGACGAGCCCCAAACCGACTACCAGGCCCCAGAAAGGCCAGGAGTAACTGCCGCCCAGGAACAATTGCGCAGCGTCGATCTGCACCTCCGGACCTGCCAGGAAGCCCATGAACAGGTGGGTGATCAGGAACAGCTCGATGCCGATCAGGATCAGGTCGATGCGGGTGAAGAGTTTGCGCTCGGCGTGATTTTTCGACATCCACATGATCGTGGCCGCGGCGGTGGAAAGGCCCGAGGTCAGGAACAGGGGGCCCAGCAGGGCGGTGTTCCACAGCGGGCGGGCGTTGAAGGCGGAGAGCAGGATGCCGGTGTAGATACCCAGGATGATGGCCAGGATGATCATCACCCAGGAAATGCCCTTGCGGTTGCGGATAATCCAGCCTTCGAAACGCTCCAGCCACGCATAACGCCAATGCCAGGTGGGGATCAGCTCTTTCAGGTAGCTGGCCGCCCAGAGAAACGACAGCGGCGTGATGGCCATCAACGTCCAGGCGCCCCACGACATGGGCGACTCGATGCGGAGGGTGGTGTACAGCTGCCAGAAAAACCACTTGTGCTTCAGGTCGATAAACAGGAAGAACAAGCCCAGCACCAGCATGAACGGCGCCAGGAAGGTCGACCATTTCACCGCCGTAGGCAATTCTTTTTCCTTGCCGTTAATGGTATACAATGCCGCGAAAAACAAAATACCCGCAGCCAAACCGCCCAAAAACAGATAAACCGGAATGGGCCAGTGCCACAAATTCAAATGCGGATCGATATGCGGTATATTCCTTCCACTGATAATGATTTCCTCTTTCATGTCTTTTTTCTTTTTCTCTTCTCAACTTCTCAACTTCTCAACTTCTCAACTAAATTAAATAATACACCTGCGGCTTCGTGCCTGCCTCCGGCGCCAGCACCTTGTGCTTGCGGGTGGCGAGCAGTTGCGCGATTTCGCTCGTGGGGTCGTCGATGTCGCCGAAGTACATGCACTTGGTTGGGCAGACGGACACGCAGGCCGGTTGCAGGCCCTTGCGCACGCGGTGGATACAGAAGGTGCATTTGTCGACATAGCCGTCGGGGTGTGAGAAGCGGGCGTCGTAGGGGCAGGATTCGATGCAGGCCCCGCAGCCGATACATTCGTTGGGTGTGACAAGCACTACCCCGCCTTCCACGATATGGCTGGCGCCGGTGGGGCAGCAGCGCACGCAGGGCGCGTTGTCGCAGTGGTTGCAGCGCTCGGAGCGGATTTCCATCTCCAGGTTGGGGTAGGAGCCGTGTACGGTCTCCGTTACCCAGTCGCGGCAGTAGCCCACGGGCACGGAGTTTTCAATCTGGCAGGCTATGACGCAGTCGCTGCAGCCTACACATTTCTTGGTATCGATAGCCATTGCGTATCTCATGATTCGACGGCTTTAACAGGTTCATCCGTAATAAAGGTTACAAAGTTGCCGCGCATGCCCGTACCGCCCATGATGGGGTCCATCATCACTGAGGTCATGAGCTGGGTGTCGCTGGCGCCTTTTCCGAAGGAGCGGCTGAGCTCTTTCTGGGTCTGGCCGAAGCCATGCACCATGTAGACTGAATCCCAGCGAATCCGTTCGGTAATGCGCACCTTGATGGGGAAGTCGCTGACTACACCGTCCTGGTTCTTGAGGTACACTTTCTGGTCGTTTTTAAGGTCCCAGAGTTTAGCGACCTTGGGATTGACCCAGGCGCTGTTTTCGTCCATCAGGTCGGTGAGGTAAGGGTTGTTGGCGGTGCGGCTGAAGGTATGCATGGGCGCCCGGCCGTAGATCAGGCGGTAGAAGCCTTCCGGCGGCTCGGGGTGGGCCGTGTAGTTGGGCATGGGGTCGAAGCCGTAGCTGGCAAATTCTTCCGAATAGAGTTCGATCTTTCCGCTGGGAGTGGGGAAGGTGTACTCTTGCCCTTCTTCCAGATAGAGCTGCATGCTTTTGCGATCGAACTTTTTGACCCCGATCTTTTTCAATTCCTCCAGCGAGCTGCCTACTTGCTGCAGCTGCCAGTCGAGCACTTCAGTGTAGTCTTCATAGGGGAAATAAGCGCTCAGGCCGAGTTTTTCACCCAGTTGTTTGGCCATCCACCAGGCGGGCTTGGAGTCGCCCATGGGTTCGGCGGCGGGCATGCGGAGGGCGATGTAGGGCTCGCGGCCGGGGGCCGTTCGGACCTCGTCATAGCGCTCCAGGTACGTGCATTCCGGCAGGATGACGTCGGCGTAGCCGGTGATCTCCATGGGCATGGTGTCGACGACTACCACGAGTTCGAGTTCGTTGAACGCTTTTTCAAGGCGCGCTTTGTCGGGTATGGCGACCGGAAGGTTGGTACCGGTGACGACCCACGCTTTGACCTTTGGCTCCACGCCGTTTTCGGTGATGGAAGCGTCGATGATGGTGTTGGTCACGCCAGTGTCGGCGAGGGGGAAGCGGTCGCCGAGGGTGTCCTTCCAGGTCCACCTGGGTTCAGGATATTCGGGGGTCGGGAAATCGGGCATTTTCATGGCTTCCTTGAAGTAGAAGCCCCCGCGGCGTCCAAAGGAGCCCAGCAGGGCGTTGAGAATAGCGATGGCTCTGGAGCGCTGGGTGTCGTCGCCGTACCAGGTGACGTGGCGGCCCGGGTGTATGAGGGTAGCCGGGGAAGCGCTGGCCATCAGGCGGGCGGTCTGGCGGATCACATCGGGCTTGATGGTGGTGATGCCGTAGGCCCACTCGGGGGTGAAGCGGCGCACGTGCTGCTTCAGGCGGTCGAAGCCATTGGCGTATTGTTCGATGTATTTTTTGTCGTAGAGGTCTTCGTAGATCAGCACGTGCATCCAGGCCAGCAGCAGCGCGATATCGGTGGCGGGCTTGATGGGCAGCCAGAATTTGGATTTGCTGGCCGCGGTCGAGTAGCGCGGGTCGACGGTGATGATGTCTGCGCCGCGGTCAATGGCGTCAGACATTTCCTGCACCTGGCTGTTGTGCATGTTCTCTCCGAGGTGGGAGCCGATCAGCACCAGGCAGCGGGTGTCGCGAATGTCGATGGGTTCCGGAGAGCCCAACGCGGAGCCGTAGGTGGCCTTGAAGCCCACATCGCGCGGCCCGCGGCATTGCGCATAGGAAGGCGCCGCAACGGTTTTCGACCCATAGGCGCTGAACAGGTGCTCGAAGAAATGGCCGGAAGAGCCGTGGTTGAACAAGGCTACGCTTTCCGGACCGGTTTTTTCGGCGATCTGCTTCATCTTCTCGGCGATCAGGCCCAGCGCTTCATCCCAGGAAGCCTTGCGGAAGGTCTGTTTTCCGTCTTCCGTGACCCGGATCAAAGGCGATAGAAGCCGGTCGGTGTCGTAATAACTGCCAAGACCGCCAGTGCCGCGCGGACACAAACGCCCGTTGCAGTGCGGGTCTTCCTCGTGGCCGATGAGTTTGAGCAGCTTGCCGGTGTCGTCTTTATAAGCCCAGGCTGCGCATTTCCAGAAACAGATCTCGCAATAGGTGGGCGTGCGCATGACGCCCTCGGCCATGACGCTATCCCAAATAGAGGAACCCTTCAAAAATTGTATGGTTCCGCCGCCCAAAGCGATGCCGGCAAGGCCTAATCCCGTTATCTTGATGAAATCCCGCCTTGTTTTCATGTTATATGAATGATTGTTCATGCAATAAATAATGCCCAAAATAAACCCATCTTGCCTTGGGGAATGATGATTTTTTTCAATATTAGGGGTGATAAATATCAGTCTGTACTTACCTTGTCCGGCATGGGAAATGGCATTTTTTCGGTCCGTAATTTGATTGTTGGGGTTGTGCTCTTCGCCGCTATTTTGGTTTACTGGTTCGGCGCCCTTCTCCGCGACAGCCGCATGTCGGAGGTTAAGCCCTCTGCGAGCTTGGGCGCAAAGGAAGCCTGCCTCAACTGCCACAGCGACATGACCGGCTTCGCGGCGGTGCACGACCCGGCCATCATCGGCTGCGCCTCCTGCCACCTGGGCAATCCGACCGCGGTAGAGGAGAAAAAGGCCCACAAAAGCATGGTGCTGATTCCCGGCAACCTGAGCAACGTGTACCAGACCTGCGGCACGGCCAACTGCCACCTCGACATTGCCAAGCGCGTCGACCATTCTCTCATGACCACCATGGCCGGCGTCATCACCGTCGACCGCTTTGTCTTCGGCGAGATCGACACCCTGGCCGCCTTCGCGCACGTGCGCGATCTCGGCCATAGCCCGGCCGACAAACACCTGCGCCACCTCTGCGCCTCCTGCCACCTGGGCAACGAAAAAGAACATCCCGGCCCCATCTCCGAACGCTCTCGCGGCGGCGGCTGCCTCGCCTGTCACCTGAATCCCCCCATTACCCAACAACCCAACAACCCCTCTTCACCCTTCACCCTTCACCCTTCACTGACGATTCAAGTCACCAACGACCACTGCTTCGGCTGCCACAGCCGCTCCGGCCGCATCTCCATGGGCTTCGAAGGCTGGCACGAGACCCTGCTGACGCCCGACCAGGTACAGGGCCAATCGGCTTATCGCGTGCTGGCCGACGGCCGGGTCCTGCAAATGATCACCCCGGATGTGCACCATACCCGCGGTATGGATTGCATCGACTGCCACAGCGCGAACGAGACCATGGGCGACGGCAAGACCTACCTCCATGAGGAAGACGCGGTGAAGGTCAAATGCCAGGATTGCCATTTTTCGGGACCGCCCAAAACGGTGGGATGGGAAGGGCTCGACCAAGAGACCAAAAAGATACTGGGCCTGCGCAAGCTGCCCTATCAAGGGCACGATTTTCTGGTCGGACAATCGGGCGAAGCGCTGTGGAACGGCTGGGTGGACCCTTCGGGGAAGGCGTTTCTGGTGAGCAAAAACACCGGCGTGAAGCGGCCGCTCAATCCGCCTGCCGACGATTGCACGCGAGGCAGGGCCCACGACAACCTCACCTGCGGCGCCTGCCACACGGCCTGGGCGCCGCAGTGCATTGGTTGTCATACGGCTTTCAACCCCGATATTCAGGCTTTTGATTTGTTGGATAAAAAGCGCACCAAGGGCAAATGGGAAGAATACCTGGGCGGCTTCTTTGCCGATCCGCCCGTTTTGGGCGTCGTGGAGAAAATGGAGATGGGAGAGGAGCGGATCCGCCAGATCAAGACCTTTATCCCCGGAATGGTCATGACGCTCGACCAATCAGATTTTCCGCAAAAAAAGAAAAAAGGCGAGACCTTTCACCGGCTCCATGCCCCCGTGGCGCCCCACACCACCTCGGCCGCAGGCCGCAGCTGTGCCTCCTGTCACCTCGACCCCCTGGCCATCGGCTACGGCCGCGGCAAGCTGGAATACAGGAATGTGAATGGAAAAGGAAAATGGTTTTTCACCCCCGAATACGTCGGCACTCCCCAGGACGGCCTTCCCCAAGACGCCTGGATTCCTTTTCTCAAAGAACCCCGGGGCCTTTCCACCACCCGCCCCAACGCCCGCCCCTTCAGCCTGGCCGAGCAGCACCGCATCCTGCGAGCCGGCGCCTGCCTGAGCTGCCATGACGGCAATTCAAAAGTGATGATCAGGGCGGTGGAGGACTTTGATGGGGCAATGAAGGGGGTGTCCAAGCAGTGCCTTTTGCCGGAGTTTTAGTTTTCAGTTTTCAGTTTTCAATTTTCAGTTGAACTTGATCATAACTGAAAACTAAAAATTGAAAACTGAAAACTAAAAAAAGAAGTCCTGCCCGCGCCTCCACGCAAAGCAGGACATCTTGCCAGAAAAAACTAATTGCTTAGTTTTTCGTCAATCAGAAATTGTGTATTGCAAGTTATTGCGCTACCGGATTAGAGGCCACCCATTCGTTGTAAGCGCCGTCGTATACCCTGACTTTTTCGAAGCCGAGGATATTTTTGAACACTACGTAGACCGGGGCGGCGCGCACGCTGGTTTTGCAGTACGCGATGATTTCCTGTTCGGGGGTGATGCCCATGTCGGCGACCATTTTGCGGAGTTCTTCTTCCGGTTTGAAGGCGCCGGCTTCCGTCAGGAACAGTTTGTAGTCGATGCTGATGGCGCCGGGGATGTGGCCCTGGCTGTCTTCTGCGGTGCCATTGAATTCAGCTTCGCTGCGTGCGTCGATCAGCACGAAGGAGGGGTTATCGTTGGTCATTTTCACCCTTTCAATGTCGGCGAAGATGTCGGGGTTGACCGAGGGGGCGAAAGTGACAGGTTCGTAGGTTGTGGGCGTAGCGGTGAGCGGGACGCGCACTTTGCCCCATTCAGCCATGTCCATGTGCAGCATCTTGACATTGGTAGCGCCGATGTATTTGAGGATCCAGTAGATGCGGGTGTTGTATTTCTGGGAGCCGTCGTCGTAGATCACGATTTCGCTGTTTTCAGCGATACCCTTGCTGCCGAAGAAAGCGGCGAGTTGATCAACCGGCAGGATGAGGCCGTCGATTTCGTTGTCTTTCTGATACAGGTCGAGGTGATTCATATGGATAGCGCCCTTGACGTGGTTGGCAGCGTAAGCCTTGGCCTTGCCGGAGTCGATGATGACGAGTTTGGGGTTGGTTTTCATCAGGGCCACGAAGTCTTTGGCAGAGATGATATCGGGCTGTGCCGATACAGAGTTCACAAGGGCAAAGACGAGGCCGAGGATGAGGGAAAGAATGCTATGCGATTTCATTTTTGATCGGTTTTAAATTTAAAATCCTGATGATCCGACAAAATCCTGATGATCCTGTTCAAAATTCGACCTGGAGTTGCAGCAGTATTTCGTCGTTGGGTACTTCAGTTCTTGCTGTTTGTTCTGCCTTGTACAGGTAGTTGGCCTGCAGGCGGATGCGGTCGTTGAAGAAGTAGTTGATACCGTAGGTCACGACATTCTGGATGTCTTCGTTGAAATCTTCCGACATGTTGGGTTCGAAGGTTTCGTAGCGCACGATGGGCTGGATGCGCCAAGGGGTCATGTAGCCGGCCTGTACGAAGAAGCCATCGCTTTGGCGGGAGCCGGTTATCGTGGTGATTTCGCCTCCGCAGCCGCCGCCTACAGTGTAGGAACCTTCGTCGGTGCCATTGACGTATTCACCCTGTACGATGATGCCTTTGTATTTGAATTCGAGGTCGAACCCGTAGCGGGTGCGAATGTCGTTGTCGGTGACGCCTGCGACTTTGGGCGGTTGTTGCCCGGTGCGGAAGCTGGCGCCCAGGGTAATGAATTCGAAGGGATGGAAAGTCAGTCGTCCGATATAGTCTTTGAGGTTGTTGTCGTCCTTGATGTTCATGCCGGTGCCGTTCATGATGGCGAACTGGTAGCCGAACATATTTTTAACCTTGGAGCCGAAGATGCTCAGGTCGCCGGTGCCACCGAATACCAGGAACCCGATGTCGCGGTTGCCGCGGGCGGTGGAGTTGAGGTTGTCGACCACCATGGAGCGGTTGATGACGAGGAGTTTATGGCAGGGCGTGAGCAGTTCGAGGCCGAAGGGCGATTTGAACTGGCCGATGGATGCGCTGATATAGGGCGCAAAGCGGCGGTAGGAGATGAAAGCGTCGATGATGAACGGACCGTTCAGGGTAGGGCTGAACTCGGTCATGAAGTAGTAGCTGAAGTCGTAGGGTATAACACCCGTGACGCCCAGGCGGGCGCGGTTGAAGTAGAAGCTGCTGCTGTTGAGATTGTTACCCAGGAAGTCTTCCCCGAGCAGTTTGTATTCCACCTGGGGCTGGATAAACCCGATCACGGTGATACGCTCGTCGCCTTCGGGTTCTACACAGCCTTGTGCTTTCATGAAAGAGGGAAGGAAAAACAGGGATGCCAGTATGACGAAAATTAGCTTTTTCATGGCAAGGAGTTGAAATGAAGGTAAAAGAAGGTAGTAAAAGGGAAAGGGTAGGAGGCCCTTTCCCTTCCGTTCTCACCATTACGGTATCGGGTTGAAATACGTACCGTTCGAGTCGTAGTAGCCAAAGTTGAGGTTGCTGCCTGCGCCTGCGCCGCCCCAGGTCACTTTCTTGATGTCATCCGTGGAGTTGAGCATGTTGGTGTGGATGATGCCATTGGCGCCGAACATAAGGCTCTTGGTATCGTAGCCGAGCACTTCAAGCCATGCGTTGGTGATGGAGGAAGTCTGGCCGGTATAGCAGTAGGTCAGGATGGTTTTGCTGGGATCAAGGTATTTCAGACCTGCGAGGTTGAGGTCTTCGTTGATGCGGTACGCGCCATTGATGTGGCCCAGGAGATCCCAAACGGGCTGTGTCCAGTAGTTGTTGATGAAGTAGTTGCCCGGGTTGGCCAGGACGATGTCCTTGGTTACGCCCCATTCCGTGTTGGCGAGCATTTTTTCGATTTGCTCATCCAGGATAGCTTCCGGTGTGGCCGCATCGCTGAATATCTCGGGGGTGCCGAAGGTGGAGTATGCAGGCGGCGTGCCGGTGGTCACCCAGTTGGGGGAAGCGAAGTCGCCTTTTTTGCCTTCCCAGGTGCCGCTGAAGCTGGAGTGCCATGCGGACATCCCCCATTTGAGAGAATATGCCGTGTAGCCTTTCATGCGGAGAGCGGCAACGGCGCGGCCTGCAGTCTGGCCGGAAGCGCATACTATGAGGATGGGTTTGCCGGCTGCGTTGGGAGCCTCGTCGAGTACGTTAGTGATGGGAACGTTCACCGCATTTTTGATGTGGCCGCTGTTGAAAGCGTCGGCAGTGCGGATGTCAATGACGTAGTAGTCGGGTACCGAATAGTCGGTAGGGTTGACGTTGAGGGCGGAACCAGGCTTGGCAAAACCGCCGTTGATCGTGGCAAGATCCAGGTTGTTGTCCTGCATGTACTGTGCAAGCGTGCTAAATTGATTTTCCTGTGGATCGGGGTCTTTTTTGCAGGAAGCGAAAATTAAACCTACTACCAGACCCAGTACCAATAACTTAGAGAAGTTTTTCATGGCAAGAAAAATTATTGTGAAGAAATTAACCCCGGGAAGAAGCGTAGAAGAATCTTATTCTGATTTTTCTATGAGGCACTTGTTCCCGGAGCTTGTTAATGATTACAAAAGAACGTATGAACATTTATTCATTTGTTGTTCATGGCTCAAAAATCGGCTCGAAAATTTAATCCGGGAATGATCTTCGTTAGTGGTAGGCGGTGATTTTTATCACCATAAACAGCAGTAAAGCAGTTTATTGCGAAATTTACCTTTTATGGTTTGGATTCCATCCGGGTATTGGCAGATTCATGAGAAATCTCAAATACAGGGGAGGTTTTTTGCAAAATAAAATTTTGTTTTTTAAAGTACACCCAAAGAAGGGGGAATGGAAAAGGCGGTGCATGAACATACACCGCCCTTAAAAAGATAACAGCTGTATGACTGTTCTTTTATCTCGTGATGAATTGGTCGAAGTACGAGGCCACGGGCACGGGGCGCTCCTCTTCTTTAAGGCTCTGTATCCGGATCTTGCGGATCCGTCGGTTGACCAGCGCCGCCATCTTCGGGTAAAGGGCCTCCAGGCGCGGATCCATCTCTTCGAAGAAGCCGCTGCCGTAAAAATCCATCGCATCCTCCCAGGACCCCAGGTCTTCTGAAACGGCCTGCATTTGGACAAACCCTCTTTCCCCGAAATGGAAACCGCAGCTGCATTGGCTGTGGCGGCAGGCCAGCCCGTAGCCCCTGTCGAGCCCTTCATCGGCCAGCTTGTTTTTTGCGCCTTTGAAGTAGGGCTTGTCGAAGATGAAAGAGTCCATCGCCTTCCATTCGCCGTAGAGCATGACCTCCAGCCAGGCGTGGGCTACCGTTTTGGGAAACACCCAGCGCATATACCCCGGCACGATGCCGCGGAACACCTCCAGGTCTATGGTCCCAAAATGAAACCTGGCGCCAACCCCCGCTGCGTCGAGCAGGGCTTTGAATAAAACGGTCTTGGAAATACAGGCCCCCATTTTTTCCTCCAGTACCTCAGAGGCCTTCAAGTCGAAAAGCCTGGATGGAAACCCGAATCGGATCTCATCCCGGACGAAGTAGAACAGGCTGCGCACCTTCTCGTCCTCGGCCCAGGCGCCTTCCGTCAGCTGATAGGCGATCTCTCGGATTTTGGGGTGATCGGAATCGGTCAAACGATCCAGTTGTTTCATACTTCTCAGGTTTTTGGCAGTTTCCGTCATTTTTCCCAGAATTCAAATGAGAAAAATCAGTGTAGGCAGTGATTTTTAAAAATGAAAGCCATACCCGAAGAAGACCGACTGCATGCCAAACATGCTCATGCCCGCAACCGCCACACCTGAAAGTATCAGGATGAAGGGCACAAAAACCAGGGCCCTGACGAGCTTGTGCTCCCAGCCGAGCCGGTGCATCAGCGGCAGCAGGATGAAGGCCAGGCAAAGGCCAAAGAAGCTGATCTGGAACATGAATACGCAGACTACGGCAAAGAGCAGTCCGGTCAACACCTCAAACCACTGTACCGCCGGCTGGTCGGGGTGGCTTTTGGTGATGAACTGCCGGTAACCGGTTTTCCATTTTTCCAGCCAACTGCCTGTTTTTTCTTCCGGAACGGCCTTTTGTTGCACATCGCCCGTGACCAGGAAGATGGCTTTGCCGGAGATCATATAGGCCAGCACGCCCAGCGAGGAGAGCGGGGAAAGCGCCGCGTACATGGCCGTGCTGTAACCCAGGAAACGCGCCAGCTGGAGCGGCCGGTGCGCAAGGGCCAGGATGAAACAAAGCACCGGAGCGAAAAAAGTGAGCATGGTCATGGCGAAGAAATCGGGGTCGTAGATGGCCTCGAAGCGCGTGTCGAGCGCAATGATAGGCATGCTCCTTTCCTGGCCTCCGATCACGAAGGTCACATCCTTCCATTGGCCGAAAAAGTAGGGGAGGAGCAGGTTGGCGTTGACCATGAAGGAGAAATAGAGCAGCGTCAGCGGCAGGTTGAGGGTGGGGAAGAGGATGTCGAGTTTTTCTGCCCAGCTGATGTTTTTGGCGCGGAGCAGCCAGCCCATCTTTTTGGCGAGAAATTCGCTCGTGCCTCGCGTCCACTTCATATGCCGGATGCGGAAAGCCCTGACCGTGTCGGGGAAGTCTTCGTAGCAGATGACATCTTCGACAAACCGGCCGCGGTAGCCTTTTTCGCGGATTTCGATCGCGAAGCCCAGGTCTTCGCTGACGATGTCGGGAAAGCCGCCGATCTCTTCCCAGCACTTGCGGCGCAGCAGCGCGCCATGGCCCAGGAACATGACGAAGCCGTAGTCATTGCGCAGCGGCTGGTACCATTTCCAATGGATGTCGATTCCTACGCCCAGGGCCTTTGCCAGCGGGCTTTGCGCCCCGGGGTTGGAGCGGTGGTTGGCCTGGGCGAACCCGCACCAGGGATCGGCTTCCATGACCGGAACCAGTTTGCTCAGGAAATCGGACGGTAGTATCTCATCGGCATCGGCGATGGCGAAGTAGGGCTCTTCCGTAGCCGCTACGCTCAAGCCGTGGTTCATATTGCCGGCCTTGAAAGCCTTGCGGTCGGGACGGCGCACCACCTCCACCAGTCCGGGATAGCGGCTGGCAAAACGGTCGACCCGGTCTTTGAACGCCTGCTGCGAGCTGTCGTCGAGGATATAGACCTTATAGCTGGGGTAGTCCTGCCTGACGCAAGACTCCACGCTTTCCTCGACGAAGTCGTTGCAGGTGGTGTAGAGGATGGCTACAGGCGGCAAAGTGGCAGGGTAAGCCCTGGGCGTTTCTTTATCTTTTCGTTGGAAAAAACGATAGTACAGGGCAAACAGCACGACCGACACGTTATATATACCATACAGCCAGGCAAAGTGGATGAAGGCGACAAATGCGGCCAGCGCCAGCCAGGAAGGCCAGCTGTAGGCCATGCCGAGCAGGGACAGCAGGCGGGGTCCGAACCAGGCGATCGCGGCCAGCCAGCTGGCGAAGACCACCAGATAAAGAGCGGGCTTTGGGGCTTTGCTGCCGGTGGCTGCGGCTGTTTTTTCGGAAAGAGGCCTGGCGGCGGCAGGAATGATCATGGCGGCAGGAAGAGCAGTATCTTTCTGATGAAGCGTGTTCATAATGGGCGGTTTTTCAGGTTATTATTTGTTGATTCTGACTTTCAGCCCGAGCGCGGCGGAGGTGAAATTGTAGAATACCCCTTTCTCCTGGCGCAGGGTGAGTTGTGCCCAGGCTATGTTGGAGAATGGGGCCAGGGCTGTGAAGCTCCAGCCGAAGAGGGGCTGCCTGCCTTCGCCTTCCTGGATGAGGGTGTTGCCGTACAGGCCATAGAGATTGAGCTGATAGCCCCTGCGCGACTGGTATTGCAGGCCGAGTTGCAGGCGGTGTTCCGGGCCGGGCGCGTTGGGCGGCTGGATGAAGTAATAGGTGGGTTCGAACCGGAATTTTTCACCGAGGGGAGCGTTGTAGGAAGCATAGGCCATCCACTCAGTATCCAGATTTTGCCCGAAACCCAGAAGTCCGCCGGCTTTGAGGCGGGAGTTATTGGGCAGGAAGAAGACCTGCCCGGCGGAGATCAGCTGCTGGGTCTGGTTTTCTTCAAGAAAACGCAGGCCGTATTCGGCTTCTGAGAGCGATTTGCCGTTCCATTCGCGCACCAGGCCGGCAGAGACCAGCGGCGCGTTGCGGTCGCGCCGCGCCAGGTTGAGGATATCCAGCGCAAGGGAGTTATCATATTTGAACAAAGCCCGCCACTTTTTGGCAGCCTGGATGCTCAACTGGGCTCCGCGGAGGTTGAACTGGTTGACATCGGCGTCGAGGCGGGAGAAGCCCAGCCAGATATCAGTTTCGAGGAAGGCGGGGGCCAGGGCTGCCGATTGGAGAAATTGCAAGGCTTCGGCCGACTGAGGTTGTAGCTCCAGCGCCCGTTTAAAAGCCGTTTGCGCTTTGCGGTATTCCTTTGCAGCCTGCCAGGCCAGGCCTTTGCCAATGAACAGGTCGTAAGCGGAAGGGGCCTGGGCGGTGAGAGATTCAAAGGCCTGTGCGGCTTCTTTGGCATTGCCCTGGTAGAGCAGGGTAAAAGCGGCGCCCTTTTGGGCTTCGAAGTTGCCGGGCTGTGCGTCGAGCGTCTGGGAGAAAGCCTGGAGCGCATCGGCATAGCGGCCCCACCATGAGAAGTTGAAGCCGCGTGCGAGGAGCGCATCGGGGTTTTGAGGTTGTTGGGCCAGCAACTGGCTGAAAGCCGATTCGGCATCGGCGTAGTGTCCGGATTGGGAGAGTTGGCGGGCCTTGGCCAGGTCCTGGGCCTGAACGGCGGGGAGGCTCCAAAGCAGGAGCAGAAGAGTCAGATACAGCGATGTTTTCATGGTGTGTGACATTTGAATTTTGTTCAAATATCCCACCAGCGCAGGATGGGGCAAAAAGAAGGAGGCCGAACGGGAGGATAAGGCGGCTCAGCAGGAATAAACTGCATCTTGCTTGAACCGTCCAAACTTCCTATATTTGCCTTCCCCTTTAGAAAAGGCCCTATAGTTCAAGGGATAGAACGGAAGTTTCCTAAACTTTAAATCCAGGTTCG
The DNA here is from genome assembly GCA_049306275.1 of Saprospiraceae bacterium. Taxonomy (GTDB): domain Bacteria; phylum Bacteroidota; class Bacteroidia; order Chitinophagales; family Saprospiraceae; genus JADJTT01. The sequence goes on along the minus strand of JBAQQB010000208.1, from coordinate 13,574 downwards.
AGTCCTGGTAGGGCCACTTTTCCTTTCCTGGGAAGCAATTTTTCCCTATATTCAACCTGATTTTTAGTGAAAAGGTGAAATGGTGAAAAAGAAGAAATGCAAATTGGCTTTGCCAATTTGGCCTCCCTTTCACTTTTTCACCATTTCACTTTTTCACCATTTCACTCTTTCACTAAACCAAATGGATCTCGAATACTTCCGCCAATACTGCCTTTCCAAAAAAGGGGTAGAAGAAACCTTCCCCTTCGACGAGGTGACTCTGGTGTTCAAGGTAATGGGGAAAATGTTTGCCATCACAGGGCTCGACAACCCCGATTTCTCCATTTCCCTCAAATGCGACCCCGAACGCTCGATCGAGCTGCGCGAAACCTACGAAGAAATCAAACCGGCCTGGCACATGAGCAAAATCCACTGGAATATGATCGATTGCCAGGGCGCTGTAGACGACAGCCTCCTCCGCGAACTCATCGACCACTCCTACGACCTCGTCGTGGCCGGCCTTCCCAAAAAACTCCGAACCGAACTGGAACAACTCGAATGAATACCGTGAAACAAGTCGATTACATCATCGTAGGGCAAGGGCTGGCAGGCTCACTGCTCGCTTTCTTTCTCCATCAAAAAAATCAGCGGCTCCTGGTTGTAGACCCCGGCCATACCGGCACCGCTTCCACCGTTGCCGCCGGTATCATCAACCCGGTCACGGGACGCCGTTACGTCAAGGCCTGGCGCATCGACGACCTCGTGCCTTTCGCCCGGCAAACCTACCGCCAACTGGAAACCCTGCTCGGCGCCGAGCTATACCGCGACCGCCACGTGCTGCGCACCCTCTTTTCGGTTACCGAACAAAACCACTGGATGTCGCGCCTGGGCGATGAGGGCTACGAAAAATACCTGCTCCCGGAAGCAGAACCCGGTATCTGGCCAGACCTGATCCATCCCGTCTTCGCCTTCGGCGAATTATCCCATGGCGCACAGGTCAACCTCCCGGCCCTGCTGTCGGGTTTCCGGTCCTGGCTCCACGCAAACCATGAAGTTGTAGAAGACACTTTCTTCTACGAAGAACTCGATCGCTCTTCCGAACGCCTGCACTATCGCGACTGGTCGGCCAAAGCCATCGTCTTTTGCGAGGGCTACCAGTCCAAACACAATCCTTTCTTCAACAACCTGCCCTACGAGGGCGCGAAAGGGGAAGTCCTGCACATCCGCATCGCCGGCCCGCAGCCCGAAAAATTGCTCCGCCACCACTTCTTCCTCGTACCCATGGAAGACGGTACCTACTGGGCGGGTTCCAACTACATCTGGCGCTACGAAAACGAGGCCCCAACCCCCGAAGGCAAAACCTGGCTGACCGGCCAACTGGAAAAAATTCTCAAAGTTCCCTACGAAATTGTAACACATAAAGCCGCCGTGCGTCCAACAGTAAAAGACCGCCGCCCCCTGCTGGGCGTTCACCCCGATTTTAAAAACGTATTCATTTTCAATGGACTCGGAACCAAAGGCGCCTCGCAAGGCCCCTTCTTCGCCCACCACATGGCCAGCTACCTGCTCGACAACACCCCCCTCGACCCCGAAGTCGATATCCGCCGCTTCCACGCGAAACCACGTTAATCATTCGTTAATAGTGTACTATTGTGCACCATAATCTTTCTCTTTCCAATCTACCTAATCACCAATCACCCCCCAAAATGAAAAAATCCATTCTGCTTTCCCTCTTCGCCATCCTGACGCTCTCTTTCATTTACAGTTTTCACCTCCTTTCACCATTTCAGCACATGACCCCGCCCAATCCTCCCGACGATTATGCCGCGGAATGGAAAGTCATCGACTCCCTCGAACAACAAGGCCTGCCCAAATCGGCCCTTGAAAAAGTCGAGGAGTTGTATGCCCGCGCCAAATCGGAAGCCAACGCTCCCCAACTGGTCAAAACCATTTTGTACAAAGGAAAATATATCCAGATGCTGGAGTCCGATGGCATGATTGCCGCCATCCAATTCCTGGAAAAGGAAGCCGACGCAGCGTCAATGCCCGCTAAACCCATCCTGGAGAGTATCCTGGCAGAGGTGTATCAACAACACCTGAGCAATAGCTATTGGGAATTGTCCAACAGGCAATCTACCTTGGATTTCCAACCGGCTGACATCCGGACCTGGACCGTTGAACACTTCCAAAACCGCATCGCAGCCCTGTATTGGGCATCGTTGCGCCATAAAGGCCTCGAAGAGATCGATATCACTGGCTTCGAAGCCATCACCACCCCCGGCAATGCCGGCGACGCATTGCGCCCCACGCTCTACGACTTCCTCGCCCACAGGGCGATCGATTATTTCATGAACGAACAAAGCTACCTGTCGCAACCGGCCTACCGCTTCTACCTCGATCAGGAAGAGGCTTTCGCCGATGTGAAGGCTTTTGTGAAATTCAAGTTTGAAACCCGCGACACGGCTTCTTTCCACTACCAGACCCTTCTTCTGCTGCAAGACCTGCTCCGCCTGCGCCTTGATGATGCTAAAAACCAGGCGGCCCTGCTCGACGCCAACCTCAAACGCCTGCGCTTCGTCTACGAAAACAGCGTGCTCGATATCAAAAAAGACCTCTACCTCAAAGCGCTGGAAGACCTGGAAGAGAAAAACGCTTCCTCGCCGCTGCTGGCCGAAGTACTCTTCCTGAAAGCTAACTTCTACTACCAGGAGGGCTTTCTCGATGAAAACCAGGCGGACTCGCCCAAGGCCGGTTACTGGAAAAAAGCCCACCAGATATGCCTCGACGCCGTTAAACGCTTCCCGGGTACCATCGGCGCTTCCCAGTGTGAGAATCTCCGGATGAGCCTGGAAGACGCCGAACTGCGCTTCGAAGTCGAATGGGTCAACCTCCCCGGCCAGCCCTTCCTGGCCCGCGCCGGCTACCGCAACCTCACGGAAGTGTACGGGAAGGTGATCCGCCTCAACGAAAAACGCAAGGAGCAGTTTGAAAAAGCACGTGAAAAAGGCTCCGAGGCCGCTCTCAACTACCTCAAAGAGATCGCAGGAACCCGTTCCTGGAAAATTACCCTCCCCGCAGCCGATGATTTCCGCGCTCATTCCACCGAAATCAAAATGGATGCTCTGCCTTTCGGCGAATACCTCATCCTGGTGTCTTCGGGACCCGATTTCAGCATGGACCGGCACACGGGCTACGTCGTAACCCACGTCTCCCAACTGGGTTACTGGGAACGCCGCGAGGAAGGCGGCCAAGTATCGTTCATCGTCTTCAACCGCCAATCCGGAGCGCCCATGAAAGGCGTGACCGGTGAGCTGTGGCGCCGGACCTACAACTCCGTTTTCAGAAAATACGACTGGAAAAAAGCCGATACTGGTAAGTCCGACGCCCGCGGTTTCCTCCAGCCCGAATTCAAGGAGAAAAACGATTATTACAACCTCCTCCTGCGCAACGGCAAAGATACCCTCTTCCTCGATGAGGGCTTCTCGACCTATTTCTACAGCCGGACCAGGAATAGCTATCAACAAACCCATTTCTTCCTCGACAGAGCTATCTACCGCCCTGGCCAAACCGTCTATTTCAAAGCCCTGCTGCTGGAAAAAGACCCCTCGGGCATGCCCCGCATCCTGCCCAACGAGTCCATTACCGTCAAGTTGCGCGATGTCAACTACCAGGAGGTCGCCAAACTCGACCTGCGCACCAATGCCTACGGAACCGTCACCGGTACCTTCAAAGCCCCTGAAGGCGGCCTGACCGGCATGATGCACCTCGAATCGTCGCGCGGCAACGCCCGCCAATACTTCCGCGTGGAGGAATACAAGCGGCCCAAATTCGAAGTGACTTTCCAACCCGTCAAGGAAGCTTACAGGCTCAACGACGAGGTGAAAGTGACCGGCAAAGCCCTCGGCTTCGCCGGCAACAACATCGACGGCGCTTCCGTCAAATTCCGGGTGGTGCGCGAAGTGTCCTTCCCCTGGTGGTGGGGCTACTGGCGCCCGCGCCCCAGCGGCGAATCCATGGAAATCGCCAACGGCGAGCTGACGACCGATACCAACGGAGAATTCACCGTCTCCTTCATCGCCAAACCCGACCGCACCGTCGACCCGGCTACCAAACCGCAATTCGATTACAAAATCATCGCCGACGTCACCGATATCACAGGTGAAACGCATTCGGGCGAATCGCGCATCTCCCTTGGCTACGTGGCGCTGCAAGCCGCCATCCTCGTGCCCGAACAGATTGCGCTCGACAGCTTTTCTTCCATCGGCCTGATGACCCAAAACCTGCAGGGGCAGTTTGAACCGGCCAAAGGAACCATCCGGATGGACCTGCTCGAAACGCCTGACCAGATATTCGTCGACCGCTATTGGAGCGCGCCCGACCGCTACCTACTTTCCGAAGCCGAGTTCCGCAAGTCCTTCCCGGCCTACGCCTACAAACAGGAAGACAAGCCCGAGAACTGGCCCGTGAAAAGGAATCTGCTCGACGCCGGTTTCAACACCGCTGACGCCAAATCCGTGCCCCTGGGCAAAGCCAAACTCGAACCCGGCGTCTACCTCCTTACCATGAAAACGGCCGACAAATACGGCCAGGAAGTGGAGATGAAGAAATGGGTCACCGTTTTCGACCCCAAAGGCAAAAAGATCGCCACCAACAAAGCCGGCTGGATCCACCTCGCCGATAACGTGGTGGAACCTGGCGAAAAAGCCGAATGGATGATCCAATCAGGCCTCAAGCAACAACTATCCGTGCTGCTGGAAATCGAACGGGAAGGCAAACTGCTGCGCAGCGAATGGATCGAAGTGAAAAAAGTGGCCGAGGTGCTGCAGGAGATCCAGGAAGCCGACCGCGGCAACATCTTCGCCCAACTTAGCTTCGCGGCCCTCAACCGCTCCTTCCATAACCCCTTCACCATCGCGGTGCCCTGGACCAACAAACAACTCCAGGTCGAACTTTCCACTTTCCGCGACAAAATGCAGCCCGGCTCGGAAGAAGAGTGGCGCGTGACCGTAAAAGGCCCGAAAGGGGAGAAGGTGGCCGCGGAAATGGTGGCCGCTATGTACGACGCCTCCCTCGATCAGTTTACCCCGCAGGACTGGAGCTTCCAGCCTTTCCCTATCCGCGGCAACCCGACCCTCAGCCACCGGCCGAAAGGGTATTCAGAAAAAGGGATCAACTACCTGTTCTATCCCTACCGACCCGGCGTAGACGTGGGCTACCGCAGCTACCGCAGCCTCAATTGGTTCAATTTCCACTACTCGAATTACTGGATGGGCGATGCTATCATGCTTCGCTCGATGGCCCCAAGGATGGAAGCGGCCGCTGCGGAGGAGGCAGCACCGGCGCCTCCTCCCGCCCCTGGCGCACAAAAGCTGGCGATGGATTCAGTACAAACCTTCGACCCTGAAGCTGCATCGGAAGAACCAGCCCCTGAACCCTATTCCGCCCCCGTTTCCACCCCCCAACCCGCCAAAGTGCGCACCGACCTCGATGAAACGGCCTTCTTCATGCCCGAGCTCATGACCGATGCCGAAGGCAATATCGTGCTGCGCTTCAAAATGAAAGAAGCCCTCACGCGCTGGAAAATGCTGGGCTTCGCCCATACCCTCAACCTGGAGTCGGGCATCCTGCGCCAGGAGGTAGTCACGCAAAAAGAGCTCATGGTGCTGCCCAACCCGCCGCGCTTCTTCCGCGAACGCGACGAGATCGAGTTCACCGCAAAGGTCGTCAACCTCACCGACAAGACACTGCGGGGCAATGGCGAACTGCAACTGCTCAACCCGCTCACTAGCATGCCGGTGTATAAATGGCTCGACAACCCGCAATTCAACGTCAACTTCACCGTCGAACCCGGGCAGTCGGCCCGCCTCGCCTGGCGCTTCAAAGTGCCCGATATTAACGAGGCGCCCGTGATCGAGCACACCGTGGTAGCCGCCGCGGGCGACTTTGAAGACGCCGAACGCTCCGCTGCGCCCGTGCTTTCCAACCGCATGCTGGTCACCGAAACCATGCCGCTGCCGGTCAAAGGCAAGCAGACCCGCACCTTTGTGTTCAGGAGTATGGCCGAAAATACCTCCACCTCGCTGTCACACCACCGGTATACCCTGGAGTTCACCTCCAACCCGGCCTGGTACGCGGTGCAGGCCCTGCCATACTTGATGGAGTACCCCTACGAGTGCACCGAGCAGATCTTCGCCCGCTACTACGCCAACAGCCTGGCAACCTCGGTGGCCAATTCGCACCCGAAGATCAAAGAGGTGTTCGACAAATGGAAAGATACCCCGGCCATGGAGAGCAACCTGACCAAAAATCAGGAGCTCAAGTCGGCCCTGCTCCAGGAAACGCCCTGGGTGCTCGAAGCCCTGAGCGAGGAGGAGCAAAAACGCAACATCGGCCTCCTGTTCGACCTCAACCGCATGTCGAAAGAACAGGCTTCCGCCCTGGAAAAGATCCGCGAGCGCCAGCTCGGCAACGGCGGCTTCAGCTGGTTCCCCGGCGAGCGCGACAACTGGTACATCACCCAGTACATCGTCGAAGGCCTGGCCCACCTCGACCGCCTGGGCGTGTCGTCGGTGAAAGACGGCGCCAACTGGACGATGGTCAAAAGCGCCGTGGGCTATATCGACGCCCGCATCGTCGAATGGTACGACGATCTGAAGAAGTGGACCAAGAAAGAGGACATGGACAAAGACCACCTCTCGCCCCTGGTCATCCACTACCTCTACACCCGCTCGTATTTCCTCGATAAATCCATGCCCGTCGCCCTCGACGGCAGGGTTAAAGAGGTGCACGACTACTGTATCGGGCAGGCTGAAAAATACTGGCTCAACAAGGGCTACTACCAGGAGGGCATGCTGGCCCTGGCCCTTAACCGCACTGGTAAGCCCCAGACGGCCGCAGCCATTGTCAAATCGCTCAAGGAGCGCTCGCTGAACCACGAAGAGCTGGGTATGTACTGGAAGTTCAACGCCGGCTATTTCTGGTACCAGCACCCCATCGAAACCCAGGCCCTGCTCATCGAGGTCTTCGACGAAGTGGCCAAAGACCCCGCTTCGGTGGAGGATATGAAGATATGGATGCTGAAAAACAAGCAGACCAACCACTGGAAGACCACCAAAGCCACGGCTTCCGCAGTGTACGCCCTGCTCCGCACCGGCGACAATTGGCTGCTCTCTGAAGGAGACGTCAGCATCCGCATGGGTGTGCAACCCAACAAGGAAACAGCCATCTGGAACAAGGTCATCGGGCAGGCGCAGCGCAACGCCGAGGCAGGCACGGGCTACTTCAAAGTCGCTTTTGAAGGAGAACAGGTCGTCAAGGACATGGCCACCCTGACCCTTGACAACCCCAATCCGCACATCGCCTGGGGCGGCGCCTACTGGCAATATTTCGAAGACCTCGACAAGATCAAGTCGTTCGAAGAAACGCCGCTCCAGCTCAAGCGCCAGCTGTTCAAGGCGGAGCTGACCGATACAGGCGAAAAGATACGCCCCATCGCGGAAGGGGAGGCCCTGCACCCGGGCGACAAAGTCGTGGTGCGCATCGAGCTGCGCGTCGACCGCCCCATGGAGTACGTGCACCTCAAGGACATGCGCGCCAGCGGCTTCGAACCGATGGAAGTGCTGAGCCGCTATAAATACCAGGGTAAGTTGGGCTACTACGAAAGCCCCCGCGACGCAGCTACCAATTTCTTCATCAGCTACCTGCCGGAGGGCACGCATGTGTTCGAATACCCGGTGCGCGTGGTACACAAGGGCGATTTCTCTACCGGGATCACCACCTTGCAGTGCATGTACGCGCCTGAATTTTCCAGCCATTCGGAAGGCATCCGGGTGAAGGTGGAGTAAACGCCTGTCGGCTGAAAAGGGAAAATGGTCGATAAGATTGCAAAATTTGCGGCAGGGGGAATAGAATTGTAGGGATTTCAAAAAATCGCAACAATGTCACTCAGCAAGCAAGTTTTACAATTAGCCTCTAAAAACGTTCAAAAAAGGATTATGAACACGGAAAAAGAAAAAGACGATAACCTGCAGGATGAAAGGACCAAACACGCCGACACCATCATCCGCAACCACGTCATCTGGTCGATGGGCGCCGGCCTCATCCCCGTCCTGATCGCCGATATCTTCGCGGTGAGCGCGCTGCAACTCGACATGATCCGGCAATTGTGCAAGGTGTATGGGGTTGATTTCTCCGAAACCCAGGGCAAAGCCATCGTCACCTCCCTGACCAGTTCCACCCTGGCCCGCGTCACCGCCGGCAGCGTGGTCAAGCTGATACCTGGCTTTGGCAGTCTCTTGGGCGGTGTGACCGTTTCCGCTTTCGCCGGCGCTTCCACCTACGCGCTGGGCGAAGTGTTCAAAAGGCACTTCCAGACGGGCGGCACCATCCTCGACTTCGACCCGGCGCGCCTGCGCAAGCTCTACAAGGAGAAGTTTGAAAAGGGCAAGAAGATCGTGGAAGAATGGCGCAACCAGGAAGCTACGCAGCAACCCGCAGAGCCCGCGCAAAATCCCTTCGAAAGCGCTTCCGCTCCTTCGGCCGACGTGCTGACCCGCCTCAAGGACCTGGCGGCCCTGAAGGAACAAGGCGTCATCAGCGAAGCTGAGTTCGAGCAGATGAAAAAGAAACTGATCGAAAAATTTTAATGTCACCGCGACGGACGCTACGGGCGCGACGAGGTTTGAAACGTCGCGTCCGTCGCGTTCGCCGCGGTAAATAATCTTACGTCCCCGGCGCCCAGCGCGCTACCGGCGCCACGTCCTGGCTCGAAAATTCCCCTTTCAGGAATTTGTAATACCCCGCCACCGCAACCATAGCCGCGTTATCTGTCGAATACTCCAGTTTGGGCAGATATACGGTCCAGTTTTTCTTCTCTCCGGTTTCCAGCATGACCTTCCGCAATCCGGAATTGGCGGAGACGCCTCCCGCCAGCGCGATATGCCGGATCTTAGTCTCTTTCGAGGCCTTGATCAGGCGCTTGACGAGTATTTGCACGATGCGGTGCTGGATGGAGGCGCAGAGGTCGGCCAGGTTTTCCTGGATGAAGTTGGGGTTTTGCCCCATTTCCTTTTTCAGAAAATACAACACCGCCGTTTTCAGGCCGCTGAAGCTGAAGTCCAGCCCCTTGATTTGAGGCTCCGGAAATTCAAAACGCGGTGTGCCCTCCCTGGCCAGGCGGTCCATCGCCGGGCCAGCAGGGTAGCCCAGTCCCAGGAGTTTGCCCGTCTTGTCAAAGGCCTCCCCGGCGGCGTCGTCGAGGGTTTCGCCGAGGATTTCCATGCTGAAATGATCGTCGACGCGCAGGATTTGGGTATGTCCGCCCGAAACGGTGAGACAGAGGAAGGGGAAAGGAGGGTAGGGGGGCTCGGCAAAATGTGCCAGCACGTGTGCTTCCATGTGGTTGACCTCGACCAAGGGAAGCTTGAGGCTCAGCGCCAGCGCTTTGGCAAAGGAAACGCCGACGAGCAGGGAGCCCATCAAGCCGGGACCCCGGGTGAAAGCGATGGCATTGAGCCGGTTCACGCCAATGCCCGCTTGTTTCAAGGCCCTGTCTACAACCGGCACGATGTTGATTTGATGGGCGCGGGAGGCCACCTCCGGTACCACGCCGCCGTATTGTTCGTGTATTTCCTGGTTGGCAACGAAATTGCTCAGTATCCTTCCGTTGTGAAAAACGGCCGCAGCCGTATCGTCGCAGGAAGATTCTATGCCCAGGATGAAAATGTCCATCGATTAGGGGTTACTTTTTGAAAAGAGAAAGTCAAATTGTAAGCCAGCATGCAAAACTTTCAAAAAAAGCCGCAGCTGCTGACAAAATCAAATAATTCATCATATATTGACCGCAAATCTACGTCGAAAAATCAACTTCAAACCATGGCCACGATAGGAAGAGAAAAACCGGCGCCCGACGCCTCCAAAAACACCTCCGTTATACCCGCCTCCGCGCCGGGTAGCAGCAACACCTGTGTTATTTCGAAAGATACCGTGATCGAGGGGAATTTCTCCTGTGAACAGGACGTCAGGCTCGACGGCGTCATCAAAGGCGACGTGCGCTGCGCCAAACGGCTGGTCATTGGGGAGACAGGTCGGATTGAAGGAAAAGTCACTGCTGAGTCTGCCGTTATTCAGGGTACGATCAAGGGCGAGGTGACCATTCAGGATGTCCTGCAACTCAAGTCAACGGCTTTGGTCGACGGCGTGCTCCAGGCGAAAGCGCTTCTGGTAGAAGAAGGCGGCCGCTATCTGGGAGAATGCAGGATCGGCGCCAAAGGCTGATAAATAGCCCATTCAGGGGTCAAAAAAAGGCAAATGGAGTTTCCGTTTGCCTTTTTTTTGTTCAGGGTTAAGAATGACAAGGCTATTTACCTTAATTTTCGGCAAAATTCTTATCATTGCACCAAAACAACACCAAGTTATGAAATTGGTCATAAATCTCCTGTTGCTTCTCCTCATCGGCGTCTTGATTTGGGTCCTGATTGGCAGTATCCGCGAACCCATCGAATTCCGTGCTGAAAAAACCAGAAGGGAAAGGGTAGTGGTGGATAAACTGATCGAAATCCGCACGGCCCAGGAATTATACCGCTCCATTACGGGTAATTTCGCGCCAAATTTCGACACCCTGAAACAGGTGCTCTCTACCGACTCTTTCCGCATCATCCAGGTGTTTGGCGACCCCGACGATCCCAACAATACCGAAGCAATCCGGTATGATACGCTTTATCGCCGCTCCGCCGACTCCATCCTCGTGCTCGGCCTGAACCTCGACTCGTTGCGCTTCGTGCCCTACGGCGGCGGGCAAACCTTCAACATTCAGGCCGATACCCTGACCTACCAGTCAACAATGGTGCAGGTCGTGGAAGTCAGTACGCCCAGAAAAGTCTTTATGGGCAAGTTTGCCGATAAGAAGTTCTCTCGTTACGACAATTCTTACGACCCGGAGAGCCTCCTCAAATTCGGCGATATGAATGCTCCAAACCTTTCAGGCAATTGGGAAAGATAGATCTCGAAATTTTCGAAGACAAGTTCCTCAAGAAATATACCGCTCAGTACGAACTGTCCATCCTGCTTGGGGTGGACAGTTTGTGTTTCGCGGTGTCTGATAGCGCTTCCAACCTCTTGGGCTTGCGCAAATACTCCTATGCCATCGCGCCGGCCGGATTCCGGGAGCTGCCGGAAGCGGCAAAGGAGATATTCCTCGAAGACCCGCTGCTGCGCAAACCCTTTGCCGCCATCCGCATAGCGGTATTTCACCCCTTTGTAGCCCTGGTGCCCAAACGCCTGTATAACGACGGGGAAAAAAAGGCTTATCTGGAGAAACTGATCAGCCTGGATAAAGACGACCGGCTCTTTTCCGAAGAGCTGCCCTTCCTGCAAGCCATGGCCGTGTTCCCGCTCACAGCGCCCCTCCTCCAGGAGCTCGGCGTGCTGGCGCCCCAGGCGAGCATCCGTCACCTGGCCGCATGTCTCGCCCGGAGCTTTGCCCCCCTCTACGCAACCGAAGAGCCCCGGCGCATCTTTTTCAACCTGCGCGACGGCATGGCCCAGGTTTTCGCCTTCGACAAGGAAGAGCTGGTTTTATTGAATACCTATACTTTTTTCGACAGCAACGACCTGGCTTATTTCCTGCTCCTCATCTGCCAGCAGCTCGGCTGGCCGCCCGAGGCGACGCAGCTCTTCTGCGGCGGACTCCTGGTGGAAGACTCCGCCATTTTCCGCAATTTGCAGCGGTTCTTTCCCCGCCTTACTTTTGTATCAGGCACTGGCAGCCCCTACCTGCCAGGCCCGAGGTTTGGAAGAGAGACCAGAAAGCACTGGTTTATCGATTTGTTAAGCATTCACTGGTGACCCGCCATGCGTATTATCGGAGGAAAATTCAAAGGACGAAGGTTCAATCCGCCGGCCGATAACTGGCCGACGCGGCCTACTACAGATTTCGCCAAGGAAGGATTGTTCAACATCCTCAACAACCGCATCGATTTCGCAGAGGTAAAAATGCTCGACCTCTTCGGCGGTACAGGCAATCATTCCTATGAATTCATCTCCAGGGGCTGCCTGGACGTTACGTACGTAGATAAATTTCCGGCCTGCGTCCAATTCGTACAAAAAATTGCCCGCGAATTAGGCATTTTGCCCTGCATCCGAATCGTTAAAGCAGATGTCTTTCGTTTTATCACATCAGCTCCGGGGCAGTTCGATTATATCTTCGCCGGTCCGCCCTACGCGCTGGAAACCATCGACAAGATACCCGACCTGATCTTTGCGCATGGACTGCTGAAAGAGGGAGGCATCTTTGTCATGGAACACAACCCCAACCACCATTACCGGCAGCATCCGCATTACGTGGAGGAGCGCCATTATGGGAAAACAATTTTTTCTTTTTTCGCTAACCTGAACGACGATGATACCCAATCTGACGATTAAATACGGCCTCATCTGCCTGGCCCTCTCCTTCCCGCTATTGCTCGCCGGACAAATCAATCTTTCAGGTACCTGGAAGGGCATCATCACCCAGGATGAAGGCGGCTACCGCTCGACTTACGACTTCGAACTGGTCATCAAGCAAGATGGCAACAAGATCACCGGCAGGTCTTTTGTGAAGATCGACGACATCTTTGCTACCATGGAGCTCGAAGGCGAGTTCTCTGGCGGCGTGATCTTCCGCTTCCAGGAGACCGCTATCGTCGATTCCAAAAAATTTGATGGCCTGGAGTGGTGCGTCAAACGCGGGCAGCTCCTGTTCAAGCAGGACAAGGAAGGCTGGAAGCTGGAAGGCTTCTGGCAGGGCGTCACCGAGTTTACCACCTGCATCCCAGGCAAGATTTTCCTCAAAAAAGCCAATCCCCGCGCCTGATTCCGCCCCCTGCCGGGAACTTCCCCACCGTTTCTCTCTGTTAATCAGTCATTAAATTTCCGTTAACCGGCAAATTTGCAAATTTCATTGCCTAATTTAACGGTTAAAGATCCCAATGGGAACGCCAAATTTATTTGGCGTTGGGTATTGGCAATTTATTGGCGATAGTGATAGACCGAATTTATTCGGTTCAAATTAGCGCCCTGTGTGCTTGCCGAATGAATTCGGCAAACCAGGCGCCAAATAAATTTGGCGCTCCCATTGGTGGAACGGGAAAAACAAAACTTACTGATATGAAATGGCGGAAATTTGACGGCACGACCATCGACAAACCGCTGCTCGAAGCGGTGGAAGACACCCTGATCAGAGAATCAGAGGCCGGCTACCGGCTCAAGGTCTGCATCGGCACCGACTCCCAGGTGAGGGGCGAAGCGATCGAGTTCGCTAGCGTGATCGTCTTCCTCAGGGAGAAAAAAGGCGGCTTCATGTTTATCCACAACAGCCGGGTGGAAAAGACCATGACCCTCAAGGAGCGCATGATCACCGAGGTAGCGCATTCGGTCGACGTGGCTTACAAACTTTGCGACCTCCTCGACCGCTACAAGGTCGAACTGGAAGTGCATGCCGATATCAATACCGACCCCTCTTTCCAGTCCAATACCGCCCTGAAAGACGCAATGGGCTATATCCTGGGTATGGGCTTTGTGTTCAAAGCCAAACCCGACGCGTTTGCCAGCTCGTATTG
>JBAQQB010000207.1:0-25294 GCA_049306275.1 Saprospiraceae bacterium | reverse complement strand
CCAAAACGTATCTTTAAGAAACTTTTGTTGCAAAGTAATTAGGCCGGAAAAATCGGAAGCATGACGCCACACGAAGCCTTTTTTCAACAACTCGGCGACCTGGTCAGGATGGAAAAAGAGTCCGATCTGGAATACTACAAGGAGCTGATCGAACGCCTGCCTCTTGAAGAGCGCAAGGCGAAGGGCTTCACCTGGTTCCCCGTACAGGTCGGCAAATCGGGCTACACATACGGCGAACGGGCCTACGTCATCGTCGAGCATCAGGAGCCGCCTGAGTTCGCGCATCAGTTCCGCGGCGGCAAAACGGTCAGGTTTTTCATCCGCCTGGCCGACGGCAAGATCAAGGAGCGCACCGGGGTGATCAATTTCGTGGAAAAAAGGCGGATGAAGATCGTGCTCAACGCCAAGGACTTGCCCGACTGGATGAACAGCGGCCACGCCGGCGTCGACCTTATGTTCGACGAGCGCACTTACCAGGAAATGGAGAAGGCCCTGAAGATCGTGCGCGAAGTCAAAAAGGGCCGGCTGGCCGAGCTGCGCGCCATCCTGCTCGGCGCCCAGCCCCGCACGACCGACCCCATCGCCGCTCCGGTGAACATCCCCGAACTGAACCCCTCTCAAAATCATGCCATCGACCAGATCCTGGCCGCGCAAGACGTCGCCGTAGTGCATGGCCCGCCTGGCACTGGCAAGACCACCACCCTGGTGCACGCCATCCGCCTGCTGTGCGAGCGGGAAGCTACCGTGCTGGTCACCGCCCCGAGCAACACCGCCACCGACCTGCTCACCGAGCGGCTGGCGGAGCAGGGCCTGAACGTGGTCAGGGTCGGCAATATTTCCCGCGTTGACGAAACCATCATCAGCCATACGCTCGAAGCCCAGCTCAGCAAACACCCCGAGAGCAAGAATATCAAAAAGGTCAAGATACAGGCCGCGGAGTTCAGGCGGCAGGCCAAACGGTTCAGGCGGCATTTCGGGAAAGAGGAGTACGACGAGCGCAAGGACCTGCTCAAACAGGCTGGCGACCTCGACGCCTGGGCCAAGGATCTCGAAGACCGCCTCATCGACCAGATTCTCACCTCAGCCCAGGTGATCACCTGCACCCTGGTCGGCGCCGCCCACCCCGTGCTGGAGCACCGGCGCTTCCGCACCGTGGTGATCGACGAAGCGGCACAGGCCCTGGAGCCCGCCACCTGGATACCCATCATTCGCGCTTCCAGGGTAGTGCTTGCAGGCGATCCCTACCAACTGCCGCCCACCGTCAAGTCGGTGGAAGCGCAGCGAAAGGGCCTCGACGTCACCCTGATCGAGCGGTGTATCGCCATGTGGAACGACGTCAGCCTGCTCACCGTGCAGTATCGCATGCACAACGCCATCATGGGCTTTTCGAATGAAATGTTCTACAAAGGGGTGCTACGGGCCGCGGAGGGCATCCACGACCACAGGCTGGACTTTGGCGGGCACGAGCCCGTGACCTTCATCGATACGGCCGGCTGCGGCTTCGACGAGATGGTGAAGGAAGAATACCAGAGCCGCTACAACCCGCAGGAATTTCACATTCTCTGCGAGCACCTGTACCAGTTGGTGGAATCCTATGCGGATCATCCGCTGCCCAGTATCGCGCTCATTTCGCCTTACCGGGAGCAGGTCGCGCATATGGAAGCGACGGTCAAGGAAGACCCGCTGCTGGCTTCGCTGCCCCTCACCATCAATACGATCGACGGTTTCCAGGGGCAGGAGCGCGACGTGGTATACTTGTCGCTGGTCAGGTCGAACGCCAAAGGGCAGATCGGCTTTCTGGACGACTACAGGAGGATGAATGTGGCGATGACCCGGGCGAAGAAATTATTGGTGGTGGTTGGAGACAGTGCCACCATTGCCTCCCACGAGTTTTACCGGTCGTTGCTGGATTATGTCGACCGAAAGGGGCATTATCAGACGGCGTGGGAGTATATGCTTTAAAGAAAGGGGGCGATGCAGTAACCGCATCGCCCCCTTTCTTTAAGAAAAGAAAAAGAAGGATTAATACGACCAGAGATCGTGTTCGAAGTTGAAGATTTCTTGTTTGATCTTTTCCGCTTCGAGCAGGAGGTCTACGCCGGTGACGTATTCCTGGAGACGGCGGTCGTAGACGTTGGATTCCTTGTAGATGTAGCTGGCGAAGTACCGCATTTCCATCAGGTCTTCCCAGGTGATGGGGCTGGCGTCGTTGCCGTAGTTGAATACGCGTTCGCGGGCCAGGATGTTGCGGGCTTCGGGATAGTAAACCCAAAACAGCGGTTGTTCGTAGAGGAAGTTGCCGTTATCGTCGGTCACGTCGATGAGGGGAGCGATACCGAGGATGCGCACCTGGAGGGTGGAGGATTCTTCGTCGAAGAACCAGATCTCTTTCATACGGAAGCGCTTGACGTCTTCAGGGTTGAGTTCGTTGCGAACCACCTGGACTTGCTCCTCGTAGGTTTCCGGGTCGAAAGTGATAACGGTGTCGATGGAGGCGCTTTTGGCAGCCACTTCATCGGGCGTCAGCGGTTCGGTAAATTTATCGTCTTCCGTGCTGTACACCGTGATGTCGCCGTCCATTGCCGCTTCCATGAGGATGGTGAAGAGGGGGCGCTCCGGGTAAGCGAAAGGTTTGTTCATTTTTTCGCGGACGTCGAGTACGCGCCAGATCCGTTTTTCCCAGAAAATATCGGCTTCGCGGATGTGGTCGTATGGGAGAACGCGATGTTCGACCGTCATGCGCTTTTCGACGATATCGTCGAGCGGGCGCTTGGCATTCGGATCGCTGGACTCGGTAAGGATGCTTTCCGGGAGTTGGGCTTGCAGCATCATGGGCAACGCAAGCAGCATCGTCATCAACCAGCCAAAACCTAACGATTTCAGAGCAATCTTCATGATGTTTTGAGTTTTTTCTTCAATAGGAGGAGTGAGAAGGCCAGCAGGATATAAAACGGAAGTTATTTTCATTCTAGTATCCTGCTGGCTGCTAATTATTTAATGTTGAATACAAGCGAGTTGATTTTACGACCTGCCTTGTCGCCCGGACAGCGGGCTTTCACATCGAAGAAGTAGTAGGTATCACCCGGTTTGGCTTGTTCGACGATGCGCTGGGAATCGGAGCTATAGCGGCCGCCGGAGTTCAGCACCTCGATCGGGTCCTGGCGCTTGGGCACGCGTACGAGTTTGAAACCCTGGATATCGCATTTAGCGTCGAAGTCGAAGTTATCGAGCCAGGCGATCAGACCAGGCTGGGCTTTGAATTCGCCGTTCCCCATGGAGCCGTCTTCCTTGTTGCCGAGGCGTGCGACCGGGTCGGGGATACGCTTGACGCGGAACACCTTGCTATCGGTCAGGCCGCCGCCGGATACGTTGATACGGCAGTCGTCGGTTTGGGTATCCACGCGGACCACGAAGTTGGCGCTACCGACTTTGGTGATGGAACCACCGCCGCCGGATACGCTGACTCTGAGTTCGTTGGAGGAGATACCCGCAGCAGAGACCGATACGGGGTTATCTACGCCGATGTAGAAGACGTTCATCTTATCGGCCGAAACCGTCACCGAGCGTTCGCCTACTTCGTATTCGAATTCTTTTTCGTAGGGCTTCACTTCGCCCGTCAGCGGGTTGACCACTTCGATGCGCACTTTGTACTTTTTGGTACCGATGGCGGATGCGGAGGTGGAGTAGGTAGCCTTACCGTTTTCAACCGGCAGGGACGAACCGTTGACGTAGATGCGGGTGTTGTCGCTGTTGGAGGTGCTATAAGCGCTGAGGAACACGTCGGCTTCGTACTTTTCGCCCCTGATCACATAGCCTTTGGTGGCGGAGATCACGGGTTCAAATGCGTCGAAAATGATTTCTTCGCCAGAGATTTTACCCAGCAAATAATTCATTACGGTAGTTGTGGAAGCTTTGGTATCGTTTTGCAGCTTGGTCAGAATCGGGAAGACAGCGGCAACGGGCATTTGCTGGAAGTTGTAATAGACCCAGTCTTTCTTCTTGGCCTTTTGCGCGGCTTCTTCGTCCACCTTCAGGGGGATGGAAGCTTCGACGCCCGGGTCATTGCCCGTCAGTTCGAGCAACTTGGCGCGGGTAGCGTTGATACGGTCCATCAGATCATAGCCGACGCCTTTCTCATTTTCCAGGCCCACCAGAAAACGGGTGGTAACGTCCTTGTCCTTTTCGCGTTTGGGTTTTTCCGGATCTTTATCAGACGGTCCGCCCGCTTTATCGAACAATTGCTTTTTCAAATCTTCGATGTAGGTAACCAGTTCGTCAGTCACTTTCTTGGCTTCTTCAGCCTGGGCGAGGTAACCCTGGTTTTTTTCGTTGTTGTAAGCTTCGACCTGGCGTTGAATATTCTTGAAGATCGTTTGGTTGGTATTTTCGACAATACTGTTACTATTGGTAATACCTTTATTGATCGTGAAGAACGCGTTCATCACCTCGGCCGAAACGTTGAGGGCAAGCAGCGCTGTCAACACCAGATACATCAGGTTGATCATGAGCTGCCGCGGCTCCTTAGGAATCGACATATCACTTTATTTTTTTAGTGAAAAAATAGCTGAATCGTTAACGGAACGCCTGATTACTTACCACCGAGGTTGGAGTAAGCGGAGAGGACGGTGCCGTATACAGAGTTCAGCGAACCGAGGTTTTTGTTCAGCGCGGACAGTTGGTCCTTGTATTGCTTGGTATCTTCGAGCGAATCGCCGAGGTCGGCCATTGCTTCGTTGAGTTTGCGGTAGAAGTTGTTCATCGACTTGATCTGCTCGCTGGTGCCGGTGAAGTCGACATCCTGCAGGGCGCGCAGCGCGGAGAGGTTCTTCGACATCGTTTGCAGCTCTGTGAGCATGCCGCCGAGCTGGCGTTCTACCACTTCGCCGTTGAGCGCGGGAGCAGAGCTTGCGGGCTCGATTTCGCCTGCGGTCAGCGGAGCGATGTGGGAGTGATAGTCATCCAGCCCCGGGTAGAGTTTTTCCCAGTAGTAATCCTTCTCCGGACCGATTATACCAAGGAAGGCGAAAATGAAGGCTTCAACGGAGAGACCGATGATCAGCATCATACTGGCGCCTTCCCAGCTTTCCAACTTGAACAACGCGCCCAAAAGCACGACAGAAGCGCCGATACCGATGATCAAATTTTTAAGATACTTAAACCCTTTGGTTTTAACGAAACTCATCTCTTTGCGATTTAAAAAGGTTAGCTAATTAATTGTGTTAGGAATGCAGGGTTATCGCTGAGATCCCTACCCTTTAATGCAGGGCGGGCTAAAAGTAACACTTTTCCTGAAAAATTTTTCCTGGGAGACAAATAAGGGATTGGTTTAAAGCGAGATAGATACTGTTTTTGAATCAGTATCCATCTCGCTTTCCATATTGCTCAATTAGAAGTCATTGATCGAACGGCCGAGGAACGTCAGGGCGCTGCGGAAACCGATGTAGGATTTGGTCGTGTCTTCGAAATCCCAGTGGCGGGTTCCCGTTTGCAGGAAGAATCCTACGTCTTTCCACGAACCGCCGCGGATCACCTTGCGCTTGTATGCATCCGGATCAGATTCCTTAGCATCGTAGCGGATATCGGGGTTCAGGTCGTGGATGAAGGAATAAGCGTTTTCGTAGTACGCGGAAGAGGTCCATTCAGCAACGTTACCAGACATGTTGTACAGGCCATAGTCGTTGGGGAAGTAGGCATCCGCCTTAACCGTGTAGAAACCGCCGTCTTCCGGGTAGTTGCCGCGGCCGGGTTTGAAGTTGGCCAGCAGGCAGCCCTTGGAGTTGCGCAGGTAGTAACCGCCCCAGGGGAAGGGAGCGATATCGTGACCGCCTCGTGCGGCGTATTCCCACTCATGCTCGTAGGGCAGGCGGAAGTCTTCAGAGTATACGCCTTCATCCGCATTGGCTTCAAAGGCGTTCCAAAGCTGGGTGCGCCAGAAGTTGAAGGCGTTGGCCATATGCCAGTTGACGCCCACAACGGGATAGTCGTCAAAGGCAGGGTGCCAGAAGTAGTTACGGGTCATGGGTTCGTTGTAAGAATAAGCGAAGTCGCGAACCCAAACCATCGTATCAGGATAGATATTGATCTTCTTGCGCTTGATAAAAGCCGTGCGCGGAGAGCGGCCGCGGTCGACAGCCGCAGCGCGCCAGTCATACCACTGATATTCGTAAACGAAGCGGGTCGTGTTCAACTCGCGGCGTCCGGCAAAGCGGTCGTTGCCCTGGAAAAACAGATCTTCGACGATCTCATCTTCCCAGTCAATGTCCTGCTCCCAATCGATGTACTGGTCGCCCGTGCGCTCATCTTCGTAGTAATGATCCAACAGGTCGTGCGCCAAAGAGTCTTTGACCCAAAACACGAACTGACGGTATTCGTTGTTCGTGACTTCGGTATCGTCCATGTAGAAACCGGCAATCGAGATCGATTTGGGCCGCTGGACAAACGTGTTGGTCAAATCCTGGTCGCTGTTACCGATGTGCAAGGTTCCGGAGGGAACATACACCATACCATAAGGGTTGATACCCTTCCAGCTTGGACGGTCCAAAACCCCAAGCAATTGGCCGTTTTGACGCGTTCCACAAGAGGCAGCCAGCGTAACCAACACCAGCAACGCAAGTGAAGTTCTTAGTGATTTTTTCATTGTGACACCCGAGTTTTCCTTCAAAATTTTAAAAAGCGTCCGTAAATATAGACTGTTTGCTAAGATCTACAAAACTAAATTTTTGGATTTTGTCTAACAGGCTGCAAAGATAAACAAAGGATCGATATCAACGCAACGAGATTGTTAATTAGTATTCTATAACAGCATTTCGTATGAACCTTGCGCTAGCTCAAAAACGCGGAGAATATATGATGGGCGGGATTCGCGCCTTTCCTATCGCCTTTTGCAGATTGTACTGCAACATGATCTCGTGCGATCCCTCATTCACCCGGTTGAGATAGGAAAGCGGTATATCATAAGCATAGCCCAGAAATAATTTTTCGTTGATCCTGATCCCGGCCAACACTACCGCAGCATCTATACTGAATTGATCGTAACCCCTAAACGAAAATCCACCGTATAAATTGCCGTCGTACGAAAGAATATTCGTCCAGTCTACCTGTGTCTGCAACACGTCGCTTTTCACCAACACCGAAGGCATCCACTGGATGCGCCGCCCAAGGTCGATCCTTCCCGCCGCATACCCGAAAAAAGTCCGGTCGGAGGTGTACAGATCGTCCTGCAGCGAAAAAGAGCCCTCCAGCATATTCTGCACCGAAAAACCCGCCTGTACCTTCGGATGGCTGAAGAATGCCCCGGCTCCGAAGCCCGAACCCGTGGCGTTGATACGTCCCAGGGGAAGCAAGCCGTCGTTGTGGTCAAGCGCCCCTCCTTCATAACTGCCGCCCGGCGTCCGCAACTTCGCACCGTCAAGGGTGTACTGCGACCACTGTCCGTTCAATCCCAGCCCCAATACGCCCTCACGCCCCACCGGTACGCGGTAGTTGTAGGCAAACCCCACTCCCGTCAGCCTTTCCGCTCCCAACTGATCATTGCTGAGGTAAAGACCAAAACCGCTGTTCAACAAGCCAACCGGCAAATGCACGTTGGCGTGCTGGGAAGAGGGACTCCCCTCTAAACCCACCCACTGCTTGCGAAACACGCCGGTAAAACTCAGCGAACCGTCCATCCCCGCATACGCAGGGTTGAATGCGAACGGATTCCAGGAATATAGGGAATACTGAGGCCATTGCTGCGCATACCCCGCTGCCGCCAGGCCCATTGCTAAGAGAAAAAAGTAGATTTTTTTCATATGAATTCCGGAATTCTCACCCAATTTAACTCTTTTTCATGCCCAATAATTGTGCGAACGCTTCCAAAGTATCGACAGGCCGCTGGCAAGCGTATGATTCGCATACATATATATTCGTCTTCTCCCCTCCCTCCTTGCCAGCCAGCATCGGGTAACGCTCGTCGCCCGCAGCCGCGGCCATGAGCACCTTGTGGGGTAGGTACCAGCGGTTGACCGACCTGGCCACCGCCTCCCAGTCCTTCCCTACCACCGCAATTTCCTTCGGCGGGTATACCGCCCACAAAAAGGCCGTCATCCAACGGCCAAACGAACCCGGGTAGCGCTCCAGCACGTCGCGCATGCGCTCCAGCATCCCCGCGGCCAGCTCGCCATACGAGGGCTCGCCGAACAATAGCCCCAGCCGCAACAAATTGTGCGCCATCGTCGAATTGCCGGAAGGCAAGGCCGAATCGTACAAGTCTTTCCGCCTCAGCGGTATGTCCTTCTGCCCCGACCCGGTGAAATAAAACAGCTTCGTCTCCGGATCGTGGAAATGCGCCAGCACATAATCCGCCCAGCGCCGGGCCTGCTCCAGATACCAGGCCTCTCCGCTGACGCCGTACACATCGAGCAAAGCCTCTATGAGAAAGGCGTAGTCGTCGAGAAAGGCCTCGTATTGCGCCTGCCCCTCTTTCCAGGTATGGAACAGCCCTTCCCCGCCCTCCCTGGCGAAGGCCCGCAGCAAAAAGCGCAGGTTCCGCTCCGCAGCCTCGCGGTAGGGCTCATGCCCGAGCGCCGCAAAGGCATGCGCGTAAGCCGACGCCTGAAGGGCATTCCAGCCCAGCAATACCTTGTCGTCGAGCCCCGGACGGATGCGCTTCGCGCGCTCCTCCAGCAGGCGCGCACGCCACTGCGCCATCCGGCCTTTCCATTCTTCCTCGTCACATCCCGCCTCCCTGGCATATGCTATCCAGTCAAAAGGACGCCACAGGATGTTGTGGCCTTCCCAGTTGCCTTCTGCTGAAACTCCGTAAAGGGTATTGAAATGAAAGGCCTCTTCTCCCAATATCTCGTCGATCTCTTTTTTGTCCCAAACGTAAAACTTCCCCTCCTCTCCTTCCGAATCCGCGTCCAGCGCCGAGAAAAAACCGCCTTCCGGGTGGGTCATCTCCCGCTCCACCCAGGCCAGGGTCTCCTCAATGGCCTGCCGGTATACGTCGTGGCCGGTCCGCTGATACGTTTCCGACAGCGCCCGTATCAGGAGGGCATTGTCATAGAGCATTTTTTCAAAATGGGGAACGAGCCAGGCCCTGTCGGTGGCATACCGGGCAAAGCCGCCGCCCAGCTGGTCGTAAATGCCGCCTCCGATCATTTTTTTCAGGGAAAATTCAACATGCGCCAAGGCCTCTTTATCGCCGGAAAAGTGCTCAAAGCGCAGCAAAAACTGCAGGTTCATCGCGCCCGGGAATTTCGGCGCGCCGCCAAAGCCGCCCTCCTCCTTGTCGAAACTGTCCTTGAGCCGCTGGAAGGCGTTGTGCAGCACCGCCGGGTTGATCGGGTTGGCGTATTCCACCCCGCTCCAGCTGCGGTTCATCAGCGCCGTATCCGACTGCCGGATCGCGTCGGTCAGGCGGGCGGCCTGGTCCTCCACCACCTTGCGGTCGTCGAGGTACAACTGTGCGATGTGCTGCATCAGCTGCATCCACGATGGCCGGTTGTAGGCGGGCCGGGGCGGATAATAGGTGCCGGCGTAAAACGGCCTCCCGTCGGGCAGCAGAAAGCAGTTCAACGGCCATCCGCCCGAGCCCGAGATCACCTGGCAGGCTTCCATATAGATCTGGTCCACGTCGGGCCGCTCCTCCCTGTCTACCTTGATGTTGATGAAATGCTCGTTCATGAAAGCCGCCGTCTGCGGGTCTTCAAACGACTCCCGCTCCATGACGTGACACCAGTGGCAGGTCGAATACCCGATGCTCACGAGTATGGGCTTGTCTTCCCTGGCAGCTCTTTCAAAAGCCTCGGGTTTCCAGGCATACCAGTCGACCGGGTTGTGGGCGTGCTGGAGGAGATAGGGACTGGTTTCGTATTGCAAGCGGTTCATGCTGCCGGAGGTATTTATTTTTTTTACCGCTACGACGCTACGGACGCGACGCAAGTCATCGTCGCGTCCGTAACGTCGTAGCGGTGATAACTTAATAATAACTGAGTCTATGAAATATAGTTCACCCCCCTCTCTTCTCCTTCCACCACTGCCAAAGCCGGGCTGCATCGAATTCACTATCCCGGCAGGCTTGCTCCAACACTGCCGCCGAGCGGAAGGGGTTTTTCACTTCGAGAAAACGCCGGCCGGCTTCGGTGGCCTGGAGACGGAGCAAATTCCGAAGGTCGCGCTTCAACCCGGCGCTGGCCGCCGATTTCCAGGCGATGTACAGATCGGTCATCAGCGCCGGCGGCACGCCGCCATTTTTCATCAGCTCGTATGCCAGGCGGAGGGTCGCTTCCTGCCTGCTCCGCAACAAAAAACGGAGTTGGGCATCGTCGCCCGCCTCGCGCAGGTAAGAAGCCCCGGCCGCCTGCACCTGCTTCCACATCTCCCCTTCTTCCGCGAACACGACGCCTCCCCGTATCCAGTCGAGCGGAAGGTCGAGCGCGCCCGTGCCTGCCACCGCGTGTGTGGGCTTTCCATTCCCGGTTTCCCACATGGCCAATCCGGCCTTTACCAGCAGCTCCCGCCATCGTTCGCGCCCGGCGAGGGTGCGGCCGGTCAAGGCCACCACCGACCTGCCCGGTTCCGGCGCCTGACCGCCTGGGGCGATCAACCGGCACAACAGTACCTTTTTCAGTGAAGGCAGGGGCAGGCGTAGACCTTGTCGCAGGACTTCATCCGAAATTTCTTCTATACCTTCCTTTCCCTGCCACAACCGGAACAAACCGATGCGGGCAGAAAACGGTATTTCCGCGCCGCGGCAAGCCTGGATAAAGCGCAGCGCCTGGGCCGCGCCGGGCAAGCCGGTAGCTTCTTCCAGACGGGGACTGACCAGGAGCTCTTCCGGAAAATGGGAAAACAGGTTCCGGCCCAGGTGTACCTCCTTGAGAGCTGGCCAGTTTGCCAGGCCCGGAGGGAGGGCTGAAAGGCCGTTTTGCTGCAATCCCAGGCACTCAAGCGCCGGCCATGTGCCGGGCGACGCGGGGATTTCTCCTATTTTATTGTGCCCCAACTCCAGGGTTTGCAGGCGAGGAAGGGAAGCCAGGAAAGAGGGCCACTGCCCGATCAGGTTGCCCTGGCAACTGAGCAGGCGCAGGGATTTCAACCGTTCCAGACTGGAAGGTATCTCGCTGAGCAGGTTGTGATCCAGCCACAATTTGCGGAGTTCTCGCAACTCGCCTATGTCCTCCGGCAAGCGTTCCAGCTTGTTTTGTTTCAGGTTCAGGGATTCCAGCGAGCGGTATCGCCCCCGGCTGAGCGGAAATTCCCGAATGCGGTTGTGGGCCAGATCGAGTTCTTCCAGGTTGTCCAGATTGTCCCAACCTTCGGGCAATGCCTTGATGCGGTTGTGGGCCAGTTTTAGCGTCTGCAACTGTTCGCCGAAGGGCAATCGGCCTGGCAGACTTGATATCCCATTGCCGCTCAGGTCGAGGCGCCGCAGCGAGGATAGCCGTGTCAACACGGCGGGGAAACGGGTCAGGAGATTGTTGGCGAGGTTCAGCTGCGCCAAATGGGAGAGGGCCGAAAAAGAGGCTGGAAGCTGGCTGATGCGGTTGCCCGACAGGTCGAGCAGCCGGAGCCCGCTCAGCCGGCCTGCTTCCGCCGGCACGGAGGTGAGGCGGTTTTCGCTCAGGCTGAGGGCCTGCAAGTTCGGCAACTCAAAAACGACAGCCGGCCACTCTGCCATGCCCAGGCCGTGGAGGTGTAGCTCGGTCACCTGTTCCCTGTGTTGCAGGGCTGTTTGCAGATTGTACGCTTTCATACGCGCGCGGCCGCGGCCTTATCTCACCCGTCTGCCTTTCCACCGGTAGGGCCGGCCAGTCATGGATGCGACACCGCTAAGCACAATGTACAAAACATGCATGAACTGGGCCTGCCAAAAAATGGAGAGCAGGGGCTCCCGCCCGAAAAAGCGAACGGGCTGCGACAGAAAGCGATAGTCGGCCAGGCTTTTGACTGCCAGGGCGGCCAGGAAGGGCAGCATGCCCAGCCAGGGGATGGCGAGAAGGGAGAACAACACCGCCGCGCTGCCTGCCAGCACGACTGCCGCCAGGGCCTTGAGTTTCCACTCGTCGTAGTGGACGGCCTTTCCGCCCCAGCGCAAGCGCTGCTGCCAGAACGACTCCAGATCGGGGGCTGGCTCGGTCATGACCAGGGCGTCGCGGCTTTTCACGTAGGCGATCTTTCCCGGAAAGACCCTGGCCATTTTCTGCATGAGCAGCACATCGTCGCCCGAAGCCAGCCGGTCGATGCCTTCGAAGGCGCCGGCCTGGTAAAAGGCGCTCCGCTCATAGACCAGATTCGCCCCGTTGCCCATGTGATACCAGCCGCTTCGGATGCCTGCGGCCGCCACAGCGGTCATACCCAGCATATCGAGGGACTGGAACTGTTCCGTCAGGGCGCCGTCGTCAAAAAAAGCCACCGGCCCGGCGAGCAGGACGGGGCGGTGTTCTTCGAAATAGCCGATCATAGTGGACAGCCACCGGGGCGGCGCTTCACAATCGGCGTCGATGGTGGCGATGAGTTCGCCGCGGGCCAGGGCGATGCCCGCCTGTATGGCCGCTTTTTTGGAGGTTTGTCCCGCCGGCAGGCAAAACAGGTCGACGCCCCTGCTCTCAAAGGACTGCGCGATGGCGGCCGTCTCGTCTTCTGAATGGTCGTCGACGACGATGATCTCCAGCAGGTGCGGCGGAAATTCTTGCGCGACCATGGAGTTGAGGCAACGCTCCAGGAATTGGGCTTCGTTGCGCGCGGGCACGATGACGCTGACGGTCGTGTGCGGCACAACGCCGGAATGGAGGTCCCTGGCGGGCAGGGACCTCCATTTTATCCGGAGCAATTCCATGCAGAGGGCATAGAGGCCGGCGAAAAATACCGGGAGAAAAGACACCGGTTATGCTTTCCCTCCTTCGGGGTTGTCGTCGGGCAACTCCACGCGGGGCGGCCGGTTGGGAAGCTCTTCGAAGTCGGTCAGTTCGCCTTCCCGGTAGGCGCGTTCCTGTTTTTCGAAATCTTTGATCCTCTTATTCATAATGGCGCGGCCCAGCAGGAAAGCGAAGACGATGGGGTAGCCGATCACGGAGAGCACCACTGCGGCCAGACCGACCAGGATATTGCGCTTGAGCATGCCGACCAGCCACTGGATGTAATTCAGTACGACTTTGTGGTCGATGATCACTGCCGCGATCAGCAGGATGGGCGCCAGTACGGAGAGCAGCCAGAAGATGCCCCTGGCGATGAAAAATAAACCGATTAATACGATCACCAACAGGGCGATGGCCCCCCAGGTGTTGCCTTTGATCTGAAACTCCTTTTGATTTTGCATGTCCAAATGGTTTTTTTTGCCCTCTAAAAATAAGAAAAAACCTGTGGAGGCAGAAGTGATTTAGACCGCTAGCGCCCAAAACGGGGTGAATGGCGTCCGGGCGTCTACAAAGGGACTAGGCCTGGCCTGCGGCAGGGACGTGGAGGAATTGCATTTCGTAGAGCTTGCGGTAGTGCCCGTCTTCGATCTGCAACAGCTCGTCGTGGCTGCCGTTCTCCAGCAACTGCCCTTTCTGCATCACCATGATCCGGTCGGCCCGGCGGATGGTGGACAGGCGGTGTGCGATGATGATGGAGGTGCGCCGCGCGATCAACTGCTCAATGGCGTATTGGATCACGCTCTCCGTCTCCGGATCGACAGAGGAGGTAGCTTCGTCGAGGATAAGGATGTCGGGGTTGAAGACCAGGGCACGCACGAAGGAGATGAGCTGGCGCTGCCCCATGGAGAGGGTGGCGCCGCGTTCCTGTACATTATAGTCGTAGCCGCCGGGCAGCCTTTCGATGAATTCGTGGGCGCCGATCATCTTCGCCGACTCGATCACCGTTTCGCGCGAGATGTCCTCGTCGCGCAGGGTGATGTTTTCCATGACGGTGCCGGTGAACAGGAACACGTCCTGCAACACGATAGCGATGCGGCGGCGCAGGGCCTGGAGGTCGTAGTCGGCGATACCCTTTCCGTCGATCTCTATCTGTCCTTTTTGTATATCGTAAAAACGGTTGAGCAGGCTGATGATCGTGGTCTTTCCCGAACCGGTGCTGCCCACCAGGGCCACGGTTTCTCCTTTTTCGATGTTGAAGGAAATGTCGCGCAAGACGTAATCGCTGTCGTTGTAAGAAAACCACACGTTTTTGAAAGCCACTTTTCCCTCTACCTTATCGGGCGCAAACCTGCCGTTGTTCTCTATCTTGTCCTGCCGGTCGAGTAGTTTGAACACGCGCTCGGCGGCTACCAGCCCCATTTGCAGGGTGTTGAACTTGTCGGCCAGCATGCGGATGGGCCTGAAGAGCATGCCCAGGTAGATCGGAAATGCCACCAGCGCGCCCAGGGTCACGTCGCCGCCGATCACGCCGCGGGCGCCCCACCAGACCATCAGCCCCAGGGAGGCGGCGGAGATGATCTCCACCACGGCGAAGAAAACGGCGTAGTATAAAATACTGTTGAGGTTGGCCGTAGTGTACTCCCGGTTGATCTCCTTGAATTTTTCCATCTCCTGCTTCTCCGCGTTGAAGATCTGGACGATGCGCATGCCGGTAATGCGCTCCTGCATGAAAGCATTCATCCGCGAGATCTGGGTGCGCACTTTCTGGAAAGCGGTCTTGACTTTTTCCTTGAAAATGTAACTGGCCACAACCAGCAGGGGCATGGTGATGAGGCAGACCAGGGTGAGTTTCCAGCTTGTGTAGAACATGATGGCCAGCACGGCGATCAGCGAGAGCATATCGGCCAGAATGGTGATCAGGCCTTCGGAAAAGACCGTGTTGATGGTCTCGACGTCGTTGATGGTGCGGGTGGTGGAAGTGCCGATGGGCGTCTGGTCGAAATACGAGAGCCGCAGGCTGGTGATGTGGTTGAACACCTTGACCCTGAGGTCCTTGATCACCGACTGCCCCAGCAGGCTGGTGATGAAAATGAAAAAATAGCGCAGCCCCGACTCCAGAAACAGGATGGCAAACAACCAGGCCGCGATCCGCGTCATGCCTGCGATATCGTAGTTGAAGATGTGGTCGTCGACCATCACCTGCACCAGATAGGGCCGGAGGATACCGACCGGCGCAAGCACCACTGCCAGCACCCCGGAAAGGGTGAACAGGAGGGTGTAAGGCCTGGCAAGCGCCAACACTCTGCCAAGGACGCTGATATTAAGCCGGTTTGATGTATCCATAGACAATGTCCGGGAAATGGGTGAACGGTCCGGTTGTTTTACAACGCGATAAAAGCCGGGATAGTTTACTGCGCTAAATTATCACTTTATGTTCTGGTCTCACAACATTCCTTCGTCGGCGAAGCTGAAATAGCTGCGATCGCCCAATATGAGGTGATCGAGGATGCCGATATCGAGCAAGGCGCCGCCCTCCTTGAGCTTTTTGGTCAGTTCGATATCGGCCTGGCTGGGCCTGAGCTGTCCGGAAGGGTGGTTGTGGGAAAGGACGAGGGAGGAAGCCCTGCACTCCAGCGCTTTGCGGAATACGATCTTGCTGTCGACCACCGTACCGGCCATGCCGCCCGAGCTGATCTGTTCGCGGCCGATCACGCGGTTGGCGCGGTTGAGGAGCAGCACCCAAAACTCTTCGTGCGGCAGGTCTTCCAGCACGCCGCAGAGAAGCTGGAAGGCGTCGCGGCTGCCCCGTATCTGGGGGCGGCGGCGCACTTCGGCCAGGTGGCGGCGGCGGCCAAGTTCGAGGGCGGCGGCGATAGAGATGCCCTTGGCCTGGCCCACCCCTTTGAAGCGCATCAGGTCGTGGAGCGAGCACTTGCCCAACTCGTTGAGGTCGTTTTCGACCGAGCGCAGGATGCGCTGCGCCAGGCCCAGTGCCGACTCGGAGCGGGTGCCCGAACCCAGCAGGATGGCCAGCAACTCGGCGTCGGTCAGCTGGTGACGGCCCTTCAGTTTCATTTTTTCACGCGGACGGTCGTCTTCAGCCCATGCCTTGATGGGCAGCTGATTGGAAGGATATACCTCCATAGCGGAAAAGTTTTGCGGGCCGACCAAAAAAGGGGAAATTGCACCAGGAAAGGTTGGGCAATTTATTCAATTTGACCGAAATTGCCAACTTTGCATGGGGAATAAAAATTTCCGGATGCCTGATTTTCGCTTCACCAGGGCTGAGCGCCTGAAAAGCCGCAAGCTGATCGGGGCGTTGTTTAAGGAAGGGCAGTCTTTCGCCGTCTTTCCCCTGCGCATCATTTTTATCAGATCAGCCGAAGGAAGCGGGGTGCAGGCGGCTTTCAGCGTATCGAAGCGGCATTTCAAGCGCGCCGTGCAGCGCAACCGGATCAAACGGCAGATGCGGGAAGCTTACCGCCTGCGAAAAAATCAATTTCCCGACACAACCGGACAGCTATCCCTGATGGTCCTTTACACGGCCAAGGAGGCGCTGCCCTACGCCCAGATCGAAGCCGCCATGGGGCGCCTGCTGAAAAAAATCAACCGCTGAATGACGCATATCGCTTTCCTGCTCATCCTCCTCACCGCCGCCATCGCGCCGTCGAAAGCCCAGCTCTATCTGCAAATGGAGCGCTACGGACAGGCCAGGGTGACCAAATTCGCTCCGGGTACGGAACTTACTTACCGCCTTGAAGGCCAGAAAGAATGGGAAACCGCGGTACTGGAACGCATCCTGCCGGAAGAGAACAAGATACTGCTCGGCATCCACTATCTCGACCCCGCGCAGATCAGCGCGATCCGCTCGTTCCACCCCAGGCGCTGGTCGCGCCCCATCGGCACGAATCTCTACGTCTTCGGCGCCAGCTGGACTGGCTTTTCGCTCGGGGCCTGGATAGCCGACCGCAACGATCCCTATTCGGCGGGCGACGCCATTGTCACCGCCACAGCCCTGACATCCGGATTTCTGCTGCAAAAGTTATTTTCCCACAAAACCTACCGGATGGGCGAAAAGCGGTGGCTGCGGATACTCGACATGCGGGTTCAGCCCAGCAGGTAGCTGATCG
Organism: Saprospiraceae bacterium; assembly: GCA_049306275.1. Taxonomy (GTDB): domain Bacteria; phylum Bacteroidota; class Bacteroidia; order Chitinophagales; family Saprospiraceae; genus JADJTT01. Next base: position 8,325 of record JBAQQB010000207.1, on the reverse strand, counting down.
CCAGCTCGTAGCCCTTGAGCCCCAGCCCGCTGATGCAGCCCACGCACGACGCCGAAAGGAAAGAGTGGTGGCGGAAGGCTTCCCTCGCGTAAATATTGGAAATGTGGACCTCCACCACCGGGGTTTCGATCGCGGCCACCGCATCGGCCAGGGCGATGGAGGTGTGGGCCAGGGCGCCCGGGTTGAGCACGATGCCCACGTAGGAGAAGCCCGCCTCGTGGAGCTTGTCGATCAGCTCGCCCTCGTGATTGCTTTGGAAATAGTGCAGCGTCACGCCTGGAAATTCGAGCTGCAACTGCTCGAAATAGGCCTCGAACGACTGCCGTCCGTATATCTCGGGCTCCCGCCGCCCGAGCAGGTTGAGGTTGGGACCGTTGAGGATGAGTATTTTCATAGGCTCAGTTGGCCATATCTGACAAAAACTTGATGCGCATCAGCTCGATCTCCTCGAACCGTATATCGTCGTCTTTCAACTCGTGGTAGGCGTCGTCGAGCGAATCGGTTTCGGCCTCCATAAAATAGTTGTAGATCTCTTCCTGCGCATACTCGTCGATGAGGTCTTCGAGGAAATAGTCGATATTTACCTTGGTACCGGAACTGACGATGGCGTAGAGCTCCTGCATGAATTCGTCCATGGTCAGGCCGTTGGATTTGGCGATATCCGGCAGTGGAATTTTACGGTCGATGCTCTGGATGATATTGACCTTGACTTTCGACTTGTTGGCCACCTGCTTGACGATGAAGTCGGTCGGCCTGTCGATGTCGTTTTCATCCACATAGCGGTTGATCAGGTCGAGGAAGGGTTTGGCGTAGCGCAGGGCTTTGCCCTTGCTGACCCCGGAAATATTGGCCATGTCGTCCATGGTCACGGGGTACTGGGTAGCCATGTCGGCCAGGGAGGGGTCCTGGAAAATGACGAAGGGGGGCACGTTTTTCTCTTTGGAGACCTTTTTGCGAAGGCCTTTGAGGAGGTTGAAGAGGGTTTCGTCGAGCACCACATTTTTCTGGGAGGGGGCGTCGAGGTCCTCATGCACTTCTTCGAAATTGTAGTTGAGGGGGATGGAGATGGGTTCTGTGTTTTTGAGGAACCCCTGCCCTTTTTTGGTCAGTTTGAGCAGGCCATACGATTCGATATCTTTGACCAGCAGGTCGTTGAGCAGGGCGTGGCGGTAGACGGAGTTCCAGAAATTTTCTCCTTGTTTGGCGCCCACTCCGAAAAGCGGCATTTCGTCGAAGCGGAAGTCTTTGATCTCCTTGGTTTCTTTTCCTGTAATAAAATCGACCAGGGTTTTGATGCGGAAATTTTCGTCGAGTTCCCTGACGGCCTGGAGAGCTTGCTGCATTTCCTTACGCACGTCGACCCTTTCCTTGGGGTGGCGGCAGTTGTCGCACATGCACTTGCAGTTCTGGTCGTCGAATTCTTCTCCGAAATAGTGCAGCAGGAAACGCCGCCGGCAACCGGTGGTTTCGGAGTAGGCCATGATCTCCTGCATCAGCTGTGCGCCCATTTCCCTTTCGGCGACGGGTTTGTCGCGCAGGAATTTCTCCAGGCGCATGATATCCTGATAGGAGAAATAAGCCAGGCAGATGCCTTCCATGCCGTCGCGGCCGGCGCGGCCGGTCTCCTGGTAGTAATTTTCGATGCTTTTGGGAATGTCGAAATGGATGACGAAGCGCACATCGGGTTTGTCGATACCCATACCGAAGGCGATGGTAGCCACGATAACGTCGATTTCTTCCATGAGGAAAGCGTCCTGGGTCTGGCTGCGCGTCTTGGGGTCGAGCCCCGCGTGGTAGGGCGCGGCCTTGATGCCGTTGACATTCAGAAACTGCGCGATCTCTTCGGTCGATTTGCGTGCCTGGGTATAGATGATGCCGGAACGGTCGGGAAGGCTTTTGATCGTCTGGATGATGCTTTTGAGTACCTGATCTTTTTTACCTTTGGGCCTTACTTCGTAAAAGAGGTTTTCGCGGTTGAAGGAGGAGACGAAGCGGCGTTCGGTGCGCATCAGGAGGTTTTTGACGATATCGGACTGCACTTTCGGCGTAGCCGTGGCGGTCAGTGCGATGATCGGCATGTCTTTCCCGATGGCGTCGATCATGGTGCGGATGCGGCGGTATTCGGGCCGGAAGTCGTGCCCCCATTCCGAGATGCAATGCGCCTCGTCTACGGCCACGAAGGAGATGTCAACGTTGCGGAAGAACTCGATATTTTCATCCTTCGTCAGGGTTTCAGGGGCGATATAGAGCAGTTTGGTCTTCCCGCTGACGATATCGTCTTTGACGGCCTTCATCTGGGAGCGGGTGAGGGATGAATTGAGGAAATGCGCTACCTCGTCCTCCTGGCTGTAACCCCGGATGCTATCCACCTGGTTCTTCATCAGGGCGATGAGAGGGGAGATGATGATGGCGGTGCCGGGAAGCATGAGGGCCGGAAGCTGGTAGCAAAGCGATTTGCCACCGCCCGTAGGCATGATGACGAAGGTATCTTTTCCTTCGAGTACGCTGCGGATAATGGATTCCTGGTTACCTTTGAACTGATCGAACCCGAAGTATTTCTGAAGCGCTTCTTGTAAATTGTTGGATGTTGCAATCATGGGGACACAAATTTCAACCGGTTATCACCTCAAAAGGATGCATTCTTTTACTCCTTCAGTAAATCAACTTTGGTCTTTACGAGGTCTGCCAGTTGGCTAATTTGGTTGGTACAGGGAAACGGTTTAAGCAAGAAGACGGTTTTGCTTGCAGACGAAAATCGCCTTTTAACGTCACATCAAGATAGCTTTTTCCCTTGTGGCTGCCAAGTACTTACAAAAAAAAATTTGGACGCCTTCCTTGAAAAAGCTGCCAAAAATACAAAAAAAATTGAAAAATTCTGAAAAAATTATCACCGATACCGCGCTCCGTACTATCAAAATAGAAAGCGAAGCCGTTGCAGCGCTAAAAAATTCTGTTAATCAAGACTTTATAGCCTGCTCCCTGCGCATCTTCGAATCGAAAGGCCGGGTGGTGGTCACCGGAATTGGCAAAAGCGCCCTCATCGCCCAAAAAATGGCGGCGACCTTCAACTCCACCGGCACCCCGGCCCTCTTCATGCACGCGGCCGACGCCATTCACGGCGACCTGGGGATGATACAGGCCCAAGATATCGTCATCTGCATTTCCAAGAGCGGCGAAAGCCCCGAGATCAAGGTATTGGCGCCCCTGGTCAGGCACATGGGCAACCTGCTGGTCGGCATGGTCAGCCGCGCCAACTCCTTCCTGGGCAGGCAGGCCGATCTGGTGCTGCTCACGCCGGTCGATCAGGAAGCCGATCCCAACAACCTGGCGCCCACGGCCAGCACCACAGCCCAAGCCGCCATGGGCGACGCACTGGCCACCGCCCTGCTGGCCCTGCGTGGCTTCACTCCCCAGGACTTCGCCCAGTACCACCCCGGCGGCGCGCTCGGCAAACAGCTCTACCTCAGGGTATCCGACCTGTACCCCTCCAACGACCGGCCGCGCATAAGCCCCGAGGCTTCCATCCAGGAGACCATTCTCGAAATGACCTCCAAACGCCTGGGCTGCGCGGTGGTGACCGACACCGCCAACCGCGTGCTCGGCATCATCACCGACGGCGACCTGCGCAGAATGCTGGAAAAGAAAGCGGACCTCGGCCAGCTCACCGCCACAGCCATCATGAGCCCCCGGCCCAAGACCATCACACCCGACGCCCTCGCCGTCAAAGCCCTGGAGCTCATGCGCCGGCACAGCATCACCCAGCTCATCGTCGCAGACGGCGACAACTACCTCGGCATCATCCACCTGCACGACCTGATACGGGAGGGACTGATATGAAGCGGCTCCGCTGGGTTTTCCTGGCTTTCCTGCCCCTTTGGGGCTGCCAGCGGGAGGCCGCGCCCGTGCAGCGCGCCGTCTATCACTGGGAGAGCGATTTCGCCCTTTCGGCAGAAGAGGTAGGCTGGCTGCGGGATATGCGCGTGGAACGGATCTACCTGCGCCTTTTCGACATCGACCGCCCGGATGGCGGCGAGCCCGTGCCGGTGGGCGTTCTGGAAGGGAATGAGGGGCCTGGACAGGAGATCGTGCCCACCTTTTTCATCACCAACCGAACCTTTGAAAACCTCTCCCTTGCGCAGTCAGACACTCTGGCGGCGCGGCTGGTGCGCAAAGCCCGCCTCAAGCTGCGCGAACAGCTCGGCAACCCGGCGGTAAAGGAATGGCAGTTCGACTGCGACTGGACGGAGGGTACCCGCGAGGCCTATTTCAATTTTCTGGAAAAAGTCGCGGCAGCCCTCTCCGGCGATAACATCCAGCTTTCGGCTACCATACGGCTGCACCAGGTGAAGTATTTCAGGCGCACGGGCGTGCCCCCCGCCGGCCGCGGCATGCTGATGTTTTACAACATGGACGACGTGAGCAAGCCGGAAACTGCCAACTCCATTCTCGACCTCAGCGTGGCCAGGGGCTACTACGAGAACTTCGACGCCTACCCCCTGCCACTCGACCTGGCCCTGCCCCTGTTTCGCTGGGGCGTCGTGCTGCGCGACGGCAGCATGGTGCGGCTCATCAACGACCTGGGTCCCGAAGCGCTGGCTGACACCACGCGCTTTGTTTTCCGCGATCCCAGCCATGTGGAGGTCAGAAAAAGTACCTATCTTGACGGATATTATTTGTACCGGGACGATGAAATCAGGTTGGAATCCGCGACGGCGGCGGCCCTGAAAGAAGCCGCAAAAGACCTTTCGCGGATCATGGCCCGCCCCCCCGGTTGGGTGTCCTTTTACCAACTGTCTCCCGCAACGACAAAACGCTATTCCCATGCGGAATTGGAAACGATTTACAACATACTGGCGAAATAAGTGGATCTGGGCCCTGGCCCCCGGCCTGCTCCTGCTGCTCATGGCTTTCCGCCCTGCCAACGACGCCTGCGGGCCTTCCACGCGCAGGACCTTCAAAGGCTATTCCTTTCTTTCACCCGCCTATCTGGACCCGGAGAGCAGCGGCTTCCCCGTGCTGCTTCGGTTTGAAGACCTCTACCGGCAGTTTGCCGACAGCACCCGCATCATCCAGAAAGAAGACAACATCTCAGAATGGGTTTCCCGCAGTTGCGAGGAAGCCTATCACCCCGACGTGCACCGGGTTGTCTACAAGGTTTCTATCGAGACCCTCGAACTGTTGCGGACCTCCATCCTGAGCCGCAACATGCCCCTGCCCTATGAGCTGACCAGCAACACCTTCGCCAAATACCTCAAGCGCTACCGCTGCGTGGAAACCGTCGACTACCTGATCTTCGCCAAGCGCTGCGAGCCCCATGTGGTAGCCTCCGGCGCCTGGGAGGAGAAAAAGCGCGACGTGGAAGCCATGTCCGCCCTCATCGAGGAAGGCATCGGCCTGTTCAAGACAGCCCAGTCGCACAACATACGCCTGCGCTACACCTACCAGATCGTGCGGCTGGCGCATTACGCGAAATTGTACGAAAGAGCGATTGAACTATACGACTACCTCATGCCCAAACTCGACGTGCCAGTCATCGAGGGGAAAAAGAGCATCATCTACTACTGGGCCATGGGCCACAAGGCCGGCGCCCTGCGGGCTCTGGGCGAAAACGTGGAATCGGCCTATCTCTACAGCCAGGTATTCCAGCACTGCCCCAGCCGCCGGCTCAGCGCCTACCAGAGCTTTTTTCTGAAAAACGATGAAGAATGGAAACAGTGCCTCCTGCGCTGCCGCACCGATGAAGAGCGCGCCACCCTCTACGCCATCCGCGGCTCGGCTTCCGACAGCAAAGCGCTGGAGGAGCTTCAGCAGATCTACGAACTCGACCCCAAAAACGAGTACATGGAAATCCTGCTGGTCAAGGAGATACAAGAGCTGGAAAAAGACCTCCTCGGGCTGGAGTTCAACAACAACCGGCGCGACAACCAGCGCTTCTTCCAGCGGCCACGGCCGTTTGCCGGCCCCTACGTCGTAGAGCTCCAGCTCTTCGCCCGCAAAGTGTATGAAGAAAAACTCGTAGCCCGTCCCGAAATATGGGGCCTGGCCGAAGGCTATCTCGAACTGTTGGCAGGCGACCACTACGCGGCCGGGAAGACCTTTGCCGAACTGGAGAACGAATTCAAAAAGAACAAAGCCCTCAAAGAGCAACTCCAGGCGCTCAAGATCGTCCAGCAGATCTACGCCCTCGACACCGTCAACGACTCCATCGAAATGCAGGGCTACTATATCCGCCGCGAAAAACTGTTTTCCAAATACCGCGACCTGCCGGACTTCCTGCGCGACAAGTTTACCTGGCTCTATGAGGAGAACGGCCGTCCGGGAAAAGCTTTCCGCTCCCAGTACCACTACTCCGACCTCCGCATGAACCCACAGGAGGAAGTGATCAAAGACCTGCTCCTGGTTGCGCAGGACCCCGACCCCAACGCCCTGGAAATGCTGCTGCTCAAGGATGAAAAGGGCAATACGATGACGAACGCCCTGTACGACATGTACGCCGTGCTGCTCTTCCAAAACTACCAGTTCGAGGCGGCGCTCGCCATGTACAAGAACATACCCACAGCCGAATGGGACAATTTCGGGCTATTCCACCCCTTCCGCGTGCGCATCAACGACTGTATCCATTGCCCGGAAGACAGGGACACCATCGACCAGTACAACCGCGGCGAACTGCTCGAAACCCTGATCGATTTCGAATACAAATCGAGGGCGGAGATCGACAATAACGCGCTCTATTTCTACCGCATCGGCGTGGCACTCTACAACTGCTCCTACTTCGGCCGCAGCTGGCAGGCCATGGACTATTACCGCTCCGGCGCCACCTGGAACAACCTGCGCAGGGGGGAGGTACAGCCGCTGCGTGGCGCGCCATACGGCAACAAGGAGATCATCAACGTGCTTCGGGCCCTGGAATACCTCGACAAAGCCCGGATGAACGCCAAAAATCCCGAGCTGGGCGCCCGCGCCACCTTCATGGCAGCCAAATGCGAACGGCTGCTCTGGTACATGAGCGAGGCCTATGAACCGCCCTGCTGCAACCAGATACCGGTAGCGCCCAAAGAATACTCCTTCAACTACCTGCGTTTAAAGGAAGATTACGCCGACACCAAATTTTACCAGCAGGTTTTAAAAGAATGCCAGTATTTTAGGGCCTATGCATTGAAGTAATCTAAAACCGCGACAGCATGATTTTCCCCTATGGCGACGACCAGGTAAAAGGCGGGCATTTCCCCCTGTTCAGCTACGGCTTCATTTTGGCGAATATCGCCGTGTTCATCCTCCAGTTGCAATTTTCCGGCCACCTGGTCTGCCAATACGGCGCCATACCGGAAGAGATCCTGAGCGGCCAGGATGTTTTCACCCTCATTTCCAGCATGTTCCTGCACGGCGGCTGGGGGCACCTGCTCGGCAACATGCTCTTCCTGTGGATTTTCGCAGACAATATAGAAGCCACCGTCGGCAACCTCCGCTTCCTGGTTTTCTACCTGCTCGGAGGGATCGTGGCCGTAGCCGCCCACATCTTTTTCAACTCGGGAGAAAGCGCCTACTGCTGCAACCCTTGCGGCGGCGGCCTCCCATGCATGGGCGACATGCCAGCCTGCGCCGGACTGACACCCATGGTGGGCGCCAGCGGCGCCATCTCTGCCGTGATGGGCGCCTACCTGGTCCTCTTCCCCACTTCCCGCATAAAACTGTTCTTTTTCATCTTTCCCTTCCGCCTGCCCGCATTCATCTTCCTGGGCTTCTGGATCTACCAGCAATGGGCGGCCGGCATGGCGGCCCTGCGGGCCGTAGCCGCCGAATCGCAGGGCGTGGCCTGGTGGGCGCATATCGGAGGCTTTGCGTTCGGTATCGCCGCAGGCTTCTATTTCAGAAGCCTGCGCAAACGGCAGAGGCAATGGATGGAAGAAGAGGAATATCCCTACTCCGGCTTCAATTGATTGAGGCCGAGCAGCAAAAACAGCAGGAAAAACGACACCCCGAAGTTGTTCTCGATGGTGTTTTCCATCATAAAAGAAAGGAATACGACCGCATACAGGCCCAGGAACAGGAAATCCCGGTAATTTCTTTGGTAGAAAAGCGGGTGGAAAAATCCGGCCAGAAAGACTGCCAGTCCGGCAATACCCGTGCCTGCGAGGATGGTGAGAAACTGGTTGTGGGGCATTTTCTGTATCTGCGCCGCCGCGAAATTGCCCGCCGCGTATTCCTCCGTCACCTCCCGCTTCAGGTCGCCCGCCCCTACGCCGAAAACAGGCGCTTCCTTCACCACCTTCCAGCCAACCTCCAGGGAGGTGAGCCGGTCGGAGTCGGAGTAGTTCGCGCCCGTGC
>JBAQQB010000206.1:0-4041 GCA_049306275.1 Saprospiraceae bacterium | reverse complement strand
GTGGAGGAGATGAGAAGGTGAGAAGTGTATTCCACTTCTCACCTTCTCATCTCCTCCACTTTATAAAAACAGGCGATTTGCTTATTTCTTATCATCCACTTCCTCAAACTCGACATCGGTGACGTCGTCGCCGGCAGAGGAAGAGCCGCCGCCGCCCTGTTGTTGCTGGCCTGCGGCGCCGTCTTGCGCGCCGGCTTGCTGGGAGGCCTGGTACATATCCTGGCTGGCAGCCTGCCAGGCCTGGTTGAGCGCGTGGGAGGCTTTATCGACGCGATCCATGTCCTGAAGTTTGTGGGCATCTTTCAGCTCATGCAACGCGGATTCGATGGCGCCTTTTTTGTCGGCGGGTATTTTGTCGCCGTATTCGCTCAATTGTTTTTCCGTTTGGAAAACGAGGGAGTCGGCTGCGTTGAGCTTGTCGGCCAATTCGCGGGCCTTGCGGTCGGCTTCGGCGTTGGCCTGAGCTTCGTTTTTCATTCTTTCCACCTCATCCTTCGACAAGCCGGTGGAAGCCTCGATGCGGATGTGCTGTTTCTTGCCTGTTCCCTTGTCGAGGGCCGACACGTTGAGGATGCCGTTGGCGTCGATGTCGAAGGTTACTTCGATCTGCGGCATACCGCGGGGCGCCGGGGGAATACCGTCGAGGATAAAGCGTCCGACCGTGCGGTTGTCCCTTGCCATGGGGCGTTCGCCCTGCAGCACGTGGATTTCGACCGAAGGCTGGTTGTCGGTAGCGGTGGAATACACCTTGGATTTCTTGGTCGGAATCGTCTTGTTGGATTCAATGATGACATCGTAGACGCCGCCCATGGTTTCGATACCGAGGGAAAGCGGGGTCACGTCGAGCAGAAGGACGTCCTGCACATCGCCGGCCAATACACCGCCCTGGATAGCTGCACCCACAGCGACAACCTCATCGGGGTTTACCCCTTTGTTGGGTTTCTTGCCGAAGAAGTCTTCCACCGCTTTCTGGATAGCGGGGATACGGGTTGAGCCGCCCACCAGGATGACCTCGTCGATCTGGTCGAGCGATACGCCTGCGTCCTTGACAGCCTGGCGGCAGGGCTCCAGCGTACGGCGGATAAGGGTGTCAGACAGTTGCTCAAACTTGGCGCGGCTCAGTTTCTGCACCAGATGTTTGGGCACCCCGTCTACGGCGGTGATATACGGCAGGTTGATCTCGGTTTCCGTAGAAGCGGAGAGTTCAATCTTTGCCTTTTCAGCTGCATCCTTGAGGCGTTGCAGTGCCATGGGGTCCTTGCGAAGGTCGATTCCCTCCTGTTCTTTGAACAGATCAGCCAGGAAGTCGATAATGACGTGGTCGAAGTCGTCGCCGCCGAGGTGGGTGTCACCGTTGGTGGATTTAACTTCGAAAAGGCCTTCATCGAGATGCAGGATCGAGATATCGAAGGTGCCGCCGCCGAGGTCGTATACGGCGATGGTCATTTCTTTGCTGCGTTTGTCGAGGCCGTAGGCCAGGGCAGCAGCTGTCGGTTCGTTGATGATCCGGCGCACCTTTAGGCCGGCGATCTCACCCGCTTCTTTGGTAGCCTGGCGCTGAGAGTCGTTGAAATAAGCAGGAACGGTCACCACTGCTTCAGTCACTTCCGAACCCAGGAAGTCTTCCGCGATTTTCTTCATTTTCTGAAGCACCATAGCAGAGATTTCCTGCGGGGTGTACAGGCGCCCGTCGATATCCACGCGGACGGTATCGTTATCGCCGCTTGTCACTTTGTAGGGCATGCGGCTGATCTCTTTGCCCAGTTCGGAAAAGCGCTGCCCCATGAACCGCTTGATCGACGAAACGGTGCGCTTGGGGTTTGTTATCGCCTGGCGCTTGGCGGGGTCGCCGATCTTGCGCTCGCCGTTGTCCATAAAACCGATCACCGAAGGCGTGGTTCTCCGGCCTTCGTCGTTGGCGATCACGGTAGGTTCATTCCCCTCCATCACGGCGACGCAGGAGTTGGTGGTTCCTAAATCAATCCCGATTATTTTTCCCATGTGAAATGAAATCTTTTGGTTACGCCCTTGGAGTAACAAGGCTTGTGCCAAAAGAAAAACCTGCCGATTCGGCATTAATTCTTGGCCAACGAGGGGAAAAATGACAGCTCGGAGACTGGTTATGTGCCAAAAAGGCAGGAACCGATTACTGGAAGTTCAAGGCCTGGGTGATCTCGGAGGTGCTCAGGTAGTTATCGCTGTCGGCTGTAAGAGTCAGCCCGATCACCCGGGTTTCAACCACAGAAGTAAAAATCCCCAATCCTTCTGACAGGTTAGTGTAAACCGGTATTTCCTGGGCGCTGGTGATACCGGTGTTTGCCAAGGCAATGGAAATGTATTGCTCAACGGCTTCTCCCCCGCCTTTGATTTCCACGTCAATACCGGTGAGCAGGCGAGTTGCGCCGGGGATGACTTCGATGTGGTCGGCCAAATAATTGTAAAATTCAAGGCCGAAAACCTTGGCTGAAATGATAGGAGAGCTGTCGGTTTTTTTAAGGTTTTTGGCGATATGCCATACCAGCTCTTTCTGCTGCACATTGGGATCGTTGCTGAGCTTTTCATCGTAGTGGATCACCAGCGAAAGATCGAAGATCCTGGCTTCTTCGCCGGCCCTCCATCGAAAAGAAACATCGCGATTCGTTGGAAAATCCAGTTTGGCGCCCGGAGTGAGGCTTTGAGGTACTATTTCATCCAAAACCACACACTCTGCTGTCACTGCCTCCAATTGATCGCCTCTTTCCAGGGTAAAACGCACTTCATCGCCACCGGAGATGGGGAAATCGCTTTTCCGCACCTTGTAAAGGTAGTTAGGAACCTGCGCAAAATCACCTTCCTCCCGGGGATATCCCTCTGCGGCGCCGTCTACTTTTTGCAAAACTGCCTCCTTGCCCGTAGTCAGGTTCAGCAGCCTGACGGTGGCGTTTGTATAATAGAGCGAATCTGGCTCCATTGCAGCCAGAAAGGCGTTGCCGTTCTGATCCTGAAAAGCCTTTTCAACCCGGATATAATGAGCAGTGTCTGCAGCGTTGAGCAGTCCGTAAACAATAGGAATGTCTTTCCAGTCGGCGGTCAGGTCGATGTCCTGATCGCAGGAGATAACAGAAAGCGCCGAAATGAATGCGAGAAAGAATGCTGTTTTTTTCATGCCGCAAAGGTACTACAAGGGTACAAAGGAAACAATTTCTGTCCTACCTTTGTCCTCAAACAAACAAAAAAAACGCTATGTCCGTCACCAAGCAAGTCAAAAGGGTAACCACTCACGTCCTTCAGGCCATGAAGGCAAAGGGCGAGAAAATCAGCATGCTCACCGCCTATGATTATTCCATGGCCAGGATACTTGACGATGCGGGGGTTGACGTGCTGCTGGTGGGCGATTCGGCCTCCAATGTCATGGCGGGCCATGAAACCACCCTGCCCATCACCCTCGACCAGATGATCTATCACGCCGCATCGGTAGTGCGGGGCGTAAACCGCGCCCTCGTCGTGGTCGACCTGCCTTTTGGCTCCTATCAGGGCAATTCCCGCATCGCACTGGAATCGACGATCCGAATCATGAAGGAATCTGGAGGGCACGCCGTCAAACTGGAAGGCGGCTCCGAAATCGAAGAGTCCGTCAAGCGTATCCTCTCGGCCGGCGTGCCGGTCATGGGGCACCTGGGTCTGACGCCACAGTCTATTTACAAGTTCGGCACCTATTCGGTTCGGGCCCGTGAGGAAGAAGAAGCCAGAAAACTCCTCGCCGACGCCAAACTGCTGGAAGATCTCGGCTGCTTCGCTCTGGTACTGGAGAAAATACCTGCCAAATTGGCAAAAACCGTGTCCGAAAGCCTCACCATACCCACCATCGGTATCGGCGCCGGCCCTGATACCGACGGCCAGGTGCTGGTTACCCACGACATGCTGGGCATCACCAAGGATTTTCAACCCCGCTTCATCCGCCGCTACCTCGACCTCTTTGATCAAATCAAAGGATCGGTGGAACAATACGTGAAGGATGTCAGGGCGAAGGACTTTCCGAATGAATACGAACAATATTAGTAC
>JBAQQB010000205.1:0-47823 GCA_049306275.1 Saprospiraceae bacterium | reverse complement strand
AGCGCCCGGGTGCAGAGAATTTTCAGCATACACCTTACATCCAGGGTAGGCTGAACATGTGTCGAAGGGGACTTCGACACTACATCAGGGCCGCTTCAAATCCGGAATTAATTTCCAGAACAATCCTAAAAACCATCCGGCCTTAGCCGGTTTTAGGCAAAGCGGCGACAGCCTTGTTTTTTTGGTACTTTTTCAACAAGGAAAAAGTACATATCAAGCTAAAGCATCACATTGTGCCTGTTCACCTGGCATGTGTCGAAGAGGACTTCGACACTACTTTAATTTCAGAACATCCTGAATCTCTTCATGCACCCCTCAACCCACTTCATGCACCCCTCACCAGAGTCCATGCAGGAAATTTGTTCAGGCGCATTCGATACCAGAACTTTGCCTTTGCAAGGTGAAGAGTGAAGAAACCCCCTTCACCCTTCACCCTTCACCCTTCACTCCAAAACCATACTATGGAAAACACAACAACCATCTCCCCGCCCATCCCCATCCAGCGGCGGGTGAAGGCCCTGCTGGGCTACCTGCAAACCGGACTCTACGAACGCGAACAGGCCATGGCGCTCGCCCTGCTCGCCGCTCTGGCCGGCGAAAGCATCTTCCTGCTAGGCCCCCCGGGCGTGGCGAAGAGCATGATCGCACGGAGGCTCAAGTATGCCTTCCAGGGCGGACAGTCGTTCGAGTACCTCATGAACCGCTTCAGCACGCCCGACGAGGTGTTCGGACCCGTGTCGATCTCCAAGCTGCGGCTGGAGGACAAGTACGAACGCCAGACGCATCGCTACCTGCCGGGGGCACAGATCGTCTTTCTCGATGAAATATGGAAAGCCGGACCCGCCATCCAGAACGCCCTGCTCACCGTCATCAACGAAAAGGTGTACCGCAACGGCGAACAGGAAGTGCGCGTCGAACTGCGCGGCCTCATCGCGGCTTCCAACGAACTGCCGGAAAAAGGCCAGGGCCTCGATGCGCTGTGGGACCGCTTCCTCATCCGCCTCAAAGTCGACAACATCCGCGAGGAACAGAACTTCTTCCGCATGATCACCGAAAATGGCGCCGCCGACGATGACCCCGTGCCGGAGGACCTCAAAATCACGCCTGAAGAACTACGGGAATGGTCCGGCCAGATCGACGCCGTGGAAGTGCCCGATGAGGTGCTGAAGGCGATCGGCGCCATCCGCAGCCAACTGGACCACACGGCGCCCCTCGTCTCCGACCGCCGCTGGAAAAAGATTATCCGCCTGCTGCGCACGGCGGCATTTACCGAAGGCCGCAAGGCGGTGGAACTCATCGACTGCTACCTCATCCCCGACTGCCTCTGGAACAACGCGGAGCAGCTGCCGGCGATCACTTCACGGGCCGACTTCATGGTGAGCAACCAGCCGATAGGGGATATCTACGCAACAGACCACCTGGTCAACGAGCTGCACGATGAAGTGAGCTACCACACGGTGCGCGTCACCGAAGGCGTCAAGAAGGAAATGAAGGTGCACGTGCTGTCCGACGGACAGCGCTATTACCTCGTGCACCTGCCCAACAAGATGAAGTACTACATCCCCGAACAGGATTTCAACGGCCTGCAGTTCGACCAGACTGTCACCCTGGGCCTGACCTACCTCTACCAGAAGCAGTTGCGGGTGTTCCCCAACGCCCAGCTGCGCCTCACCCGCACCCCCTACGTGCTCATCGTAGGCGATGAGGTGGGCCGGATAGACACCTTCGAGCAGACCACGGAGATCAGGGAATACGTCCAGCCCGCCCCGGAGGTCATGCGCCGCCTGGAAGCCATGGCCGACGACCTCCTGGAGCAAGAACGTGCCCGCCTCGACAAACTGGACTACCTGGAGGCGACCCTACCCATCGCCATCGAAGCATACCCCTACCTGCAGGAACGCGAATCGATCTGGAACCACTTCCCCCGCACCCGCGCCACCCTCAACAAACGGCTCATGCACATCGCACAAGTCAAACACGCGCTGTATCCCCCTGAAGTAAGCACCGAGAACGACTCACCCCCAGCCCTAATCTTGTAGGGGGTATTTTTGTCAAGAAAAATAGCACAACTTTCAGATTTGCAAGGCTTTATCCCCCGCTGGCGGGGGTAGGGGGTGGACCAAAACCGGCATTTGACTCCCAAGGGGAACATTGGCAATAAGGAATTCCACCCCCCAACCCCCGCCAGCGGGGGAGAATATCTTCGTTCTAGCGGTGTCTCTCGCACAAACGTAAAACTTAACGTATGCTCCACTCCTTCATCCAATCCGGCCTCATCGCCACCCCCGAAGCCAGGGCACGCCTGGCGGAGGCCGTTCTTTCTGCATTGCAGCAACGGCGCTCCGAGGCCGGGGTCCGCGACGAGGGCACGGAGCACGTGCTGCCGGCAGTGGATTTCGTGCTGGGAAATGGCGAGGTGCAGCGGCGCGTCGGACGCAGCCAATCGCAGGCCCACCTCGCCGCCGGCCTCCTGCTGGGCTTCGTGCGCGACGCGCAGCGGCAGCTCAACGAGCTGGGCCATCCGTATCAGGCCGAACAGGCGCTGTGGGATGGGGTGGGGGAGGTTTCGGAAAATGAAATGCCGGCAAACTGGCCCGCCATCGCTTCCCTGCTCAGAAGCTGGTATTCGCCGGACGAAATCGATCCCTCATTTTTCGAAGAAAAATGGAGAGAACTGCACAAAGAAGAAGTCCGCAAGGCCCTGAGCGAGCTATTCCTGGAAGACTGGGGCGAGCTGATCGGCGGCAAACGAATCGGCTACCAGACCGAGCGGGTGAACAGCTGGCGCGATGGTTTCCTCGCCGCTATGCTGACGCAGTTGGATGCCTGGAAAGAACTATCCGGCTTGCTCGACGATGCCCGCTACCAACTTGGCGACCTCTGGGAAGAAGCTTTCGACCAGTGCCTGTCGGAATGCGCCATGAACGGGCAATGCTCGCCCGATGACATTATCTCCGCCCTGTTACAGCTCTGCCAAAGCGGCTCTTCAATGGGTCGCAAATTGTTGGCCGGCTTGCTGGATCATAGTCTCGGGCAATGGCAATCAGACGGTTGGGACACGGACGACGGACATTGGCTTCAGGATGTATTGCGGCAGATCCAGGGTTACGAGAAAATGCTCCGCGATGACCCCGAGCTCCAGCGTTTGATCGAAATCATCGGGCGCGGGAGCGGCAAGGGGCGCCCAAGGGAAATCGCCGTGGGCGGGCAACAGCTCCTACCCGCAGGCAGCCGCATGCCCGGTGCACAACGCGGCGAGATCACCGGCAGCCGGGAGAGCGGCGACCTGCACAGCCTGCTGCCCTCCGAGCTGTCACTGTTCAGCCAGCCCGACACGGAGGCCTTGTTTTTGAAAAAAATGGCCGAACAGCGCCTCCAGACCCACGAGTACCAGGGCCTGCTGCTGGGCGACGAGCGGCAGCTGATTCCTGCCCGCGAAACGGAAGGAGAGGCGGAAGAGCAAGGGCCTGTTATCGTCTGCCTCGACACCAGCGGCTCAATGGAGGGCGCGCGGGAGGACTACGCAAAAATGGTGACCTATGCCCTGGCAAAAACAGCGCTGGAAGAGGACCGCCTCTGCCAGATCATCTCCTTTTCCAGGGACATTCGTGTGCTGGAGGTCAGCCGGGAGGCTTCCATATACGAGCTGCTGAAGTTCCTTTCCCACTCCTTCCACGGCGGCACCAATCCGAGCAGGGCCTTGCAACGGGCGGCTAACCTGATGGAAAATCGCAGCTACCGCTGGGCCGACCTGCTGATGATCTCCGATTTTGAAATGCCCCCATTCAGTTCTAGGATACTGGGGCTCATGGAGCAGTGCCGCGCCCGCCACAACCGCTTCTACGCACTGCTGACAGGCAGGAGAGATACAGGCAATGTGTTGCGGCATGTCGACAAGGTGTGGCAGGAGGTGGCGGGGAAGTTGCGGAGGGATCACCCCAAAAACTCCTGATAATTATTGGGATGCACGACTTTGAAAGAAGCTCCGGGATAGGCTTCCCGAAAGGGTAAGGGAAGGCGGCTGCTTTTTGCGGGATTCCATTTGAATTCGTACGCATGGAGCATGCCGTCGTACTCCTCGATGTAATCGATCTCCTGTTGCTGGGTAGTTCTCCAAAAGTAGGAATGCCCGTAGAAGCCCTGGAAAAAATTGCGTTTGAACCGTTCGCTGACGAGGAAGTTCTCCCATAGCGCACCTTTGTCATTCCTCAATTCAAAGGGCCTGAAATCGCCCAGGATCGCGTTGCGGATGCCGTTATCGAAGAAGTACACTTTTCGCCCTTTTTTCAACTCGGTGCGCACGTTGCGGCTGAAGGCGTGCAAGCGAAAGACGATGAAGGATTTTTCCAGCAGATCGATGTAGCGCTGAATGGTCGAAATATCGCAGTCCACCACTTCAGCCAGTTTTCTGTAGGTGACTTCGGAACCAGCCTGAAGCGCCAATGCTTTAAGCAATTTGTCGAGCAATTCCGGCCGCCGGAGGTCCTGAAAAGTGAAAATATCTCTGTACAAATAACTCGACGCCAATTGATTAAGGACATCTCTTTCCATCCCGGGATTCTTCACTACCTCCGGGTACATTCCATACAACAGACGGCTTTGCAGATAGCGCTCTTCCTCGAATGAGCCGTGGTAGGCCACCAATTCCCCCGTCGAAAAAGGCAGGAGTATGTATTCCCATTTTCGGCCGGTCAAGGGTTCGTTGATCTCGTTGGCCAATTCAAAGGAGGAAGAGCCGCTGACCAAAAGGCGAACACCCTTTACCTGATCGAGGATGATCTTGAGAGAAAGACCGATGTTTTTCACCCGCTGCGCCTCGTCGATGACTACGAGTTCTGCATCGCCTACTACCTGTTGAAGGTTTGGAAGCGTTTGAACCTCCAAGCGTGCCCTGACCTGCGCATCGTCACAATCCAACCGCTTGGTCTTCAAATTGCTTTGGCCCGTAATTGCTTCCAGCAGTGTCGATTTTCCGGATTGCCTTGGCCCCAGCAAAATAACTGCCTTTCCGGGAGCTAAACGGGATTGAATGGTTTGGTGCAAAGCACGGTCGATGTACATGTCTGAAGAAAGTTTTTGCTGCAAAATACTAATTTTGTCGGTTACAACCAACAAAAATTATAATTTTTGCCGGTTGCAACCGACTGTTTTTGCAACGCTGAAACCTCATTTGGTTTCAGAAAAATTACTACCTCTTCACAAACCGCCTTACCCACGCCCCCTCATCATCGGAAACACGGGCGAAATAGATGCCGGGAGCCAGGCCCTCCAATGCGATGGTAAGGGCCGCGTCCCGAATGCCGGCGTAGGTTTGAAAGACAGACCCATCCGGCCGCAGAATCTGCAACTGCAAAGAGCCCTGCAATAGAGAGGTGGCGAAGCTGACCTGCAACTGTTCGCCCGCGGGGTTGGGAAAGACATCGAAGGGCTGCCCGATGAGCGCGGGGTTCTCCCGGGTGGAATTGATCAGGCCCCACAAAAAGATCTGCCCCTTGGCTGTCAGCCAGCCATTATTGCAGCAGGCCCCTATCCCCACCCCGGAGCTGTTGAAGTCCATGGCGAGAATGCGTTCAGAGCCCGCAGATACCCAGTTTTCTCCAAAATCAGCCGATAAAGCGCTTCCAAACGGCCCCGAACCGAAGTTGTTATGCCCGGCAACGACAAACGAGCCTTCGGTGCCGGGGATGTATTGGGTGGCCCCGGCAGTGACTCCCGGACTGCCCTCTATCCAGGTTTGGCCGCCATCCGTGGTGGCAAAAGATATGGTCGGTACGGAATTATAGGTTCCGGCTTCCGTGTCGCTGACCACCATATAAGTAGAGTCGTCCTTTATGGTGACGTTGGAAGCGACCAGATTCAGGTTGCCCAGTGGCGTGGTTATTCTTTCCCAGTTATACCCTTTGTCGTGACTGATCCAAAGTGAGCCGTCCGCGTTTCCGAAGGCGATCGATTGGCCCGAATAATCGTAAAGGGATCTGACGGAAAACGTTTCGGCAGGGGCAGGGGGAGGATTCTGAGGCGGAAGGGAGGTACCCGGTGGTTCTGCCCAGTTGGCGCCGCCTATATGGGTCCAGGCGCCTCCTCCATCTGCCGTCACGCTGATGATCAGGGAAGAGCTGGAATCCATGCCGAGCACACAGCCGTCGTTTTCATCGAAAAAATGAACGGCAAAAGGTCTGTAAGGGTAGGAAGCCACCGTTTCCCAGCTTTGGCCTCCCTCAGTTGTTTTGGATAAACCGCCCAACACGTTGAGGGCCAGAAAAGCCGTTTGCCCATCGATCGGGGCGATATCATTTCCATATAATCCCCCGCCAAAGTCAATATCGGCGGTGGTCCAGGAATTTCCCCCGTCGGTAGAGTGATGTACTTTAGGCGTTGCCCAGGCGGGCGGCGGAAAGGCGTCGTAGGTCGACAACACCCACATGGAGTTGTCTTCCGCTATTTTCAAAGACCAGGCCCGATGGGAGACAGGTATGATATTGCTTTTCAGCAATTCCCATTGGGCGGCTCCGACACCTGGGAGTAAAAGGAGAGAAATCACGAGGATGAGTACATACTGCTTCATAATTATTTGATTTTGGTTTTGAAGAATAAATATCAGGGATAACACAGGAAAGTGTTAACACGTATGTTCCAAATCGCCGCTCCGCTGCGCCGGTTATGGGCTGAATTTGTTACCCCTAATCCGCCCCATCCCCCTTCGCCACCTCCAGCGTATACCCAGCCACATTGATACCCTGCTCCGTACCCACCTCCGCGTCAAAGCGCCAGTGGATACCGCCGTAGACCCTCGAAATGGCGGCCTCAAGCGCCCAGTTCCTGAAAAGCGACCCTTCCTGGGGGAACACGTAGCTCATGACCTCCGCGCCCGCGGCGGAGAAAACACTGTGCCCGGAGGTATAGCTCGGAAAATTGGGCGTTCCGGCAATCGTTTTGAAACCGGGTATGAGGTTGATCGGACGGGGGTAATGGTAGTAGTATTTCGCATCCCAGCAACTGATGCCGGCGTCCATCATCGCCATGTTGAGGTAGGCGAAAAGGCGGGCGCTGCGAAGCGGGTTCAGCCTGTATTTGATGGCGAACTCCTTGGCAAAGCGGTTCCAGTGCCCCGGCGGGGTATACGTGCCGATGCCGTCCTGCCAGAAATTGGCGATCGCCCGCCACTCCGGCTTCATGTTTTCGGAGAAATAGATCAGCTCCTCCTCGTTGGCCAGGTACTCTGCCGAGCCCGGCGCCGGCGGAGCGGGAGGCCTCACTTCTTCGACGGTGGGCACATTCCACATTTTTACCTGCCCGAAAAGCGGGGTGAGGCCTACGGGACGGGGAGGAATTTCCAGGTTTTCCCATTGCCAGCCAAAACGGTCGTATGCCGCGGCCTGGAGGGAGTCGGAAACGGATTTGGGGCATTGCGCCTTGCTCATCCCGTCGGTCGCAGCTCTCGCCAGGGCCAGTTTTGCCACTTCGGCCCCGAGAAATTCCCCTGCGGCGATGTCGCTCTCCACATTGGCGCCGGCCCACTGCAGGCTGGCCATGTGTTCTTCGGCTTTTTCAGCCAGGTAGTCCTTTTCCAGCGGGAACATCACCGACAGGATATCGCGGGAAGCCGCCGCGATCACGGCGCCGTCCGAGGGGTAGGAGGGGATGCCGTTTTCAACGTAGGCTGCCGGGATGGCATTGTCGGCCGCCGCCGGAGCGGGACGGCCATAGGCGTACTTGTAATGCCAGGCGGCGATCAGCCCGTCGAATTGCGCCACGCTGAGGTAAGACAGCGCCCTCACGGCATAGGGCGGGTGGGCAAAGGGAAAGTTGGGAATGGCAGCCGGATTTGCCGGATTGGGCAGGGTGTAGGTCCCGTCCGGATTGGGACCCGGGATGAGGTTGTACTTGGCCACCAACTCCAACGCTATCTCATTCCAGCGAAGGATCGGGTTGTTGGTCCAGTAATCGATCGCCTCCATCTGCCGGCCGTTCAGGCTGGAAGCCGCTGCTTTTACTGCCTCCAGTTCATCCAGGTAAGCGGTTGACGATGGGTCCTCTGGCTGCGGGATGGGGATTTGATCTGCCGAAGCCAGCAGGATGGGCTTCCAGGTCCCTCCGTTCTCGTCGGTTTGTGAAAATTCATAGTCGGTATAGTCCGCCTGCGTAGGCAACTCTTTCTGGCAGGCAGACAGGATCAGGGCGAAGGCGCCGGCCCAGACGGCGTATTTGTATTTCAGGATGTTATTTTTCATGATGACATTGAATGTTGATTGTTTGAGATTATTTTTTCTGTTTCCCTATCGGGAAAATGTAGTTCAGGCCCGCCCCGAAAAGGGTGGATTTGCCTTCATTCCTGCCGTGCAGGGTTGCCGAGTAGAAAGCCAGCACGCCTAACTTCCGGGCTTTGCCGAAATAATACTGCCCGAAACCTCCCGCCTGTCCAAAGGCCACCCTGTTGGTGGGTTGCGGGGCGCTGTAGGGACGGATATCGTCGCCCGAAGTGGAGCTCAGGCTTTGGTAGGTGAGCTCCAGCCTCAGGGCCTCATCCAGCAGCCAAATCCCTGTTGCGGCATTGATATTCCAGGCATTCGGCACATCCATGGTGGAGGTGTAGTAGCTGCCGTTGTTGTAGTAGTAGTCGCGTTCCGCCTCCGTAGTACCGCGCCACAAATGGGCCAGCGCGCCGCGAAAATAGAGCCCCATGTCGAGCCTGTACTCCAGCATGCCCCTCAGGCTCCATTCGGGAGCCCCGAAACCGATGCTGTAAGGGCGGTAATCGGACGCGTAATTGCTCAGGGGCATCGAAAAACCCGCCACCGCGAGAAAGGCCAGTTTTCCCGGGCCTAATGGTTTTTCGAATACTTTCCCCTTCAGTGCCAGGCTGAGGTCTTGTATCCCCCGGGCGCCGGCAAACTTGCCGCCATTGGGCTCCGTGGAAGCCGTTTGCACGTAGGGCAGTCCCGCGAGCAGGTTCAGCCGGTCCAGAATGCCGATGGCGAGCATGCCCGATGCCATGTTCCTTCTGACGGTGGCGATGGTTGCATTCGTCCGCAGGTTCTCACCTTCCCAATATTCATCGAACCAACTGTGTTGGTAGACGGCGGCGATACAGGTTTCTTTTTGCCGCATCATAATGGCGTCTGTCGGAGTCTGTGCAGAGAGGGCCCCGGAAACAGATGCCAGGAGCCACAATACCAGCGTTGATTTTATGGTATGCATAAAATGAAATCTAATGGGTGAAACATTGAAAAACCGGGGTTTGTCCGGGCCTATGCCGGACGAAGTACTGGGCTGAGCCAATCGGGGGGAGGAGCGTTGAGGGGAATGAACGGATCCTGCCAACGAGGAGAAGTTAAATTTCCGGGGCGGGAGGCGATATGGAGGTCGCAAGTGGGCCAATGAAGCCCCCAGAAACAAAAATCGGCGGCCAGGCGGTCTTTGGAAGCCCTTACGGGATGGGAGGGGAGGGGAGGAATGTGCTGCTGTTCCGGATCGGCGCAGATCGTTTCCCATTCGGTGGCAGGCATGCTGGAAACGGTGTAGTACTGAATTTGCCCATCATCCGTTTCACTGGAAAATACAAAGGGCGTGGCATATCCCATGTTCATCAGGAGCCCCAATTGCTCCCTGCTCTGAATTTCGATGCGGACATCAAGGCCGGTCAGGCGGCCGACTTCCTCCGCGATGGCGGTTTCCATGGCGTTCATTTGCCGCTCTATCTCCATCGCATAAATAATATCGCTACTCACCAGCCCGATGAGGCGCTGGGAGCAAATGGCAGCGAGGAGTATCCACGCATAAAAAAGCCTTTTTTTATGTGCGAAACTTTTCAAAATGGGCGACATTACGGGAGAATAATCTCAAATCGCCCTTAAAGAAAAGAATAATATTCTAAATTTCCACCCAACCACCCAACAACCTATCCTACCCCTTCTTCTTCTTAAACGGATTAAACTCCTCCAACTCCTTCTTGATCTGCTCCTGCGTCTTCTTGGTCTGGTCCTGGATCACCTCCTTGGCTTTATCCTTTGCCTGCTCAGTGCCTTCCTTGATCACGGCCTTGACCGTGTCCTGGGCCTGCTGCTTCACTTCCTCCACTTTCTGCTTGGCCTCGGTCACTACTTTTTCCTTCTGCTCCTGAAACTCCTGCTTGGCCTGCTCCTTGACCGTCTCGGTCACCGAGGCTTGGCCGTCGCCGCCTAGCAGCTTCATGGCCACCTTCGGCTTGGCGATGTTGCCCGTGACGTTGAACTGTACGTTGACAAACTCGCTCTGCGCCAGGTTGATGCCGAGCTTGGAAGCTTCGGCCGACAACGCGTTGAGCCCGCTGCCCGCGGCGGCGCCTACGGCCGACTTCTCCAGCATCTTGCGGGGTATCTTGGCCAGGATGCGGTAGTTCATGTCCTGGTTGATACTGTGCGAACCGCCGATCACCATGTCGATGCCCTTGTAGGCGTAGTCGAAGTCCTTGAGCTCGAGGGCGCCATCTTTCACTTCAAACCAGTTTTTCGTGCCGGCAATCGTCATGTTGTCGAAATAGTCGACGTTGAGCTTCTCTCCCACGGCCTGCAGGGGCGGGAAGCCCTTGATCACCGAGTTGATGGTCTGCAGGAAGCCGTTGGCGCTCACCGAGCTCCACACGGGCATCATGTCCGAACCCAACTCGGAATCCATGATCATGGTGCTGGTGAACTTGCCGGTGATGTATTTGCCAATGGGCGCCAGGGCCTGAAAGGTGTTGAAGGTGTTGAAGGACTTCTGGAAATCCAGGTTCTGCAGATCGTATTTGAGGGTGAAAACGGGCTTCTCCGGGTTCTTGGTTTCATAAGAACCGCTCATTGCGATCTTGCCGTCGAGCCCGTTTGCGGTGCAGCGCTCGATCACCACGGCCTTGTCTTCGACCAGCAGGCGGCCGTCGAGGTTGTCGAGCACGAGGTCGGTGTAGATCACTTTTTTGATCTTCGCGTCGATGGCCAGCTTCATGTTGCCGGGCACCTCGATGGGGGAGTATGCGGCTGCTTCAGCAGGCGCAGTGGCCGTGGCCGTTGTGGTCGTCGTCGTCTCGTCGCTCTCCATGAAGGCATTGAGGTCTACGTAGTTGGAGACCATCGCGATGCTGCCGCCGAGAACACCGTCTCCGAAGACGTAATCCCATACGTTGGTAATCGCCCCCGAGAAGTTGAAATCGCTGGGCCCCATCTGGAATTTCAGCGGCGCAAACGACATCCGGTTGGGCGTCAGATGCCCTTTGGTCTCCAGATTGGTCAGTTCATAACTGCTGTACACGAGCTTCCCGATTTTTCCATCCACCAAAAAATCAAACCGGTCAAACGGCGCTTCGCTGGCCTCTTCCTCACTCACCACTGTTTGTTCCCCACTGCTCACACTCACGTCCTCACTTTCACTATCTCCATACCACTCGTTTACGTCAAAAAAGTTCGACCGCATGGTCAGGGAGCCGGTCATGGTTTTTTTCGGAGAAATATAGGCCAGGATGTTGTCGATCGTACCGGAGGCCTGCAAATCGCTCTTGCCGAGCTTGGCCTTGAAGTTGTCGACGATCACCTTGTTGGGCGTAAACTGCGCCACCGCCGTCTCGATGGCGATGGGCGGATAGCCTTCCATCGGGTAGCGGATCTGGGTGGCCGTGATGTCGCCCTGCATGTTCACCTGGTCATACGCCCCGGCTTCGATGGTCGACATCCGGGTCTTGGCCGTGATGTCGGCGATGATCTTGCCGGCCATGCCCTTTGTCGATTCCATGGGGAAGGCTTGCGCCAGCTCCGCCAGGTCGAGCGTGCCCTTGACGCGGGCGTCGACGTCGGGGTCCGACATCGGCGTGCGCAGCTTGAGGTAGCCGCCGAAGGGATTGTCGTCGATCTTCATGGTAAACCGCGCCAGGTCGATGAACATCCCGTCGAGGTCGCCCTCCGGGCTGTCGATGTTCAGGTCGGCCGAGATCTGGTCGATGCCCATGGGCAGGTCGGGGTATTTCACCGCGCCGTCCTTCACCTCGGCGTCGATCTTGATGGCGGGGTATTGCAGGTCGTTGTAGCGCCCCTTTACGCTGCCGGCGAGCCTGAACTGCCCTTTGACGTCCACATTTTCATACCCTTCGATATAGGCGTTGGGAATGAGGGAGAACAATTCGCGGAAATCGCTGCCCGGCGCCTGGAAAGCCAGGTCCATGTCGATATCTTCGCCCGGCATGGCCACCCAGCCGTCGGCCTTGACCTGCAGGGCGTTGATGAGCAGGTTGTTTTCCTTGAGGGTGTACTTGCTGTTGGGCATATCGATGAGGAAGCCCGCGTCGAGGTCGATCTTCGCCCCGCTCAGGTAGCCGATGCCGCCCATGTCGAAGGTCAGCGACGACATGGTGGTCTGCGTGGCCAGGTCGTAGACGTCGAGCGTCAGGTCGCCCCGGCTCTCGTGGTTGATGCCGAGCATCTCGGCGTACATGTCGCCTGCGCGGTCGTCGTAAACGATCTCGCCGTCTTCGATGCTAAAGCGCTTGAGTTTGATCGCCAGGGCGCTGGAGGCCGTGTCGGCCGGCGTTTCCGGCGTCTCTTCCGCGGAGGGCTTGGCGATGTCGTAGTTGGCCCTCCCGTCTTCGAGGATGACTACGTAGATGCTGGGCTGCACCAGCCCGATCGACTGCACCTGGATGGGCTGGTTGCCGCGAATGACCGACATGATGTCGACCGTGGCGGAGAACGCTTTGACCTGTAGCAGATCAGTGCCTGCGAAGGGCTCCACGTTGCTCACCCTAAGGTCTTTGAGCGTGACGGTCAGGTCGGGAAAACTCCGCAACAGCGACAAGCTGGCGTCGGAGAAATCGACCGTTGCATTCAGGTTCTCATTGGCCTGCTGCCGGATGGTTTCCAGCAGCTGGTCTTTGAACAGGAAAGGTATGGCTACCAGCGCGCCAATCAGCAGCACGAACAATATTCCGATGGCCAGCAGCGACCGCTTGATGATTTTCTTTGTTTTCATGGTTGTATTCAGATAAAACAATCCTGTCTAAACTCAACTTCTCAACTTCTCAACTTCAATACCTCTTTTCACAAAACGTACAACTGTCACCAATAATTAACGTATTGTTGCGTAATTTGGGTCGAAATATGGCAATTTTTTTGTTTTCATGAATAAGAAATCACCCCGATACGAACTGATTGAAACAAATGAAGCCCTGCGGGACTTCGGCGCGCAAAACGCTGGCGTGCCGTGGCTGTGCTTCGACACCGAATTCGTCGGCGAAAAGCGCTTCACCACGCTGATCTGCCTCATTCAGGTCGTCACGCCCCACAACGCCTACCTCATCGATCCGCTCAAGGTCAAGGACCTCAAACCTTTCCTCGATCTCATCGCCGACCCGGCCATCCGCAAGGTCACGCATGCGGGGGAGAACGACTACCGCCTGCTCTTCCAGCAGTTCGACGTGCTGCCGCGCAACGTGTTCGACACGCAGATCGCCGCCGGTTTTATCGGCTATAAATACCCCGTTTCCTACGGAAAACTGGTCGAAGGCGAGCTCCGCATCTCGCTCGACAAAGCCTTCGCGGTCACCGACTGGGAGGCGCGGCCCTTCAACCCCCGGCAGTTGACTTACGCCCTCGACGACGTCTACCACCTGCCCGCCCTCTCCGGCAAGATTGAGGCCCGTCTCGAAGAACTGGGCCGCCTATCCTGGGCCCTCGACGAATCGGCTACCTTCGAGCAGCCGGCCATGTACGAGCGCGACCCCAACCGCGAGGCGCTGTCGAGCAACCTCATGTCCAGCCTCAAGCCCAAAGAACAGGTCTTCCTGCTCCGCCTCTACCAATGGCGCAGCGATGAGGCCCGCCGCCTCAACTACTCCAAGGAGATGATCTTCTCCTCCAAGCTGATGGGTATCCTGATCCGTTCAGTAGCTTCGGGGAAAGAGGCACTGCTGGCCAACCGCCGCCTGCCCCAGCGCACCGTCCAAAAGTACGCCAATATGTTCTGGGACATGTTCCACACCCCGCCCACGCCCGAAGAAAAGGAGGTGCTGGGGCAGATCCCCGCCTACGTTGAGGAAGACCCCGAACACGATCTCCTCATGGAAATGCTCCACCTGCTCATCCGCTACAAGTGCATCCAGGAAGGCGTGTCGATCGACCTGGCCCTTCCCCGTGGCGTGCTCAAAAAACTCAAAGCCGACCAGGACTTTTTCGACACCTCGCTCAGCGATACCTGGCGCAAGCAGTTTTTCGGCGAGGAGTTGATCCAGTGGGTCAAAAACCGCCAGCATCTCAGGCTGGAGTTCAAGAGCGGAAGCTTTGAGCTGAAGATTGACCAGTGAAAAGGTGAAAGGTGAAATTTATGCTTTTAGGAAGATTTTCCACCCCCTACCCCCGCCAGCGGGGGAGAAAGCCTTGCAAAAGCTGGTTATCGGAAGAAAAGTTCAGCTTTTCTACCACAGGTAGGTATAACAATCTCCCCCGCTGGCGGGGGTAGGGGGTGGAATCAATCTCGAAACGAATACCCGAGTTCAGGTTGGGTCATTTTATGATGATCCAAACAGCTTCCTCCCTCATTTTAAATAAATAAGAGCCTGGTTGTAATTCGTTGATATCCAGTATGTCTTTTTGCTCTCTGAGACGCCCCTCCCTCATTTTTATACCCGAAGCATGATACAGGATGTATGACTCAGGGCTGCTACCCGCTTTTTCCACCACCACAAAACCGCTGGCGGGGTTCGGGTAGACCTTCAGGCCTGCCATTCGTACCTGTTTTACGCCACTGATGACCTCTATCTCCAGGGGCTCTGAAAGGGCGTCGCAACCGTTTTCGTCGATGGTTTCGAGTGTGTAGATGCCGCTTTCTTCCGGCACGAAAAATGAACCGGTGGCCCCTGTAATGGGCTCGCCATTGAAAAACCACTGGTAGGCAAAGGCTTCGGGACCGAAAAGGGTATCGTTTTCAAAGAAAATCTCCGGTTGCAGGGGCTCAATGATGGTAATGTCAAGAGGCAGGCTCTCCACTTCGCAAGGGCCGGTCGTGCCAATCAGGCTATACTGACCGGTTTCTCCGGCGAGAAAGGTTGTTCCCTGTGCCCCTTCTACCAACTCTCCTTCAAAAAACCACTGGTAAGTTGCCGCATCGCAGCAGGCCAGCAGCTGGATGGAATCGCCCAGGCAGGCAATAACGCCGGAAGCCTGTATCTCCACCACCGGCGGCTCCTGCACCACTATCTCCACCGTATCGCTGATGGTCTGGCAATATTCATCGTAGAGAATGGCCGAATAGGCGCCCCCTGTCTTGGCCTCGATCTGGGGTCCTTCCCATTCCAGTAGCGCTCCGTTCTGGTACCATTCGGCAGCGGTGACGGCAGCATCGGCATTGAGCAGCACGCTTTCTCCCAAACAAAGCGGGTTTTCTCCTTCTACCGCAATGGATGGGTCGGGGTAGGAGGGCCGGTCGATGGGTTCGAGGAGAATGGAGTCGAGGCTGAGCACGAAGAGCCCGTTGCTCATGTCCGAGCCCAGAATGGTGCCTGAGGGGAGAAAGGCGTACACGCCCCAGCAACCCCGGAAACCATTGTAGTTGGTGTTGGAGGGGTAGGTGTCGTACCAGGCCACCTGCTGCAAGTTATAAGGATCCGACCTGTCAAACACCTGCACGCCGTCGTGGTAGTAGGAAATGAAGATGTAATTGTCGCGGATAAAGGGATTGTGCGGGATGCTCGCGGTATCGGCCGGCGCCAGCAGCGCCGAGCGGAACACGTCCGTGACCTGTATGTCGCTCAGGTCTGACACGTCCAGCATCTTCAGCCCCTTGTTGAAGGTCTCGTCGGCCATCACGGCATACTGCCCGTCGGGCGTCACCCAGCTCGAGTGGTTGTAGCCGCTCTGCGGGTATTCGGTCAGGGAGCCCAGCAAAACCGGGCTTTGCGGCGCGGAGAAGTCATATACGTACAGTCCGTTGCCCCCATGCGAACAATAGCCGGTCTTGTTGTTGACGTATATATCGTGAAAATACCCTCCGGGCAATATCGGACTGCCAATTGGCACTGGGTTATCTGGATCTGCGTTGAGGTCGAGGATGATGGCGCCGCTGGGGTTGGTATTCGATCCCGCCACGAATAGCCATCCTGCCTCTTCATCGATGTAAATGTTGTGCGCGCTCTGGAAAAACGCTGCCGTCTGGTTGGTCTTGATCACCGTGTCGGGCAATTGCGACAAGTCGAAGATCATCAGCCCCTCCTGGCAGGCGTCGCAGACCGAATATGCCCGCTGCCGGAAGGTCTTCATATCGCGCCAGGTCGTCGTGTTCCCTCCGGGAAAAGACTTGATCTCTGCCGGCTCTTCCGGATTGGCCAGGTCGAAAAAATGCACATACGCCGCCGAGCCCAGGATTCCGTACTCCCTGCCGTCGCAGCCGGTATACCCCCACACGTCGTTGTACCTCGTCGCGCCGGAAGCCGGCAAGGTATCCACGTCGTATTGCCCCCGCAGGGTCATGTTGTGACTGAGTTGAGCCTGGGAAGAAAAATGGAATAGTAGTGCGATAAGCAGCAGAAAAAGCCTCATGATAAGTAGTTGTTGAAGGGGGCAAAATTAGCAGAATTATTGCATTTTTGTGGAGTGTGGAGTGTGGAGTGTGAATTCAACACTCCACACTCCACACTCCACAAAAAATGAATCCTCTCCTCCGCATCGGCCACCTCGCCGTCTCCTTCCACTCCCCGCGGGCCATTACCCCGGCGGTGAAGGGGATTTCATTCGATCTGGAGAGGGGCGAATCGCTGGGCATCGTGGGGGAGTCGGGCTCGGGCAAGTCGCTCACCGCGCTGTCGCTGCTGCGGCTCACCGACTACCTGCCTTCCTGCCAGATGGAAGCCGCCGCCCTGAAATATTTCCCCGAACCCGGCCGCGAGATGGATATTGCATCGCTACAGCAATTTGAGCTCAGCTCCCTGCGTGGCCGCGAGATCGGCATGATCTTTCAGGATCCCGCTACTGCACTCAACCCGGTGTTTACCGTGGGAGAGCAGATTGGAGAAGTGCTTCGCACCCATAAGGGCCTTGACCGCCGTGCCGCGCGCGAAGTGGCCAAAGACTGGCTCAACCGGGTGCAGCTCAGCGACCTGGAGCGCATCTACGCTTCCTATCCCCACCAGCTTTCAGGCGGACAAAAGCAGCGCGTCTCCATCGCCATGGCCCTGGCCGCCGAGCCTCGCCTGCTGATCGCCGACGAGCCTACCACGGCCCTCGACGTCACGGTGCAACAAAAGATACTGGAGCTCCTGCGCCAACTTCGCGCCGACTTGGGCATGAGCCTGTTGTTCATCTCCCACGACCTCGGCGTCGTTTCAGAAATGACCGAAAGGATGCTGGTCATGAAATCGGGGGAGATCGTGGAGGAAGGGCAGGTTGGTAGCATTTTCCGCCGTCCCTCCCAAGCCTACACCCGCCAGTTGCTCAACAGCCGTCCGCCGCTCGAGGTCCGGCTACGCCGCCTGCCGGTGTCGGGCGCTGCCGGTCCCGCGGAGGTGTTGTCTGAAAACGACATTGGCGAGCGTGCGGCGCATTTTGCCGCCCAGCCCCCACTGCTCGAGGTGGAGGGGCTGTCGGTGCGGTACCGCCTCAAGAAGGGTTTTCTCCAGGCTGTAGACCAAGTCAGCCTGAGCGTAGCGCCGGGAGAGACGCTGGGCATCGTCGGCGAGTCGGGTTGCGGGAAGACGACATTGGGCAAAGCCATCGTCCGCCTGGTGGATGCGCAGGAAGGCAGGGTTACTTTTGACGGACAGGATATCCTCGGCCTCCCCGAACGCGCCTGGCGGCAGCTGCGCCGCCGCACCCAGGTCATTTTTCAGGACCCCTACCACTCGCTCAATCCCCGCATAACTATCGGCAAGGCCATCCTGGAGCCCCTCCAGGTGCACGGCATCGGCACATCGGATGCGGAGCGGAAGGACCGCGTGGCCAATTGGCTGGAGCGCGTAGGCATGGATGGCTCTTATGCCCTGCGCTACCCCCATGAGCTCTCTGGCGGGCAGCGGCAGCGGGCGGGCATCGCCAGGGCCCTGGCGATCGAGCCCAGCCTCCTCATCGCCGACGAATGCGTCTCGGCCCTTGATGTCTCGGTGCAGGCGCAAATCCTCAACCTGCTGCTCGACCTGCAGGCGGAAACCGGTTTCGCCATGTTGTTCATTTCCCACGACTGGGCCGTGGTGCGCTTCGTCAGCGACCGGGTCATGGTCATGCGCGAAGGGAAAGTGCTGGAAACCGGTCTTGTGGGCAACATTTGGCAAAACCCTGCTCACCCCTACACCCGCGAACTGATCCAGGCCATCCCCGGCCGGAAAAATACCCGGTGACGCAACAAACTCCTTTTTATTTTGTCGGTAATGAAATTAGTTTTTATCATTGCTTATGACGAATCTTTTATATTTAGCATAAAGCCGTTTTAAACAAATAATTTTTTGTCACCAACCAAAAAATGTACGATGATGAAACAACTTTTACTCTCCCTGACCGGTACGGCGATCGCCCTGTCGCTGTCGGTTCTGAGTTATGGGCAGGCGCAGCAGCTCTTCAAGCCAGCCGCCTTGAAGCAGGCAGCCCCGATGAAAAAGACGCTGGATACAGGCATTCCGGCAGGTGAAAGCCAGGGTTTGCTCAATACCCGCGGCACCGAGGTCGACGTATCCATTGGCTACACCGTCTACGACCTTCAAACCAACTACTCGGCCTGCAAACGCATCAGCAAGGACGATGAGGGAAATATCGTGGGCACCTGGACATTGGGTCTCGACAACATCAACGCCTATCCCGACCGTGGTACAGGCTACAACCGCTACGATGCCGCCTCCGGCGAATGGGATGAAATTCCCGACCTGCGCCTCGAACAGGGCGTCCGCACCGGCTGGCCCAACCACGTCTTCACCGATTCCGGAACGGAATTTATCGTCAGCCACGTTTTTACTGCGGGTGAATATCGCCTCCACACCCTTCGCCGCGAGTCCGGACAGACTAGCTGGACCGAAGACGATATTCCTTCCAACGTGCCCACCGGCGTGCTTTGGCCCCGTGCGGCCGTGAGCGGCGAAACGGTCCACGTGCTGGCCGTTTCCAACCCCACCGGCACGACAGGCGGCGTCATTTACGAAGGTATGGACACCCACCCGCTCTACTACCGCTCCAGCGACGGCGGCGCGACCTGGGATGTGACCGACTTTATCATCCCCGGCCTCGACACGACTTACATGAAGACCCTCGGCAATGCCGATTCCTACCACATCGACGCGCGCGGCGACGTGGTGGCAGTGGGCATTTTCTCCCAATGGAACGACGTGCGGATCTTCATCTCCGAAGATGGCGGCGACACTTGGTCGAGCACCCGCCTTTGGGATTTTCCGATCGACTTTTACGAGATCAACCAGGGTTATACTGTTGCTGATCTGCCGCCTTTCGACCCCAACCAGCCCGATTCGCTGGCTATTCTGACCTCCGACAACTGCGGTTATGTGCTCATCGATAAAAACGGCGACGTGCATGCCTTCTTTGGCAATATGTACGTACAAGACGAGGATCTGACCGACGAAGGATGGGTCTATTACCCGGCTACAGACGGCCTGTCGTACTGGAATGAAAGTTTTGGTCCAGACTCCGTGACCCTTATCGCCGAAGTACTCGACCTCAACGGCAACGACACGCTCGACATTGCGGGCATCGCGAATATCGCGACTTATTTCATGTCTCTCACCTCCATGCCCACCGCCGGCGTAGATGAGGAGAACAACATTTACCTGGCCTATTCCATGGTCATGGAAGGCACGCAGTTTTACAACGACGAAGACGAGCAGCACTACCGCCACCTCATGATCATCAAGTCGGAAGACGGTGGGGAGACCTGGTCGGAGCCCTACGACGCCATCAACCCCTTCACTATCGGCGATACACTTTTCGTCAAGTTCATCGAAGCGGTGTTTCCCAGCATGTTGCGGGATTTGACCAGCGGGAATATCCAGTTGGTGTACCAGCAGGATTTCCGCCCTGGCCTTGCTACCAGAGGTGATGAGGACGAAGTTTCGGAAAACAACATCGTCTTCACCCAGGTCGGTACAGTTCTTTCAAAAGTTGACAATTTGGTCGCGCCCCAGATCTGGCAGCTCCGCCTGGCGCCTAACCCAGCCAGTGAAACCACGGCCGTGGAGTTCGAGATGAAGGGCGCCGCCAGCGTCAGACTCGATCTGTTTAATGTAACGGGGCAGCACGTGCGCGGCATTTCCAGCGGGCAATTCGCCCCGGGCGAACACACCATTCCCGTGGATGTCAGCGCCCTGCAACCCGGCATCTATTTCGTCCGCCTCATGGTCGGGCCGGAAATGACGGTGCAGCGGCTTGTTGTGGAGTAAAAAAGAAGGGGTTTCGCGAAAGCGAAACCCCTTCTTTTTTTTCAACTTGGTGCAACCTTTTTCGAGCTACGGAGTCTTTTGTTTGAATTTGATTGGTCGATTCTTTTCAGCCGTTGGTCCAATACCTGGGAAGAATTGATCTAAAAGACTTAACTTTAGCCTCGTCAGTTAACACACACCCAATGAAACGATCACACCTTCGCCAATTCCTCTTCGTGCTGGTTTTGCTTTGCAGCGTGTCTTCGTACGTTTTTCTGAACTACGTCAATTATGCCAATCCATCCCTTCCTTCCGCGGAGCAAGAATCTGGCAACCCGGAAGACAAACAGGAGGCTGTTCTGCCAGATATGGCGGTCGTGAAGAAGTTGATCGACGTCAGCAAGTTTCTCTCCTCATTCGTGCACTAAGGATTGTTCCGGAAATTAATTCCGGATTTGGGGTGGCTCTTTTGTAGGTGTCGAAGTCCTCTTCGACACATGCCAGGGGTAAAGAGCCCATTGTTATGCTTTGCTTGACATGTACTTTTTCCTTGTTGAAAAAGTACCAAAAAAACAAGGCTTTCGCCGCTTTGCCTAAAACCGGCTTTCATTCCGCCGGCTGGCTAAACTCGCACTGACTGTTGAAGGCAAGCCCTGTTCCTGTTTTGCTCAAACAGTAGCCAGCCAGATCGGGTCCTCAGGAGACGGCATATTGAATGGGGCTTCATTCCAGCCGGTTTCTTGACGGCAAACCGGCTAAGGCCGGATGGAAACATCCTG
Organism: Saprospiraceae bacterium; assembly: GCA_049306275.1. GTDB lineage: Bacteria > Bacteroidota > Bacteroidia > Chitinophagales > Saprospiraceae > JADJTT01. The sequence goes on along the minus strand of JBAQQB010000205.1, from coordinate 26,703 downwards.
TACGCTTGAAATCGGGAAGTTATTCTCAAAAGGATCCTACGCCATCCGTTTTTTCCAATACCTCAATAGGCCCGCTACGCTCATCCAGGCCGGGTTGGCGAAGTCGTAGCGCTCCTTGTTTGCTCCGGTGGTGATACCGAACTGCGCCAGTTCATCGTCGGCCATCTCCTGCAACAGGGGGGTGATTTGGTCGGGCGTTTCTCCCGCATCGAAATGCGGTTTCATCCATCCGGCGTAAAAATCCAGTTTTTCTTCCAGGGCATCCAGATGGGCCTCTACTTCGTAAATGGGGCCGAAATGCGTAAGCCACAGGGCTTCGGGCTTCGCCTGCCGCAGCCGCGCTATCGAGCCTTTCCAGTCTTCGATATTGATATCGGGCGGCGGACAAGGCGGCACGATGGGTCCTCCGTTGATGCGGATGCCGCCGACGTCGCCGCTGAGGATATGCCCGCCCACCTGCCAGGCGATGTGGTGTACGGCGTGCCCGGGTGTGTGCAGGGCTTTTACATGGGCCGAGCCAAAGTCGAACACAGCATTGTCTTCCACCGCTACCAGCCGCTCCGCCGGTATGGCCTGCATATCGCCCCAGAGTTTGTCCATGTCGTCTTTGTATATCCTGCGCGCCGACTCCATCAGCTTCGAAGGGTCGAGCAGGTGGTTGTAGCCGAAGGGGTGGACGTAAATGGTGCAACCCTCCCGCGCCAGCGCCCAGGAAGCGCCTGCATGGTCGAGGTGGATATGGGTCACGAATACGCCGGCCAGATCGCCGGGTTTGTAACCCTTTTCTTTCAAACCTTCCAACAGATGCGGGTAGGTGGAGTAGGGGCCGGTTTCGAAGAGCACAGGTCCTTTATCGGTTTCCAGCAGAAATGCCGCGATGGTTTGGGTTTGGTTTTGGAAGCGGAGGTCGATGGTGTGGAGCATTTCCTTTGAGTTTTCGGTTTTCAATTTTCAGTTTTCAGTAGCCGGCAGCCTGGCCGTCTTTTCTGGATTCGGAGGCGCCGAAGTAGACGCCTTTTTGTTGGTCGCGCAGGATGGCCTGGTAGCCGCCGAAGGAGCCGAGGTCGAAGCTGACGAGGTGGCCGCGTTGCATGAGTTCGCGGATGACCTCGTAGTCGAAGCCGTCTTCGAGGCTGATGCGTCCGCCGTCGGTCATCACTTCGCCGGTGGGCTGGGAGGAGCCGTGGTGCTGGATGCGCGGCGCATCGCCCGCTTCCTGCAGGTTCATGCCGAAGTCGATGAGGTTGACGACGATCTGGACGTGGCCCTGGGGCTGCAGGTCGCCGCCCATCACGCCGAAGCTCACCCAAGGCTCGCCGTCTTTGGTGATGAAGGCGGGTATGATGGTATGGAACGGCCGCTTGTGCGGTTCATAGACGTTGCGGTGGCCTTCTTCGAGTGAGAAGAGCTCGCCGCGGTCCTGGAACATGAAACCCAGTCCGGGCGCCACCATGCCCGAGCCCATGCCGCGGTAGTTGCTCTGGATGAGGGAAACCATATTGCCCGCTGCGTCGGCCACGGTGAGGTAGATGGTGTTGCCAGGGTCTAGTTTGCCGGGGTTGTAGCGGCGGGCTGACCTTTTGGGGTCGATCAGGGCCCGGCGTTCGGCGGCGTAGTCCTTGGAAAGGAGTTGTTCCAGGGGGATGTCGCTGAATGCCGGATCGGCGTAATACTGTGCCCGGTCTTCGTAGACCAGCTTTTTCGCCTCGATGAAGGTGTGGATATAGTCCGCGCTGCCGAAGCCCATGGATTGGAGGTCATACCCTTCCAGGATGTTGAGCATCTGGAGGGCGGCGATGCCCTGTCCGTTGGGCGGGAGTTCCCACACGTCGTAGCCCCGGTAGTTGGTGGAAACGGGTGCAACCCACTCGCTGCGGTGGTCCGCCAGGTCTTTCTCCGACAAAAAACCGCCCTGCGATTGGATGAACTGCGCCATCGTGCGGGCCATTTCGCCCTTGTAGAAGGCGTCGCGGCCGCTGCGGGCTATTTTTTCATAAGTATCGGCGAGAGAGGGGTTGCGGAAAATCTCCCCTTTGGCAGGCGTATGCCCTGCGGGCATGTAGACTTCTTTGAAATGGGGGTACTCCGCAAAGCGGCGTCCGGAGAGCTCCAGGTAGTAGGCGATCAGTTCCGAAACGGGGAAACCTTCGCGGGCGTATTGGATTGCCGGGGCCAGTATCTCCTGCATGGGCAGCTTGCCGAATTTGCCGTGCAGCTCGAACCAGCCGTCGACCGTGCCCGGCACGGAGACGGGCAGGGGGCCGTAGGCGGGGATGGAAGTGTATCCTTTTTCTTTGAAAAAAGCCAGCCTCAGGTCGTATGGCGAGCGCCCGCTGCCGTTGAGGCCGTAGAGTTGCCGGGTATTGGCGTCCCACACAATGGCAAAGATATCGCCTCCGATGCCGCAGCCCGTGGGCTCCATCAGGCCCAGCGCCGCGTTGGCCGCTATGGCGGCATCCACGGCGCTGCCTCCTTTTTTGAGGATGCCGAGCGCGATCTGCGTAGCCAGCGGCTGGCTGGTGCAGGCCATTCCGTGCTGGGCGATCACCTCTGAGCGGCTCGCAAAGGCCCGGCCGGTGATTCGGTCTTGGGCCGGGGATGAAATAGCGATCAGGAGTAACCAGACAACTGGAACTTTGAACATAGGCCAGGTTTTGTGGAGAGTTGAGAGTTGAGAGTGAAGTGAGGCCGAGGCAACAAAGTTGCCTCGCGGTCTCCACTCTCCACTCTCACCTCTCCACTATTACTAGATATTTATTCCTCTTCCCATTCTCCAACATCACATACTTCCCTTGGAGCAGCGCCTCGGCGGTGATGAGCTGTTCGTGGGAGGTGATTTTATCCTTGTTGACGGAGATGGCGTTGTTCTGGATGGCGCGGCGGGCTTCGCCTTTGGAAGGCAGGATGCCTGTGGCGTCGGTCAGCAGGTCGGAGATGGAGATGCCGTTGCGCAGCAGGTCGCCCTTTACGTGCATGCTGGGAATTTCCTGGGAGACCATTTCCAGTTCGGAGGCCGACATGGCCAGGAGGGCCTCCCGGCTGGCGCTGCGGCCGAAGAGGAGGTCGGTGACGCGGATGACGGACTGGAAGGCTTCTTCCGAGTGGACTCGCCGGGTCAGCTCCTCGGCCAGCAGGCGTTTGAGGGTCTGGGGGTCATCGGCGTATTGGGTCTCGCGCGCTTCGATCTCCTCCCTGTTGTGCAGGGTGAAATAGCGCGTGAATTTGGGCGTATCGCGGTCGTCGGCGTTGATCCAAAACTGGTAGAACTGGTAGGGGCTGGTCAGCTCGGCGTCGAGCCAGATGTTGCCAGCAACCGACTTGCCGAACTTGCTGCCGTCGGCTTTGGTGAGTAGGGGGGTGGTGACGGCATAGGCCTTTTCATCCAGGTTTTTCCGGATGAACTCTGTGCCGGAGGTGATATTCCCCCATTGGTCCGACCCGCCCATCTGCACCGTGACGCCGTGCTGCTGAAAGAGGCATTGGTAGTCGTATGCCTGCAGCAGCTGGTAGCTGAACTCGGTGAAGGAAATACCGGAATCCAGGCGGCGCTGCACGCTCTCCTTCGACATCATGTAGTTGATGGTCAGGGTTTTGCCCACCTTGCGCAGGAAGGTCAGCACGTCCATGTCCTTGTAAAAGTCCAGGTTGTTGACCATCATGGCCTTATTGGGGCCGTCCTCGAAGTTGAGGAATTTGTAAAAATTGCGGCGCTGCCGGTCCAGGTTGGCATCGAGCTCTTCGTACGATTTGAGCTGCCGTTCCTCATCCCTTCCCGAAGGGTCGCCGATGCGTCCGGTGGCCCCGCCCATAAGCACCACAGGTTGGTGCCCCGAGCGCTGGAACAGGCTCAGCAGCATGATCTGCACGAAGTTGCCGATCGTCAGGGCCGGCGCGGTAGGGTCGAAGCCGATATAGCCCAACCGCGTTTTCTCGTTCAAGTGTTCGTCAATACCGGGGGTCGCATCCTGCAACATCCCCCTCCACTTCAATTCCTCAATAAAGTTCATATAATTATCTTTTCACGCACGAAAGCGCAAATTTACCAAAAAATCCCCTGCCAAAGGGTTTCCTTCAAAAGAACGGAGGAGAATGATTAATTTTCCGGCATGAATGTTCCCTTTTTCATCGCTACCAAAGTCGCGGCCACGGGCCAGCGCTCCTTTTCCCGGCTGATCATCCGGATCGCCGTGGCGGCTGTGGCCCTGAGCGTGGCGGTGATGATCGTGGCCACCTCCCTGATCGCGGGGTTCAAGAAGGAGATCAGCGATAAGATATTTGGTTTCTGGGGGCATATCCATATTACGGAGGCCGACGTCAACCGCACTTTCCTCGATGTATATCCGGTCAGCCGGGAGCAGGATTTTTACCCGGGGCTTGACACCATTGGCAGGATTTCCTACTGGGAACCCTACCGCATTTTCGGCATCGAAACCTCGATGATGCGGGAGCGCAAGACCCACGGGGGCGTAAGGCACGCGCAGGTGTTTGCACTGAATCCCGGCATCATCGAGACCAAAAACGCTATTGAGGGGATTGTGCTGAAAGGCATTTCCACCGATTTCGACTGGGCTTTCCTCGACCGCTACCTGCAGGAGGGCCAGCGGCTCGACCTCACGGACACGGTGGCCAGCGACGGCATCCTGATCTCGCGGCAGACGGCCGACCGCCTGAACCTGAGTCTTGGCGACCGTTTTATCGTCTATTTCGTACAAAATAACAACCAGTTGCGCCGGGCTTTCCGGATCGAGGGCATTTACAAAACGGGGTTGGAGGAATACGACCGCAAGTTCGCCCTGGTCGACATCCGCAAGATACAGCAGTTGCTGGGTTGGGAGGAAGACCAGGTCGCCGGCTTCGAGGTGTTTGTCGACGACCTTCGCGACCTGAGCGTGTTGTCGGAATATATATACGTGGAAAAGCTGCCACGCAACCTCTATGCCGAGACCATCCGCGACAAGCTGCCCAATATCTTTGAGTGGCTGGAGCTGCAGGACATCAACGAAAAGGTCATTCTGGCCCTGATGCTCATCGTCAGCATCATCAACATGGTGACGGCCCTGCTGATCCTGATTTTGGAGCGCACCAACATGATCGGCATCCTCAAGGCCCTGGGGCAGCGCGACTGGGGCATCCGGCAGATATTTCTGTACTACGGGATGTTCATCCTGGGCGTGGGCCTGTTTTGGGGCAACCTCATCGGCCTGGGGCTCTGTTTTGTGCAGCAATATTTCAAGGTGATCACCCTGTCGGAAGCGGATTATTACCTCGCCGTGGCGCCGGTCCACATCGATGTATGGACGGTGCTGGGGCTGAACCTGCTCACGGCGGCGGTTACTCTGGTATTCCTGCTCCTGCCTTCCTATCTGGTGAGCCGGATCAGGCCGGTGCAGGCGATACGGTTTAAGTAGACAGTGGGGGCGCCAAATTTATTTGGCGCCTGGTTTGCCGAATTCATTCGGCAAGGTTGTCTTCCATTTATTGCACCGAATAAATTCGGCGCACCGCTGCCGCCAATGAATTGGCGCTACCAAACGCCAAATAAATTTGGCGATTCCCTTTGATAGGCCGGAACATAAAGAAAGACAATAGAGGAGCATGATACCAATGTCAGATAAATTTATAGTCATTTGGAAAAAATGGGCTTTCTTCCTGCGCGGGTGGGGGAGGAGAGGGCGTGAATTGCCTGCCACGGCCTGGGATTTGAGGGCTTTTTCGGGATGGTATTTGCTGGAAATGCTGGTGAGGCTGATGGAACTGGCGGGCATGTTTGTGTTGTACGACACCCTGATGGAGTGGGTGAAATGGAATACCAGGGGCTTGAGCGCGGAGGAGATGGTACTTGCCAAAAGGGTATTTGGCGGCAGCATACGGCTGGACTTGGTGCGGGTAGACGCCCTGGCCTTTACCACCCGGATAACCAGGAAGCGATTTGCCTATGTGGGGTTTTACACGGTCAATTTCTGGAAGGAGGTCAATACGAGCGAGTTGGTGCACGAGTTGGTGCATGTGTGGCACTACGAGCAATTAGGAGCTGTATACACTGTCCGGGCGCTGCGGGCGCAGCAGTCGGAGGAAGGCTATAACTACGGAGGGGTAGGAGCGCTTCGCGAGCGGCTGGCGGCGGGGCAGGGCTTTTTGGATTTCAACCTGGAGCAGCAGGCGGAGATCGTTATGGACTGTTTCCGCTTGCAGATGGGCTGGAAACCGGCTTGGGGGGATGCTAAAAAGGAAGATTTGGACGTTTACTGCCAGATTTTGCGACCATTTTTCCCTCTGGGAGAAAGACCCTGAAGCCGGTTTTGGATAACAGGCAAGAAGTCGTAAGTTTGCGAGGCCTTGTGATTCAGTTTTTAAACAACGGGATATGATCCAGTATATTACCAAGGTGGAAGGACAGGTCACGCGCCTGGAAGAACCGGTACCTGGCTGCTGGATCAGCATCATGCCCCCGTTCAGCCATGAGGAGCTGGAAGAGATCGCCCAGCGATACGAAATTCCCATCGACTTCCTGACCGACCCGCTCGACTTGGACGAGCGCTCGCGCTACGAGCGGGAGGAGGACGTGCGGCTCATCATCGTCAACACGCCTTTGCTCAACGAACTGGAGGAAGAGATCGACGCCATCTTCATCACCGTGCCCATCGGTATCATCCTGACGCCCGATAATATCTTCACCATTACCTCCTATGAAAATCCCATCCTCAAGCGCTTTGCTGACGGGAAGGTGAAGAATTTCGATCCGGAGGACGAGCGCCTCTTCGTGCTGCAGCTCTTCGAGCAGACGGTGCTGCGCTACCTCAACTGCCTGAAGCAGCTCAACCTCAAGCGCAACCTCATTGAGCAGGAGCTCTACGACAGCAGCCGCAACAAGGAGCTCAAGCAGCTGTTGAGTATCGAGAAAAGTCTGGTGTATTTCGTCAACTCCCTCAGCGCCAACGAGCTGCTCAAGCTCAAGATGAAGCGCACCGATTTCCTCAACATCAAAAACGACGAAGACCTCGCCGACCTTTTCGAAGACATCATCATCGACAACAGCCAGGCCCTTGAAATGGCCAACGTCTACACCAACATCCTCAACGGCACGATGGATGCCTATTCCTCCATCATCTCCAACAACCTCAACGTGGTCATCCAGCGCCTGACCCTGATCACCATCATCCTCATGGTGCCTACCCTGGTGGCCAGCTTCTACGGCATGAACGTGCCCGTGCCCTTCGAGCGCTCGGAGTACTCCTTCTACTTCATCCTCCTCATCTCCCTGGTCATCAGCCTGGTGATCGGGTGGTATTTTCAGCGGAAAAGACTTTTTTGAGAGTTTATAAGTTTATGAGGTTATGAGTTTAGGCCGCCTAAACTCATAACCTCATAAACTTATAAACATTTTCAGTTAGTTATCAACACGGGCTGCAGCCGGGGTTTCTGTTTTATATTCTGATAATCAGCTTGTTGTTTTTGTTATCCACATTATGTGGAAAAAAACTCAGCAAAAGCATGGCGATTTCCGTATTTTAGTGCTCGTAATTAAACATACATGAGAAAGCGCCTTCCTGCCACGGGTATGTCCCGGTCTGAATGGGAGTCACTAGCTCAACAAAAACATTTGATACAGGTTACAGGCCGGATTGCGGATCACCGCAGTCATGGTGTGGTTTTGAATTATTCAACTTACTGATAATTACCCCGATAGAGCCGGCTTTACCGCCGGCTCTACATTTTGACTAGTTATGATAGAGCCAATATTGCAAGAAAACCCCCACCGCTTCGTGCTGTTCCCCATTCAGCACAACGACATCTGGGCATTTTACAAGAAGTCGGAAGCAAGTTTCTGGACAGCCGAGGAGATCGACCTGTCCAACGACCTGAGCGACTGGAACGACCGCCTCAACGACGACGAGCGGCATTTCATCAAGCACGTGCTGGCGTTTTTCGCCGCCAGCGACGGCATCGTAAATGAAAACCTGGCCGAGAATTTCGTCAACGAAGTGCAGTACACCGAAGCCAAGTTCTTCTACGGCTTCCAGATCATGATGGAGAACATCCATTCGGAGACCTACAGCCTCCTGATCGATACGTATATTAAGGACGCGAAGGAAAAGGACTATCTTTTTACCGCCATCGACCACCTCGACTGCGTGAAAAAGAAGGCCGACTGGGCCCTGCGATGGATCAAGAACGGCTCCTTCCAGGAGCGCCTCGTCGCCTTCGCCGCCGTGGAAGGGATCTTTTTCTCCGGCTCCTTCTGCTCGATCTTCTGGCTCAAGAAGCGCGGCCTGATGCCGGGTCTTTCCTTCTCCAACGAACTGATCTCCCGCGACGAAGGCATGCACTGCGATTTTGCCTGCCTGCTGTACAACGATCATGTGGTCAATAAACTGCCGGAAGAAACCCTGCGCAAGATCATCACCGACGCGGTGGCCATCGAGAAAGAGTTCGTCTCCGACGCCCTGCCGGTCAACCTCATCGGCATGAACGCCGAGCTGATGTGCCAGTACATCGAGTTCGTAGCCGACCGCCTGCTCTCGGCACTGCACGTGCCCAGGGTGTACAACGCCGAAAACCCATTTCCCTGGATGGACCTCATCAGTCTGCAGGGCAAAACCAATTTCTTCGAAAAAAGAGTGGGCGATTATCAGAAGTCGGGCGTCATGGCCGATCGCGACAAGCAGGTATTCACCCTGGATGAAGATTTCTAAACCAAACCAAAAACCAATTTAGCCACATGAAAGTCATCAAGAGAAGCGGAAAGCTGGAAGAGGTGAGCTTTGACAAGATCACCGCCCGCATCAAAAAACTCTGCTACGGCCTGAACCCCGAGTACGTCGACCACATCGAGATCTCCAAAAAGGTCGTGCTCGGCCTCTACGACGGGGTCAGCACCACCGAACTCGACAACCTTTCGGCCGAGACGGCCGCGACCATGACCACCATCCACCCCGACTACGCGGTGCTGGCGGCAAGGATCGCCATCTCCAACCTGCACAAAAATACCGACAAGTCTTTCTCCAAGACCATGAAGGCCCTCTACGAGTATATCGATCCTAAAACGGGCGAGAAGGCGGGCCTCATCGGCGATGAGACCATGGACATCGTCTGGCGCTATCGCGACGTGCTCGACAGCGCCATCATTTACGACCGCGATTACGATTTCGACTATTTTGGCTTCAAGACGCTGGAGCGCTCCTACCTGCTGCGCATGAACGGAGAAGTGGTGGAACGCCCGCAGCACCTCTTCATGCGCGCCGCCATCGGCATCCATGGCGAGAACATCGAGGCGGCCATCGATACCTACAATCTGATGTCGGAAAAGTGGTTCATCCACGCCACACCAACCCTGTTCAACGCCGGCACGCCCAAGCCGCAGCTCTCTTCGTGCTTCCTGCTCAGCATGACCGAAGACAGCATTTCCGGTATCTTTGAAACCCTGTCCCGTTGCGCCCGCATCTCCCAATCGGCCGGCGGCATCGGGGTGAGCATCCACAACATCCGGGCGAAGGGCAGCTATATCAAAGGCACGGGGGGCACCTCCAACGGCATCATCCCCATGCTGCGCGTGTTCAACGACACGGCGCGGTATGTCGATCAGGGCGGCGGCAAGCGCAAGGGCGCCTTTGCCGTCTACCTCGAACCCTGGCACGCCGACGTGCTCGACTTCCTGGAGCTCAAGAAAAACCATGGCAAGGAGGAAATGCGTGCCCGCGATCTTTTCTACGCCATGTGGATTCCCGATCTTTTCATGGAAAGGGTGAAAAACGACGATAACTGGTCGCTGTTTTGTCCCAACGAAGCCCCTGGCCTCTACGACACTTATGGTGGAGAGTTTGAAGCTCTTTACCACAAATACGAAAAGGAAGGCCGCGCCCGCAAGACCGTGCGTGCGCAGGAGCTCTGGTTCGAGATACTGGAGAGCCAGATCGAGACCGGCACCCCCTACATTCTCTATAAGGACGCCGCCAACCGCAAATCCAACCAGAAGAATCTGGGCACCATCCGCTCGTCCAACCTCTGCACGGAGATCATGGAGTACACCTCGCCCGACGAGGTGGCGGTGTGCAACCTGGCTTCCATTTCCCTGCCCAAGTTCGTCGGGGAAGACCGCACTTTCGACTTTGAAAAACTGTACGAGATCAGCCGGGTGGTGACGCGCAACCTCAACCGCATCATCGACGTCAACTTTTACCCCATCCCCGAGGCGCGCAATTCCAACTTGCGCCACCGCCCGATCGGCATCGGGGTGCAGGGCCTGGCCGACGCGTTCATCAAGATGCGTTTCCCCTTCGAAAGCAACGAAGCCCGCAAGCTGAACCGCGATATTTTCGAAACCATTTACTTTGCCGCCCTCACCGAATCGCTGGAGCTGGCAAAGCAATACGGCCCGTACGAGACCTTCAAAGGCTCGCCGGCCAGCGAGGGCATCCTGCAGTTCGACATGTGGGGCGTGAAGCCCACCAACCGCTGGGATTGGGATGGTTTGAAGAAAGAGATCATGACCCATGGCATCCGCAACAGCTTGCTGCTGGCGCCCATGCCCACGGCCTCGACCTCGCAGATACTCGGCAACAACGAGTGCTTCGAGCCTTATACTTCCAACATCTATTCCCGCCGCACCCTCTCCGGCGAGTACATCGTGGTCAACAAGCACCTGCTTGACGACCTGATCGGGCTGGGGCTGTGGGATGAAAGTATGAAGCAGATGCTCATGGCCTCCAACGGCTCGGTGCAGGACATCCCCGGCATCCCCGACGACCTGAAGGCGCTGTACAAGACGGTTTGGGAGATCAGCCAGAAAGCCATCATCGACATGGCGGCCGATCGCGGGGCTTTCATCTGCCAGAGCCAGAGTATGAACCTGTTCGTGGAAAACCCCAATTTCGGCAAGCTCTCCTCCATGCACTTCTACGCCTGGCAGAAGGGCCTGAAGACGGGCATGTACTACCTGCGCTCCAAAGCGGCCACCGACCCGATCAAGTTTACGGTCGAACAGTCGCTGCAGCAAAACCGGGTGAGCAAGAAAGCCACTTCAGCCACAACGGTTGTTTCCGCCACGGTGCCGGTGCAGCAGCCCCAGGATGAGCTGAGCGAGGGCAAGGCCTGTAATCTCGACGATCCCAACTGCCTCATGTGCGGCAGCTAGCGATAGCAAGAATTTCGATGGTTTTGCATAAAGGATTGTACGAGGCCCGGGGGAAGACCCCGGGCCTCTTTTTTGGGGAGGTTTGGGAGGTGACACCTCGGATGTGGCTGATAGTCAGGGGAAAGCGAGGTGTCACCTCCTATGTGGCTGATAGTCAGGGATAAGCGAGGTGTCACCTCCTAACTCATTGGTAATCAATAGCAGGCGAGGTGACACCTCGATATGTCGTTGAAAATCAGCCTTATATAAGGGGAGTTACAACGCCAGCAACTCCTCAGCTACCTTCCTCACCCCAGTGGTCGCCTTCTCGGCGATTACGTGCATGTTGGGGGAACGCGATAACTCGAAGTTGATGCTGGGCTTCGGATCGATGTAGTAAATGGGGATGTTTTGCGGTGCATATGCCACCAAACCTGCAGCAGGGTATACCTGCATGCTGGTGCCGACGATGATGACGATATCGGCCTCCGAAACCAGGTCGGCGGCTACTTCGATCATGGGAACCATCTCGCCGAACCAGACGATGTGGGGACGCAGCTGATAGCCGCGCTCGCAATGGTCGCCCATCTCCAGGTCGTTGATCCAGGGGTAGATCAGGTCGGGGTATTCCGTACTCCTGACCTTCAACAACTCGCCGTGCAGGTGCACAATGTGCTTGCTGCCCGCCCGCTCGTGCAGGTCGTCGACGTTCTGGGTCACAATCGACACGTTGTATTTCAACTCCAGGTCAACCAGCGCCAAATGCCCGTCGTTGGGCTTCACCTCGCGCAATTTCCTGCGCCGGTAGTTGTAAAATTCCAACACCAACTGAGGATTCCGCTCCCAGGCTTCAGGTGTGGCGACATCCTCAATCCTGTGGTTCTCCCACAACCCGTTCGCGTCCCGAAAGGTCGGTATCCCACTCTCCGCGCTGATCCCAGCGCCCGTCAACACAACAATTTTCTTCATATATTATTCACTTTTTCACTTTTTCACCCTTCACCCTTCACCTTCCTAAACGCCCTGCCTATACACCTCACAATATCGCTCGCCACCAGCGCCTCTTGCTCCCACTCAGCCGCAGCGATGTCGCCGGCCAGGCCGTGGAGGTAGACGCCGAGCAGGGCGGCATCCCCGGGCTCGTAACCCTGGGCCAGCAGGCTGGTAACCATCCCTGATAACACATCTCCGCTGCCCCCGGTTCCCATGCCTGGGTTGCCGGTTGAATTAAAATAACAGGTTCCGTCCGGACAGGCGATGGCCGTGTAAGCGCCCTTCAAAATGATATATACGCCCCTATCCCTTGCCTGCTCCCTCGCCCTTTCCAGCCGCTCAAACCCGTTGGTGCAGGCGCCGAACAGCCGCTCGAATTCCCTGGGGTGAGGCGTCAGGATGGTACCGGGTGGCACGTCGGCCCAGTACTCAGGATGCTCGGAAAGGATGTTCAAGCCGTCGGCGTCGATCAGCAGGGGCACTTTTGCCTCCTGGAGCAATTCGCGGAACCCGCAGGCCGTCAGCTTGTTCACACCGATACCGCATCCCACGCCGATGGCCTTGTAGGCGCTGAGGTTGTTGTGCCGGGTGAAGATGAATTCGTGCTGGTCGACCGACACCATGGCCTCAGGGAAGGCGATCTGCAAAATGGGATAGGCCGTTTTGGGCGCGTGGATGGTCACCAGTCCGCATCCCGTGCGCAGGCAGGCGCGCGCGGCAAGGATGGCAGCCCCCGTTTTCCCATAGCTGCCCATGACCAGCAGCGCATGCCCGAAGGTGCCCTTGTGGTCGAAAGTATGACGCTCTTTAATAATGCCTTTCAGAAAATGGGGTTCCACCAGTTGATAGGGCGTTTCCGCATTCTCCATAAACCCCTTGTCCAACCCAATCGGCCTGACCACCCAACAACCCACAAAAGGATGGTTTTCGGGAATGAAAAAGGCCAGTTTCGGCAGCTGGAAACTGAGGGTGTAATGTGCGCGGAAAATCGCCCCTTCGCTTGGCCTGCCAGCAAACAGGCCCGATGGCACATCAATCGCAATCCTCATGCCAGGATGCTGGCTGAGATGTTCGATCAGCCCCGCCCAATACCCCTCTACCGGCCGGTTGAGCCCCGAACCGAATAATCCGTCGATGAGGATGGCTTTTTGGGGAATGTCGGGAAAGGCCTCCCCCATGGAAAATTGCTGAACCGGCGCTGTCCCCATCGCTTCCAGCCTGTCCAGGTTGGTTTGGAAATCTGCCGTGGGCTTGGGGCTAATATGGAAAACCATCGCCGTCACCGCGTAAAACCGCTGCTGCAGCAGCCTGGCGATCGCCAGCCCGTCGCCGCCGTTGTTGCCGGTACCGCAGGCAATCCACACCGGGCCGGACTCTGGTTGAAAATGAGTGGTGAACCAGTGAACAAAAGCATGGGCCGCCCGTTCCATCAGGTCAATGGAAGCAATGGGCTCGCGCTCGATCGTATAGGCGTCGAGCTGGCGGATCTGGTCTACATTCAGTATTTTCATGGGGTAATCAGTTCCCCTTAAAAAACGGCATTTTCAGCGAATATGCAAAGCAATTTTTTTAGCGATTTAGTGGTAGTGGAACTCGCTTCCGTATTGGCGGGCCCTTCGGTCGGACAGTTTTTTGCCGAACTGGGCGCCCGCGTGATCAAAATAGAAAACCCGCTGACCGGAGGCGATATGACCCGGCACTGGAAATTGCCTTCCGAACCTCCGGATCAGGCCCATTCTGCCTACTATTGCAGCGTCAACTGGGGCAAAGAAGCGCATTTTCTCGACTTGTCCTTGCCCGATGGCCGCGCACTCGCCATGGACTGGATCGCCCGGGCCGACGTGCTGGTAACCAATTTCCGACCTGACCAGGCAAAGCGTCTGGACCTGGAAGCCTCCACCCTCCGCCTGCAATTCCCCCGGCTCATCGTCGCAGAGCTGACCGGTTTTGGCGCAGGCGACAAACGCCCCGCTTTCGACGTAGTGTTGCAGGCCGAAGCGGGCTTCCTGTACATGACCGGCGAGCCCGGCGGCGCCCCCGTCAAAATGCCTGTGGCGCTGATCGACCTCATGGCCGCACACCAGCTCAAGGAAGGCATACTGATGGCCTTGCTGCACCGCGAGCGCACCGGAGAAGGCGCCCTGGTGCAGAGCTCCCTGTTTCAGGCTGCCCTGTCGTCACTGGCCAACCAGGCCAGCAATTGGCTCATGGGCGGACATATCCCGCGGCCCATGGGTACCCAGCATCCCAATATCGCTCCTTATGGCGACGTGTTCACCACCGCCGACGCCAAGCTGATCGTATTGGCGGTGGGCACCGACCGGCAATTCGCCCAGCTCTGCTCCCTGCTGGCCAAAGAGGAGTGGATCGACAATCCCGACCTGGCCACCAACGCCGCCCGGGTACGCCACCGCGAACTGCTCAGGGATGTGCTGCAGGACGCTATCCGGTACTGGAGCTCGGACTATTTGCTGGAAAAATTGCGGGAAATGGAAATCCCGGCAGCGCGCATCCGGAACATGCAGGAGGTCTTTGAGCTGCCCCAAGCCCGGGAAATGGTGCTGGAAGGAATGCTGCCGGATGGGAGTAAAAGCCTGGGCGTCAAGACAGTGGCTTTTACGATTTCGTAGAAATCCCGTTTTTCAGCTCTTCCAGCAGCTTGTACATCTCCCCTTCCCTGGAGATCAGACAGCCGTGCTCCAGCATCCTGAACAGTTCTTCTTCGCGAGAGCCCGTGTAGTTTTTTTCGGCGGAATACAATTTCAGCGAAGCGCCTGCGGACTGCAGGAGGGCAGACATCTCCGCCGCATTTTGGTTTTTGGAAAAGTCAATACCCGCGCCCTCGTCGACCATCAGGCCCAGCATGAGGATTTTGTCCGGCAGGCAGTGAAAGGTTTTCAGATCGTGAGGAGTGCGGAATTCGAGGTAGGTCGCGCGCGCGAGCACCTGCTCAAAAACCATATCGCTGAACAAGCCGATGAGGGCCCCGGCATTGTCCGGATCGTCATTTTTTAAACGTTCCCAATCTGTAGCGGTGATCTGGTTGGAAGCGAGAAAACGCACAAAATCGTCCTTCAGTTCCTCCAGTTCCTCGAGGCTCAGTTTACGGTATTTCATCAGGGATGGATTGAAAAGCTGTGGGTAACCTTCGCCACTTTTTCCACCATGCGCACGGCGGTGCAGTATTTCTCCACCGAGAGGCTGACGGCCCTTTCCGCTTTGGCGGGGTCTATCTCCCCAAAGAGGTCGAAGTGCATGTGAACGTCCGTGAAAATGCGGGGGTGGGTCTCCACGCGGTCGCCTTTTACGGATATTTTGATATCGCGCAGCTCCTGCCGCTGTTTGCGCATGATGTGGATGACGTCCATCGCGCTGCAACTGCCCATGCTGGAGAGCAACAGTTGCATGGGTCGCATGCCCATTTCCGTGCCCCCGATATCCGGCGCGCCGTCGATGTCGACCATGTTGCCCTGATCGTTGGAGGCGCGGAGGTGAAAGGGCCTTTCCGGAGTCAGGCGTTCTATATTGATTTCCATCGGGTGTTTTTTCGTTGTGGAATAAAAATTGGTAACAAAAATCAGTAGGTTAGGGTTCTAATCCACACAGCGTATGACAAAAATCCTGTTCCTCAACGCCGCTCACCCCGTTCTCCGGCAAAGGCTGGAAGCATGGGGCTTTGTTTGTGAAGAGGATTTTGAAAGCGATGAATACCAACTGGAAGAAAAGATCGGCGATTACGCCGCCATCGTCCTCCGCAGCCGGGTTTCGATCGGCAGGTCGCTGATCGGCCGGGCGGCGAAGCTGAAATGCATCGCCCGGGAGGGCGTAGGGCTGGAACATATCGACGTGGCATACGCCGAATCGAAAGGCATCGCCGTGCTCACCTCGCCGGAAGGCAGCCGCGACACCGTTGGCGAGCACGCGCTGGGGCTGCTGCTGAGCCTGCTCAACAACCTCTCCCGCGCCGACCGGCAGATACGGCAGGGGCAGTGGATCCGGGAGGGCAACCGCGGGGTGGAGATCAAGGGCAAAACGGTGGGCATCCTGGGCTACGGCAACATGGGCAGCGCCCTGGCCCGTAAACTCCAGGGCTTCGAGACCCGGGTGATCACCTACGACAAGTACAAATCCGGCTATGGCGACGCTTTCGCCGCCGAGGCTTCGCTGGAGCAACTATGGGAAGAGACCGACCTGTTCAGCATCCACATTCCCTACATGCCTTCTAACCATTACTTCATTGACTACGACTTCCTGGGGCGCTTCCGCAAGCCCATTTTCCTGGTCAATACGGCCCGTGGTCTGGTGCTGGACACCCAAGGGTTGGTAGCCCAGATGGAAAAAGGGAAAGTACTGGGCGCCGCCCTCGACGTGGTGGAATACGAAGAGACTTCCTTTGAGAACTTCCGGCCCCTGGAAGCTCCGGCGCCCATGCAGTATTTGCTGAATGCGCCCAACGTCGTGCTCAGCCCCCACATTGCCGGCTGGTCGTTCGAGAGCAAGCTGGGCCATGCGGAGGTGCTGGCGGAAAAGATCAAAAAACTGTTTGTCCAATGAATACCAAGCCTGTTTTTCTGCTCCTGCTCCTGGGCGTCATGAGCTGTACGGCCCAATCGCCGCCCGAATACGCCATTGCCATCCACGGCGGGGCCGGCACGATATTGAAGGAAAACATGAGTCCTGAGTTGGATTCCGCCTATCGCAAGGCCTTGCACGATGCTCTCGGCATTGGCGAGGCGGTGCTTCGGGAGGGAGGAAGCGCCATGGATGCGGTGGAGCAAACCATTATTTTTTTGGAAGACAACCCCTTGTTCAACGCGGGCAAAGGCGCAGTCCTGACCTATGAGGGCATCGCCGAACTCGACGCATCCTTCATGGACGGCGCTACCCAAAAAGCCGGCGCCGTAGGCGGTTTACAGATCATCAAGAACCCCATCCTCGCCGCGCGGGCCGTTATGGAGCACTCCGCGCATGTGCTGCTGACGGGCAAGGGCGCCGAGCAATTCGCGCTTGAGCAAGGCCTCGACAGCGTGCCCAACCAATACTTCATCACCGAGCGGCGGCTGAAGAGCTGGCAGGCGAGCCATAAAACCGGCGCCATTGAGCAAGAGCGACCCGCTTCCGCCTACTACGGCACGGTGGGCTGCGTGGCCCTCGACAAGGCGGGCACCCTGGCGGCGGGCACTTCTACCGGCGGCATGCAGGACAAGCGCTACAACCGCTTCGGCGATTCGCCCATCATCGGCGCGGGCACCTATGCCGACAACGCAACTTGCGCCGTTTCCTGCACGGGGCACGGCGAGTACTTCATCCGCTACGCCGTGGCTTACGACGTGTGCGCGCGGATGGCCTATCTGGGAGAAGATGTAGAGACCGCCGCCGGGCAGGTCGTCTATCAGCGGTTGGTGGAAAAAGGTGGAACGGGCGGATTGATCGCCCTAGACCGCAATGGAAAGATCGCGCTACCCTTCAATACTCCCGGCATGTACCGGGGCTATGCGAGGCCGGGCGAGCGGTATGTGGGCATTTACAAGGATGAATAGAGCGCTTCCCTGACATCCCATTCATTTCTCAGCGGCTTGTCGACAATGTCCATGACGATAGTCTGGTCGTCCTCGGTGGTATCGCGATTGGCCGATACCGGGCGGTAGACCGCCAATTGCCGGTCGCCGGTGACCATCCAGATCAGTTGGTCGGTTTCGGGGTCGATGGGGAGTTTGGCCATGCGGCCGGTATAGAAACGGGTGATGGTATTGCGGGTGTTGTCGACCAGATAGCCCACGCGGTCGCGCAGCGCCGTTCCGTTTTCGTCTTCGAAGCGGGCTTCTACCTCGGCCAGTTTGGCTTCGACGGGCCTGTCGCAATTCCAGATGCCGAGCCGGGTGGCCAGGAAGCGGCTGATCACTTTGTGGCGGATGGGTGGATGTACGGTATTGGCCTCGGCCCATCTGGCGTCGTATTTTGCGTCGAGTTGCTCCCGCACGATGGCGTAGTATTGGTGAATGGAATCCCTGCGCATGCCGAGCAGATTTTTCCGGCTTTGCACATCGCGGTCGTAGGCCTCCATGGCGGTTTGGTACTGGGCGAGGGCCCTGTCGTAGTCGCTACCCGATAGCACCGGGTTGACCACGACGGAGACCTGCTGGTTGCTCTTGATGAGCGTGAGCCGGAAGTCGCGGTTGTTGATCGGGGCTATTTGCACATCATCCCATTGCTGTGCCAGGGAGGAGCGGTCGATGTTTTCGGTGGGGTGCAGCTGCCACAGGGTCTCTTCGCGCAGCAGTTGCAGTTGTTCGGGATGGAGGGAATGGGCCTGCGGATTGCGCAGCAGGGCTGAGAGGTCGAAGTCGAATACGAAGTCGGTGCCGTTGTGTCGTTGCGGGCGAAGAGGGGCAGCGGGGAGGGCCAGTTCTTCCTCCAGCTCGGCGAGGGCAAGCCTTTCGGCGCTTTCCAGGGCGGCGAGTTCCATTTGGAAGGACTCCTGCACGGTGCAGAGCGGGTGGTCTTCGGGCAGGTCGGGGAAATAGGTTTCCAGGATCATCATCTGGCTGACGTCTTCATAAACCCAATTGCGCTCCAGGGTGTCGAGGCGGTATGTATGGAACTCTGCCAGGTCTGCCGTGCTTTCCAGTGTTACTTCCGAGACCAGTTCCACTTCAATCGAGCGGCCCGGGCGTATCTGGAGGCGTTTGCCGTTTTGCTGGGCGTAGATCTCCATCATGCCTGCCGATTCGAGTTGGTATTCCACGCCTGCCGAGTCGTAGGACATCGGGATGCCGGCGAGGAAGAAGTCGACCACGTCGTGCATTTCGCGATAGCGTATCTGTACTTCGCCGGAGACGGCGTTGCCCGATTCATCCTGAAAAACATCGGAGGGCACGTGGATACGCGTGCCGGTCTGGCTTTCCAGCGTACCGCCGGCATTGGCGTCGAGGGAGCGCTCGACAAATTCTTTTTGGATATATTGCGGGAGAGGAGGATCGATCAGGGGCTGTGAGGCGAAATAGGCAGTGGCTTGTTCCTCGTATGACTGGAACAGCGGAAGGCCGGTGAGGAGGAACCAGCCTGTCAGGCCTGCGGCCAGGGCCAGCCCTGCGAGGCTTAACCGCCGGGGCGTGAGGAAGCGGCGGCTGGGCGCGGGGGCCTGCCGGTACCTTTCGAGCAGGGCGTCGAAGTTCTTGTGCTTCTCGATGTCCTGCTGAGAAGGTTTGGGGGTATTGAGTTTAAATTCGTAGCGTCTTCTCATGTGTCGCGATTCCCTTTGGTTTTAGGATGGAGCATTTTCCGCTTCATTTTTTCGAGTATCCGGTACGTACGCATCTTGGCGTTGGCTTCGGAAATGCCCAGTATTTCGGCGATTTCTTTAAACGGTCGCTCTTCAAAAAACCGCATTTCCACAAGCTCCATATCCGCCGGGTCCAGTTCGTCGAGTGCAATCAGCAAGGCTTGGTGCAGTTGGGCTGCGTCTGTTCCTTCTTCAACCTCTTCGGCCAGGTGGTGGAGTTGCGCGTCTTCTGCGCTGACCACCCGGTTTTTGCTGGCTGTCCGGTAGTACTGGAGGATCTCGTTCTGAGCGATCCGGTACAACCAGGCGGAGAGGGGCAGTCCCTGGAAGGAATAGGAATCCAGTCTCTGCATGGCCTTCAGGAAAACCTGGGAGCAGATATCGGCGGCAAGTGCCTCGTCGGCGGTTCGGTGGAAGATAAACCGGAAGACCTGCTCGAAGTAGCGCTCATAGAGGGGCCGGAACTGAGCCCGGTCTGCTATGGCCGCCTGTATCTCCAGCCATTCCTGCTGTAGTACATCCGCCGGAACCCATTGCCGGGTGCGCTGTATGGATTCGTCCTTGTTCACAATTCCCGTTTGGAGCATAATTGTTGGATGAAATCACCTGCGACAAATGTTGCCCGGCCGGCGGATTTGGGTTTTTATTTGCATAATGCCGGCCCTGGCAAAAAGTAACAGGTCTGTCATGCCAAAATTGTTTCCAACATATCTATCAAATTTTTATTTAATTGATCAATGGCTTTGGAAATCTCCCAGGCTTCCCGGTTGCGGGCTTCCACGTAGTTGGAGATGGCCCGCAGGGCGAGGAAGGGTTGCTGTTCCATCAGGCAGACGAGGAAAAAAGCCGCGCCTTCCATGGTTTCCACGTCTGCCCTGTACTTGTGGAGGGTGGCTTCGATGCTCGGCGGGTATCCATGCACCTTGTGCACCGTCAGCCCGCTGACCGCCGGCCAGCCGGGGAAGGGCTCTTCTCGCGACTGTTCCAGCGCCCCGTTGCGGAACGGCCATTCTCCCGGGTCGAGCAGCCCCAGGGCAAACAGGTCGGTGAATGAACCGTCGGCCTCCTCTACGCCCAGGTCGCCAAATTGCTCCGATGCCACCTGCACCACATCGCCCAGCGCCAGATCGCGGCGGTAGCTGCCTGCTATTCCCGCGTTGATCGTCAGGTCGAACGCATTTTTCGAAAAGGCCTTGGTCAGGGAATAGGCGGTCAGGGCGATGCCGGGGCCGGTGACCAGGAGGTGGACCTCATGGGCGCCCCGGCGGTATAGCTGCGCGCTTTCCCGCCGGAAACCGCCTTCGTCGAGGTGGCGGAGCAGCGGGGTGATTTCGAATGGGGTAGCGGAGACGATCAATATTTTCATAAGCTGGTTTATCGTTCTGGCGGCTGAAAGATAGCAGAAAAAGCGGGTGTCCAGCCCAGGGTCTGGTGCCACTGGAAGGCGAAGTCGAACCGCAGGCCGCTGGTCCACGACAAGCCGGCGCCCAGGGTGGCCTGGATGGGATGGGTGGAGAAACCGGTCCGGAAGGCCAGCATGTCCAGGTATTGGTATTCCAGGCCTCCTTTCCAGCGCAGGGGGAAGTCGATGTCTTTTTCGGCTTCGCCCGCCAGCAGGAGTTTTGGAGAGAACTGGTAGGAAAACCCCACTTTCATGAGGGTGGGGTAGTAGTCGCCGTTTTGCCGCTGGATGCGGAAGGGGTTGAACAGGTGGAATCCCAGCCATAGGGGTTCTGCGAAATTGGCCTGTATGCCCAGGCTGCCGGTCGCGTTGAGCTGGTTGCCGAAATCGGGTACCCTGGTGTTGAGCAGGTCCATGCCGGCGCCCAGGTAGATGTCTTCGAAGATTTTCCGGGCGTAGAGCAGGCCCAGCCGCTGTTCGTTGTACGACTCAAAACCGAAGTAGTGCAATTGTAGCCCGAAAGTTCCCGCCTTGCCTGCCACCGCCGCAGCTGCGGCCACCGAGCGGATCTCGGGCAGCAGGAAGCGCTGTTCGCCCATGCCGATGAAGCCCCAGCTGGGCAGGGTAGCCAGGCCCGCCGCGTTGGTAAAGGCGCTTTGCATGCCCTGAAAGGCTGCCGAGGTATTGCCCAGCGCGGCCCCACGCGCGCCCGCGTTGGGCGGCAGGCCGTTCTGGGCCAGGGCGTGGGCGCTGAGGAGGAAAAAGAGGAGGCGGAGAATGGTTTTCATATGGGTAAAATTAGGGTATATTCAAGTTAGTGGCTTTACCTTGCCTGCAGCAGTTCTTCCGACAAAATCACCTTCCCGCCCTGCCCGCGGATTTCCTCAAAAACGGGTTCGTTTTCCTCTATGGCCCTGCATCCGTCGGCTACGACCCAGGTGCGGAAGCCCAGGGCCAGCGCGTCGAGGGCAGAATACCTTACGCCGAATTCGCAAGGAAGGCCCATGAGATAAACGTCTTCCACGCCGTTTTCATGCAGGAAAGTGGCCAGCCCCGTATCGTTTTTTTTCTGGTTGTCGAAAAAGGCGCTGTAGCTGTCCGCCTCGGGGTCTGTTCCTTTGAAGAAATGCCGGGTGATCTTTTCCTGCCGCAACCGCATGGCCAGCTCTGCCCCGAAGCTGTTTTGCACGCAATGCATGGGCCATAGCAACTGCGTTTGGCCCTGTAGTTCGATCTCCTGCCCCGGTCTCCGCCACAGGTGGTTGGCGGCAAAGGAAAGGTGGCCGGCCGGGTGCCAGTCGCGCACCGAAACCACCAGCTCGAAAGCGTCCATCAGGCGGTTGGCGACCTCGACGACCTGGTTGCCTTCGGGCACTTCCACCATGCCGCCGGGGCAGAAGTCGTTGGAAAGATCGATCAGTATCAGGGCTTTCATATACAGTATGAAGAAATGAATTTAACATTTATTGTTTATCGTTTATCGACGATCGTTTATCGTTTACGTAAACGATA
Source organism: Saprospiraceae bacterium (assembly GCA_049306275.1). Classification (GTDB taxonomy): domain Bacteria; phylum Bacteroidota; class Bacteroidia; order Chitinophagales; family Saprospiraceae; genus JADJTT01. Next base: position 4,404 of record JBAQQB010000205.1, on the reverse strand, counting down.
AACGATCGTCGATAAACGTTTACCTCTCCTGCGCTCTGGCCAGTCCTTCCGAAAAATCTCTGACGTCCAGAAAACGGGGCAGGATGGCCGCTTGTCCGTTTTTATCGATAAAACCTACTCCTTCATAAAATCCCGCCCTGGCCAGTCCTTCCCGGAAGGCCCAGACCAGCCCGAACTGCGCCGGCGTGACCGGTATGCCCAGGGTGTCGAGGTAGCCCCAAAGCTGGTCTTTCTGGTAAGGGGCCAGCCCTTCGCTGAATTCGTAGAGCTGTTCGTATTCGATTTCGCCGATCAGCTCTCCCCGGCTGTCGATCAGGCCGAAAAGACCGTCTTGTGAGACGATCCAGCGGTTGGGCCCGCCGTAGATGATATTGTCGTACTGGGGCTCCAGCGCGGTGGCGCCCTCTTTGTCGATCAGGCCCCATTTCCCGTCCAACTCCACCGGCGCCAAACCACCGGCGAAGGGCCGCACATGCTCGTATACAAAGGGGATCGCCTCCTGGCCCTTATGGTCGAGGAAACCATGCAGCCCATCTTTTTTAGCCATGACCATCCCGTCGGCATACTCGCCGAGTTTGTCGTAGATGGGGGGAACGATCCAGCCGCCCTTCAGGTCGATGATGCCCCATTTGGTAGCCTGTCTGACCACTGCACGCCCAAAGCGGTAATCGCCTGCCCGGTCGAACTGGCAGGGGATCACCACATCGCCCAGGGTGTTGATATAGCCCCAGAATTCCCCGCATTGTATTCGCGCCATTCCCGAAGAAAAGTCGCCTGCCGATTCCCATATGGCCGGGATGACCATCTGGCCCCTGGGGCTGACGAAGCCCATGCCCTGGCCAAAGACCTTCACCCGGCCGAGTCCTCCGGAAAAATCCCAGGCTGCCTCGTAGTCGGTGGGAATGACCATCTTACCCTTGTTGTTGATATAGCCCCAGCGTCCGCCAATGCGCACAACGGCCATTTCTTCGCGGAAATTCCGGCAGTCGTCAAAGCGGGGTTTGATAGCCCATTCGCCCAACTGGTTGATGTACCCCCATTTCACCGGAGAGAGATCGTAGTCCGTTTCCCGGGGCGGCAGCCCGGAGGGATCGGTCTCACCGGGAGGCGGGTCGTTCCGGCAGCTTCCCGACAGGAGGGCCAGCAGGACGGCAAAGAGTAAATGCCATTGTTTCATTTGTTTGCTGTTCATATCTCAAAATCGACCCCTCTTCGGAGCAGGTCGGGATATTTTTCGGAAACGAGGCGCAGGTATTTCTCCCTGTCAAAGCGGTAGAGCCGCGCCGGCCTGTGCGAGACGCCTTCCTGCATTCCGACTTCCACGAGTACGCCCATTTTCAGGATGCGGGTGCGGAAATTGCGCTTGTTGAGCGGGATGCCCAGCACGGCCTCGTAGAGGTCTTGCAACTGGGTCAGCGTGAACTCTTCCGGCAGCAGTTCAAAGCCGATGGGTTGATAACGCACTTTTCCCCGAAGGCGTTGTATGGCCGTCTCCACGATACGCGCGTGGTCGAAGGCCAGGTGCGGAAGCTGGTAGGCAGGGAACCATCCAACGCGCCGCGCATCGCTGGAAGCCCGCAACGGATGCTCGGTGAGGTTGACCAATGCGTAATAGGCCACGCTGACCACGCGGCCCCGAGGATCGCGCCCGGGATCGCCGAAGGTGAATAGCTGCTCGATGAACACATCGGTCATGCCCGTCTCTTCGGCCAGCTCGCGAAGGGCTGCGGCTTCCAGGTTCTCCTCCATGTCGACAAAGCCGCCGGGCAGGGCCCACTGCCCCTCAAATGGAGGCAGCGACCGCTGGATGAGCAAGACCTTTAGCGACTGCCCGGTGCCGTACCCGAAAATGACGCAGTCGACGGTCAGCGCAGGCCTTGGATATTCATAGGTGTATGACATGCGGGCCGGGGTTTTCTTCTGTCCAGTTTCCTTCGATCATCTCCATCGCAAGTGGTCTGAGAATGCGGACCTGGATCAGCGGTCCGAAGATACAGGCCAGTGGCGAGGTATGCTGCTCAATCCGGCATTCCAAACGGAAGCGCTGGAGGTAATTCAGGAATGATTCCTCGAACAAGCCCGTGGCGCCCAGCCGCTGGATCAGGGCTGTGTCGAAGTGAAGCGTTTGGCAGCGATTGGCGAGTTCTTCCATTTCTTTTTCGGAAATGGCCTTTCTCCCTGCATCGGGCCACAGGCATAAGGAAGCGGGTAACTGATAAGTTCCAGCCATCCAGCATTCGTATGCAGGAGAGAGCAGCGCCGGATCGGAGAGAGTGGGCATGGGCAAACTTTGTTAAATACTCTCGCCTCAATGGGGGCGCCAAATTTATTTGGCGTAAGGTAGCGCCAATTTATTGGCGATAATGGTTTGCCGAATAAATTCGGCAAACCAAGCGCCAAATAAATTTAGCGCCCCCATCAAGGAAAGGGCATGGCTTAGTTTAAATTAGAAACTAAGTTAGGGATTTCCCGGAATTTCAGGAAATTTTCTTTCCGCGCAGCGATTCGGCGATGACGAAGTCCATGGCTTTCTGGGCCAGGGGACGGGTGTAGTCGTTGATCTCCTCGATCATGCGGTTGATCAGGTCTTTGTCTTCGCCTTCGGCGGCCTGTCGGAGGCGGCTGGCATGGTCGCGGATGCCCTGGATTTCTTCTTCGTCGAATTTGTCCAGGTTTTGCTGGATGAACTTCTCTGCGGAGAGCAGGATGTTGTTGGCTTCGTTGCGGGCTTCGAGCAGGCCGCGCACCTGCATATCCTCCTGGGCGTGGCGGATGGAGTCGAGCAGCATCTGGGCCATTTCCTCCTCGCTCAGGCCGTAGGAGGATTTGATCTCGATCTCCTGCTCTACGTTGGAGCGCAACTCCTTGGCCTTGACTTTGAGAATGCCGTCGGCATTGAGGATGAACTGGATCTCGATCTTGGGCAGCCCGGCGGGCATGGGCGGAACGCCCTTGAGGATGAATTCCCCGAGTTTGCGGTTGTGGCTGACCAGGTCGCGTTCGCCCTGATAGACGGCAATCTTGAGGTTGCGCTGGCCGTCGACCGAAGTGGTGTATTGCCGGCCGGCCCGGGTGGGTATCTTTGCGTTGCGCGGGATAATGGTGTCCATGAGCCCGCCCACGGTTTCGATGCCGAGGGAGAGGGGGGTGACGTCGAGCAGCAGCACGTTTTTTTGGTTGCCGGCGAGCACGTCGGCCTGGATGGCGGCGCCGAGGGCCACCACTTCGTCGGGGTTGAGCTGGTCGTAGACAGGTTTGCCGAAAAAGTCAGACACGGCCGATTTGACCAGGGGCACGCGGGTGGAGCCACCCACCATGACGACCCGGTCGACCTGCTCCGCGCCGATCTGGGCGTCTTTGAGGGCGTTGCGGCAGCAATCGAGCATTTTAGAGAGGAAGGGCCGGATCAGGTCCTCGAAGGTGTCGCGGCGGAGAGAAACCTTGAAACCATTGATGGAAGATTCGAAAAAGTCCTGGCTGCTCAGCGCCTTTTTGGCCTCTTCCGCCTTGAGGCGGACGGCCTGGCTGAGGTGTTTGTCGCTGGCCAGCTCTTGCGGGTTCCAGCCGTTCTGCTGCGCCCAGTGATCGATGATGGCTCGGTCGAAGTCGTCGCCGCCCAGGAACGTATCACCGTTGGTCGACAGCACTTCGAAGATGCCGTCGTGGAGGTGAAGGATGGAGATATCGAAAGTGCCGCCGCCGAGGTCGAACACGGCGATGGTGTGGGCTTCCTGGCCTTCTTTGTCAAGGCCGTAGGCCAGGCTGGCGGCGGTAGGTTCGTTGACGATGCGCAGCACGTCGAGGCCTGCCAGCTTGCCTGCGTCGCGGGTAGCTTGCCGCTGGGCGTCGTTGAAGTAGGCCGGCACGGTGATGACGGCGCGGTGCACGGGGCGGCCGAGGTCCTGCTCGGCCCGGAACTTGAGGGCTTTGAGGATTTCGGCCGACAGTTCGACCGGCGTGAAGAAGCGGTCGTTGACCCGGATTTTGACCAGGCTTTCGGTATCGTCGTCGATGATCTTATAACCGAAATATTGTTCGTATCCCTTGACGTCCTGATACGATTTCCCCATCAGGCGTTTGACGGAATAGATGGTATGTGCGGGATCGGCGATGAGTTTGTCTCTGGCGGCGTCGCCGACCAGGATTTTGCCGATAGGGGTGAAGTGGACGATGGAGGGCACAAGGGTGCTCTTTCCTTCCTGGTCTTTCACCGCCACAGCTTTGCCGTCCTTGATATACGCTACCAGGCTATTGGTGGTGCCCAGGTCGATTCCTACGATCACATCTTCGTCTTTCGCGACGATTCCTTCCTTTATGTTGATGGGTATTCTGGCCATAATTGTTAGTAACAGATAGGGGAGGGGAAGGTTTTATGGGGAGATGAGAAGATGAGAAGGTGAGAAG
>JBAQQB010000204.1:0-13648 GCA_049306275.1 Saprospiraceae bacterium | reverse complement strand
GGCGCGGCGGGGCAAATTGACGGAACCTTTTTTCGTTAAACTCCATTTGACAATTAGCACCCCTCCCGGCGCCATTCTCCCAAGGAAAACAGGAACCGGAACTTTCCCCACGCAGGGAAGGTTTTGTATATATTTGCATACCTAAGCAAGAGATATGACCACATTGGAAAAAGCGGAGGCATTGCTGCCACAATTGACCGAGCGGGAAAAGGAAATTCTGCTCTCCCGGATATACCATCTGCGCAATATCGCGCCACGAGGCATTTCCAAAGTCTCCGGAGTGTGCGGCGGAAGGGCGTGCATCGATGGTACGCGCATTCCTGTTTGGTCATTGGTAAATCTCCGCCTGTTGGGCCTTACTGAATTTGAAATCCTCTACAACTTCCCAGGCATTACCCCTCGGGACCTTAAAAACGCATGGGCCTACCACCTGGCTAATAAGACGGAAATAGAGAAGGACATTTTGGATAACGAGACTGAATCCGAGGAAACCAACTGATCTATGGCGAGAATTTACGCCAATGAGAATATGGCGCTGGAGGTAGTCGAAATCCTTAGAAGCCTGAACCACGACGTTCTCCTTTCTATCGAGGCGGGCAAAGCGAATTTGGGAATTCCTGATGAAGAGGTTCTGGCATTTGCACATGCCGAAAAACGCATTGTCCTGACCTTTAATTACCAGGATTTCAAGGCGCTACATCGCCGCTTCCAGGATCACTCGGGTATTATTATTTGTAAACAGGACGCTGATCTGGCAGCGCTCGCGATGCGCATCCACAGAGCGCTGGAGTCGGCAAACGATCACTTGGAAGGCCAATTGATCCGCATCATCAGGCCTAATGTGAAGCCAGGCTAAAATTACTGCCTTGCCATTAACTCCATTCCCCCATAATTCAGCCAAAGGCTACCAACAACTGCGGGTTTTCCGGAAAGGACAAACGATTGGGACGGAGTGGGGGGAAGGGCTGAAAGTTGGGATGTTATGAATAGTTGAGGAGGTGAGGAGGTGAGAAGTGGAAACACTCCACTCCTTACCTCCTCAACTTCTCAACTCCCTCCTATTCCTTCGCATTCAGCTTCTCCAACACCATCCCCGTCACATCCAGCGAGTCATTCACCATCAACACGCCGGTGCCGGGACCGTAGGAGAGGATGTAGTCGTAGCCCATCTCCTCGCGCACGGATTTGAGCACGCCTTTGATGCGGTCTTCAAACTGCTTGTTGAGGGCGTCTGATTCGGCCATGAACTCCTTGGTCATGCGCTCCTGGTCTTCCATGAGCTTTTGCTGCTTGCCCATGAGGCGCTGCTCTTCCTGCGCCACCTGGTTGGGCGTCATGAGGCCCTGCTGTATCTTCTGCTGGGCGGCGGCGAATTCCTTTTCCAGGGCCGCGCCACGCGCCTTGAGCTGGCTGTCGATAGTTTTCTCCTTGGCCACCATGGCGTCCTGCTGGGTTTTGAAATCGGAGAAATTCTCCAGCAGCGTATCGGCGTTGACGTAGACGACGCGCAGGGGCTTTTCGGCCGCCGCCTGCTCCGTGCCCTGCGCTTCAGCCGCGGGCTTCGGCCCCGAGAATTGCTTGACGAGCAAAAAGGCGACGAGGAGGGTCAGGGCGATATTCCAGATGAGGAGGGTGTTGTTTTTCATGTTATTGGCGGTTTTGTGGGGCAAAGGTAGGAAAAAGTTGAGAGTTGAGAGTGGAGAGTGATGTGAGGCCGCAGTCGCAAAGCGACTGCGCCGCAATATCACTTTAAACTTTAAACTCTAAACTAATACTTCAAACAGACATTCTTAGCTTCAGTGAAGAATCGCAGCGCTTCCCACCCTCCTTCCCTCCCCACGCCCGAGTGCTTGACACCGCCGAAGGGCGTGCGCAGGTCGCGCAGCATCCAGCAGTTGACCCAGACGATGCCGGCCTGGAGGCGCTCGGCGACGCGCTGGGCGCGGCGGATGTCGCTGGTCCACACGGTGCTGGCCAGGCCGTAGTCGACGCCGTTGGCAAGGGCCAGGGCTTCTTCTTCGGTGTCGAAGGGCTGTATCGTCACCACCGGGCCGAAGATCTCCTCCTGGTTGGTGCGGCAGGTGTTGGGCAGGCCTTCGATGATGGCCGGACGCAGGTAGTAGCCGCCGCCCAGCTCCAGGGGCGTACCGCCGCAGAGGATCGTGCCGCCTTCTTCGACGGCCAGTTGCAGGTAGCCCTGCACTTTTTCCATATGCGCTTTCGACACCAGGGCCCCCAGGTCGCTGGCCGGGTCGGCGGGGTCGCCGACCACCAGAGCATTGGTGCGGCGCACGAACTCGTCGCGGAAGCGCTCGTAGAGCGGGCGCTCCACGTAGATGCGCGAGCCGCAGAGGCATATCTGTCCGTTGTTGGCGAAGCTGGAGCGCACGGTGGTGGCCATCATTTCTTCGAAATCGCAGTCGGCGAAGATGAGGTTGGGGTTCTTGCCCCCCAGTTCGAGCGATAATTTCTTGAACATCGGCGCCGCCGTGGCCGCGATGCGCCGCCCCGTAGCCGTGCCCCCCGTAAACGAAATGGCCTTGACGCGGGGGTGTTCGATGATGGCCTGTCCCGCCTTGCCGCCGAGTCCATGCACGATGTTGAGCACGCCGGGCGGCAGTCCCGCGTCGATCGCCGCCTGGCTGAGCAGGTAGGCCGTCATGGGCGTCAGCTCCGAGGGCTTGGCCACCACGCAGTTGCCCGCCGCCAGCGCCGGGGCGATCTTCCAGGTAAACAAATACAGCGGCAGGTTCCAGGGACTGATACAGCCCACCACCCCGATGGGCTGCCGCAGGGTGTAGTTCACCGCCTGCCCCTCCATGTGGTGGCTCTCCGCCGCAAAGTGCAGGATGGCCGTGGCAAAAAACCGGATATTCTCATGCGCCCGCGGTATATCGACCGTCCGCGCCACCGACACCGGCTTGCCGGAATCGACGCTCTCCGCTTTCGCAAATTCTTCCAGCCGCTCCTCAATCAGGTCGGCCAGCCGCAGCAGCACCCGGAAGCGCTCCTTCACCCCGCACGAAGACCAGGCGGGGAAGGCTTTTTCGGCGGCTTCGACGGCAAGGTGCACGTCTCTTTCATCTGAGTCTGGAATGTAGCTGTGGAGCTGGCCGGTAGCGGGATTCACATTGTCCAGATATTCGCCGGAGGCAGGGGGAACAAGGGCGCCGGCGATGTAATTCTTCATATAATTCTCCTGTTTCATATCCTGAATTTTGAGCAGCCCTCAAAATAGCACTCTGAGGCGAAGCTGCAAAGACAATAGTGAGAAGAGGGGGAAAAAGCAAACTCCATCACATGGAAATGACAACCATTTCTCATATTGAATATTTTTTCAAAAAAAATAGAAAACTACCTTCCGCCACTTGAAAAATCATGAAAAAAGGGTTAAATTAAGGCGTCTTTCTCAGGCAGAGAAATGATGGGATTTTGACTTACCTGCACGCTTAACGACTCTACGTCCCGCCTACCATTAGTCGTAGCCTAATTCATCCTATTCAACCCAAGAACCTAAATCATGGAAACCCGACCACCGCCCCCGGAAATCCCCGGTCATTGCCAGGTGTTTAATGCTATTTTGGTATTACATTCTGGCATCCGGGTTACCTCGTAATTCTGAATTTTTTAAATGCCAACCACTGCCGAAAGCGATGCATTGCTTTCGGGCGGATTTTTATTCCCTAAAATCAAGATGATGAAAAAAATTATTCAAATCTTGGCGACCCTTGCCTTCGCGATGACCTTCACTTTTGCGTGGGGTTCCCAAATGACCATTCAGGTTTACCAAAGCGATGGCGCCACCGCCTTCCAGGGTGTTACCGTATCCTATCATGCCGGCTACTGGAAAAGTTTCGGCACAACGAATGCTTCAGGACAAGCCGTCAAGGACATTCCCGACGGCACGTACCAGTTCAAAGTTTCTTACGATGGGACAGATGCCGTGCTGAGCTTCACGGTCAGCGGCACGAGTTCGGGCACGTTCTATTCCTCGAAGGCCACCATCCACACGATGACAAGTGCGAGCGCCAACCTTCCGGGCGTAGCTATCAGCTTTCTTTCCGGATACTGGCGGGGCGTCGGTTCTACGGATGCCTCTGGTCTGAAAGTGATCGAGCGTTTCCCCGGCACGTTCAATTTCAAAGCCGAACTGAACGGTACCAGCGCCCAACAGAGCGTGACCATACCGGGCGACGGTTCCAGCAGCGGCCAGAGCGTGAGCGCTAACTTCTACACCTCTCTGGCGGAGATGTACGTCAAGCAAAGCGATGGCTCGACCCCGGTCCAAAACGCCTCCATGTCTTTCCTTTCGGGCTATTGGAGAGGGCTCGGGAGCACTGATGCATCGGGTTACAGAGGAGCGGAGCTCTTCCCCGGCGCCTTCGATTTCAAAGCCGAGCTAAACGGAACAGCCGCTCAGCAAAACAAGACGATCTCCGGAGATGGTATTTCCCCCGGTTCGAAGACCAAAGTGACCTTCCACACCTCGGCAGCCAACATCTACGCGCTTCAGCACAATTACAACCCCTTCCAGGGTGTGAGCGTATCCTTCCTGTCGGGCTACTGGAGAGGCCTTGGGCAAACCGATGCCGCGGGCCTGCGCTCCGTAGAACTCTTCCCCGGCGCCTTCGACTTCAAAGTGGAATACGGAGGCACCGATGCCGTTCAAAACGTGACCATCCCCGGCGATGGCGTAGCGCCAGGCTCTTCCGTGAATAATACTTTCTACAGCACCGAAGTGACTTTCAAGGTCGAAGGCTGCGACACCAGTCCCGGCACGCCTGTAGCAGGCGCCAGCTGCGCCTACCTCTCCGGCTACTGGCGGGGCGTCGGCTCCACGGATGCCAATGGCGAGGTTAAAATGCAGCGCTTCGGCGGCTTGCACGATTTCCGCGCCGAAATCGGCGGCACCCAGGCCTTTATCTACGCCGAGTATATCCCTGGCGGACACGGGATACACCCCAACATCAAGAAGACCTTTACCTTCAACCCCACCAAGGTAAGCTTCACCTACAGCGGCTCGGTCAAGTACTTTTCCGGCTATTGGAGGAGCATTCCTTCGCACGGCTATCTCTTCCCGGGTACTTATCAGTTCAAATTCAATTCAAAAGAAGTAGCCGTCAATATTTCGGGTTGTTCCTACAACCAATTTGTCAATACCATCAAGGTGAAAGACCACCAGGGTAATCCTATTGCAGGAGCTACGGCACGCGGTGGCTACGGCAGCAATTACTCAACCTGGCATGTATCCGGTTCTACCGATGCAAATGGTCTCCTGTTGGATTTCAGACCCGCCAGCGCTTCGGGGTACAGCTACGAAGCCAGAGTAAATAACACCACAGCTGTTGCAGGACCACTGAACACCGGTTTATTCGAGTTCCAAACCCAACTCATCACCATGCGTCTTGAGACCTGCAATGGAAGCCCCTTGGATGGCGCAGCAATTCGTTATGGAACAGGTTCAACATACACTTCCTGGTGGTTCCCGGGCGGAAACACCGGCAGTTCCGCTTCTGGTGAATCGACCGCAGAATTTTTCCCTGGAACCTACTCCTTTGAAGCCCAATACCAAGGCACGAGCGATCAAAAGATCTCATTCAATTTCCCGAGTGACGGAACGACTGTGACATGGCAGACAACCAAGGTCACGCTTCACTGGCCCGGTCAGATATCCTTTGGCGGCTCCACCGGCGACAGCCGATTCTTTAACAAGCCCTCCATGGAATTGCTGCCCGGCACCTACAAGTTCCACTTCCGCACAGGGTATCGCACAGACCTGACGTTCAGCGGCTGCAACTTTGAAAAAACAGGGGCTTTCGCTCAGCTGAAAGACAGCAACGGCAACGGCCTGGCCAATGCCTCCTTCAAATACCGCTTCGGCTGGGGCAGCTACACCGACATCGGAACAGATAATACCGGCAACGGCCTGTTTTTCTTGCTCGACGGCAACCCGGGCAACACCAAAGTGACTTGCGCCTACCTGGGCGCTTCGGTTGAAAAAGAACAGAACGTACAGACGAACCCGCTGTTCATCTTCAACACCGTCAACGTAACCGCCGACCTGAAAGACTCCAACGGCAATACGCTCACCGCTTCCAGTTGGGATTATCGCTACGGCTGGGGCGCCTACGCCACCTTCACCAACACAGGTATGGAGCTCCTGCCCGTTAACGTCAAAGTACTCGTCGGCTACAAAGGCGCTTCTGTGGAGAAAGAACAAAACGCCGGTACCAGCCCGTACTTCCTCTTCAACACCGTCAACGTCACCGCCGACCTGAAAGACTCCAACGGCAATACGCTCACCGCCTCCAGCTGGGACTACCGCTACGGCTGGGGCGCCTACGCCACCCTGAACAACGCGGGCGAAGAACTCCTGCCCGTCAACGTCAAGGTACTCGTCGGCTACAAAGGCGCTACGGTTGAGAAAGAGCAAAACGTCGGCGCCAGCCCGTACTTCCTCTTCAACACCGTCAACGTCACGGCCGACATCCAGGATGCCAACGGCAATTCACTCATGGCAACCGGTTGGGACTACCGCTATGGTTGGGGTAGTTACTCACCGCTCACCATCGCCGGTGAAGAACTCCTGCCCGTAGCTGTCAAGGTGCGCGTCACCTTCAAAGGCGCTACGATGGAAAAAGAGCAAAACGTCGGCACCAGCCCGTATTTCCTCTTCAACACCGTCAACGTCACCGCCGACCTGAAAGATGGCAGCGGCAACCTCCTCACCGCCGACAACTGGCAATACCGCTACGGCTGGGGCGGCTTCACCAACCTCAACAATGCCGGTGAAGAACTCCTGCCCCTCAACACCAAAGTAAAGGTCACCTATACCGACCCGATCACTTCGGTGACCCATACCTGGGAAAAAGAACAGAATGTGGGTTCCAACAGCTACTTCCTGTTCACGTACGACGGCACGAAGATCCGCGAGCTGAGCGGCGAGGTTCTCGAAGATTACAGCGCACTGGAAGTCCAGGTAAGGCCCAACCCTGTCTGGGGTAGCGCCCTGATCGACCTGGCCATCCCGAAAGACGGCCACACCCAGGCTGCCATTTACGACCTGAACGGCAAACTGATCCACGTACTGTACGACGGCGAAATGAAGGCCGGTTCCTACACCTTCGAATGGGATGCCGGCGGCCTGACCGCAGGTACCTATTTCTGCCGCCTGGTGAATGACAAAGAGATGAAAACCCTCCGCATCCTGCTGGTCGATTAAGACCGCATGAAGGGCGCTTTTTGTTCCTTGCAGGCTGCCTCCGTGATGGAGGCAGCCTGCATTGTTTCATCAAAAGCTCCCACTCGCCTCCCTATAAACCACCGCCGTCACCACCTGCCCCACCGCCTTGAGCGTATTGCGATCGATGGCGTCCATGTTGTCGTTGTGGGTGTGCCAGTGGGCGGGGAAGCCGGTTTGGGTAGTAGCGGGGCGGTTGATAATGTCGATCATGGGGATGCCGGCGATGGTGTTGACGAAATAGTGGTCGTCGACGAAGGGAGGCGTGGGGATGTCGGCGAAGAGATGGCCGTAGCCCATGCCCTGGGCCATGCGCCAGATCTTGTTCATCACATCGGGGGCGTAGCGCATGGAGACGCCGTCTTTCGTGAAGCGGGCGCCCTTGCCGCCTACCATGTCGAGCAGGATACCATAGCGGGGCTTGTAGTTGGAAACGTGCGGATTTTTGGACCAATGCTGGGCGCCGAGGCAATAGGTCTCCTCATCGCCGCCCGCCTGCCCGTGGTCTTCGGCGTCGAAAAAGACGATGTCGACGCCGAGGTCCTGCGCTTCGATGGGGTTGGCGGCGAGCACGCGGGCCACTTCGATCAGCACGCCCACGCCGCTGCCGCCGTCGTCGGCCCCGAGGATGGGCTCGTCGACGCGCTCGGTGTTGGAGGGCGAGTCGGCGATGTGGCGGGTGTCCCAATGCGCGGCCAGCACGATGCGTTTCGAGGCCTTGGGGTTGTACTGCCCGATGATGTTGGTGGCGTTGAGCACCGCACCGGTATACACCGTGGCCTTGAAGTCCTGCTCGATGACATCGAGGCCGTAGCTTTCGAGCTTGCCGACGAGCCATTCCTTGCAAGCCTTGTGCCCGGGCGTATTGGGCAGTCTCGGTCCGAAGCTCACCTGTTTGTCGATATAGGCATAGGCCGAGTCCTGGCTGAAAGCCGGCACTTTGTAGCTGCGCGAGGGCTTGACGTCTACGGGCTCTTCGGGCTGGGGCTTGTCGGTTTTGCAGGAGAAGCTCCAAACGAGGGTCAGGAGGAGAGCGAGGGGGAGGAGGAGGTTATGGCGGAGCATGATAGTTTTCAGTTTTCAGTTTTTAATTTTCAGTTTTTCTATTTTGGTCTGAGCAGCGTCTCTTTTTCGCTCGTGAGGATATTTTGAAAATTTTCAGTTTTCAGTTTTCAATGTTCAGTTTTCAGTTGCTTCGAATAACTGAAAACTGAACACTGAAAACTGAACACTAAAAATGCCTCCACCCCTGGGCCGTAATCTCATGCACATTCCCCCCGGTGGTATGTAGTTTAACGCCATCGGCGGCGTCCGTCATCTCTCCGGCGATGTAAATATCGGGGAGGTGCCTGATTTTGTCGATGTCGCCAGGGTCGATGGTGAAGAGGAGCTCGTAGTCTTCGCCGCCGCTCAGGGCACAGGTGATGGGGTCGAGTTTAAAGTCGAGGGCCTGTAGCTGGGCTTCGGGATGGATCGGTACGTTGGCTTCTTCGATGAAAGCGCCGAGGCCCGAGCGCTTGCAGATATGCATAAGGTCGGATGCCAACCCGTCGGAGATGTCGATCATGGCGGTGGGCAGGAGCTTGACCTGGGCGAAGCGCTCGATCATGTCGCGGCGCGCCTCGGGTTTGAGCTGCCGTCCGACGAGGTAGGCTTTCTCTTCCAGGTTGGGTTTGATGTTGGGGTCGGAGAGGTAGAGCTGTTTTTCGCGCTCGAGGATCTGGAGGCCCAGGTAGGCGGCGCCGAGGTCGCCCGTGATGCAGATCAGGTCGCCTTTGCGGGCGGTGTGGCGGTAGGCGATGCGGTCGCGCACGCCCTGCCCGATAGCGGTGACGCTGATGAGCAGCCCCTGGTGCGAAGCGCTGGTATCGCCGCCCACGAGGTCGACGCCGTAGTATTTGCAGGCCGCGTAGATACCCTCGTAGATCTCGTCGACGGCTTCCACCGAAAAGCGGTTGGACAGGGCCAGCGACACGGTGATCTGCTGCGGGATGGCGTTCATGGCGTAGATATCCGACAGGTTGACCACCACCGACTTGTAGCCCAGGTGCTTGAGCGGGTAGTACATCAGGTCGAAATGGATGCCCTCGATGAGCAGGTCTGTGGAAACGACCGTCAGCCTATCTCCATTATCGATGACGGCGGCATCGTCGCCCACCCCGTAAACAGTGGAAGGCGCCACGAGCGGCCTGCCCTTCGTCAGGTGGTCGATGAGCCCGAATTCGCCCAGGGAGCTGATTTCGGTGCGTTTGGGTTGGTCGGACATTGGTGGGTGGAGTTTTTTTCTCGGGCAAAGGTAAGTAACATAGTGGAGAGTTGAGAGTGGAGAGTGAAGTGAGGCCGCAGTCGCAAGCGACTGCGCGGTCACTCCACACTCAACACTCCACACTCAACTATAAAAACGAACCTTTCGTCCAAAAAATCCTTACTCTAAAAACAACAAACCCCATTTTCGTACAAAATCAAAACTCAACCATCTATGAAGATCAAATCGCTTTTGCTTGCCGCCGGTATCTTGCTGAGCACCGGCTTTGTTTCGACTGCCCAGACGGTAGATGAAGTCATCGCCAACCACCTCGACGCCGTTGGCGGGGTTGAGAAATGGCAATCTTTCAACTCCATGCGCGTAACTGGTAATGCGCTGCAGATGGGACTCACCTATCCTTTCACCGTCATCTCCATGCGCCCCAACCTCAACAAGGTGGTAGCCGAGGTGATGGGCAAACAGTTCATCGACGCCTTCGACGGGCAGGAAGCCTGGGGCCTCAACCCCTTCATGGGCAGCCCCGACCCGCAGAAGAAAACGGCTGAGGAGAGCAAGGAAGCCGCGCTCCAGAACTTCGAAAGCGACTACATCAACTACAAGGAAAAAGGCTTCGCCATCACCCTCGAGGGCAAACAGGAGATCGAAGGCGCCGAATGCTATGTGGTCAAGGTAGTCAAGGCCGAAGGCCATGAGGAATACCATTTCATCGACACGGAAAACTACCTCCTCATCATGACCCGCAGCTTCCCGCAATCGGGCCCCGCCAAGGGCCAGGCCATCGAGACCTATTTTTCTGACTATCAGGAAGTAGAAGGAGCCGGCGTGCTCGTGGCTTTTTCCTTCGAACAGCGCCTCGGCGATCAGGTCGTCATGCAAATGACCTCCGATAAGATCGAGTTCAACCCGGGGGATATCAAGGCGGAGATGTTTGCGTTTCCGAAGAAATAATTTTTTTTGGTGGAGAGTGGAGAGTGGAGAGTGATATTGCGGCGCAGTCGCTCTGCGACTGCGGCCTCACTCCACTCTCCACTCTCCACTCTCAACTAATCAGCATGAAACAAATACTACTCTCCTCCCTCCTCCTCTCCCTGGCGATGGCCGCCAACGCCCAGTTTGGCTCGCTTCGCGCGCGCAGCATCGGGCCGGCAGTGATGAGCGGGCGGGTGACGGCCATCGACGGCGTCAACAGCAACCACCTTACTTTTTATATCGGCGCGGCAGCCGGAGGGGTGTGGAAGACCGATAACGGCGGAGCGAACTTCCAGCCTGTTTTCGACGAACACACCCAGTCGGCCGGCGCCATCGCCATCGACCAGGCGCACCCCGACACCGTTTGGGTGGGCACGGGCGAACCCTGGGTGCGCAACTCCACCTCGGTGGGCGACGGCGTGTACGTCTCCACCAACGAAGGCCGCACCTGGACGCGCAAGGGGCTCGAAAAGACCGAGCGCATCGCACGGCTCATCGTGCACCCCGGCAATTCCTCCGTCGTCTACGCTGCGGCGCAGGGCGCGCTCTGGAACGCCAGCGAAGACCGCGGCGTATACCGGAGCGCCGATTTTGGACAGACCTGGCAGCGCATCCTCTACTTCGACGAAAACACCGGCTGCGCCGACCTGGCCATGGACCCCTCCAACCCCGAGGTGCTCTACGCCGCCATGTGGGACCACCGCCGCTACCCCGACTACTTCCGCTCCGGCGGCCCCGGCAGCGGGCTGTACAAATCGACCGACGGCGGGCAGAACTGGACCCGCCTGCAGAACCTGCCAGAAGGGCAGCTCGGGCGCATCGCCATCGCCATCGCCCCCTCCAATCCGCAGGTGCTGTACCTGACCGTGGAGCACGAAAAGAAAGAACACAAGGGCCTCTACCGCTCCACAGACGGAGCACAGAGCTGGACGAAGATGAGCGACGACTTCAACATCACTGTTCGGCCCTTCTACTTCTCGCGCCTTGTCGCAGACCCTGCCGATGAGAACAAGATCTTTAAATGCGGCCTCAACCTCACCATCAGCGCCGACGGCGGCAAGACCTGGCGCACGGTGGGCAGCGGCGTACACTCCGACATCCACGACCTGTGGGTGGCGCCGAAAGACCCCAAATTCGTGGTCGTTGGTACCGACGGCGGCGCATACCGGGCCCTCGACGGGGGGTATTTGTTCGAAATGTTCATGGACCTGCCCATTTCGCAGTTCTACCACGTCAGCGTCGACAACGCCAAACCGTTTAACGTGTATGGCGGCTTGCAGGACAACGGTTCCTGGTACGGCCCTTCCTCCGCCCCCGGCGGCGTGGGCAACGGCGAATGGAAACTATCGAACTGGGGCGACGGCTTCTACTCCTTCCCGCACCCTGCCGACCCCGACATCATCTACTCCGAATCGCAGGGCGGCAACCTGGTGCGCCACAATCGCCGCGACGGGCAGACCAAGGACATCAAACCCCTGCCGGAAGCCGGAGAACCGGAGTACCGCTTCAACTGGAACGCACCCATACACGTCAGCGCCAACAACCCCGAAAGGCTGTACTTCGGCGCGCAGTTCCTCTTCATGACCGAAGACAGGGGCAACTCCTGGCAACGCCTCTCCCCCGACCTGACGACCAACGACCCACAGCGGCAGCGGCAGAAAAAGTCGGGCGGCTTCTCCATCGACAATTCCGGCGCGGAGAATAACACCACGATCTACGCCATCGCCGAGTCGCCCGCCGACGAAAAGGTCATCTGGGCCGGCACCGACGACGGCAACCTGCAGGTGACCACCGACCAGGGGCAGACCTGGACCAACGTGGCGCCCAACATGCCCGGCCTGCCGCCCCTCACCTGGTGCAGTTCCGTGGAGCCCTCGCATTTCGACCGCAACACCTGCTATGTCACCTTCGACGGGCACCGCAGCGGCGATATGGCTACTTACATATTCCGCACCACCGACCTGGGCAAGACCTGGACCAGTCTCGCCACGGACGGCATTGAGGGCTTCGCCCATGAGATCCGCGAGGATCTGGTATCGGAGAACCTGTTGTTCGCGGGCACGGAATTTGGCCTTTTCATCTCCCTCGACAAAGGCGGGAGTTGGAAGCGCTTTGGCAACAACCTCCCGCGCACGCCCGTGCACGCGCTGGCGGTGCACCCGCGCGATAACGCCCTGGTGATCGCCACCCACGGCCGCGGCATCTACATCATCGACGACCTGGCGCCACTGCGCCTGCTGACGCCCGAGGTGGCCGCGAAAGATTTTCATTTCTTCGAAACCGGTCCCACCTACCTGAAGCTGCCCCGCGGCGGCAGGCCATTCGGCGGGGCGGGCAACTTCGTGGGCGAGAACCCCGACGAGTCGGCTTCGATCACGTATTACCTCAAAAAGCGCCACACCATCGGCAAGATGAGCATGGCGGTGTATGGACCCGAGGGCCAGTTGATCAAGGAATTACCTGGCGGCAAGAGCGCGGGCATCAACATCGTGACGCTGCCAACGCGCTTGCCCATGCCCAAGGCGGCGCCCACCAACAACCGCAGCGCGCTGTTCGGTTCGGCGTTTCCGCCCACTTTGCCCGAAGGGCGGTATAAAGTGGTCATCACCAAGGGCAAGGAAGAGTACACCTCCCATTTCGACCTCGCTTTCGACCCCGACGCCGCCGCCACCTACCCCGCGGCCGACCGCAAGCTGGCCTATGACACGCAGATGCGCCTGTACAACCTGACCAACCAGTGCGGGTACATCTACTACCAGCTCGAAGCCATGCACAAGCAGGCCGCCGGTCTCCGGGAGAATGCCCCGAAGAAAAAGCTGGCGGAGCAGCTCGCGCAGTTCGCCAAAGAAACCGAGGCGATGAAAAACTCCCTGGTCTCGCTGGAGGGCGACTTCTACATCGACGAAGGCGCCAACATCCGGGAGGATATTTCGACCTTGTACCTGGGCATCAGCCAGTTCCCTGGCCGCCCTTCCGACCGCCAGCTGTCGAAGACAACGGAGCTGGAAGGGAAAATGGGAGAGGTGCAGCGCAAATACGATGCCTTTGCGGCGCGGATGGAGGCGCTGAATGGGGAATTGCAAAGGGTAGGCGTAGAGAGCATGAAGGTGAAGACTTTGGCGGAATACCTTGAGTAGTTTTCAGTTTTCAGTGTTCAGTTTTCAGTTGAAACT
>JBAQQB010000203.1:0-10003 GCA_049306275.1 Saprospiraceae bacterium | reverse complement strand
GCCCCGACCACCTCCTCGTGCTCTCGGGCGATGATCCCCTTACCCTCCCCATCATCGCCTGCGGCGGCCACGGCGTCATCTCCGTCATCGCCAACGCCATGCCCCGCGAATGGTCAGCCATGACCCGCGCCGCCCTCTCCGGCGACCTCGACACCGCTCGCCGCCTCAACAACCAACTCCTAGATATCCACCCCTGGCTCTATATCGACGGCAACCCCTCCGGCATCAAGGGCCTCATGGAATACCTGGGCCTTTGCAGCAAGGAGGTCAGGCTGCCCATGGCGCCGATTTCTGAAGCTAACCTGAAAGCGCTTGTTTCTGAAGTTGAGAAGATGAGAAGGTGAGAAGTGTATTTTCCACTTCTCACCTTCTCACCTCCTCACCTCCTCTAAGCCTTCGCCAAAACCCCTCCAACATCTCCCCGCCCTCCGGCCTTTCCCACACCTGCCGGGCTACAACTTTGCCATTTTCCGCCTTCAACTCAAAGCGGAAGATGTAGTCGCCGGGAGCTTCAAACGTGCCGTCCATAGAACCGAAGCGCAGGTCGTTGAGCTGGATGACGCCGTCGTCTCTTTGAATGAGGTTATAGTAGCCGCTGGAGAACCATTGCAGGGTCTCCACGTCGCGCTGGCCTTCCATACCTTCTAACAGGTGGTGGTTTTTGGGAATGACGGTGAAAGAATCGATCCGCGGCTCGGCGTCGAAGAAGGAGTAGTAGCCGTGATAGAAGGCCGTGTCGCCCTCCGCGATACCCTGCCACAGGATATTGTTGAGAATGGTAGGGCTGGCGGTAAACCGCGTGTAGGCTATGTTTTTCCCTTCCAGCGATTTTTCGAAAATGGCGTCGACCCGCAGCTTGTTGACGGCGGTGAAGGCCAGGTAAGCGCTGCTCACCCCGATGCCCGCCCAGGTGAACCAGCGCCGCCGGGACTTGTCGCGTAGCTGCCGCATGGCCAGGATGAGCAGCACGAGGAAGGGCAGGGTGTAAATGGGATCGGCCACCGAGATGGTGTTGAGCGCCACCCGGTAGTCCCAGAATGGCTGAAACAGCTGCGTGCCATAGGTGGTACAGCTATCGAGCAGGGGATGGGTGAAAATGGCCCAGAAAAACAGCATCACCCAGTCGCGGTAAGTGGTCTCACCGGGCCTCCGCTTCCGGTAGAGCCGGTGCACCAGCCAGCCGAATACCAGCGGCGCCGTGAAGGCGAAGAAGAAGGAATGGGAAATGCCCCGGTGAAAAGCCAGCGCCGTGATCTCGTCGGTAAAAAAATTGGCCATGACGTCGAGGTCGGGGATGGTACCCCCGACGGCGCCCCACAACATGGCTTTGTTGCCGGCTTTCCTGCCGAGCACCACCTCTCCGCAAGCGGCGCCCAATACGATCTGGGTGAGTGAATCCATATAAGATTAAATAATGGGGTGGGGGCGCAGCCCGCACCCCATTATTTATTAAGTTATTAAAAAAGGCTTACTCCTCAGACAATCTCCTGATTGCCTGCACGATCCTGACGAGCTCGGGCGGAATGGCGATGGGGGAGGCTGCCGCACCGGCATCTGGCCAGATCGCCACCTCCACCACGTGCCGGTCGAGGCCGTCGGTTACGGCTAAACGGAGAGGGATGGGTGTTGGTTGCGAATGGAGGCGGTTTTCGCACTCCGGCGTTGCGCAGCCGTATTGGCTGTCGAGGGCAAAAAATCCGGAAGCCCTGATGAAATCTGCCAGTTCGGCGAGCTGCCGGTTGGAAAGGCTCTTTTTCATCACCCGCAGCCCCTTGCTCACCGTCTGCCGCTCGTGGATAAGCCGCCCGTTTTCCCGGATGAGAATAAAATCGCGCTGCACCGGGTCGGCGCCCCCGAAAAACCCACCCCCCGTCAGCTCAATGCGGATGTTGCGATCGCCGGTGATCCAGGTTCGGTTCTTGGGGTTGTTGGGTTCTTGGGTTGTTGGGTCGGCGCCCTGGCGGAGGAAGCGGTGGATGTAGGTGGTGTAGCCGTCGCTGTAGCGCAGCTCCAGCATATCGGGCTTGAGGCTGGTGAGGATAAACTGGCTGGCGCCGCGGAAAGGCAGGTAGAGCACATCGCCCTGCACCGTCCACACGCCCCGCGAGAGCTGGTCGCGGTCGAATAGCTCGTAGCTGTAGTCGCCCGCCAGCAATAAATCACAGATATCTTCGGCATCCGCTGTTTCTATGATGTCTCCCGATACGGCCTCATACGTCATCTCAAACGACCAGACCACGTCGGTCAGCAACGCCATATTCCACTTCTGCGCTGGTTGGGCATAGAGCAGGGCGGGGAAGGAAAGGAGAACAAGGGGTAACTGCCAGTGAAACATGAGTAAATGTAGTGAAAAAGTGAAAAAGTGAAAGAGTGAAAAAGACGCCAAATTGGCAAAGCCAATTTGCATTTCTTTCACTTTTTCACTTTTTCACTCTTTCACTAAAACTTGAATCCCAGTGTCAGCAAAAAATGCTGAATCGTCGTTTCCGTATCAACCGTAGGTTGCAGTTCGGCCCTGCTGGGGTAGGGGAAATATTCGCCCGTGGTAAAACTGCGGCGGTAGGCCAGGTCGAGGAAGAAATTCTGCTCGCGCACGCCAAAGCCGGCGGAGTAGATAGGCCGTGCGAATGATTCATCGGCGAAGGGGCTGGTCACGAGGTTGTAGCCTGCCCGGATGCGGAAGATGTCGAGTACAATCTCGCCGCCCAGCCGCACGATGAAGGCCGATTGATAACTGTCGGCGATCTCGCGGTTGAGTTCGCGCTCATAGGTCTGGTCATCGGGGTTTTGCGCCTGGTTGAAGTTGAAGGCCGCGGCGCTGTAGTCTGCGTATTCGACTTCAGCCCCCAGGAAACCTACTTTCCCAAACAGGATGCCGCCTGAGCCAATCGCCCGCCAGGGGGTGCGGAGGCGGTATTCGTAGGAGCCCTCCGGAGAATCCTGCTCGTAGCGGAAGTTGCCGTTGAAGTCGTAATCGTAGGTCATCGAGGTGGAGTACCGGTCGTCGACCGAAAATGACGTCGGCGTATGGAAAGCCGCGCCGATGCGGATGGCGTGAACCGGCTTGTAGATCATGCCGAGTTTCAGGTTGATGCCGGTTGCTGAGATGTTCACGTATTCCTGGTAGATCAGCTCGTTGAATACGGGGTTATTGTCGCCGTCGTCGCTCTCCCGATAGGTCTTGTTTTCGGTAAAATTGAGGAAAGGCACGCCGACCGTTACGCCGAGTTCCAGTTTTTCCTCATAGTTGCCCGCCAGGGAGATCACCATTTCGGAGATGGAGCCCTGGGTACGTACGACTTGCGATTTGAAGACCTCTTCCGTCGGGCCGAAGTCGTTGAAATAGCTGCCCGGATTGTTGTTGTCGGGGTAAATGGCGCCTACATCGTAAGCCAGTCCTTCTTCAAAATTGTCCAGGTCCTCGGGTTCGAGTCCCTGGGCTTTGTCGATGAAGCGGTGGGTGAGGCTGCCCGGCGAAGCGCCTTCGAAGAAGAGGGTCTGGGTGAAGGTAGCCGTGCGGTTGATCCCGACCCCGAAATTGATGGTCTTCCATTTGGAGGCCATGGGCTGCGAGGCGATGACCAGGCCGAGGTTGTTGATGTTTAGTCCACTTCTGGACTCGCTTTGCTGTACGTTGAAATCGTTGCCGTCGAGCAGGGTTTTGTTGCGGGCGCTGTAGATTTCTGGCGAAAAGGTAAATTCGGAACGCCGGAAGGCAGCCAGCCCGGCAGGGTTGCCGCTCAGCACGGCGAAGTCGGCGCCGAAAGCGTTGATCGCGCCGCCCACGCCTACTGTGCGGGCCGTGCCGCCCGGTTCGGGGTAGAAGGAGAAGCGGAGGGCGTCGTAGGCCACTTGGGCATGGAGCGAGCCTGCAAGGAGGAAGGAGAGAAAAGCAAGGATTTTATACCGTGACATATCGTGCTTATTTGGGAGAATGAATGATTCGTTTTCAAAAAAAGAGGGGGGACAGGTTTACCCAATCCCCCCTCTTTTCCATCCTAATGTGTTCGTGGTTCAGCCTGGCGGATTAGTTGCCGCGACGGCTGCTGCTATTGTTGCTGCCGCTGTTGGATCTCGAAGGTGCGCTGCCGCCGCCGGAAGAGGAGCGGTTGCTGCCGCCCGTGTTTCCGTAGCTTCTGGACGGCGGGCTGCTGTTGCCGCGAGGCGCTTCGTAGTTGCGCGGTTGCGGGCTACTGCGAGGCGGCTCGACATTTCTGGGTTGCGGGTTGCTGCGCTGCGGCTGCTCGTAATTCCTGGGCTGCTGCGGTGTCTGGTTCCGAGGCGGGGTGTAGGAAGGCCTCGACTCCTGCTCGCGCTGCGGCTGCGTGCGTTGGCCTTCATTGGGCCGGTAGTAGTTGTTAGAACGATTATCCTCGCGCTTTTGCGGCTCCGTACGCGGGGCGTTTGCGGGCGCTTGTTCGCGCGGGCGCTCCTGCTGCTGTTGCGGGTTCACTCTGGGTGGAGTGGGCTGCACTTGCTGCGGGCGTTCCCTGGGCGTCGTTGGCGCGGGTTGGGTCTGTTGCTCCCTGACTGGAGGTTTCGTTTCAACGGGTTGCGGCCTGGTTTGCGGGCGTTCCTGCACAGCGGGCGCTTGCTCGCGCGGCGGCGTCACTTCCTTGACGCGATCTACCGGCGTCGTAGGCGCCTCTGCAGGACGGTTCGCAGGGGTGATCATGCCACCCTTTTCATCGGGCTGGCGCACGGAGCCGCGCTCGGTTCTGACGCTACCCGACTTGCGCGGGCCGTAGTACACGTTGTCGAAGTTGTTCGGCGTGTCGTATACATAACCGTCGCCCCAGGAAGGCGGATAATAGTAGTTGTTGATCCAGATGTTGTTGCCGCCCCAGTTGTTCCAACCCCAGTTGTTCCAACCCCAGTTGTTCCAGCCCCAGGAATTCCAGCCCCATGGGTTGTAACCCCAGGAGTTCCAGCCCCACGGGCTGCCCCAGGTGTTGAAGACCGAGACATAGGTAAAACTAGGTCCCCAATAGTTCCAGCGGTTCCACCTGTTCCAGCGGTTCCAGCTGTTCCAGCCCCAGGGACTGTCGTAAATCAGAACGGTAACGCCGGGGGTAAAGAAAGGATCGAAGTAAAACATGTCGACATAGCAGGGGTCGAAGAAACCGAACCCGTTGTAGGAACGGTGGAACCTGCGGATACGCGACGAATAGTAGTAGTCGTAATCGTCGTAGTAATAGTCGTCATCGTCGTAATAATAGTCATCACTGCTATTATTGGTATAACCCGGATCGCGGGAGTCGTTAGCCGGTTTGGAGTTGTAGTAGTAGCCGGCGTCCTTGTCCGGGTCGTAGTAAAGGTCGTCGTACTGGGCCATTGCTGTCGTGGTCCACATTGCGACCATCAGGATGGGAAGGAACGCGATTAATCTTTTCATGTCAGTTGAATAACTTTTTATGTAATTATCTGGCTCTCTAACCTTACAACCCCGAAATTATTACTTTTGTGCCGATTTTACTGTTAATCTTGTTTTAAAGTGTTCATTTGGAACTGTTAAAGGCGTAAATCGTGTTTGTTAATATCTGTTAAGAGATATTTAGGTGAGGAGATGAGAAGGTGAGAAGTGGAGTGAATTCCACTTCTCACCTTCTCATCTCCTCCACTATAAAAAAAGTAACCATGGCCAAAGAAATCACTTCCCGCGCAGAAGACTACTCTCAGTGGTACATCGACATCGTCAAAAAAGCTCAGCTGGCTGAAAACTCAGCCGTAAGGGGGTGTATGGTGATCAAGCCATACGGCTTCGCGCTTTGGGAGAATATGCGCGACCAGCTCGACAAGATGTTCAAGGAAACGGGGCACGTCAACGCCTATTTCCCGCTGTTCATCCCGAAGAGTTTTCTGAGCAAGGAAGCCGAGCACGTGGAAGGCTTTGCCAAGGAATGCGCCGTGGTGACCCACCACCGCCTCATGGCAGACCCCAACGGCAACGGCCTCGTCGTCGATCCGAGCGCCAAGCTGGAGGAGGAACTGGTCGTGCGCCCGACTTCTGAAACCATCATCTGGAATACCTACCGCGACTGGATACAGTCCTACCGCGATCTGCCGCTGCTCATCAACCAGTGGGCCAACGTGGTGCGCTGGGAGTTGCGCACCCGCCTGTTCCTGCGCACGGCCGAATTTCTGTGGCAGGAAGGCCACACGGCCCATGCCACCAAACAGGAAGCGATCGAAGAAGCGCGCCGCATGCAGGAAGTCTATGCCCGCTTCGCTGAAGAATACATGGCCATGCCGGTGATACAGGGCGCCAAGAGCCCCAACGAGCGCTTCGCCGGCGCCGACGACACCCTTACCATCGAGGCGCTGATGCAGGACGGCAAGGCCCTGCAGGCAGGTACCTCGCACTTCCTCGGGCAGAACTTCGCCAAGGCGTTTGAAGTGTTGTTCCTCAACGAAGACAACCAGCAGGAATATGTATGGGCCACCTCCTGGGGCGTGTCCACCCGCCTCATCGGCGGCCTCATCATGACCCACTCCGATGATGAAGGTCTCGTGGTGCCGCCGCGCCTGGCGCCGATCCAGGTCGTCATCGTGCCGATCCCGAAGCCGAACCCGGAATTCGCGGAGGTAGCCGAAAAGATCATGCGCGAGCTGCGCGTCAAGGGCATCTCCGTGAAGTACGACGAGGATATGAAAAACCGCCCGGGCTTCAAATTCGCCGAGTACGAGATGCGCGGCATCCCGGTCCGCATCGCCTTCGGCGCCCGCGACCTGGAGAACAACCAGCTCGAAGTGGCCCGCCGCGACACCAAGGAGAAGACCACCGTGCCCATGGACGGCATCGCCGACTACGTGGCCAACCTGCTCGAAGAGATCCAGCAGAACCTCTTCAACAGGGCCAAGGCCTACCGCGACTCGCATATCACCCGAGTCGACAACTTCGACGATTTCAAAAAAGTGCTCGAAGAAAAAGGCGGCTTCATCTCCGCCCATTGGGATGGCACCACTGAGACCGAAGTGAAGATCAAGGAACTCACCAAGGCCACCATCCGCTGCATCCCCCACGATGCGGAGGAGGAAGACGGCGTGTGCGTGCTGACCGGCAAGCCTTCGAAGCGGCGGGTGTTATTTGCGATGGCGTATTGATTGAAAAGCGGTCTCTACTGCTTTAAAATTTTTCCTACGGCTAGTGCTTCTTGTCCGGTGGAGAGGGAGTAGTAGTAACATGCAGGAGGTAGCGGATGCAGGGAGAACCGGTATTCATTTTTTCCTGCCGCTAAAGGGTGCTTTTTAACCAACTGGCCAAGAACGTTATACAGTCGGAATTCCCCATTTTCGGCAAGGGCCGGGGAAACACGGAGGTTCAGTTCATCCCCTGCCGGATTGGGGAAGAGGGTAAGGTTGCGGGGTCTTTGAGGCAACGTGATTGTGGATGAAACTTCCAATTCCACCCATTGACAAACCGTGTCGCTTCCATTGGAGTTGGAAACGATCAAACAAACCTCATACATCCCTTCCTCCGCATACCCATGACTGGGGTGCTGCAATGCGGAGGTGTCTCCATCACCAAAATCCCAATGCCAGGAAGTGGGATTAAAAGTGGAGGTGTCAGAAAATGCCACTTCCAGACTGTTGGCCTCAAAAGAAAATCCTGCTGCTGGAGGCTTAAGGTCTTTGATGTTTGTTTTCATGACGTGCATACTTCCGTCGCCTAGAAGTCTGCTAACAATGATATACTCCCCATCATCTGTGGGGGCAAAATCAATGGGGTTGTAACTGTATATTGAAGTGCCCTCGAAAAAGTACTTCTCGAGAATTTCTCCTGCTTCCGAATAAAAATAGACCCCAATGTAATTGACGACTTGCCCGTTTTCATAACTGCCTTTCAAACCAATTGTCACGTAACGCCCATCGGGGGTTTTACGGATTTTCCGGCAGAAATAACAAGTTTCTCCGGGGCAACCCAGCACTTCGCGTTTCCAAAGGATATCTCCGTCATAATCGATCTTGAAAATGGTTCCCGAACTGGTGATCACAATGGATGAATCGCCTCCGTGTACGGCATCGGCTCCTGAGAATCCTTCATAATATTTTGTCCATATTTCCTGCCCGGAGGCGGTAATTCGTTTTACCAGGCAAGGCTTATCATTGTGGTTTCTTCCCCCTGCAATAAAATAACCGCCATCGAGAGCGGGTATTATTTTAGTACCCTTTTCTGAAGTTCCTCCTGCACCCCAAGGATATTTCTTTGACCAAAGAATTTCTCCTGAAAGCCTGTTGAACTCAAAAACCAATAATGGGCTATTTTCAAAGCTGTCATCTACAAACCCGGTAGAAATCATTGTGCTATCAGTGGTTTGATAAAGATCATAGGTGAGTTCAAGGGGCGAGAAAAATCCGAACCCAATTGGAATATTTCCCAGGATTTCAAGCTCAGCATTAAATTTGTACTGGACAATCTCCGCATTAAATGGAAATCCTAGCGTAAGGTCACTAAAGAAAAGCGAATATTGTCCAAAAGGAAAGGAATGAATGATATCATTAAGATAACAACACGGAGGTCCCATGCCGCCCGATGCAATTAACAGGGAATCAAGAAGGAAGCCATTTATTCCATCAATTTTTATTAATGCCGTATAGTAATCGGTTCTTAATACATAAATAACATATTCATCGCCGGGTAATTTTTCAATTGCATATGGAGTATTGTTTATTGAATCCAAATAAACCCATTGCTGGCTTGTAGCTTCATAAAACATGCCAAAAATAAACGTAAAAAAAAGAAATACTACCTTTTTCATATCATAAAACAAGCAGGGCCTTCACTCTGAAAGCGAAGGCCCTGTGGTTGAAAAAATTATCTTATCACCATAAACCGGCTTGTGAAAAGGGTTCTTTCTCCATCTCGAATGGTCAGCCAATACATGCCAGGATTAAACCAACCAAGATCAAGTTCAAAATACCCTTCTTTTGGGACAATCTGATTTGAAACCTCCAAGAGTCCTATTGCGGAATAAATTGATAAATAAAAATCTGATGGATGAGGTTGATTCTTTAAAGAATTAAACTCAATTGTAAGGCGATCGTCAGCAGGGTTAGGGAATAAATGGAATAATGGAACCACAGCCGGGGCGAGGGGATATTCTTCCTTGCTAGTAAATGCCGAAGATTTAAATTTCGGCGTGCATAAATCCTTATCTTCAAATGCAGTATCTTTTACTAAACGGTAAAGATTACGGGCATGAGTCACCGCCTGACCACCATCATAAATACATTGAAACGCTACACTCTCTATTTGCCCAATTTGTGCCTGGCTAAACGTATCAATACCTTGGGCTAAAGTGGAAAGGAATAACGCATTGATTAATTTTTCATTGCTACCCTGAGTGGTTTCGCTTTCGATTGCGTCATTTTGGCTCCACAGCACTTGAGCTGCTTGGGTCCTCTCCTCGGCAATGTCATCCAAAACTTCCGATAGTCGCAGTCCAATTACAGATAGGCTGTCGCAAAGACGCGGTCTCTGATTGAATAACCATATACTGTCAGGGCCTGTTGCGGCTTCCAGCAACTGGTCTATTAGTGCAAGACTATCGAGGTAAAAATCCCGCGCTTCTTTTTCCGATAGCCATTGGCCTTTCAAGGCAGCGCTTGGATTGTAAAGGTTTCGTAATTCTTGCCTGACTGACTCAAGGAGTCCAATTTCTCCATTAGATGCCCCCTGGAAGAAACTGTCGATTACAGCGCTGGCACCCAAAATTTGCGGGTTGTCAGCTATCTCTCTGTAAAGACCCTGTCGCGCTGACCAAAGAGTCCCATCAGGATATTCGGTCGAAAAATTTTGCCCCAAAGCCACTTTCTCGGCAAGCTCCAGATTGCTTTGCTCGTCCCCTAAGAGCCCTGAAAGTCCGCCGGGGCAATTTATACCGGGGTCACAAGATAATGGGGTTCCATTTATATCCAGGATAAACCAATCGCAAGAACCCGGAGGCAGGTTAATACAATCCAGGTTAGGTAAGTCAATTGGATCGGGCCAGAATCCGGAAGC
>JBAQQB010000202.1:0-14294 GCA_049306275.1 Saprospiraceae bacterium | reverse complement strand
GCGAGGTTTTATGACAGCGAGGTTGGGCGGTTTTTGGGGGTGGATCCGTTGGCGGGGGTGTATGCGGGGTGGAGTCCGTATAATTACACCTTGGATAATCCGGTGAGGTTTATTGATCCGGATGGGATGAGTGTGGAAACCGACTTCGTCAATAAATCAACCGGTGAACACATTTTTATTGATGACGGAGTAGACCAAATAGTTTTTGTTGACAATGACAATTGGGGAGATATTAAGAACTTGAGTTCTGCCTCCGAATGGACTATGGGGGACTCACAATGTTATGACCAGATTTGTTCGGCAGGAGCATTGGACATGAGTAGTGACATGGGGTTGCTTGCCAGGGCAGCATTAGCGGAAATGGAGGGCAAAAGTTTAGATGCAAAAAGAGTTGCCGCTGAATCAATTTACAATAGGGCAAAGTATCGAGGCCCTGAAAAACTAGCGAATAGTGGAGAAAATCCAACCACCATCAAAGGCGTGATCTTTAATTCAGGACAATATGCTGAAACTCCAACTAAAGCTGCCTTTATGGACCCTTACAGCTTACTGGGGAAATATGAGAAAAAAGGCTGGGCCTCACCTAGACCTGATATTGCAAGAGCCGCATATGCTGCATATTTGACTCTAGAAAACCCAGATTCACATATTGGGCAAGGTGTAATATTTTATCACTCAATCGCAGGCAAGGGGAATGATTATATCTCAAAAAATCAGGCTCCATTTGCTGCAAAGTCAAACAATCTCAAATTCTTAAATCTAAACATCGATGGGATATCTGCTGCTGCGGCCCTTATCAAATAAGGCGTGTTGTGTTTTGATTTTATTACTTAACTTCATGACAATATTTGGGTGCTCAAATACGCATAGTGCGAAATCTTCAGAAAAGTATTTTTTGAATATTAATCTCCAAAGGAGAGATATCGATTCCCTGTTATTTTCTGAGAACTTTAAAAAGGTGCAGGAAATGATAGATTCGGGCAAGGTTGACGGTAAATACAACCATAAGATGGAGCGTTTTGAAATCACCGATATTTTCATTGACGGTAAGCAGGTATTTTTTTCAAAAATCTTATATGCGGAATTCCTAAATAGAGAATTGGTGCTCGTAAGTATCATAGATAACGGAGGATTTGGCCTCAATAGTTTTTCAATATCTATTATTGATTTACAAAAGAAGGAAATATTTTTCAGGATTATTTCAGGAATTGTATATGGTTTATCTGTGTTTCAAGAAGCCAATGAATTATATTTGATTGTCCATAATGAAATTTTCGGAAGGAACTATGATGCTATACAGGACTTCACATTCCTTCATTTAAAGGACGAGCAAATTTTATTGATGGAATACCAGGAATTGGATAATTTCCCTCGAACTATTGAATGGGAAAACCAATATAAACAAGCAGAAGGCAAAACTCTTGAATAAGGCAAACTCCCTTCTTTCGTAAACGGGGAACAGATGACAAATCACATCAAGCAATGAACAGAGAGATATTGTCAGATAAAAAGTATAAAAAAGCCCTTGAACAAGCTTCTCAATTTTATTTAGATCAGGCTAAAACGTCAGCAGGATATGGTCAATAGGATAATTTTAATCGGCTCTATTTTTTTGCTATTTGGATTTTTTGAGAATTGTGACCATCCTTTTGGCAAAATGCATGTAGCCCCAATAGTACAAGTTGAGTTTAGAGAGTTTGGGGCAAATTTAGAGATCGTAACCGAATTAGATATTTATATGGATAAACAGGAGGTTGATTTATATTATTTGGGAGAACTTTATTATTCGGGAATTTTATCCACTGAAATGGAGTCTGAAATCATCAAAAGCATTGAAAGAATAGAACGGATTCATTTGGACAAAATTTACAATGTGAATTCTGCAGATAATAGCATTTTTGAAATCACATTTTGGGGGGAGAATTCAGATTACGCACATATGATAAAATTGTTTGGTTCCAATAATGCACCACAAAGTGTCAAAGAAACAGTCTCAATTCTTAGGGAGAGTGCACGAAAAGTCGGTATGTTAAAAGGGCAATAAAAAAAAATGACAACGTTTCCATCTCCCGCCAGGGCAAGATGAGGTATTAAGCAAATCTACAGACTCTTGGGGCGCGCCACCGTTATTCTTCGCAAGATTTGTCAACCCGGCGCCGTACATCGCGAAGCTACCCAAATCCCCTTGTCTATTGATGAACTTAGGGTTATTCCAGAAATAACATCCAGATTTAGTTGTAACTTGTATGTCTAAATTGAAAAGGTTCTTGATTACCAGGAAGTTAAAACAGCAAAAAAAGCTCACGATGCTAAATTTTAATACAACAGTAGAAATTTTATTTTTCGGGTTCCTGGCCTTCTTATATAGTGGATGTTATCAAGGAAAGGTCATTTTTTTTAGGGATGATTCGCCATCTCAAGAAGAGAGGATTTTAAGATGGGAGAAGGAGCGGGGGGTAATTACAATTGACTTTATGAAAATGGGATCAGGTAATTGTTTTGAGACATACGAAAGGATTGCATTAAAAAAAAATTCAAATGCAATAGCATTGAGACAGAATGGCTTTTGGGTACCTTATTTATATTTTGACCAAGCCAAGGGCGCTATTTATGGATCGGGGTATTCGAATTATACTTGCTATGTAAAGAATCAACTATTTTGGACGACGGACGACGGTTTTACTTTAGTTCAAGAGCGACAAGACCTTGATGGGGATATTGATCTTTTTTATATCCAGTATTCAAATGACCTGATTCCAATTTCCATAAAAAAATTTGGAGGTGAGATTATATACCAACGAGGCGAAGAAGTACATAATCCTAAAATATGTGTTGATTAGTAACTATTTAGGATCGTTCTAAGAATAATTTCCCGATTTCAAGAGTACAGGGGTGTTCCCCCGGCCTTAGCCGGTTTTAGGCAAAGCGGCGAAAGCCTTGTTTTTTTTGTACTTTTTCAACAAGGGAAAAGTACATGTCAAGTTAAGCCTAACAGAGAGCTCTTAACTCAGGCATGTGTCGAAGGGGACTTCGACACTACAACATGGCCGCTCCTAATCCGGAATTAATTTCCGGAACAATCCTTACTCGCTTTTCAGCATTTCACCTTTGAACAAAACCTATTTCCGTCGAGTATAATCCCCCCCCTAAATACTAGCCATTGAACGCGGCAGCGGGTATTCTTTTTCGAAGAAAAACCGCTCTTTCCCGAAAGCCGGGTACAGGTCTGTCAGCCAAATGGCGGCCGGGTCGTAGCGGGCGAAGAAGGGCCTGCCCACCCAATCGGGGTTCCTGGCCTGCAGGAAACGCAGGGTGAAGACCTTTTCACCGGCCGCTTCCGATACGCCGAGGATCTGCACCTTGCCCGGTCCTGCCGACATGCTCGGGCCCCGGGCCGTGCGGGCCAGGCCGCTGACGCTTTTGTAGGCGTTGCGGAAAATGTGCCATGCGTTTTCGAGCGTGACGGCGAAGAAGTGCTGGGCGCCCGTGTTGCGGGCTACGAAGAAGTAGTAAGGCACCATGCCCATTTCCACCTGTTTCTGCCACATGGTTGCCCACACATCCGAGGTGTCGTTGATATGCGCCATCACCGGCGACTGCGTGCGGATGACGGCGCCGGCGCCGAGAATGCGCTCCACCGCCAGCTGCACTTCCTCCGTTTGCAGCTCCCTGGGGTGGTTGAAGTGGGCCATGAAAGCCAGGTGTACGCCTTTCTTCCTCGTTTTTTCAAAAAGGCGCAGCAGGTCATCAGCATCGTCGTCGGTGGTGAAGCGCTGCGGCCAATAGGCCAGGGCCTTCGTGCCGATCCGGATGCTGCGCAGGTTGGGCAGCCCGGCATCCAGCAGGGAGTCGATGTAGGTGGCCAGGATTCTCGTCTTCATGATCATGGGGTCGCCGCCCGTGAACAGCACGTCGGTGATGGTGGGGTTGGCTTTGAGGTATTTCACCAGGTACTCCGTATCGCGCATGGCGAATTTGAGGTCGTTGAGCCCGACGAACTGGGGCCACCGGAAGCAGAAGGTGCAGTAGGCGTGGCAGGTCTGTCCCTGGCTGGGGAAGAACAGCATGGTCTCCCGGTACTTGTGCTGGATGCCCGTGAGCCGCGTGCCGTCGATCTCCGGTACGTTGTGCTCAAACTGTCCGGCAGGATGGGGGTTGAGCTCGAGGCGTATCTTGTTGGCGATCAGCTTCAGCTCGGGTTTGCCGGCGCCGGCCCGTATAGCTTGCGCCATCTCGCGGTAATGCTCCCGCCTGAGCATGCCTTTTTGGGGAAAGGTGAGAATGAAAATCGGGTCGGTTTGGTAGTTGCTCCAGTCGATCAGCTGGTCTACCACGTAGTTGTTGGCCTTGAAAGGCAGGATGTTACCTACCACTTCCATGTCGAATTGCTCCTCCTCGCTTAGGCAGGCTTTGACCTGCGGAATCTCCCGAAAATTTCGCAAAGAATAAGATTGGTAATTTTCCATTTCGAAAATTTAGGGGTGAAAAAATTTTATAGCTCTAAAGGTTCAACATACCCCGGCGGGCAATAGTTGCGGCGGGG
This sequence comes from Saprospiraceae bacterium, assembly GCA_049306275.1. Lineage (GTDB taxonomy): Bacteria > Bacteroidota > Bacteroidia > Chitinophagales > Saprospiraceae > JADJTT01. Next base: position 9,751 of record JBAQQB010000202.1, on the reverse strand, counting down.
CGCTGAACCGTTTTCTGTCCCGGCTGTTTCTTTCTCGTTATCAGCGCCTTCCTTGGGAAGAAAATCTTACATTGGGGCGGCAAAAAACCAGCTTGAACAGCATGAATACTTCCAATAAATTTCTCTGCATCCACGGGCATTTCTACCAGCCGCCGCGCGAGAACGCCTGGCTGGAGGTGATCGAGATGCAGGATACGGCCGAGCCTTTCCACGACTGGAACGAGCGCATCAACTTCGAGTGCTACGCGCCGAACACTGCCGCGCGCATCCTCGACGAGCAGCAATTCATCCGCAAGATCGTCAACAACTATACCCGCATCAGCTTCAACTTCGGGCCGACCCTGCTGTCGTGGCTGGAGAAGGCCGATCCCGCTACCTACCAGGCGATTCTCAATGCCGACAAGATCAGCATGGCCCGGTACAAGGGGCACGGCTCGGCCATCGCACAGGTGCACAGCCACCTGATCCTGCCGCTGGCCAACCGCCGCGACAAGGAGACCCAGGTGGTCTGGGGCATCCGCGACTTCGAGCACCGCTTCGGCCGCAAGCCCGAGGGGATATGGCTCGCCGAAACGGCCGTCGACCTGGAGACCCTCGAAGTGCTGGCTGAACAAGGCATCCGGTACACCATCCTGGCGCCCCGGCAGGCGAAAGCCGTCAGGCCCATGGGCGCGCAAGACTGGCGGCCCGTGGCCGCCGAATCGATCGACACGCGGGTTCCCTACCTGTGCAAACTGCCCTCCGGCAAGACGATCGTCCTGTTTTTCTACCACGGCGGCGTCTCGCAGGCCGTGGCCTTCGACGGCATTCTCAACAACGGCAAGCGCTTCGCCGAGCGGCTGCTGGCGACATTCGACGACAACGACGAGGCCCAGCTCGTGCACATCGCCACCGACGGCGAGACCTACGGCCACCACCACCGCTACGGCGAGATGGCCCTGGCCGACTGCCTCAACTACATCGAAGAGCACAACCTGGCCGTGCTGACCAACTACGGCGCCTTCCTGGAGCGTTTCCCCCCGCAGTGGGAGGCCGAGATACACGAGAACAGTTCCTGGAGCTGCGCACACGGCGTGGAGCGCTGGCGCAGCAACTGCGGTTGCAATACCGGCGGCAACGCAGGCTGGACCCAGGCCTGGCGCGCCCCGCTCCGCGAAACCCTCAACTGGCTGCGCGACGAGATCATTCCCATTTTCGAAGAAGAAGGCGGGAAGCTGCTGAAAGACGTCTGGAAGGCCCGCAACGAATACATCGACGTGCTGCTCAACCGGCAGGAGCCCTACATGGCAGCTTTCGTGCAGCGCCACGCAAAGCGCGAACTCGGCAAAAAGGAGATCACCCGCGCCCTGCGCCTGCTGGAGATGCAGCGCCACGCCATGTTCATGTTCACCTCCTGCGGCTGGTTTTTCGATGAAATATCGGGCATCGAGACCCTGCAGATCATGCAGTACGCCAACCGCGCCATCCACTTCGTCAAGCAGGTGACCGGCAAGGACCTGCACCCGGCATTCCTCCTGCGCCTCGACAAGGCCCCCAGCAACGTTTTCGCCAGCGGCGCCGAAGCCTACCGCCTCAAGGTCATGCCCGCCGAGCTCAACCTCGAGCGCGTGGGCATGCACTACGCCGTGGCTTCCCTCTTCGAAGAAGAGCCCGAACGCATCCGCGTCTTCAACTACGAGGCCGAAAGCGACTACTTCGACCGCTGTATCGCAGGCACCCAGCGCCTGGCCGTGGGCAGCACCACCTTCAAAACGCGGGCTACCCTTTCGGAAAAACACTTCTACTTCGCCGTGCTCTACCTGGGCCAGCAAAACATCATCGGCAACATCTCGGTCGATATGAGCCGCGAGACCTTCGACACGATGTGCAAACGCCTCAACGAGGCCTTCAACGCCACCAACCTGGCCGCCGTGATCGGCATCATGCAGGAATACTTTGGTCCGGAAAAATACACGATCTGGCACCTGTTCAACGACGAGATGCGCAAGATACTCGCCGATATCACCAGCAAGAGCTACGCCCAGATCGATTCGGCTTTCCGCAATTTCTACGACGACAACTACCAGCTCATGAGCGGTATGCTGCTCATGGATTTCCCCATCCCCGAAGCCTTCCGCAACGCCGTGCAGTTTGTCGTGAGCCGCGACCTGCACCGCTTTTTCCAAAACGGCGCCTACGACGTCCACGAGCTCCGGCACCTCGCCGCCGAGCTCAAAAAGTGGAACGTGGAGCTGGAACACGAAAACTCCTTCCTGCTGGCCGCCAGCGAAAGGCTCCACGGCGAGCTGGACCGCCTCGACAAGTCCGAACTCTCCCTTCCCCATCTCAAGCGCCTGATCTCCGTGCTGGAGATCATCTTCGACATGGGCGTCAAGCCCGACATCTGGAAGCTCCAGAATCTCTATTTCTCCATGCTCAAAGGCTACAAAAACGGAGAATGGGTTTTTGCCAGCAAAGAATGGGAGGAGGCTTTTTTGAAGCTGGGTGGGCTGTTGAATGTGAAGGTTTAGTTATTTCAAAGAAGATTCAATCACCACCGGGCTATTCAAGGTCCTGTGCACGGGGCACTTGTTGGCGATTTCGAGCAGGCGGAGGCGCTGCTCCTCGCTCAGGTCGCCGCGCAGGTCGATGAGGCGTTCGAAGTGATCGATCTTGCTGGCTTTTTCCTCGGTATTTTCCCTGTCTTTCGCATAGTCTTTGGCGTGGGAGAGGTGTACGGTGACCTCCTCCACCGGCCATTTTTTGCGGCGGGCGTACATGTGGATGGTCATGGCGGTGCAGGCGCCCAGGGCGGAGGCGACGAGTTCGTAGGGCGAGGGGCCGTAGTCGTTGCCGCCTTCGTGTTCGGGCTCGTCGGCGGTGAGGCCGTGGTGGCGCACCATGATCTCGGTGGTGTAGCCTTCGGCGCCCAGCCTGGCGGCCACCTGTTTTTCCACCTGGAGTTCCCTGCGTTTTTCCAGGTTCACATAGCGCTGCATCCATGCGCCGGCGACTTGTCCGGCGTAGTGGGCGTCTTCCTGCCGGGAGAGCAGGTGATCGGCTCCGTCGAGCGACACGAAGCTCTTGGGCGCGGGCGTAAGGCGGAACATTTCGCAGGCATCCTGGAAGGGCACGGATTCGTCTTCCGGGGCGTGGAGGATCAGCAGGGGCTTCTGCATGCTGAGCAGGTGGCTGGTCATGGCGCCCGCCTGGTAGGGCGAGCCGATCACCGCCAGGGCCTTCACTTCAGGCAGCAGCGCGGCGGCGTGCACGATAGCGGGGCCCGCCTGCGAATGCCCGATCAGGATGGAAGGCGAGTGGTAGCAGCTCTCCATGAAGCGGGCCGCGGCCAGTATCTCCCCCAGGTCGGCCAGCTCGCCGGCGAAGGGATAGCGCAGCACGGCGATACCCGCCTGGTTGAGCGCCATGCAGATGCGGGAAAGCGCCTGCGGGTTTTCGGAATCGGAGAAACAATGCGCCAGCAGGGCGCAGGTATGCGGTTTTTGATTGACGGGCAAGCTGACGGAGGCGAAGCGCTCCTGCCCGCTGTCGTTGGCGTAGGTCAAAATTTTAGCTTGCATTGTGCCGGGTGTTGGTTAAGACCCGAAGTTAACGATAAATCAGGAAGCGTTTATCGTTTATCGATGAGCGTTTACTAAACGATAAACGATCGACGATAAACGATGTAACTTTGTGTTCTTAGTTAACTACTTCATCAGTTAGCCATGAGTGAACTGACAGAAAAGCTGCGCGACCTGCTGGCCGAGCGCCAGGTGCAACTTCAATCTGTCCTTTACCCTGGAAGCAATTTTTATCTTGGGGCAAACGAAGATTCAGTTTATATTTATGAATCGGCCGGCAATTCGCCGGCTTTGTAACCATTATGATGAAAAACTTCCTTTGCCTCCTCCTCTTTGCCGCATTCCTTTCCTGCCATACCGGGGGCGGCCAGCCAATCGTTCTGGAGCCGGCGCAGGATGCCGATCCTGGGCACACCTTGTCAAGCCAGGGCGACATTCTGATAATCCGATACAAAGGGGAGGGCGACTTCGTTCAATTCAACATGTTTGAAGGCTTAACCCTGCAATTGGAAAAGAATCCCTTCGGCATTTTTGAGGGGCAGTTGGCCATACCGGGTTTAAATGACGGGATTTTCAGCTATGACATCACAGTGCAACAAAGCGGCGCCAGTGGCAGCCTGGTTGATATCGGGTACAGGCCCAAAGAGGAGCCGTTTTTTCGCTGGGTGGGTCCCAACAGAAATGTCGACTTCGCAAAGGCAGGCGAATTGAGCGGAAAAATAGACAAATTGGATTTTAAAAGCCGGTTTCTGAAAAGCGAAAGGAACCTTACACTGTATACCCCGCCTGGCCTTTCAGATGAAACGCCCATAGTATATATGACAGACGGCTCTGCGGTAGCCGGCTACGCTCCTTATGTTGACGCGCTGATCTCTCAAGGGCGGATAAGGCCGGTTGCGCTGGTTGGGATACATTCGAGCCAGGAAAACAGATATGAAGAATACGTACATACTGGCGTCCCAAACGACTATTTTGATAGCCATGAAAATTTCTTCACCCAGGAGGTTCTGCCTTTTGCCGAAGGCGCCATTGAGAACTGGCGGGGAAAAAGATACATTTACGGATTCTCCAACGGCGGGGCGTTTTGCATGTACATGGGCATCAACTATCCCGAGTGGTTTGACCAAATCATTGCGTTTTCTACGGCGGATTATATCTCCGGTTTTTTCAGTCCCGTAAAATTGGAGCAAAAAAAATACCCCAAATTTTACATGGGCGCCGGGAGGTACGAAAAGAGCATCTTCAACGACAATATTAAATTTGTCAAGAAAATGAAGCGCAAGAACATAAGCGTCGAATTTAAAGAGTTCGTTTCAGGTCACGACTATTACGTATGGCAGGTCGAATTCCTGGCATATTTGGAACGCGTATTTGGAAAATAAAACTGCGAAAAAATAGAGGGCAATAATAGGGGATATCGAAAAAGCCAAGGATTTTTATACAAACCTGTTTTCCCGTCATGACCGAGCTGTTGGAAATAATCAGGGATCAGCTGAAAGATCGCCAAATCACCCTCGAATTCAACGAGGAAGAACTGAGGAACATCCCCGGGGATACGCCTTTTTTGCTGGTCGCCAACCGCTTGCAGGAGGGCGTCGACGAGTTGCTGCTGCTCTACCTGGCCAGCCTGAGCGGCGCCGGCCTCACCCTTTTCCCCAACGGCGCTTCCCTCCCGCCCGATCTCAGCCATTTCTGGATGAAAGACATCGTGGTGACGCCCGAGCTGAACCGCCCCTTCGACTTCCTGGCGCAGCTGGCCAAGGAGCTGAAGAAGGCGGAATGGACTGGCGGCGGACTCGGCATCGTGGTGAACTTTTCAGGCACCCGTATACAGGAACTGGCCCGCATCAGGGCCCTGAACCGCCTGATGAAGGTCGTGCGCGGGTTCGGGCTCCCCATCGTGCCGGTGCGCATCTACACGCCCGGGCCCGCGCCCATGGCGCCCGCGCGGCTGAGGCAGTTCCTCCGCCCCGGCCCCGTGCAGATCACCTTGCGGGTCGGCAATTTCATCAGTGCGGAAGACCAGGATAAAATCGAAGGCAGCGACCGCTTCCGGCGGTATATCCAGTCGAAGATCTACGCCCTGGGCGCCAACCTGGAGGTCAGGCGCTTTTTCATACGCCCCGTATTTTTCAAGCCCGCCGAGCCGGAGCCCCTGGCGAAGGAGACGGACGCCGCGCTGATCGAGCAGGAGATCGGCCGCCTGCGCTACAAAAACCTGATCGCCTCGCAGGGCGATTTCGACGTGCTGGTGGCCCGGGCCACGGAAATTCCCAAAGCCCTCAACGAGATCGGCCGCCTGCGGGAGCTGACCTTCCGGGAGGTAGGAGAAGGCACGGGCAAAGCGAGAGACCTCGACGAATACGACCTCTACTACCACCAGCTCATCATCTGGGACCGCGCGGCGCGCCGCATCGCCGGCGGCTACCGGATGGGCAAGGGCGATGAGATATTCGAGCGTTTCGGGGTGGGCGGCTTTTACGTGTCGAGCCTGTTCCGCATCAAGGAAGGGTTTTTTCACATCATGAAACAATCGGTCGAGCTGGGGCGCTCCTACATCGTGCCCGATTACCAGCGCAAGCGGCTGCCCTTGTTTTTATTGTGGAAAGGCATATTGTACTTCCTGCTCCAGAACCCGCAGTACCGCTACCTGTATGGGCCGGTGAGCATCAGCAAGTACTATTCCCAGGTGTCGAAGAGCCTGATGGTGGCGTTTATCCGGAAATACTATTTCGACGAAGAGCTGGCGGTCCACCTCAAGCCCCGCAAGCCCTTCAAGGCGCGTCTGGAAAAGATCGACCTCGACGTGCTGACCGAGTCGATGGGCAATGAGATGAAGATGCTCGACCATTTCATCGAAGACATCGAGCCGGAGAATTTCCGCATCCCCGTGCTGCTCCGGCAGTACGTGCGGATGAACGCCCGGTTCATCAGCTTCAACGTAGACCCCAATTTTTCCGACGTGCTCGACGGCTTCATCATCCTCGACCTGCATGACGTGCCGATGGAGATGATTGAGGCCTTGAAGGGGGAGAAGGTGAGGGAGTGAAATAGAAAACAACCAATATGCCATTATTTGACATTTCCCGGCTTGGAGCACAGTCTGCAAGGCCGTATATTTACGGAAACCGCCGCCCCCCGGCCAACCACTTTTTCCTACAGCTTCCTCTCACAATCGAAAAAAGAACACGGCATGGCCATACCTGCGCAAGGGGATGGAGTGCGTTGTATGTTGTGTTTCCAGATTCTGTTTAAATGATATGCTTAATGAACCCGAAAATCCTTTCACTTGCCGCCGGACTTTTACTCGCTGCCAATCTCTACAGCCAGCAGCCGGAGCCGTCTTTTTTGTATTTGTTGGAATGGGGAGAAGGGAGTACCTCTGGTATTGGCGCAAAGGTCGATGTGGTACCGGGTATTGACCCGGTTGAAGATGGGTATATCTTTCAACTTTTTGCTTTTTGCGGCGATACGACCATTCGCCTGTGTACGCGATATGTGAAAATTGACTTTTCCGGCAATGTAATGTGGCAGAGGGATTTTACAAATCCAGATACCAACTTTGCTTATCTGCCCGGGAAAGTAGAGAGTTGGGTAATTGAAAACCGGTTTTATACATTTCTCCCATATGGGGTTCCATCTGCGGGATCGGATAGTTTTCTTTTTTCTGTTTTGGATATGGAAGATGGAGCCACAATCTTTAGTCGAGATTACGTAATAAACGATCTCGATTCCATTATTAATGTTGAAGCTGTTCTTTCGATAACAGACAGCTTGTTCCTTTTAGCTGGCAACTACCCCGCCCTTCCCTACAAATATATACCAGCCTTGCGCTGGATCCGGCGATCGGACGGCGCTCTGGTCAAATCGGTAAATGTGATGGACGTGTTCAACAATAACTCCAACAAACTGGAATCTCTGACCCTGCGAAGCGATGGCAATTTCAACTTCTCATTCGTGCGCAGGCCTGTTTACGACGATGCGGCCGGCTTTTTGTACGCGGGTGTAATAGATACGGCGGGAAATGTGTTGAGCCTGCATTTTACGGGCGATCATACAGGGTTTGATTTTCCGGCGTTTACCCCGATGACTCAAGAGGTTGTGTTGCCCTCCGGCAATCGTTTTTTGGTGTCGGGTATAGATACTACCCTGAACGACGAACTGGCGATCAGCAACCTGTTCAAAACCTATCTTCTCGATGAAAACGGCGCCGTGATCAAGGACTCCCTGCTCCACTTTCCGGGAGATACGATTTACCGGGTAACGGACCTTGATCTGGCTGAAAACGGAGAGGTACTGGTTGCGGGGGAACTTTTTAACTGGGGCGCGTTAGACCAGAACAACAAGGAGATATTCCTCATGAGATACAGTGCGCAGGGAGAATTACTTTGGCACAAAACATACGCCCCTTTCTTCTTTCACCATTATGCCAACCGGGTGAATGTCCATCAGGTAGAGGAGGATCTCGACGGGGGGATCCTGATCACCGGGCATATTTATCGGGCTTTGGATACCATATTGACTTCTCCCAACGGGGAGCGCTACGGCTTCATCCTGAAGGTCGGCCCTGACGGCTGCTATTTCAATAACTGCGAGGGCGGGTTTATCCTGACGGACGTAAACGAGGCGCCCATCATAGACCTGGCGGCTCCGCTTCGGGTATTTCCCAATCCGGCGGCCGATGAGTTGAACCTGCAATTTTTCCGGCCCGTCCACGGCGCGATCCGCATTTACGACGCAATGGGCAGGCTGCACTGGAGCGGAGCAAGCAGCGGAGCGCCCGATCAGCAGATCGGCCTCGGCAACTGGCCGCCGGGGCTTTACCTGCTCCAGTTGGAAGAAGAAGGCAGGCGATATACGGTGAAGTTTGTGAAAATGTAAAAAGCGCACTTATTGAGAACTTGGTAAAAGTCATACAAGTCATTAAATCAGTAGTGAAAAATAGACTTTTCAAGCTACGTAGAACCTAAGCGGGTAAAAAATGGCAGGGCAAACGCCCTGCCTCCAAAAGTTTCTTATGCAGAGGCACATGCTTTTTCCCCTCTTGTTTTTATTAAAAACGGCCTTTCTGCTGTCGGCGCAAACAACCTTTAATAAGCGCCTTCATTTCGGCTATCCGGCTGCGGTGCTGACAAGCGTTGTTGCCACGGATAGTTGCTATTACGCCACAGGCTTGGTTGCCGACACCCTTTTCCCACACAAGGAAGGGATTCTGTTTGTCAAATTCGGCCTGGATGGAGACGTGATTTTCCAAAAGACGGTCGCTGGCCCGGGCAAGGCATACAAAGCCTGGGCAAATACCCTGATCCCTCTTGAAGCTGGCGGTTTCGCCCTTTCAGGTTATACCATTGACACTTTGATGAAGGCCATTTTCATCAGGTATGACTCCGGCGGGGATACAATATTCACCAAAGAATATTTCAACCCCTACTATCCGGAGCAAAGTTACTTTAGGCCATACGATATGAAGCAAACCCCTGATGGAGGATTTGTGATGACAAGCTGGATGGGGACTTTAAGCGTAGGGAATGGGGATGTATCCATTCTCAAAATAGATGGTCTTGGCAATGAAGAATGGCACAAGGTATACGGAAATACGCTGAGAGAGAGACCTGAGTCCGTAATTGTGGCTGAAAACGGAGACATCATTGTGGGAGCGCAAAGGAATAATTCCAATATGGTGGTTGAAAACTACACCTGCAACACATGGATATTCGGATTAAACAGCCAGGGTGGGCATCAGTGGTCATACCTCAGCCCTTTTGGGGTGCTTCGCGATGCGGCAAATGATATGATCTTGCTCGGCGATGGCAGCCTGCTGGTCGCTGCCGGAGTTGGTACAGAAATTGACTGGCCATCAGTAAACGACATCTATTTTGAAAAATACATCCTTAAACTAGATCCCAATAAGAACAAGGAATGGGAGATGGAGTTTCCAGGGCAATACCCTTCGAGTTTGACCAGAACGTCGAATTTAATCCTGACAGGAGATGGGAGCGAATTTCTTGCTGCCGGCACATCCACTTACGTTTATCCAATCGAGGACAGTTTAACAAGGAAAGGGTGGCTGTTTAAGGGCACTATTTCAGGTGATAGTCTTTGGACAAGAGAATATGTCTTTCTTAATAATCAGAGAAGCAGCCATACTATTTACGATATCAAGGAAACCAAGGACAACGGGTTCATTATTG
>JBAQQB010000201.1:0-5909 GCA_049306275.1 Saprospiraceae bacterium | reverse complement strand
AAAAGTAATGTGTCTCAACAAAATGACAGGGATTGGTATGCCCATTTCCGAAAAGGCCGCTTGATCAATAACACGGATTTAGGCCCTTTTTGGCCTTTTTTGAAAATGATTCATGCAACAAAGCCATTTTCCAATGGCGAGGTAATTGGCAGTACCTCAAACCACCCATTTTTTTCAGAGGACAGGCAGGATTATGTGGCGATTGGGGAGGTGGAAATCGGGGAAAAAATAAAAATCAAAGGTGAACAGACTGCTGAACTGGTTTCCAAGAACAAAAGGGCAACGGAAGGCGAAAAAGTTTACAACCTTGAAATCTATCGTGATCATAATTTCCATGTGGGTGAGGAAGGGTTGTTGGTGCATAACAGCTGTCCAAAAGTTTGGAAGTCACTTATTCCATCAACCCAATTTGACAATTGGATATCTCAATGGGGCACCCCAAAGCCACAAAATTCAAACGCTACATGGGCACAATTTCAAAAATTTGCTACTGGCTCAAATAATGAAATTGAAATAAATTTTTCTGGCGCCAGGATTAGAGCAGATTGGTACGATAGCGCAAGGAATGGAGTGATTGACGCAAAGTATTTAGAAGGTGATTATTACAATATTGATAAGTATTTGCTAACACCAGGAATTTATGGAAATCTTGAAAATGAATTTGTTAGATACGCCCAATTAGCAAACAACAAAAGTAGTCCAATCGCTCAACTAATCGTAAAAATTAACAAGGAAGACCTCAATGCAAAGTTGCTGTTCGAATATTTAGGCACAAAGCATAATGTTCCAACTTTGGTCGAAGTCATTAATTGGCCATAAAAATAATTACAATGGAAATAACACTATTTCTATACAATATGGAAGGCTCATTTGATTTAAATGAAATTCTTCATCGAATTATAGGTTTAAATTCATTTATTAGTATTATGAACTCAGGAATTGAGGAAGGCCTAGCAAAGTTTGAAGTAACCTTCCAGAACGTAGTTGCAAGCTATATTGGGGGAACTATATTATAGAGTTAGATGGAGACGTCGTTTCGGGATTAACGCTGATAGAAGATATTTTTAACAATTCTGAGTTTAAGTCAAAATTGTACTTAAATACGCATGGAACTATAATTCCTTCGCCTGAATATGAAATATCTCCCCCATTTACTGCAAGAAAATTGGCTGGTCACATTGATGAAATTAACCAATACAAATTGGTGACAAAGCTATTCGATGACAAAGAATGAAAACGAACCGACAACGACTTGAGAAGCGTGACCCGGCTCGAAATAGTGTCCAATCACCAATCACCTCCTCCCCACATACACCATCCACCCCAAAAACACCAACACCGCCGCCGCCATCAAAGGGTAGCTGCCGTTGAGGGTGTTGAGCCAGCCGGCGATCAGCGGCGGCACAGCCTGCCCCAGCGATTGCATCGACTGGTTGATGCCCAGTATCTCCCCCTGCTGCTTCGGCCCCGCCGACTCCGAGATCACCGTCGTCAGGTTGGGCGCGGTGATGCCCTGGAAGGTGGCGACAAATGGGTTGAGGAAGAAAAACAGATACCCGTATCCCGGCTCTGGCAACAATAACGCGGCGATGGCCAGGGCCAGCAGGAGGGGCGTGACTTTCAATATGTCGGAAGAGGGGAATTTGCGGCTCAAAAACCGCACCGTGACGCCCTGCGTAAAGGCCAGCCACAGGCCGATCCATCCGTATAATATGCCGATGCGGGCGGTGCTGAATTCGAATTTTTCGATCAGCAACACAGAAAAGAACTGCGTGAAAAAGCTGAACCCCAGCGCCAGCAACAACACCACCATGAAAATAGACCGCAGCTTCGGCATTTGCATCGAACGGGCAATGTTGCGGAAGCCCGAGAAGGCGTTGATCTTCGTGTCGCGCTTCTCCTTCAGGGTCTCCCCAAACCGGTATTGCACCAGGATGATATTGACCAGCGTGAGCAGCGCGGTGAATACAAAGGGCGTGGAAAAATCAAACCACGACACCAGGCTGCTGTCGCCCAAAATACCTCCGATCGTGGGACCCAGGATAAAGCCCAGGCCAAAGGCCATGCCCACCAGCCCGAAATTTTTCGTCTTGGATTCGGGATCGCTCACATCGGCTATGGAGGAGAAGATGATCGACAAATTGCCGCCCATGAAGCCCGGCAGCATGCGGCTGAAAAACAGCAAGGGCAGATTACCCCAGTGTATCGCCGCCGCAAAGAGCAAATACCCCGCCATCGTGCCCGCCAGCGAGATCATCAGCATGGGCTTCCGGCCGTGGCGGTCGGATAAGGCCCCCAAAATCGGCGCCCCGACAAACTGCATGATGGGGTAGGTCGCCACCAGCAACCCGTACAATATCGACCGCGAATCCATGCTGAACCCCTCCGCAAAGAAATCCGACTGCGGGTCGAAAAACAGCGCCGGTATGATCGGTATGACGATCCCGATGCCCAGCAAATCGAGAAAGGCAGTCAGGAAAATGGGGCCGATGGGAGATTTCTTGGGCGGGGTCATGGAAGTGGGTGGGTTGCTGAGGGGCAAATTTAAGGATAGTTTATAAGTTTATAAGGGTAGAAGTTTAGGGCCCCTAAACTCCTACCCCCATAAACTCATAAACTCATTCAAGACCTCCCCACATGATCCGTCCGCGTACCTTGCCCCGAAGGCCTTTTCCAATTCCGGTTAAAGCGCTTTTTCGGGTTGTTGCGCTGCTGCTGCTGTTGTTGTGGCTGCTGTGGTTTGCTCAATGCCGGCTGTTTGGGCTTCTCGGCCTGCAGCACCGGCGCCGACAGGTCGGCGGCGAAGGGGTGGGCTTCCACCACGGGCACGGTCTGGCGGATCAGCTTCTGGATGTCTTTCAGGTAGGGCAGCTCCTCGGCTTCGCAGAAGGAGAAGGCTTGCCCGCTGGCGCCCGCGCGGCCGGTGCGGCCGATGCGGTGCACGTAGGTCTCGGGCACGTTGGGCAGCTCGTAGTTGACCACGTGGGAGAGGTCCTCGATGTCGAGGCCGCGGGCGGCGATATCGGTGGCGACGAGCACGCGGGTGCGGCCGCTCTTGAAGTTGTTCAGGGCGTTCTGCCGCGCGTTCTGCGACTTGTTGCCGTGGATGGCTTCGGCGGTGACGCCCGCTTTCACCAGATCGCCCGCCAGGCGGTTGGCGCCGTGTTTGGTGCGGGTAAATACCAGGGCCGACTTGATCTCGCGATCCTTTAGCAAGTGGATCAGCAGTTGCTTTTTATCGCTTTTCTCCACGAAATACACGGCCTGGCTCACCTTTTCGGCAGTGGAAGAAACAGGCGTCACTTCCACGGTGATGGGCATGTAGAGAATGGAGTTGGCCAGGTTGGCGATCTCGGGCGGCATGGTGGCCGAGAAAAAGAGCGTCTGCCGCTTCTTCGGCAGCTGCGCGATGACGCGTTTTACATCGTGGATGAAACCCATGTCGAGCATGCGGTCGGCTTCGTCGAGCACGAAGATCTCCAGGTCCTTTAGCTTGACAAACCCTTGTTGCATCAGGTCGAGCAAGCGGCCCGGCGTGGCGACCAGGATATCGACCCCGCGTTGCAGGGCGTCGGTCTGGGGCTTTTGCCCTACGCCGCCGAAAATGACGGCGTGGCGCAATGGCAAATGGCGGCCGTAGGCCTTGAAGCTCTCCTCGATCTGGATCGCCAGCTCGCGCGTAGGCGTGAGGATCAGGCTCCGGATCGGCCGGTAGCCGGTGGAGGGACCTCTGGTCTCCATCAATCGCTGGAGGATGGGTACGGCAAATGCCGCGGTCTTCCCCGTGCCCGTCTGGGCGCAGCCGAGCATGTCGCGGCCCTGCAGGGTGTGGGGAATGGATTGGGCCTGAATAGGCGTGGGGTGTACGTAGCCTTCTGCGTCGAGCGCCCTCAGAATGGGCTCGATGATAGGCAAATCGATAAATAACATATGTTGATTAAAATTCCGGAGTCATACACAGCGAGGCATTCCGCCTCTTCATGGGGCAATATCGGCGACATTGAAGTCCAGGGTGGACAAAAACCGGTTGGTGAATAATTATGCAAAGATATGGAAATAACCGTACAAAACGCTATTTGGTTCGGCAAGGGGGTAAAATAGTTGAGGAGTTGAGGAGGTGAGAAGTGGAGAAATTTCCACTCCTCACCTCCTCACCTCCTCAACTTTCCCAACCAGCCACTCTTTGTTAATCACCGTTCCGCAATTTACAATCTGCCGCAACAGCTTCTCCGCCGCCTGCCTGACCTTGCCCGGACTCAGGTAATCGGCCTGCGCCCTGATGACCATGGCCCTTTTCGTGAAACGCAGCAGCCTGCTGAAGGCCTGCACGCGCTCGTCGGCCAGCAGTTTGTTGCGCTTGAGGTATTGCTGGAAGGAATCGGCCAGGGAGAGCAGGGCCTCGTCTTCTTCGAGGTCGAAATAAGTGCGAAGGAGCAGGGCTTTGGCGCCGAGGTTGTAGCGCAGGTCGGTGTATTCTACCTGCTGCAGCAGCTCCTGCACTTTGTCCAGCTGTCCGGTGGCGTAGTAGTAGGAAGCCAGGTTGAAGGAAAAGGCGTTGTCTGCCAGCGCCGGCGGCAGTTTGTCTTTGAAATGGTGGATGAAATGGCGCACCCACTCGTGCTCGTCGAGGCGCAGGCCGATGGTGACCAGGTTCTTGTAATGCCCCTCCGGCAGGGTTTCGCGGACGAAGAGCAGCCCGCTGTCCAGCTGCCGCTGGTACAGTTCGAAGCTGTGCCGCAGGAATGCCGCATGCCCCTTGTTGATCTGCTCGATGCAGTAGTTTTGCAGGTAGTGGTAGAGCAACTGCCGCTCTTCCAATGGGAAAAAACCTTCGCGGGACTGCAAAAACGCCACGACTTCGAAGAACTGGCCGGTTGTTCCATTCAACAGGCTGTAGATCTGGTAATACACCGCCACGGAAGGGATGTCCGCGTAGCGCTCCCATTTGGCCTCCAATTCCCGCAGCAGCGGCTCCAGGAGGCTGACCTCGTAGCCGATGCGCAGTATCCGCCTGCGGGTCACCATCTCGCAGGCGTCCCGGAGTTTTTCGGTGATGAGGTAGTGGTCGAGGTGCTCCTGCCTGGCCTGAATGCTGTTGTCGAGCTCGTGTTTTCCCTGCTGGGTGAAATACCGGTCGGCCTCCGTGGCCAGCTGGTAGCGCAGCAGGTGGTGGCGGCTGTCGCGAAAAGGCTCTTCTTCCAGTTCCTCCACGACCTGCCCCAGTTTTTTCTCGAAAAGCAAACCCGACCGCTCCCGAAGGTCTTCCAGCAGGTAAATGGACGCTTCCTTCGGCCTTTCCCGCATCCTTTCCTGGCGGGCAAATTCTTCCCACAGCCGGTAGGTGTAGGTGAAGATCACGGCCAGTTTTCCTTTGTCAAATTTTTCTCCGGGAAATAAATGTCCGAAAAGCAGCGGGCTGCCGCATGTATTTTCCCCGAAATCGGGGTAGCTTTCGCTAAGATACGCCGCCAAATCCCTCACGCCTTGGTGTTTATTGTGGTAGGGAGAATGCGCAAAGTCCCGGAAACGGGTCATTTCCTTGCGGGAGAGGGTGGAGAGGATGTGGAGGAGTTTGTGTTGGGGCATGAAATAAAAATGCTCAAATTGAGATTGATCCTGGCCTTTTTCGACCCACCCCCGGCCCCTCCCTTTAAAAGGGAGGGGAGCGCTATGTTCTGAAAATGAATGCATTAATGCAATACCTTGCAAAAGCTTATGTGTCTGATAACGCATCATTTCAAGCTCAAAAAGCTCCCCTCCCTGTGTGAGGGCTAATCTTGTAGGGGGTGATTGAACCGAGCCCCATTAGGGGCGATATCTTTGTAGCCCGGGGTGCTAACCCCGGGTTAGAGATCAACCATTCCCCGAGCCCCGGAGGGGCGGCACACAAATCATGCCGCCCCGCCGGG
>JBAQQB010000200.1:0-25349 GCA_049306275.1 Saprospiraceae bacterium | reverse complement strand
GTAAATTAGAGCGGAGCGATTCCGCGAAGGAGAAAAGCTTTTCCCTATAAGTCATGGGAATGCCCATACCGGGATCGTTCAACTGGACTGTCTGCGCCGGATAGGGCGCAGACAGTCCTTTGAGTTGCCTGCAACCCTATCGAAAGTCGTATCCTATTCAAGATCTAATTGGATAAAAGTATGCCAACAAAAAAAATACGGACTGAGCACTGCAAAAATTGCAACTACGATTTCAGGATTGACCTGCCGCATATGAAATACTGCCCTAATTGCGGACAGGAAAATCATAGTCCCAGAATGCCATTCTTTCATTACCTGTACGAGTTAATGGAAGGCATTTTCAATCTTGACAATAAAACATGGCTAACTATTAAGACCCTGTTTGCCCGACCAGGCCAGATTACTAAAGATTTTATTGAAGATAAACGGAACCGATATTCACTTCCCGTCAGAATGTATATCTGGTGTACTGCTTTTTTTATGTTTAGTTTCTGGCTTTTTATAGATACTCTTTTCCACAATTCTGAACTGGCTTCCGAAGCAAATAAATCATTGAGTGAGCAGTTTGATGAAATGGCTGATTCAGCAAGCACTCAAATAGGATTTATTACAAGTGGGTTTTGGCCTACGCTTCCTTCGACGCCTGTAAGCAGGCAGCGGGTTTTAAAATACATCCCAGACAATGAAATTAAAAGCTGGCTACAGAATCAAAACTACCCTGCTGACTATTTTCATATTCAATTAGTTAAAGCCTACCGGGCACAGATCAATAGTCAGCTAAACCTATCTGCCTACACAAAGAAAATGACAGCAGGGAATAATACTCTTTTTGTGTTGTTGCTTCCCCTCAATGCATTATTACTATTCCCTGTTCTTTATAGAAAAAAAAATATTCTACTATGATGCAATGATTTTTACAATACATGTTAATACCTGGATTCCACTTTTTCAATCTGTATGGTTTTGGGTATTGGCGCTGATGATGGGTTTCCTGCATGCTCCTGAATCAATATTTTTGTCAACACCTATTATCAATGCTGCTTATTACTTTTTTGCATTAAAGAGAGCATTTGGTTATAGTTGGGTAAGTACAATCGTACGATGGCTCCCTGCATTTGTTATTGACACTTTTTACCATTGGCTTATATTGTTGTTGTATGCTGCCCGGTTTATGACTTAAATGTACTCCACGCCATGTTATGGGATGCACAGGCAACAACGGCTATGATGATAGATTCGCTATCGCTTCATCCATCATATAGCCTGACCGTTAGGTACCCCTTTATGAGTTATAGGAATCAAATCTCGGAGAAAGGCGTTATATTGGAAGGTATTCCAAACAGTAAAACTTATGCAGACTTTAGATCGGCCATTATCTGAAGAGAAGGTTAATACCCAAAAAGTTTGATGCCTTCAAGTGCTGCGCAGCGTTCAAATGAGAGATCAAATCGACAACCTTTTCAAAAGCATCGAAGAAGTACCGCTGTTCTACATTGAAAGCGGAAGCAGGCTCTGGGGCATAGCAAGCCCCGACAGCGACTTCGACGTTCGTGGCTTTCACCTTCAATCCAAACGCCAATATTTTGACTATAAAAAACACCGCGACATCATTGAAGTGATGGACGGTGACTTTGACTTTGTTTCCTACGACCTCGATAAAATGTTTGGACTTCTGGCAAATAGCAATCCGACCGTTTTTGAATGGATTAGAGCAAAGATTGTTTATTTCAACGAACTACCTGACTGGGCTGCATTTCAGCAAGACCTGATCGCAAACATTGACTTTAAGGCATTATTCCATCATTATATTTCGCTCGCAAAGGGAAATATACATTTGATGGAATCAGGTAAGAAGTTTACCTACAAAACAGCATTCTACTGTATTCGCGGGCTTTTATCGGCCGACCTCGCAACGCGACAGCTTATCCCCGCACTTTTAATCGACGACCTCTTCCTTCAGTTTGAAAAAGACAATGAAGTGCTGAAAATCGCTAAAGTTAGCCTGGAACGAAAAAAACAACAGACCGAAAAGGAAGAAGTGCCGGCAAGCAAACAACAAAAAATTTTGACGGCTATCAGGGAGTTTGCAGGACTACTTGAAAATACAGCGCCTGAAAGCAGTAACAACAAGCGTAAGTTGGAGAGCGTGTTGACAGATTATAGCTTTAATTTGAAAACTGCTTTCTACTTACCGCACTAGGTCTTGGCTATAAGGAAAACTCCCGCAGAACGAAAGCCAGTGAAATTTGTTTACATGGGAAACAATTAACACTGACGATATGAAGTGCCCAAACTGTGATGTAAACCTGATGATGACCGAACGCAACGGCATCGAAATCGATTACTGCCCCGAGTGCCGCGGCATCTGGCTCGACCGCGGCGAATTGGACAAGATCATCGAACGCTCTGTTGCCGCCCCTAAGGACAGCAACCCCTTCGAAACCCGCAAGCCCAAAAAAGACTACGACGATGATTACCGGGAATACGGTCCCAAAAAGAAAAAACGGGAGTCTTTCCTGGAAGACTTGTTTGACTTCTAAACTGGTGTTCCATTGATAAAAAAGCAGCAAAGGCGCCGTCGGCGCCTTTGCTGCTTTTTGATTAACAGCAGGGATGAACGCCGGTTTTTTCTTATTTTTCCACCTGAGTCGCCACCACTGAAAACTCACCTTATGAACGCCAGGCTATTCCTTCTTCTGTTCGCCCTTCTTTCCGCAACATGCTCCCCGCCAAAGGCATTGGTCATCCCCGTCTGGACGCCCTACGACGAGTCGCAGGAACTGGCCGAAAATGCCAACCACGAGATCAAGCGGATGCAGTACAAACTCATCCAGTCAAAAGTGTCGGATAAGACCGATATTTGGAAAGTCATCGCCCCGCAGATCAGTGGTTTTTCGGAGAAAGATTACCAACGGCTCATGCCACTGATCTATGAGCAGGATATCCCCGCTATCCAGTCGCACATTCGCTCCGGCAAACTGACTTACGAGGCGCTGACGAAGTGGTACCTCTACCGCATCCTCAAATACGAAAACGACAAAGACTATACCCTCCACACCATCGTCGCCATCAACCCGGCTGCCGTTGCGGAGGCCCGCAAAAAAGACAATGAACGCAAAGGCGGTGAGCATCCCATTTTCGGCATGCCCATTTTGCTCAAGGACAACATCAACGCCGCGGGCATGCCCACCACCGCGGGCGCCGTCGCCCTGATGGGCAACAGCCCCGGCGATGCCTTTATTGCCGAACGGCTGCGCACCAAAGGCGCCATCATCCTCGGCAAGGTCAACCTCAGCGAATGGGCTTATTTCTTCTGCTCCGGCTGCCCCGTGGGCTACAGCGCGGTGGGCGGACAAACGCTCAACCCATACGGCCGGCGGCGTTTTGAATCCGGAGGATCCAGCTCCGGCAGCGGTACGTCTATGGCCGCCAACTACGCCGTGGCGGCGGTGGGCACCGAGACCTCAGGATCCATCCTGTCGCCTTCCAGCCAAAATTCCGTGGTAGGCCTTAAACCCACGGTCGGCTTGCTCAGCCGTACGGGTATCGTGCCAATTTCAAGCACCCTCGACACCCCGGGACCCATGACCCGCAGCGTGACCGACAACGCCATCCTGCTCTCCGCTATGACCGGCGAAGACCCGGCCGATCACGCTTCCGTCGAAACAGCCCAGCCCGTTGCCTATTGGGAGGACTTGAGATCGGCAAGCCTCCAGGGCAAGCGCTTCGGCGTCGTCAAAGCATTTCTGGAAGATTCCATCTACCGCCTCGCCGTGGAAAAAATCCGTTCCATGGGCGCCGAGACGATCGAATTTGAGCCCGAAAATATGAGTTTTGAAGGCTTCATTACCCTGCTCAGCGCGGAGATGAAGACAGAACTTCCCAAATACCTGAAAACATTTGCCCCGGCCCTCCCACTCCGGTCTGTAGATGATATCGTGGCCTTCAACCGGGCCGACAGCCTGGTCCGGGCGCCCTATGGCCAAGCCCTTTTCGAAGGTATCGTCGCAGAAAATATCAGCAGGGAAAACCTCGCCAAACTGTGGGAACGCCTGCATTGGGACGCCGTGCAATTTTTCGAAAAACCCATGCAGGCCCACCAACTGGACGCTGTCCTGTCGATCAACAACTACAACGCAGGCCAGGCAGCCATGGCCCAATACCCCTGCCTGACCGTGCCCATGGGTTATAAAGAAACAGGAGAACCCATCAGCCTGACTTTCATCGCACGTCCCTTCCAAGAAGACAAGCTTTTGGAAATGGGGTTTGCGTTTGAGCAGACGATTAGGGCCAGGAGGCCGCCGGTTGGGTATTAATAAAAGACTAAGCAAAAAAAGAACACCAAGTTTCCATGACTGAAAAACATGCTCATTTACAAAAAATACTGGATGGAGCCATCGACAACCAAAAGGTATTCGGAACCTCCTTCTGTTTGAAGTACCGGGGCGAAACCTGGCGCGGAGCCGGCGGAAACCTCCAAACAGAGAGCCAGTACTTCATCGCAAGTACGACCAAGTTGTTCGTAACAGCGCTGGTGCTTCATCTTCGGTCAAATGGACGAATAGCGCTCGACAACCCCATTTCGAAATTTCTAGGGAAGGAAATACTGAAAGGCCTGCACACGCTCAAGGGGATCGATTATTCCAGCCAGATCACGGTCAGGCATTTGCTGGCGCATACCTCCGGAATACCCGATTATTTTCAACAAAAAAACAGGGAAGGAAATAGTCTGGAAAAAGAGCTGATGAACGGAAACGACAGGTATTGGTCTTTCGAAGAGGCGCTTGCCCTGAGCAAAACCATGCGGCCTTTGTTTGCGCCTGGGGCAAAAGGGAAGGCCCATTATTCAGACACCAATTTTCAGTTGCTGGGAAAAATGGTCGAAACGGTAACAGGAAGGACGGTTTCAGAAAATATAGCCGCGCTGATCACCGGCCCTTTGGGCCTTTCCAGTACTTATATGTACAGCAACGCCGCCGACAGTAGCCCGCTTCACTTATACTACAAAGATCAAGCGTTGAACATCCCCAAAGCGATGACTTCCTTCGGGCCCGACGGCGGGATCGTCTCGACCTCGGCAGATATGCTCGCTTTTTTGGAAGCCTTCTTTAACGGTATTTTTTTCCCAAAACCCATGATTGAAGAACTCCGGGTTTGGAACCGGATTTTTTTCCCCATGCAATCTGGTATCGGCATTCACCAGTTCAAGCTGCCCTGGATATTCAACCCCTTTGGCGCCATACCCGAACTCATCGGACATTCGGGCCTTTCCGGCGCCCTGGCTTACCACAGTCCTGGAAAAGACCTCTATATCGCAGGCACTGTCAATCAGGTGGCGTTTCCTGATTCTTCCTTCCGGCTTTCCATCAAACTTGTTCAACAAATACTGAAATGAAAAACCTCCAATCAGCCATCCTTTCCATTTTGCTGGCCACTATTTGGATCAGCGTGTCGGAATTCGTCAGGAATGAATTTTTGGTAAAATCCTATTGGACAGAACATTACGAGAGCCTTGGCCTGACCTTTCCCGCCGAGCCCCTCAACGGCGCCATATGGGGGCTTTGGTCGCTGTTGTTCGCCATCGCCATTTATATCATTTCGCGAAGGTTTTCCCTGCTGGAAACCACCCTGCTTTCCTGGTTTGTGGGCTTCGTGCTTATGTGGGTGGTGATCGGCAATTTGAGCGTTCTGCCTTATGGGATGCTTGTTTTTGCCATTCCACTCAGCCTGCTGGAGGCATATGTCGCTACCCTGATTTTGGTGAAATTGTCGAAATAGCTGAAAATCGAGAAGCGCTACTTCATCATTTGAACAGAACTACTGCGATATAAGCCCATGCTCAATTGCGGCCCTGATCATGGAAGCCGTGTTTTTAACCCCGAACTTGGCCAACAGGTTTTTGCGGTGGCTGTCAACGGTCAGCGGGCTGATGAAGAGTTTTTCTGCGATTTCGAGGTTGGTATGGCCATCGGCGATAAATCCGAGCACCTCTTTTTCCCTGGCTGTGAGCAGGGGCGTAGCAACCGCGTTTGAGGGCCTGGCAAGCACTTCCGCGATCTCCGCGTTGAGGAACATCCGCCCTCGCATGACGGTCGAAATGGCTTCTTCCAGTTCCTCCCGGGAGGCGTTTTTCAGGAGGTATCCCGATGCCCCCGATTCGATCATCCGCATGATGTAGCTGCGCTCTTTAAACGTGCTCAATCCCAGGGTTTTAAGATTGGGGAAATCCTTCCTGAGCCTTGCGCACAATTCGATGCCGTCCATGCCTGGCAGGTTGATGTCGACCAAAGCGAGGTCGGCGGGTTGGGACTTCAGTTTCTCAAGCGCCCCGGCGCTATCGTGGGCGAATCCGCACACGGCGGCCAGGGCCGAACCGGAAAGAAGGGCCTTGATGCCCTCGACCACCATGGGATGGTCGTCGATGATGAATACCTGTATCATGGCAAAACGGTTTCGATATGAACGGAACAACCTTCTCCCGGGGCCGATCGCACATCCAGCGACCCACCGAGGTAATTGACCCTTGAGCGGATATTCACCCAGCCGATGCCCTGGGCTTTTCCGACTTCGCGGCTGTCGAAGCCCCGGCCATCGTCCTCGACGGTGAGGCTGAAGCGATTGCCGTCGCGCAACAGTTGCAACAGCACAGTCGAGGCCTGGGCATGGCGCACGACATTGTTGAGCAATTCCTGTGCGATCCGGAATACCATGATCTCTGTTTGACCGGGCAGGCGTTCCTCCATCCCAAATGCCTGAAAGTGGATATGCAAGCCGCCGCTTTGCCGCAGGTGGTCGCAGAAATCTTCCAGCGCGTCCTTGAGTCCGAACCGCAGGAGCGCTTCCGGCATCATGTTTCTGGCGATTTGCCGCAATTCGGTGATCGAGCGGTCGAGGTCGCCGATGGCTCGGCCGATCAGGGGGCTATCTTCGCCTGCTCCGACCAGTCCTTGCCGGATTCCCGACAGCATGCCTCCCAATCCGTCGTGCAGGTCGCGGGCCAGGCGGGAGCGTTCGGTTTCCTGGCCTTGCAAGACCGCTCCGGCGAATCCGATCTGCCGTTCCTGCTCCAGCTCCTTTATTTTTTGTTGTTGAATGCGTGTTTCCTGCCAGTGGATCTTCCGGCGGTTTTGCAGTACCTTCCACAGCAGAAAGGCAAGCAGGAGCATAGACGCGGCTCCGGCGCCCAACCCCGCGATCAATCCGTTCTTTTGGCGGATGCGCAACTGCTGTAGCTCTTTCTCCTGTTCAAGGGAAAGAATCCGCTGCTCTTTTTTTTCGGTTTCGTATCTCGTTTCGAGTTCCTGGACGGCGTGCACTAAAGCATTGGAAGCCAGGGAATCGCGTCCGGCGATGTATGCGCTCCGGTAATGCAGGTACCGCTCCATCTCTCCTCTCGCGAGGGCGAGATCGGACAGGCTCAGATAAAGGGAGGGGAGGTAGGAGCTGAGTTGTATTTCGTCCGCCAGTTTCAGGGCATCCCGAAGAGTCCTTTCCGATTCGCTGAATTTTTTTTGTCCGAAGGCCATGAGACTCAATCCGTGCAGGTTATACACCATGCCTTCGGGATCCTCGTTTTCGCGGGCAACCTGCAGGCCTTCCTCATACAGTGCGGTGGCGGTCTGGTAGTCGCCCGCCTCTGCGTGCATTTCCGCCAAATTCGATAAAGCGGTCGCCAGAAGTTTGGCGAGCCCGTGTTTTCTGCCGATTTCGACCGATTTTTGAAAATGGGCCAGGGCTTCCTCCCTTCGGTTCAGCCCTTTGTTGGCAAGACCGAGATGTTGGGAGGCGATCCCTGCGGTAATTTCATCGCCCATCTCTTTGGCCAGGCGGAGGCTGCCCGAAGCGTATTCGATAGCCTTCTCATAGAGCTTGAGGTTGTTGTAAATAATGGCGATGTTGTTGTTGACCACAAGGGGAAAACGTGGTGGAACCTCTGCGTTTTTCATCGCTTCCAGGCATTTTTCAAAATACCCGACCGCCATCCAGGTATTCCCCTTGAGGTTCCAGGTGTTGCCGAGCATGTTGTAGATGGCGACCAGTTCCTTTCCCATTTTCAATTCCTCGCAGAGGGGGATGGCGGAATGGCACAGCGCCAGCACCGAGTCGAGCCGCCCCATGTTGTAGATCGCTACGGCCTTGTTGATGCGGCAGCGGGCTATGCCACGCCTGAACCCGATGGATTCTGCAAGGTCGAGGGCCTGTTGGATGTACAACGCTGCCGAATCGGCATGGGTGTCCAAAAACAACTTTCCCGATTCCATCAATGCCCAGACCCTGGCCGTGTCGGGGGCGGCAGGGTCGTGCGCGATGCGGAGCAGGCTGTCGCGCTGCATGGTGTCCTGCGCCATGTTCACCGAACAGCAAGCTGCGAGGGCGATGAGGAACAAGATTGGTTTCATTTGGCAAAATTTCACCTAAGATACGCATTTTCAAAGGGTTCAGGCAAGTGCCCGGGCTGATATCCCCTTTTTCGGGGAGATGAAAAACCTGTTTTTACGGGATTGATAATCAGTGTATTGCGAATGCATCTTTGCATCGTAGTTTTTTACCCATTATTCAAAAAATCATTTACCATGAAAAACAACATCATTTTGACCACCGCAATGTTCGCCCTTTCCCTCAATGCCGCACAGGCAAGCAAACACGGCGACGCGGTTCGGGAATTCTGGGCGGCGGTAGATATGGGAAATTTTGACAAAGCCGTAACCTACCTGAGCGCCGGCATCCAGGTTCAAATGCCCTTTTCACCGGAATCCTATGACCTTGAGGCTTTCCGGGCGCTTGGAGAAGGGTTTCGAATGGGTTTTCCCGACATCCGCCATCAGGTACTGGAGACCACAGAGGGGAAAGGGGCAGCCGCTGTGAGGGGCATATTTCTCGGCACCAACACCGGTTCTCTGATGGGCAATCCGCCGACCGGCAACCGGGTGGAACTGCCGTTTTTGCAGTACTGGACTTTTGACAGCAAAGGCAAGGCGGTGCGTATCGAGATGGCCTTCGACCTGGCCGCGTTCAACGCGCAGTTGATGAAAGGCATTCCCGCGCCGCCCAACAAGGCCGCTGAACTGGCCAACCGCTTTTTCTCCGCCCCAGGTACGCCCAATCCCGCCGCTGTGCTGGACGAGATTCTGGCGCCGGACTTCCGCAGCCTGCATTTCCCGGGACCGGGCGGTTCCGGCAAAATGGAATACATCCAAGGGATACTGGGCTTTGTAGCCGCATTTCCCGACATGAGGATCACGGTGCTCAAACAGCATGGTGACGGCAACCAGGTTTTTACCTACGGCTACTGGGAAGGCACGCATAAAGGCGAGATCATGGGCATTCCGGCCACGGGAAAAAGGGTCAGGGTGAACTTCATGGACATCTGGACCGAGAAAAACGGCAAGCTCGTCCTCAACGAGGTGGTGATGGATATTGCCGGGTTGATGGCGCAGCTGAGCCCCGGGCCGGTTGCCAGGAACTAATAGAGATAACGATAGGGGGATATCTGTGATGTCCCCCTATTTTTCATTTCATTGCCTGGTGCTGGTTTCCAAACTGGCTGATATTCTGTTTGCCTTGTAAGCTGATTATTGGCAGGAGAATCTTAATTTTAAGTCATGAGCAGCTATCATTTCACCACCCGTTGGGTCGTTGAGGCCACCTGCGCCGAGGTGTACCGCACGTTGGAATCGGCGGAGGACCTTCCGCGCTGGTGGCCCAGCGTGTATCTGGCGGTAAAACAGTTGGAAGCAGGCCAGCCGGGAGGAGTTGGCAAAGTGGTGGCCCTTTGCGCTAAAGGTTTTTTGCCCTTCACGCTAAATTGGCGATTCCGGGTTGCGCAAACCCGGTTTCCGCATGGATTTTTACTAGAGGCTATGGGCGATTTTACCGGAACGGGCGAATGGACTTTCCGCCAACTCGACGATGAGCGTTGCGAGATTATATACGACTGGCGTGTGCGGGTGGAAAAGCCCTTGCTGAAAAAACTGACATGGCTGCTGCGGCCTCTTTTCTCCGCCAATCACGACTGGGCTATGAAAAAAGGCGAGCAAAGCCTGAAACTCGAGCTACGCCGCCGCAAAACAGATACGGAAGCGGAAAGAAAAGCGTTGCCAAAACCACCGGGACCGGTTTTTCCACACAATTTTAAACTTTCCCTATGCCATCCTCTCAATACTTCAACCTCCAAGCCTCCTGGGGCATGACCAAACACATGGGCGGCCGGGAAGCTACCGATATGCTGGTCCTGGCCTGCCATATCAACGAACATTCCCATGTGCTGGATATCGGCTGCGGGGTGGGCCTCACCGCCTGCTACCTCCCGGAGCGCTACGGCTGCCGCCTGACCGGCGTCGACCTGTCGGAACAAATGGTGGAACGATCGAAAGAACGGGCTGTGAAGAAAAAGGTGGATGCGCTCACCACTTTCCAAACCGCCAACGCAGAAGCGCTTCCTTTTGCGGACGGAACCTTCGACGCAGTCATCTGCGAGTCGGTGGTGGCTTTTTCGCTTAAAAAGCAAACCGTGTTAAATGAATTCACAAGAGTGACCAAACCGGGCGGTTATGTGGGGATCAACGAGGTAACCTGGGTGAAAACGCCGCCGCAGTCATTGAAAGACTACCTTGCCAAAGCCATGGGCCAGGTAGAATTTCTGACCGAAGAGGGCTGGACGGGTCTTTTCAGGGAGGCCGGTTTGGAAAATGTCGACGCCCGGGTTTTCAAAACCCGCGCACTTCGCCAATGGTCGGGCGAAGCCCGCCAAATCGATTCGGCAGATCTGGCCGGGGCCTGGCGCTCTTTTTTTGTTCAGTTCTTCCGCGACCCGGAAGTCAGGCGCTGGGTTCTCTCGATCATGTTCCCTCCCTTCAGCGCCTTTAGCCTTTTCAGGTATTTTGGGTATGGGATCTATGTGGGGAGGAAAAGCTAGATACGCAAACGATAAACGATTTCAGGCTTTCGCAAAACTCAATCCCCCATTCAAGGCTCCCTGCGCCCGGTCGCGTATGCGCACATCGGTGCTGGTATCGGCGATGGTTTGGCAGATCAGCCGCTCGTCGAGCTGGCGCAGGGCTTCCAGGCTGGTCAATTTCCTGGTCGTCGCAATATTGTTGAGCACCTCCTCCATCATGCGCCGCATGGCGCCGTTGCCCCGGTTGATGGCGATGGCGATGAGGGCGGTGAGCAGTCCTTCGGAACTCAGGATGTCGCTGAGTTTTGGCAAGACACGGGCGCCGTTGATCAGGAGGTTGA
Source organism: Saprospiraceae bacterium (assembly GCA_049306275.1). GTDB lineage: Bacteria > Bacteroidota > Bacteroidia > Chitinophagales > Saprospiraceae > JADJTT01. Next base: position 14,111 of record JBAQQB010000200.1, on the reverse strand, counting down.
GCTGTGCGTTGAGGGTGAGTTGCACATACAGGTTATTTGCTGCGCGCAGCTGCTCCAGCACCAGGTCGGGGTCGAAGCCGGCGCGGATGAAGGCTCCGTAGAGCGGCACGGTTTTTTGGATGTAGAGCCAGGCCTCATCGCCGCTGAGTTTTCTGCCCGTTTCGTCCAGCACCGTCGTGGTAAAGCCGGTCGAATCGATGCCCACCTGCTGGAAAACCTGGGCGAACTTCGCCGGCGCGTTGGCTTTCATGCCAGCCAGCACATCGTTCAGGCTGGCGCCGTGCTCCGCGGCGCCCACGAACTGGATGCTGCCGAAGGAGAAAATACCTTTATCATAGCTGTTGATCGCGTCGTATTTGCCCTCGTGACTGGAGACGTACTCCAGCGCCGCGGCCTGCTTGCGGTTGAGCCCCACCGACTCCACCCGCTCGACGGGGATGTGGATGGTGGACTGGCCGCCATACACGATGCCTATCGGGTATTGCATGTAGGCCGAATAGGTGACATTGTCGCGCATCCTGGCCAGCAGGGTTTCGCCGTTGAGCAGGGGCACGGTCAGTTCGAAGCGCTGGAAGCCGGTGTCGGGACGCACTACCAGGCCGAATTGCCTGCGGGCTTCCAGGTAGTTGGCGGGAGCTACGACGGGCGGGGGCGAGGGAGGCGTTTGAGGTGTGGACGGGGGGGGCGCAGGCGGCGTAGCTGCGTTGTTGGGGATCAGCAATACCTGGCCGACCCGCAGGACCGCCGAGTCCATGTTGTTGAGCTTTTTCAGGAAATACACCGATACGCCGAATCGCCTGCTGATGCCGTACAGGGTATCGCCTTTGACAACTTTGTATTTGAAAGGCGAAGTTTGCGGTTCGTTTGCAGGGGGCTGCACCGGCGGTTTAACCGGCGGCGGAGGCGGCGTGGCGGGAGTCTGCCCCGGCACTTTCAGCGCTTGGCCGATTTTCAGGGTATCGGTTTTCAGCCCGTTCAGGCTCTTCAACTCGGCGACTGTGATGCCGAACTTCCTTGCGATGGCAAAAAGGGTATCGCCCTGGACAACGGTGTAGGTAGACATGGAATCTGAGGTTTTGTGGTTTTGGCCGTTCAAGCTAAGCATTGCCGGGGGAAGGTGCAAGCCCCAAACTGAAATAAAATAAAAAACAACATACGCTTCCACTTGTTACCTTGGGAGCGAATCAACAGGCATTTCATGAAAATACTGCTCACCGGGGCCACTGGTTATATCGGGAAAAGGCTGCTTCCCGTGCTTGTCAACGACGGCCACCAGGTGGTTTGCTGCGTCAGGGATCCCAACAGGTTCAATCCGCCCAGGTCCCTACAGGCCCGGATTGAGGTCATTCAGGTTGACCTGCTTGACGAATCAACTTTGCAGAATATTCCAAAGGACATCGACGGGGCCTTTTACCTGGTGCATTCCATGGCCGTTTCCGCCGGCTATGAAAGCCTGGAAAGGCAATCGGCCATCAATTTCAGGGAGGCCCTGAACCGTACCAATGCCCTCCACGTGGTTTACCTGAGCGGTATTGTCAACGAAGACAAGCTCTCCAGACACCTCGGCTCGCGAAAAAATGTGGAAGACGAGCTCGCCAGGGGCAAGTACCACCTGACCACCTTGCGAGCCGGCATCATTATTGGCTCGGGGAGCGCATCTTTCGAGATCATCCGCGACCTGGTCGAAAAGCTGCCGGTGATGATTGCGCCCCAGTGGCTAAACACCCGGTGCCAGCCAATAGGCATTTCCGATGTAATCAGCATTTTATCCAGGACCTTGTTTTGCGAGGTCACTTACGACAAAAACTTCGACATCGGAGGTCCCGATGTCCTTACTTACAAACAAATGCTGTTGGGTTTCGCCAAAGCCAGGAAACTGAAGCGATACATCCTCACCGTGCCAGTAATGACGCCCCGCCTGTCGTCTTACTGGCTGTATTTCGTCACTTCGACCTCCTATAAACTGGCCATTGCGCTGGTAAACAGTATGAAAGTGGAGGTTGTCTGCCGCGACACTGCTATTAACGATATTCTGAACATTCAGCCACTGGGTTATCAAGCCTCCCTGGCCCGGGCATTTGACAAGATCGAGAACAACGAGATCATTTCCAGTTGGAAAGACTCTTTCGTCAGCGGGGGGCTTCGTTTCAATATTTCAGAATTCATCAGGGTACCGGTTTTCGGTTGTTTCAGGGACGAGAGAAAGACGCCTGTTACCGACCGGGCAAAATCAATCGAGAAATTATGGCAAATTGGCGGCTCCACCGGGTGGTACTGCGGCAACTGGTTGTGGCGAGCGAGGGGATTCCTCGACAAGCTCGCCGGCGGGGTAGGGTTGAGGCGGGGCCGCACCAATAAAAGCGAGATCAATGCCGGCGACGCCCTCGATTTTTGGCGGGTGCTGTACGCCAATAAAGAAGAGGGCCGCCTGCTCCTTTTTGCCGAAATGAAGCTGCCGGGAGAGGCCTGGCTGGAATTCAACATCAAGCAAAACGAGATCGTCCAGACGGCTACCTTCCGTCCCAAAGGGTTGCTAGGCAGGCTCTACTGGTATTCGGTGTTGCCGTTTCACGGCTTTATCTTCAAGGGGATGATCAGGGCGATTGGCAATCCTTTGGAGGTGACACCTCACTTCTAGCTGATTTTCAGACACAAACGAGGTGACACCTCCTAAGTGGTTGATTCTTAGCTACAAATGAGGTGACACCTCCAGTGTAAATAGTCTAAACCACGTTAAACCATGCAGTACCAAAAACTAAACTCCGGCAAAACCATCATCGAATTCCACAACAATTGGTTGGGGGAGGAGACCGTCATCGTCAACGGGCAGATCGTGTCGAAGAAATATTCCATTTTGGGCATACACCATCCTTTTACGGTGATGGAGGATGGAAAAAAGATCAGGTACGTGCTCATCAGTAAATTAAATGGGATAGAGGTGCTGCTCGACCTGAAGCGAAACGGCAAGACCATTCATGAAGATGTGCCCGTAAGGTGGGGCACTTCGCCGCAAAAGCCCAAGAACAGGGAAAAATTTGACGGCATTGCCAAACTCAATGCCTATTCCCTGGAAGAAGCGCTCGAATTGTTTGAAAAAGCCCTCGATATCGATCCGGACGACCCCGAGATCCACTTCCACATGGCTTGCGCCTATTCCGTGCTGGAAAAGCCGCTGGAAGCCTTCGAGAGCCTGAAACTGGCTGTTGAACGAGGACTGTCGCATACCGAAGCCATTCTCAATCACGACATGCTGGCATTTGTGCGCATGAACCCGGCCTTCGAGGGTTTTTTGGACAGCAATTTTACCCGGTATGACGAGGACTTGGCGGAAAAAAAATAATTCCCTATCTTTCAAATCCCTATGGCCAATGAAAATGTCACGCATAAACTGCTTCTGCTCAAGCGGATCGTGGAAGAAACCTCCACGCATACCGGCAAGGAGTTCTTCCGGGCCCTGGTCAAAAACCTGGCGGAAACCCTCGATCTGCACGGCGTCTGGGTGACAGAGTACGATGAGAAAGCATACTACCTGCGCTCCCTGGCCTTCTGGCTCAAAGACCACTTCGTCGCAGAATACGACTACGCCGTAGGCGGCACACCCTGCGAACCGGTCATCCGCTCCAACGACATTTTCCACGTCCCCGACCTGGTCATTCAACTTTTTCCCAAAGATCCCGACTTGCCACCGCTGGGCGCCGTGAGCTACGTGGGCCTTGCCCTGAAGAACGAAAAGGGAGAGGTGCTGGGCCACCTGGCCGCCCTCGACAACAAGCCCATGCCGGAACTGCCGGAATTTTTCGCCATCTTCAAACTCTTCGCCTCCCGCGCCGAGGCCGAACTGCGCCGCCTCCAATACGAACGCCGCCTCATCGAAAACGAGTCCAAACTCCGCCGCCTGGTCAACGGCGCCATGCACGGCATTTTTGAAATGGACGAAAAACTCCGCATCACCCAAGCCAACCCCGCCGCACTGCGCTGGTTCGGCCTGACCGAAGCCGCCGGACTGCCGGTCAAGGACTTTCTCTCCCTCAACGGTTATAAAAAACTCCTTGAGACCATTCCCTTGCTGGAAGACAACACCGAAGACCCATCAGCCGTCTGGATTTCCGGCTATGTCGAGTGCCTGAAAAAAACAGGCGATACTTTTCACGCAGAAGCTTCGCTTTCCCGCTTTACCGAGGGAGGCCAGACCTTTTACGTCTTTTTCATCGCCAACGTACAAGATCGCCTCTCAGCAGAGGAGGCCGTGGTCAAATTGCAGTCAGAGACGGCGCTCTTGCGCGAACAGATCAAGGCCATCCACCAGGTTGGCGATGTGGTGGGCAACAGCGCCTGCATCCGGCAGGTGTGCGAGCTGGTAAGGCAGGTCGGTCCCACCGACACCACCGTGCTCATCACGGGCGAGACGGGCACGGGCAAGGAATTGATCGCCCGGGCCATCCACGAGCACAGCAGGCGCCAGGACCAGGCCATCGTGACCGTCAACTGCGCAGCGCTGCCGCCGGAGCTCATCGAAAGCGAGCTATTCGGCCATGTGAAAGGCGCTTTCACCGGCGCTCTGGCCGCCCGAGAAGGCCGCTTCGCCATGGCCGACCGCTCCACCCTCTTCCTCGACGAAATCGGAGAATTGCCCCTGCCGCTCCAGTCCAAGCTGCTGCGGGTGCTGCAGGAAGGGGAGGTGCAACCCCTGGGTAGCTCCCAAACCCTGAAGGTCGACGTGCGCATCGTGGCCGCTACCAACCGCGACCTGGCCGAAGAGGTGCGCAAAGGGACCTTCCGCGAGGACCTCTACTACCGCCTCATGGTCTTCCCCATCCACCTGCCGCCTCTGCGCGAGCGGGGAAATGATATCCTCCTTCTCGCCGAATCATTTATCGAAAAATACGCCCGCAAACTGGGCAAAGGCCTTGTTACGATCGACGATATCGCCCGCCACCAGCTGCTTTCCTATCCCTGGCCGGGCAATGTCCGCGAATTGCAAAACGTCATCGAACGCGCGCTGATCATGTCGTCGTGTGGCAGGCTCGACTTCGGCCCGCTCCTGCAGCTTTCCTCCCTGAACGCGGCTGAACTGCCTGCGCCAGCCGCGGAAAAGATCTACACCGCCGAAGAAATGCGCGAACTGGAGCGCGACAACATTCTCCGTGCCCTGAAACTGGCCAACTGGAAAATTTCCGGTCCGCAGGGCGCCGCCGCCCTGCTCCATCTGCCCGCCACCACCCTCAACTCCCGGATCAAAGCCCTGGGCATCTCCCGCCGCGATTAGCGATTTTTCGTCTCCATTTTTCGTCAACTCACGAAATCTCGTGAACAGTGTATTCTTAGTGTTTTTTATAAAAAACTGATTTCCAATAAAATAAAAAAATGGCACGGGGCTTGAAAAAAGATGGGCATTCATAACCCATTAAATTTTTCAACCAATGGAAACAACGATGAAAGCAAGCAAGAAGATCAACGGAGTGGACCTGCGCCGCCTGCGCGACACCATCCAGGCCGTATCCGAGAACCCCGAACTGGGCCAGTTCCGCTTCCGGGCCACCAACGAGTGGATCGACTGCGGGCACAACCGCTCCACGATCAAGGACTTCTACGGCGCTGGCCAGGAAGACACCAGCCGCAAGAAGCCTTTCGTGATGGACAACGACGAGCCGGACGTGCTGCTCGGCGCCGACAACGGCGCCAACCCGGTCGAGTACGTGCTCCACGCCCTGGCCGGCTGCCTGACCACCACCCTGGTCTACCACGCCGCCGCACGTGGCATCCACGTCGAGGCCGTCTCTTCTACTTATGAAGGCGAGCTCGACCTGCGCGGCTTCCTCGGCCTCGATCCCAACGTGCCCCGCGGCTACCAGAAGATCAAGGTCACCTTCGACATCAAAGGCGACTTCTCCGATGCCCAGAAGCAGGAACTGATCGAGCTGGGACAGGCCTACTCGCCCGTCTTCGACACGATTTCCCGTCCGGTGACGGTTGAAGTGAAAATCAAGTAAATTCCAAGAGGGATGGGCCTCGCGCCCATCCCCAACAACCCAAAATTCAAATGAAAACAGCAACCGCATTCGACACCAGCGCATTGCGCAACGCCATTCGCGAAGAATACACCGAAGTGGCGAATAACCCGTACAAGGGCTTCCATTTCCTCTCCGGACCCGCCCTGGCCCAAATGCTGGGCTATACGGAAGACCTGCTTTTCAAAATCCCCGAAACCGCGATCGAGTCGTTCGCAGGCGTAGGCAATCCTTTCAGGATGGGCCTCCCCGAGGAAGGGCAGACCGTGGTCGACATCGGCTGCGGCGCCGGCATGGACGCCCTCATCGCCGCCCGCCTCGTCGGCCAAACAGGCGTTGTCGTGGGGATCGACATGACCTTCGCGATGATCCAGAAAGCACGCCGGAATGTCTGGCTGTCCTGGATCTTCAACGCCCAGTTCATCCAGGCCCACGCCGAGAGCCTGCCGCTCGCCGGCAACTATGCAGATATGGTCATCAGCAACGGGGTGATCAACCTTTGTCCCGACAAGCAGGCCGTGTTCGACGAGATCTACCGGGTTTTGCGCCCCGGCGGCCGCCTGCAAATCGCCGACGTCCTGCTCAAGCGCCCCGTCTCCGAACAATCGAAAGACCACGTCCACCTCTGGACCACCTGCGTCGCCGGCGGCCTGCTTCAGGAAGAATACGAGCAAATCCTTCGCACCGCAGGGTTCAGGAACATCCGCATCATGGATGCCTACGACGTCTTCAAGGATGCCCCGGTGGCCTCCTCTGCAGCCAGTTTTGATGCGAAGGGGTATAATATTTATGCGGAGAAGTAGAAGGAGAGGGGTGGAGAGAAAAAAGTCCGTATTATTTGCGACCTTATTCGCACATAACACGTCTTCCCTTCACCCTTCACCCCTTCAATATGAAAGCACTATTCCTCACAGATTCCCTTTGGCTTGAAATCGCAGTCGTCAGTATTGTGATTCTTCTCGGACATATTTTCCTGGGCCATTTTGAAGAGCGCAGCCCCAAGTGGCGCAAGCTGCTCAAATACCTCATTGCCCTGGCGCTGATCTGCGCTATTTCGGTGCTGGTGTCGCGTACCGCGGCATTTATCACCCTGGGGGTGATGTTCCTGCCGGTCGTATACATCCACGCCGTTTTGTTGCCCAGCAAGGGCATCAATGGCTGGACGGGCGAACCGAGGGATAAATATTACGAGTATCGCGGATGGCCCAAAGACTAGGAGGTGACACCTCGCTTCTCGCTGATTGCCAGACATGTACGAGGTGACACCTCCTAAATGCCTGGTTTTCAATCATAAACGAGGTGTCACCTCCTAAGTAATTGATTTTCAAGAAAAATCGAGGTGTCACCTTCAAAACCCGCCAAAACCAACACAATATGACCGGCCCCAATCCCACTCAAACCTTCCCCCTCCATGGCTACGACCGCCTGTGCTTCCTCAAAAACATCATCACCAACCCCAATATCATCGTGGGGGATTACACCTATTACGACGACTTCGAAGACGTGCGCAACTTTGAGAAAAACGTCAAATACCTCTTCGACTTCACCGGCGACAAGCTCATCATCGGCAAGTTTTGCATGATCGCTTCTGATGTGACGTTTATCATGAATGGCGCTAACCACCTGACCGACGCCATTTCTACCTATCCCTTCGCCATTTTCGGAAATGGTTGGGAGGGCGCGATGGAGGGCAGGGAATACCCCATCAAAGGCGACACCGTGATCGGCAACGACGTGTGGATCGGCTACAAAGCCACCATCATGCCCGGCGTGCGGGTTGGCGACGGCGCTATCATCGCGGCTCACGCCGTGGTGACCAAAGACGTGGCGCCCTACGCCATCGTGGGAGGCAACCCTGCGGCGGAGATCAAAAAGAGATTCTCTGACGAGCAGATCGAAAAGCTCCTGCAACTCCGTTGGTGGGACTGGCCGCCGGAGAAAATCACCGAAAAGGTCAGGGCGCTGACAGGGAAAGAGATTGCACATTTGTGAGCGAACAATCCGGGCGTTTTTCACCTCACAGAGAAAAACCGCTTTAACCATGAAAAGAGCAATCCTGCCCATCTTCATTATTTTCTCGACAACCATGCTGTTTGCGCAATCGCCATTGCCCATTGGCGGCAAACAACTCAACGCCGGGGTGGGCCTGTCGTCATGGGGCGTGCCGGTTTACATAGGTCTCGACTTCGGCGTGAACGAGGATATTTCCGTGGGCGGGGAAATGTCAATCCGGTCTTATCACGAGAAATGGAAGAAAGAATACTACCGCCACCTCGTGGTCGGTATTTCTGCCAACGGCAACTACCATTTCAACCGGGTACTGGAAATTCCTTCGAGATGGGATTTTTATGCCGGACTCAACCTGGGCTTCTTCCTCTTCAGCTCGCCCGATGAATACCCCGGCGCACGCAGCTCCGGCCTCGGGCTCGGCGCCCAGATTGGTGGGCGGTATTTCCTCAACGACAAAATCGGGCTCAACCTCGAATTCGGAGGGGGAAATGCTTTCGGGGGCGGAAAATTCGGAATTACGGCGATCCTTTGACCCTTCCGGTTGGTCGTCTCAGGGCAATATAGTATGTTTATGGACGAACGTGCATAACCATGATGTCGAAAAAGTGCAAATACGCCATTAAAGCCCTGGTAAAACTTGGTGAAAGCTACGGCAAGGGGAATGTTTTTACCTCCTACATCGCTGAATCTGAAAACATCCCGAAAAAATTTCTCGAGCAAATCCTGCTCGAACTCAAACACGCCGGCTATGTGGGCAGCCAACGCGGCTTCGGAGGAGGGTATTACCTCAAAAAACATCCCAAACAAATCACCGTGGCCGATATCTACCGGCTTTTCGACGGGGCCATCGCCCTGGTTCCCTGCGTGGCTGTCCAGTTCTACGAAAAATGCGACGACTGCCAGGATGAAAAAAACTGTCCCTACCGGAGGGAGTTCATGAAGATCAAGGAACAGACACGCCTGGTCATGAAGAAGACAACCATCCAGTCATTTTTGAACCCCGATGGAGGTTGAAATTTTTTTCCAAAGTAATTCTATTAATTTGATCGAATTACTTAGGTTTGTGCAATTGCTGATCCGTGATACGAAAAACCTGCGAAGATGAAAACTGCATTACAAAGGACTTGTCTTTGGTGGCTCGTTTTGATCACATTTTTCCCCATGCCATCGGCCTATTGCCAGCAAAAGGAAGATACCGGCCAGGCCAAAAAGGAACTCACCTTGTCCCTTGAGTTTCGTCCGAGAACGGAATACCGCAACGGCTACCGGCAGATGCGGACGGACACCTCCTCCGCCGCGTTTTTCACCGAAGGCAGGTCAAGGTTGAACCTCAGCTTCAACATGAAGCGTTTCATTTTTTACACCTCGGTTCAAGACGTGAGGATATGGGGAGAAAAGGACCCCCGCTCAACCGTCGGCAGCATCCAGGTATTTGAGGCCTATGCCGAGCCTGTCCTTGCGAAGGGGCTGTCGGCCCGCATCGGGAGGCAGCGCGTTATGTACGACAACCAGCGCCTCTTTGCGCAGAACGACTGGCGGCAAAGCGCAGGATCGCACGATGGCTTGAGATTGATGTACAAGAGCGGAAAGCTGGAATCCGAACTGTTCGGCGCTTTCAACCAGGAGGGGGGAGAGCATTTCTTCGAAACAGATTTCTCGCCCGACTTCAGCAATTACAAGTTGCTGGGTGTTCACTATCTGAGATACCAGACCTCTGACCTGTTTACATTCACAACCATTAACGCAACCGACGGATTTCAGGATACGAAGGATTTCCGCAAGACCCACTTCCGGTTTACCAGCGGCGGCAGGGTGGAGCGAACGGGAAAAAGCCTCTACCTGACCCTTTCTGCTTACTACCAATACGGCCATACCCCTGACGGACTCGCCCTGAGGGCTTTTTACTTCCAGCCCGAGGTCCGGTACCGGTTCCCCAAATTGCTCACCCTGCGGCTGGGAGCGGAAGTGTTCAGCGGCGACGATGCCACGACTCCCTCGGAAGTTTCCCATTCTTTCGATGCGTTGTACGGGGTCAACCACCGGTTTTTGGGCTCCATGGATTATTTCACCCGCTTTCCCAAAGACCTCAATAACGCCGGGCTCGTCGCGCCTTACCTGTTTGCCATTTGGAATATTCATGAAAAATGGACCTTCAGGACCGATCAGCACCTGTTTTTCTCCGAAAACCATTTCCTGGCTGGCGGTGAGCTGATCGACCCCTTCCTGGGCTTCGAGCAAGACATATTATTGACCTACACCCCCAATTCCTACACCGAGGTGCAACTGGGGTATTCCTATATGCTGCCCACCCAATCCATGGAGTACATCAAAAAGGGCGGGAACAGCACGCTTTGGCAGGATTGGGCATTTCTGATGATCACCTTCAAACCCGAGTTATTCAAATGGGAAAAATGATTGCCTTATGAAAGCTTTTTATCCAAATTTTCTGCTCCTTCCACTTGCCATCATACTCGTTTGCTCAGCCTGCGGCCCGAAGGAAACAACCGGCGAAGGGGATGGATTAAAGGGAAGGATCTCCCTCTCCGGCGCTTTCGCCCTTTACCCGCTTGTCAATGTCTGGGCGGAGGAATTCAACAAGGAACACCCCGGGGTGCGGTTCAATATTTCTGCGGGAGGGGCTGGTAAAGGCATGACCGACGTGCTGGCGGGAGCAGTAGACCTGGCCATGTTTTCCAAGGAGATCAGCGCTGCGGAGACAGGTAAGGGCGCTTATGGAATCGCGGTCGCCAAGGACGCTGTGATCTCAACGGTGAGCGCTAAAAATCCGATCCTTGACCGGCTAAAGGCTGAAGGCATGAAGAGGGGCGAATTTTCCAGCCTGTTTCTCAGCGACCGGCCTGCAAAATGGAAAGATACCGCCCATGAAATGATCGTGTTTACCCGGTCAGACGCCTGCGGCGCCGCCGAAGTGTGGGTAAAATACCTGGGGGGAAAGGCCCAGGAAGAGCTGAAAGGCATCGCCGTTTTCGGCGACCCGGGGGTAGCGGCCGCTGTGGCGGATGATCCGCGGGCTATCGGTTTCAACAACGTGAACTACGTCTATGACGTGCGGACCGGGCAAAAATACCCCGGCCTTGAAGTGATACCGATCGACCTGAACGAAAATGGGCAAATCGATCCGGAGGAAGATTTTTACAACAACCTGGGAGACCTCATCAAAGCCATCGGCGACGGCAGGTACCCTTCTCCTCCGGCGCGCAACCTGTATCTGGTGTCCAAGGGGCGGCCAACATCGCCGTTGGTCAGGGCTTTTCTGGAATGGGTACTCACAAAAGGCCAGGCTTATGTGTTGGAAAGCGGCTACAACCTGCTCGATCCGCAAACCATCGAATTGGAAATGAAAAAGTTGCAGCAGTGAAAACCACTCGTCGTCATTTCGCGGAGATGCTTCGAAAGAAGTGGATGCAGGCCATGCTCGCGCTGATCTTATGCTTGCCCTTCGCCATTGGCATTTCCCTGCTGTTGAAATCATGGCCGCTCCTCTCTCTTGCTGAAATCCGGAATATTCTTTTCACAGCCGAATGGATGCCCACGCAGGGACAGTTCGGCATGCTGACCTTCATCGTCAGCTCCGTCGCCGTCTCACTGATCGGGCTGGTATTGATGATCCCCGTCTGCCTGGCCTCCTCCATTTACATCACCCAATTCGCCTCGCCCTGGCTCTCGCGCCGCCTTCGTTCGGTTATCGACATTCTGGCCGGCATTCCTTCCGTCATTTTCGGGCTCTGGGGCGTGATCACCGTTGTGCCCTGGGTGGCTGAGCTGGCGGCGGGGTGGGGCGCCCGCAACACCACCGGTTTCTCCATCCTGGCAGCCGGGATAGTGGTGGCGGTCTCGGTTATGCCCTTTGTGCTGAACATGCTGATCGAGCTGTTTGAATCGGTGAGCCTGGAATTGAAGGAGACAGCGCTTTCCCTCGGCGCCAGTCATTGGCAGGCCGTCAGGGACGTGATCCTGAAAAAACTGAAACCGGGAATCATCGCCGCTTTCACCCTGGGAGAAAGCAAGGCCTTCGGGGAAACCATCGCCGTTTTGATGGTGGTGGGAAATGTCGTTCAGAGGCCCCGCGGGCTGTTCGATGCCGGATATCCTCTTCCTTCCCTGCTGGCCAACAACTACGGCGAGATGATGTCCATCCCGCTCTACGATGCCGCGCTGATGCTCTCGGCGCTCATTTTGCTGCTCATCGTGATCGCATTCAACTTCCTGGCGCATCGCCTGATCCGGCTGTATACCTCACCTTTTTCAAACCAATAGGAGATGATGGGGAAGAAATACATAGAAGAAAAGATCGCCAAGGCTGTTCTGGCCCTTTTCACCCTGCTGATCATCGCTGTTTTGTTCAGCATCTTGTTCGGGATTTTCGCCAAGGGGCTGCCGGCCTTAAACTGGGAGATGTTGACGCAAGTGCCGAAGGGTGGGTACTATTTTGGCAAGGAAGGGGGCATTTTGAATGCGATCGCGGGCTCTGTCTACCTGGCCGCGGGGGCCTCCGTGATCGCCTGCGCGATCAGCATCCCGGTGGCGTTGTTTATCCACACCTACCTGGTTTCGCTTCCGCATTGGCAAAGGAGCGTCAGGCTCTGGCTGGATGTGCTGTGGGGCGTGCCGCCCATCGTGTACGGCGCCTTCGGCTTCAACCTCATGCTTTTCATGGGATGGCCTACCTCGTTGCTGGCTGCCATCATCACCGTTTCTTTCCTGATCAGTCCCGTGATGATCAGGGCTATGGACGAAACTTTTCAGCAAATGCCAAAGGGATTGTTTGAATCTGCGCTCTCGCTGGGGTATTTCAAAGGAGAGGCCGGGTTCAAATTTTTTCTGAAACAATCCCTCCCCGGTATCACCACGGCCTTTTTGCTGGCTTTCGGAAAAGGGATCGGCGATACCGCCTCCGTGCTTTTCACCGCCGGGTATACCGATTATGTACCACAAAGCCTGACCGAGCCTGCGGCGACCTTATCCCTGGCCATCTTTTTCCAGCTCAGCTCGCCCATCCCTGAAGTCAAGGCAAGGGCTTATGCGGCTGCGGTGGTCCTCACGGTATTCATCCTGCTCATAAGCCTGGCTTCAAGGTGGCTGAGCAAAAAATTCTCCAAAAACACGGCAAGATGAGAAATGACATGAACGTACAGTCAACTGCGGAAGTTCTCCGGCCCTCCCCATCCGCTGCGCACCATTTGCTGGAGGTCCGGCAGCTCAGTTTGTGGCATGGAAAACAGCAGACCCTGAAAGAGGTAGACCTTTGTATCAACGACAGGGGAATAACCGTGCTGCTCGGTCCTTCCGGTTGCGGAAAGACCACCTTGCTCAAGACCTTCAACCGCCTGATCGACCTGAATCCGGACATTCGCACCGAGGGATCCGTGTTTTTTGAGGGTATGGATATCCTGAAAGAGGGTGTCGACGTGTATGGCTTGCGCCAAAAGATGGGCCTCCTGTCACAAAGGCCGCACCCCCTGCCGGGCAGCATTGCCGACAACATCCGCTATGCCCTGAAGCTGAAAGGCATTCGCAACAAGACGGAGCAAAACGACAGGATAGAACACTTTCTGAAAAAAGCCTCTTTATGGGACGAGGTGAAAGACCGCCTGAAATCGCCTGCCGGCAGCCTGTCGCTCGGCCAGCAGCAACGGCTCTGCCTTGCCCGCGGGTTGTCGGTCGAGCCCCGCGTCATCCTCGCCGACGAACCCACTTCTGCGCTCGATCCCATTTCCAGCAGGCGCATCGAAGAGCAGTTCAAGGAACTGAGCGCCGATGTGGCCATTGTGTTGGTGACCCACATCCTCCGCCAGGCCAAACGGCTGGCCGACGATGTGGCCTTCATGTACTTTGGAGAAGTGGTGGAAAAAGGCAGGGCTGACGTCGTTTTCAACGCCCCCCAGACCCAGACCTTCAAGGAATACCTGCTGATCGGGCACTGAGGCAACTGTTACTGCTTCAACGCCGCTTTCGTAAACAAATACTCCGGTATCTGCTGGTTGAACTGCACGTTCTTCATCCTGAACTCCGTGCCCTCCCCCTGCTTGAGCATGTCCTTGAAAACAACCGTCATGGGGAACCAGCGCCCCT
>JBAQQB010000199.1:0-2431 GCA_049306275.1 Saprospiraceae bacterium | reverse complement strand
GCAGCGCAAAAAAGGGTCAGCCCCTAATGGTTGTGGTCGACAAAAGGAGAATGCCGCGGGAGAAAAGGGGGCATGGGAAGGAAACCGAGAGTGCAGTTTGCAGGGGCGATTTATCATGTGATCAATCGGGGGAATTATCGGGATGACCTATTTGGAACGGCTGGAGCGGCGCAGGCGTTTGTCGATTGTTTGTGGGAGGCGTGCGAACAGGCAAAGTGGAAGGTGTACGCGTACAGCGTGATGCGAAACCACTATCACCTGGCGATCCAGACGCCGGAGGGAAACTTGGTGGAGGGGGTGCACTGGCTGCAGAGCACGTTTGGCAACCGGTTCAACCGGCTGAGAAGGGAGAACGGACGGGCGTTTCAGGGACGGTACAAGGCGATCTTGATCGAGCCGGGAATCCGGTTGCTGTACCTGACGAGTTATCTGCATCTTAACCCGGTCAGGGCGCAGGTCGTACCCATCGAACGGCTGGCGGATTTTCGCTGGAGCAGTTACCGGGCGTATCGACGACTGAAGAAAGAGGCGCGCCCCGCGGCGCTGACGGCAGAGCCGTGGTTGTCGGAATTGGGCGGAGCGCAGGATGATCAGGAGGGGTGGCGGGTGTATCACCAGTATCTTGAGCGATTGAACGAGGATCAGAGGTGGCGCAAGGAGGTGGGATTCGACGGGATAAGCAGGGCATGGGTGTTTGGAAGCGATGAGTATCGAAAGGAGCGATTGAACGACCTGCAGGTGCAGAATGAGGCGAAAGACTGGGGCGGGGCGGAACTCGCCGAGATCGCCCGTGTGAAGTGGGAGGTGGCCTTGAACAAGGGACTCAAGGAAATTGGCGGAAACATGGAGACGGCGAGAATCGAGCCGAAGTCGGCCGACTGGAAAGTGGCGGTGGCAGCCTGGATGAAAAGCCATACGACCGTGACCAACCGATGGTTGAGCGAACGGCTACACATGGGCGCGCCGGATGGAGTCAGCCGTTACTGTACTGAATGCCGGACAGGGCGGCGGCCTGGAGCGAAGACGGCATTGGAACGGCTCTACCACAAACATTAGGGGCTGACCCCTTGGGTTCGGACCCCTATCGGCTCGATCGCGGCCAACTGCGCGTAGTCCGCCGCCGCGAAGGCCGGTATCTGCTCCGCACCAATCTCGTCGAATACGATCCCGATGTGCTGTGGCGTTACTACATGCAACTGGTGTTGGTCGAGGAAGCGTTCCGCACGCTCAAAAGCGACCTGGGCCTGCGCCCCATCTTCCATCAAAAACCAGAACGGATCGAAGCGCATCTGTTCGTCGCCTTCCTCGCCTACTGCCTGTCGATCACCCTGCGCCAGCACTTGCGTCAACTCTCCGCCGGATTGATGCCCCGCGCTGTCCTCGAAAAACTCGCCACCCTCCAACTGCTCGACGTGCGCGTGCCCACCACCGACGGCCGCGAACTGCTCCTCGTGCGCCGCACTGAACCCGACAAGGAAGTCGCGCTTTTGCTGCAGCAACTCGGCCGCACTCTTCCCCCTCAACCCCCGCCCAAAATCAGCCGCCCGATATCACCAGTGTAGTGGCGACTTTCCGCATCCTTTCGCGATGAATCAAGCACTTGCGTCTTTTACCCCCTCCAGTTGGCGAACTCGGGCTAAGCGCCATTCGGGGCTGACCCCTTCGGTTCGGACCCCAACGATTACGATGAGCAATGGCCAGGCGCCAGCCCGGCCATTGGCTCGGCCTCTTCACCATGGACCCCACCAATTGATCTTCGTGCGTGCCAGCTCGGGATCACCAAGCAAACTCCAAGACTTCTTCATGCCTTCGATCTGAAACGTCGTGCCATTGGGATGATGGTAAGGGCCGCGGCTGGTGGTATCGACTGTCCAGACAACGACTGCTCGGTCGCTAGGGACGACCTCCGGGACAAACTCCGACAAGGTATCGCTGATCTGCACTTCTTTCATGCCCGGCTTCTCATGAGCATAGAACGGGCGCCCAATCTCCGCATTCTTTAGATCCACGAAAAGCCGCTTCTGGCTCTCGACTGACTGGCAACCGGCGAGAGCGATAAAACATGCGATCAAAAAAATGGCTGCGACTTTCATTCTCTTCCGCCCAACGTCAAAGATGAGCCACGACGGCAGCTGGCGCGGCTCCTGCGTCAGCAGGAGACGTGACAGATGGCGGCGTTGGCTCTCGCGCCTTGTTAGGCCCGCTTTCCATAGAAGATGGTGAGCACCAGTGACAGGCCAAAAAGCGCCCAGCCAAAGTATTTTGCGACGTTGGCAAATAGACGGTAGTTGGTTTCATTGTTTCTGGTTCTTCACGGAACATAGTGGAAAGGCGGTGAGGGCAAGGAAGGGGCGAGGTTAAGTTTGCCGCAGAAGAAGAGGATTCTGGCGCGGTAGTTTTCGAAGCGACGGAAGCCTCGAGCATCAGCCTT
>JBAQQB010000198.1:0-19502 GCA_049306275.1 Saprospiraceae bacterium | reverse complement strand
CTCGCTCATCTGCAAGTCGGGATAACTGATGAACTCGGGAAATCCGGAGCTGAACGGATCTGCCGGATCGGGGAAGACGAAGTCTTTGTCGACAAAACGCCAGCTGGTGTTGTTCGGAAAACCTTCCTCTACCACCAAAATGATCCGTCTGATCGCCACCAGGTCGAGGGTGGTGATCGTGCCGGAGCGGTTGGCGTCGGCCGCGATGATCTTGTAAGGACTGCCTAGCAGCTGCACGTTCAGGATATGCCGCATGATGAGCACCATGTCGAAGGTGGTCACCCCATTAGCCGGCAGGGTGTCCAGCATAGGCGTGACGGTGTAGTCGCTTCCGGCGGTTATGTTGTCGAACAGGTACTCGCCGTCTGTGTCTGTCAGTTCGGTCGCGGCGCCTATATTTAGGTCGACTTTAACCTTGTTAACTCCCTGCCCGGCCTCCGTTTCTATCGTGCCGCCTATGGCCACGGGGCCGCAGGCGAATTCGATGCTTTCGGTGTAGACGCAGCCTCCGCAGGTGGCCGTGAAGATATATGTACCGCTGGCTTCCACCAAGATCTGTTCACTATCGCCGCCCTGCACGATGGCGCCTCCGAGGGTAGTCCACTCATAGCTGCAGCTCACGCCGGGAGGAAGGTTCAGTACTTCGCCGGTCAAAGTGACCTGTTCGCCTTCACAGAGGAAACACGGGCCTTCAATGACTGCATAGGCAGGAGGCGTCAGGGAGGCCACTTGCGTTTGGTACTCTTCGTCGCAGCAATCGCTTTTCAAAACAGCGTAGTAATGTCCGTCGAGTTCCGGTCCGCCGAAAGAAAAGGCCGAGGGCGATGAAGCCGGCGCCTGAATCGTGTGGATCAACGCTCCGTTCCGGTACCACTCGATGCTTACCCCGCAATCAGGGTCGGGATCTGCTTCGAATACCACCTCCAATTCCGCCTTTCCCGGAGAGCAGGGATCGTCGTACACGGCAGAGATTTCTCCCGCAAGAGCTGGCCTGACTTCCACCAGGAGTTTGACGGTGTCCAACGGGCAGGCGCCGTTGCTGGTTTCGACGAGGAACCAGGTGTCCTGATCCAGTTTATTGCTGTTCCAAACCTCATTGTTGGAGCCGGCCCCCGACAGCAGGTTGTAAGTGTCGTCGTCGTCGCTGGAATACCATTTCCAGGTCCCGTTCTCACCCAGGCAGCCAGGTTCAAACCGCAGCGTTACATCTTCCCCGGCGCACAGCGGCAGCTCTTCCACCGGATCCATCGCAAGGATGCCCTTGGGCGCATTTGCGCTGAAAATGCGGACCTGGGCCTCAACCTCCTGTTCCCCGCAAGGGCCGGTGACGATGGCCGTGTAGTAAAAATCTTCGTAGCAGTCTATATCCGGATTGGAGAGCGAAAGGGAGTCAGTGGGCTCAAAGGTCAATCCACCCGTTTGCACCAGGTTGCCTTCCGGGTCGTACCACTCAACCTCAAAGGGGCTGCAACCGGAAGGGGAGGAGATGCTTATCGGTCCGGGCTGTACGGGCTCATCGTCAAAGCAGAGTTCCTGGCTGTTTGCCGTCCATTCCCCGGGCTCGCACAGGCGGATGGTCGCCTGGTTGGTAATGATGAAGGGGCAGGAGGGGTTGTCGAAATACACCACTGCGTAAACGCAGATATCTCCATAGAGGAAAGAGGGGTAAATAACGAGCGGCTCCAGTGTATTGGTAAAGGCATCCTGGTAGGGGACATCGCTGAAGGATAGTTCGGAACAGGCTTTGACAAACCAGGAAACCCTTGTGATAGTGCCGAGGGCGCTCACGGGATTCAGCGGTATCTCAGCCAGGTCGCCGGTGCTGCAAACGTCTGCGTCTGCAACTTCAATAATATCGCAACACGGAACAGGGAGTGAAACAGGAAGGGTGCAGGTCTCGAAGTTGCCGGGCGAGCACAGGCAGGATACCTCTACCGCCAGCTCAAAAGCCGGAGGCAGTGAGCCGGTCACCTCAATTGTGCCCTCAATCAAGGCAATGCCGAAGTTGTTGAAAGGCCCGCTTGAAGTCAGTGTGACCTCCGTTTCTCCTTCCTGTGTGTTGACCACCGTCAGCCCACAGGTATTGGAGCCAGACAGGTTCTGCAGTTCAATGGTGAAATGGTAAAGGTTGGGTATTTCCGGATCGCAGGTCACCGTTTGGAAAAGGATGTCGGCGCATGAGCAATCTACCTCCACGGGGAAGAAACACTCACTGGTATTGCCAGCTGCATCGGTTGCGGTGCAGGTCACGAATGTCGTTCCACAGGGGAAAAAGTCGCCGCTCTGGAAATCCAGGGAGAATTCCACATCCGGGCAATTGTCCGTGACAATGGGATCGGGGAAAAAAACCTGGATTTCCTGGTCGCAGGCAACCAGTGAAACCGGGTCTACCGCGGGGCACTCGATTTCGGGATCTTCCTGGTCGGCTACTGTAATTTGGGTCGTACAGCTCTGCACTTCGTTTCCGTCTGTTGCGGTGACGGTCACGGTTGTTAGGCCCTTATTGTACTGCGTACTGGGATCGTTACCCGTTGTTGCGCCGGTGAGTTCGTATGTGACAACCGGATCGGGAAGACAATCGTCGTCGATGGTAGCTGCTATGTTCAACGTCGCATAACACTTCCCTGCGTCAGTTGCCCTGACCATGTTGGCCGGACAGCTCAGCGTAAAGGGCGTCAAATCTTCCGTGATTTCGATTTCCAGACAATATTCGGCTTCGCAGCCGGTATCATCGGTCAGGGTGAGGCATACGGTATAAACGCCCGCTTCCGGGAAAGAAAATTCCGGATTTTCCAGGGTTGAGGAGCCTAATCCTCCAAAATCCCATTCCAGCTGATACGGGGGCTCACCCGAAGCCGAAGCAGTGAAGACTGCCCCGTAGCATCCTTCCGGCTGCCAGTCGAAACTAACTACGCAGAGGCCGTTGCAAAAGCCTTCGCAAAGGTAATTGAGCAATCCGCCCCCAAACCCAACCGTAAAGGCATGAGGCGGCGCCGGCGACTGCGCAGTGACCGTTGCGTTCTGCCTGGCGAATGCAAACCCCGCAGGCGTTTGTGAGAATTCGTATCGGCACAGGGAGTTCAGATCGAGGTCGAAAGCGCCCACCAACAAGTCGAAGTCGCCAAATCCGGGGGAGGGGTTCACCTGCTTCCTCCCATCTGCGTAATAAATCAGGTCGGTTTCGGTACCGACGAAGAAACGGGGGCTGGACCAGTCCGTCTCGTTCTGGTTTTTGTCTTCCAAAAACCAGGAAGTACCAAGGTCAAGAGAAACCGTGGGGGTAGCCATCGGACCGATGAGCAGCCGGTGGAAAGCCTGTCTTCCCGCAACGGCTGGCGGCGCCGTTTCCTTGATTTCTCCGGCGGCATAAATCCTGCCCATGGCGTCCTTTCCAATTTCACGGAATTCACTGATGTTGGGGAAACGGATGGCCTGGAAAGGGGTGAAATCCGAGAACAGGGTAGCGGCCATAGCCTCCTTGGAACCCTCATAAACGCCTGCCAGAACGATGTTCCCGTTGCTCAACTGGATACCGTCATGGATCGTCATCGCGGGAGTGAAGGTGTAGCTGTTGATGACGGCGCCCGTGCCTCCGTTAACTTTGAGCAGCATACCGCTACCGGATGGCATTTCATTGCCGCTGAGCGCCAGATGACCGTCCTGGAGCGGGAAAAGTCCCCGGTAGAATTCATCGTCGGCTGAGGCGGCATAGTTGTATTCCACGACAAAGTTCTCCATCCCGTCCTGATTGATATTCATCAGAAATACCACATCGTTTTCGGAAGGAGGAGTGGGAGAGGAGGGGACGTTTTTTACCCCGGCCACGTAATAGGGGAATGCTGGGTTGAGGGGGGCGGGGTGCTTCACGATACGGGTAAAACCTTCCCGGCCTGCGAGCTGGTATTCGCGCATCAGGGAGCCCAGATTGCCCGCCGCCCCCAGGTCATTGAGCCGGAAAATGATCGACTTGTTGTTAACCGGCAATCCTCCGGATGATACGGGTTCTGTCCGGCCCACCAAGATAAAGCCGTCTATCCCGATATTGCTCTCGCTCGCGGGTATGTACTCAAAGTCGGCGATCGAGGAAGGGAAAGCGAGCTGAAAATCCCAAACCAGTTCGCCTGTCGCAGGGTCAAATTTGGAGAAAGTGCCATAAACATCTCCGTCAACTTCTGTTCGGCCCGCAACGAACATGTACTCGCCGAAGGCTTTTACTTTCGTGGGCAGGTTGGGGCTCTCATCTCCGTATACCTTGCTGAACACGTTCAGGTTGTCGCAATCTACTTCTACGGTGAATGAGCAGTCCGACTTCAGCCCCAAATCGTCGGTTGCCGTGTATGTCACCAGGGTAATTCCTTCGTTGAAAGTAATGCCGCTTGCATTGCCGAAGCCCGTACCTGTTGTTGCCCCTGAAAGGACGTATGACAAATCAACAGGCGGGCAGTCATCCTCAATCTGAGGGTCCAGCCCGAAAACAACTGCGGAGCATCCTCCTCCAGGTATTGCTACCCCGTTGACGATCTTGCTGCCGGGGCAAGTGATTTGAGGCGATTCCGAGTCAAACTCCACGATGAGATCTTGGGTGATCGAAGCGTTGCAATTTCCGTCGGAAGCCGACACCGACACTTCGAAGGTCCCGCTTGAAGGGAACGTCACGTTGATGGATTGGCTGGTCGGCATTTGCCCATTGAACAGCGACCACTGGAAGCCGATGGGCGGACTCATCCCGGAGGTATAAGCGGAAAGCGTAGCTTCACCGGTGCAGGGGTCGAATTCGTCAAGGTAAATGACAACCGTACAGCCTGTATTGTCTGGAGTGAAACAAACCTGCTGCGTGGCTTCATCGTCTTCGCAGGCGCCCCCTGTCTCCACCGCCATGCAAGGCAGGGCCGATCCAGCGCCGAAATCGAAGTTGGCGTCGATTTCACCAGCTATATATTGCAGGGAAATGGGCTGATCTTCGTTGCAAATGCAATCGCCGACTACCAGGTTTTTATCGCATCCTGCCACATATGCCTGAGCTCCGCCGGATGCTCCGGGCAGGCTCCATTTCTGTCCGGCGAGGAAAAACCCCCTGTTGGGCAGGTTGACGATCTTGTGCAGCAGGCCATAAGGCGAGCCTGGCTCCGTCATGCGCTTGGTGCTGAGCAGGACGCCAGATTCATTCATGGTCATCGCCCAGGGCCGGTAAGGATTGGATGCGTCGTTGTAATGCGTCCAGCCCGCAATGGCAATGGTATCGTTTTTAGTCTCGATATCCCAGGGCACATCCCGCTGCACCCCGTAAGCCGGGTCGTTGGGCACGTCGATCAGAATGGAATAGATGAAGGTCAGGTCAGAAACCCCGGCAGGCATGTATGTAAGGCGGGTCATCCAACCTTTTCCACTGTTGGATGGCGAATATCCCAATACATATAGACTGCTTCCTCGCTGTACCACGTCGACCGGGATATGCGGCCCGGGGCTGTTTAGATTGGGTGTAAACGCGTCGCCAAAGCCATTGATCTCCTGATAGGAAGCATTCAGCAGAGCTACTGAAGGCAGATTGCTGCCTTCCTCCATCCCGCATACTGCCCAAGCAGCGCCTCCAAAGCCCGATGCAAGCCGCGTCATACTTCTGGGCACAAAGCTTCCGGGGAATTGGTAGGTGGAACAATCCGATCCCGCTGCGTTAAACGAATGCAGGATCATCGTTCCCGACATCCCCGCATTGCGCGCGCCCAAAACCAGGTATTCATTGGCCGGCGTGCGGTAAACGCCCACTGCCTTATCACGGTTGCCATCGCCGGTGGCGCCCAGGCGTTTGCCCCATGCGACACATCCCTGCGGGCTGAGCATGGCGGCCCAGATGTCCAGATCGGTTCCATTTCCCAGGTTGACTGCTACGAAATATCCAACCGGTCCACCTGACCCATTGAAGGCCTCGGTGATAAAAGCTGCTTTGGAATCGTAAGGCGTCCAGTCAATGGGCAGTCCTGCGGCAGGAGCTATTTGCTTGGGATTGCCAACGACCTGCCCGTCGCTGTCCATGCGCACGAAATAAACTTCCCAGGCGGTGGCAGAAACGTCTTTTTTCAGACCGAGCCCCGCAAGGCCGCCATCAGCGGTCCGGATGGCATCGAAAAGTACAAAGTCCCTGCCGGAGGCAGACGCAGGCATGTTCGCGCTGAAGGTGGACACCGTCGCAGGACATTGACCTTTGGAAGTTTGAAAGGAGATGGTAAGTAAAAAGAGAAGAAGTATGGAAGTGGTATATAATTTTCTCATAGCCGGGCTTTTTGAGTATGGTTTAATTCCCCATACAGGGCGTGATGAGCAGCGAGGTCGTGGCGCTGCAATTGGTATTCGGATTCGTCACCGTCAGGAAATATTCCGTTCCGCCTGATTCTGGCGTGTGGGTCAGCTGGCAGTTGGTTCCCAGCGTGTTTCCATCGCCATCTGTCCAGACAAATTCCAGTATGCCGGCGCAATTATCCGCCGAGTCGCAACCGCTCAGGGTGATTGGCTCCCCGGCATCCGGGCATGGGTTGGGAGACAGCGGGCAGCTGATGACCGGCCTGATCTCGCAAACTTCAAGGCAAAACTCGGGCGTTGGCACTGCCTGATCCGCACAACCGCCACTAACCACTGCCCAATAACATCCGGCCTCGGAGGTCTCGTATTCAGGGCCTTCAAAACCGAGGTCCATGCCGTTTAAAAACCAGTGATACACAACAGCCGGGTCGGGGTTGTCGACCGAGATGGTGACAAAGGTTCCTTCGCAGACTGGCGTAGTGCCGGAAATACTGGCCGGCTCAGGCGCTTTGTTGAGGCAAATGGTGATCTCATTGCTGTAGCAGGTATCGCATCCGGAGGGATCAGCCAGCGGGAGGCAGGTAACCCGGTATTTAATGCATTCTTCTCCGGCAGGCCATTCCGGCGTGGTGGAGGGAAGAACATTGGTCTGTTGAAGCACATTGGTGTTCCCCAGGTCTTTCCAGACGCCTTCTGAAGGGAACAAGTACTGCCATTGCGCACGGCAGTTCTCAAACTCCGCTGGGTCTGCCATGCCGAGCACGGCATCCTCGCCCGGACAAATATGATACAGATCGGCAACTGTTTGGTCGGGAACGAGGATAAGCGTGTCGGTTCTGCTCTCGATCAGGCCGCAAACGGGTTGTGGACTCACTTCTACGCATGCGTTGGCAGTCAGTGCCGGGCAGGAGCAGTGGGAAATGACTGCCTCAAGGCAGATATCCCCGGCGCCGGCGGCGACTTCATGCGCGAAGCTCAGCATATTGTCGAAGTCGGGTAGGGGGTCGCCGTTCAGTGTCCAGCGCACTTCGATCTCACCACCCGGAGGAGTAGCAAATGGATCAATGGTGAGGCTTGCTTCCAGAGTGAGCGTATCGCCTTCGCAAAAGGCTCCCGTTCCTGCCGGTGTGGTCGAAAGCTGCAGGTCCGCCTCCGTGACCGGGCAGCAAAGCTGGATCGTTTGGGCTGGTAAAGTCCAGGTGCACACGGCGCCCGATGCCTCGGTGACGGTAAACACCGGCCGGAATTGTTTTTCTTCCAATCCGGGCGCAGTGGCGCAGTCTGCTGACAGGTTGGAGTTTCCGGGAGGAACAATGAAGCAAAATCCGGAAAAGGCCGGGTCGCTGCTCAACGACTGCCAGGCAGCGCCGTTGGAATATTCCCATTCTATGGAAAAGCCTTCCTGACCGGAAATGGGCATTCCTCCTTCCGTGACGCAGAAATTGGCCGGCGCGCCACTGCATAGGCCTTCGAGCGGAATGCCGGGAGAATAGACCTGGCTGATCAGGAATTCCATGCCAATTGGCGTATCCGAGCACACAAAGTTGCTCACCGGGCCGCTGAGCAGGAAGTTTTCCGCCGGAGGGGAGCTCAATTCGCCTTCATGCCCGTTGCCGGTGGCGTCTTCCAATGCTGTGATGGATGTGTTGTCGCCTTCCGGAACGCCCTGGTCCATCGGCCAGTAAACCAGCAGATCGGCAGGCAGATCGCCGGAAAGCGCGCAGCGCTTGTACTGTTCCAGGTCCTGGGCGTCTTTGGCGGCGCTCCATATCCTGACTTCGTCGATCCTTCCTTCCCAGTCCTCGCCTGGGGTGGAAACGGCGGGGTCGCCGCCATGGCCCACCAGCAGGGCCGTGTAGTTGGAAGCAGTTGTGTACATGGCGGAGAACGCTTCTTCGCCATCCAGAAATACGCGCAAGGTGTCGTTCTCGCGCACCAGTGCGATGTGATGCCAGGCGTCGCGAATGTTTTGCGGCGCCACTTCGATGGGTTCCATCGGCCCGGAGGGCGACCAGGAGATGTGGAGAATACCGTCGCATTCGCCGAGTTCGAGCTTGTTGGAGCCTGAGTTGCCGAGGTAAAACAAGGTTTTCAGGTTCAATTCGCACGTGCCGGCAGGCACGCCGCCAGCCGAGGAAAACACCCAGGCTTCCACCGTAAATGCATTTTGGGTAGTAATTGGGCTGTTCGGCAGTTTGATGGCGTCGCCTGTTCCGTCGAATGAAAGACAGCGGTTGTCGCATGTCTGGGCCTGCGAGAGGCCGGTTCCTGTCAATAGCAGCAGGAACAGAAGGGCTGTTCGGAGGGATTTGTCGATCATTGGGATAAATAATTTACCGAAGTTAAAAAAAAATAGCCCACCGAAATATCCGATGAGCTATTTTTTCGAGCCACCCAGGAGACTCGAACTCCCGACCCACGCATTACGAATGCGTTGCTCTACCAACTGAGCTAGGGTGGCAAGGCGGTGCAAATATATAGTAAGCGCTGGCAAACCTGCAACTAGTTTTCAATCTTTTTTTCCATTCACTTCATGGGAAGCGCAATGGCAGCGCTCCCCATGAAGTGATACCCTAGTTGCCGTAGCTGATAGTCGCGAGGTCTACTATGAAGCCGTTGAGCTTGAAACGCTTCTTGACGTTTTTCTGGTAGGCTTCTGCCGCAGCCCTGTCGGGGAAGGGCCCGAGCAGCACTTTGTACATGGTCGTGTTGTTCGGACCTTTCTCCACGCTGAGCAGCACGTCTTTGAGGAATTTGCCCTGCAATTCGGCGATTTGGCGCATGGCGTTGTCGTAGCTGGCCAAAGAGGCGATCTGGACCGCAAAGCCTTTCTTTTCCGGTTTGGTGACCTCAAGCTTGTACAGGTCGTAAGATTGGTAGTTCTTGTCGGTCAGCAATACCGGACCGTTGTTGGATGTGCCGGCAGAAGACGGCGGCGTTGTGACCGAGGGGACAGGCGTTTTGGGCTTTTCTGCCGTTTTGGGCGCTGTGGTTGCTGCTGGTGTGGTTTCTTTTGCCTTGGGAGTAGCTGGTTTTTCCTCTGCCTTGGGTGCAGCAGCCGCGGCTGCCGGCGTAGGCTCCTTGGGCTTGTTGTCTACAACGGGCTGTGCCGGCTCTTCCTCCACGGCGGAAGGCTTGCTCACCACCTCCACCTTGACGCTGGCCGTACCTTCTTTGAAAAGATCGAGCGCCTCGGCAGCCTTTCGCGATACGTCGACCACGCGCCCGCTGATGTAAGGACCCCGGTCGTTAACCCTGACCACCACCGATTTTTTGTTGTCGAGGCGGGTGACGCGGATGTAGGTGTCGAAGGGGAGCGTCTTGTGGGATGCGGTCAATTTGTCCTTGTCGTACAATTCACCGCTGGCGGTCGGACGGCCCTGGAATTTGTCGGAATAAAAGGATGCGAGGCCATATTCCTGCGCCTCGAGGAGGGAGGAAAAGGCCAGCATAGTAATCAGAAGGGAAAGTACATTCTTCATAGCACCTGGTTTAGTCAATTACGAGGTATTTAGGTCAATTTGTTAACGTGCAGAACCCTTGGTTTGGTTCGCCTGATCCAAAAATAGGCATTTTAAACAAAAGTCCTACCATTCCTTTCATTTCTCTGCCGGTGAACTTTCGCCGCCGCTTTTTTGTACTTTTGTGTGAAATTTGAATTATTAGAGATGAGCAAACACGGAAGGGTATTGGTTGCCATGAGCGGCGGTATCGACAGCACGGTTTCAGCCATGATGCTGCACGAGGAGGGCTATGAAGTGGTGGGCATCACCATGAAAACCTGGGACTATGCCAATTCGGGGGGCACTAAGAAGGAAACGGGCTGCTGCAGCCTCGATTCCATCAACGATGCGCGGCAGGTAGCCGTCGATATGGGCTTTTCTCATTTTATCGTCGATATCCGGGAGGAATTCGGCGACTACGTCATCGACAACTTCGTCGATGAATACCTGGCGGGCCGCACGCCCAATCCCTGCGTCCTTTGCAATACCCATATCAAATGGAGCGCCCTTCTGAAAAGAGCCGACGCCCTCGACTGCGAATTTATCGCCACCGGTCATTACGCTATCATCAACGAGCTGAACGGCCGTAAATACATCACCCGCGGCGTCGATCCGCAAAAAGACCAGTCTTACGTGCTCTGGGGCCTGACCCAGGAATGCCTGGAGCGAAGCCGCTTTCCCCTTGGCGGCTATACCAAGACCGAAGTGCGCAAAATGGCGCTCGATTTCGGATACGAAAGCCTCTCCAAAAAGGCCGAATCATACGAGATCTGCTTTGTGCCCGACAACGACTACCGCGGTTTCCTCCGCAGAAGGGTAGAGGGTCTGGAGGAAAAAGTGGCCGGAGGTCATTTCGTCAACGCCCAAGGAGAAATACTGGGCTCTCACCAGGGGTATCCCTTCTACACCATCGGCCAGCGCAAAGGCCTGGGTGTCACCTTCGGTGTACCTATGTTCGTCACCGAGATACGGCCCGAATCCAATGAAGTCGTACTCGGCCCCGAAGACGACCTCGTGCGCAACGGCATGATGGTCGGGAAAGTCAATTCCATGAAATATCCCTCCATCCCCGACGGCTTGGAGACGGTGACCAAGATCAGGTACCGCGACAACGGAGCCCTGGCTTCGCTGTATAACCGCGGCGACCAGGTCTACGCGGAGTTCCACGCCAACGTCAAAGGCGTGGCGCCGGGGCAGTCGGCGGTGTTCTACGAAGGCGACGATATCGTCGGCGGCGGGATCATCTACGGCAGTTTTCAAAACGACCCCAACTAATCCGGATGATGAACAGGACCTTGCTTCTTTTTTTGCTAGCGGCGCTGGCCTTCGGCTGCAAGGAGGTGAAAGATCCTTTTCAGCTGCCGGAATATGACGACGCCCCCTATTATCCGCTCGAAATCGGCAAGTTTTGGGAATACCGCGTCGATTCCACCATTTTCGATGCCAATGCGCCGGAACCCATCCGTTTCGATTCCATATTTGTAAGAGAAGAAGTGGTGGATACTTTCCTCGACCTCCAAAGCCACGCCTGGTACCGGATCGAGCGCTTTGAAAGGGCTTCGGATACCCTGCCCTGGGAGATCAAACAGGTCGTCGCGGCGACCATTCGCGGCAACGAAGCGCTCAGGCTGGAAAACGACCTGACTTTCGTCAAGCTGCTCTTCCCCCTGACGCCCTTCAAAGGCTGGAACGGCAACAAGTATTTCGACCCCTTGACCGTCGTTTTCATCTCCGGAGAACCGGTGGAAATGTTCAAAAACTGGGACTACCGGCTGCTGAGCACTGCTGCGCCGGAAATGGGCTATTCCGATGTGGCAACTATCCGGCAGGCCGATAGTGAAAACCTGCTCGAACGGCGATATGCCCTGGAAAAATATGCCCGCGACACCGGCCTCATCTACCGGGAACTGGAAATTCTCGACGATACCCTGACCCTCGATGAGAACATTCCCTGGGAACAAAAAGCCCAAAAGGGATTTAAACTAACGCAAACATTGCTGAAGACCAACTAACTCATTATGAGCGATTTCGTGCAAATCGGTTACATCCAGAAAACACACGGAGTGGAAGGAGAACTACGGGTCTTCATCGAGGAAGAATACCTGGAAGACTTTCTGCACTGCCATGCCTTGTTCATCGAGCAGGGCGGCCACATGCTTCCCTTTTTTATCGAGTACATCCGCGGCGCCGGCGATGATATCCTCAAGCTGGAAGATGTATCTTCGCGGGAAGAAGCCCAGAAATTCACCGCCAGTCCCGTCTTCCTGCAACAAAAAGACCTGATCCCCGCCGAAGACCGGGAAAACAAGCCCTACTCGCCACAATACGAGTTTTTGGAAGGCTATTTCGCACACGAAAAACAAACCGGCCCCCTCGGCGAGATCATTCGAGTAGACGAATACCCGCAGCAGGAAATGGCCGTCGTGCGCTTCCAAAATCGCGAAGTGCTGATCCCCCTCCACCCGCATTTCATCTCCCACATCGACCAGGATAAAAAGATCATCACCCTGGAACTGCCCGAAGGCCTCCTCAACCTAACCACCTAACCACCCAACCACCCAACATGCGCATCATTGGCAACATCGACCACCCCGACTGGAAAATAACCGTTTTTAAAATGGATAACCGCCTGTCTGTCAAACTTGAGACAGGGCTCTATGAGCAAATTTATAAATTCAGACAAGGGGAGGGGATGGAAACCCTTGAGGATATCCGGGCATTTCTGGACCAGGATTTTCTGGTGGCGGCGGCCCGGCATTTCTCGTCCATGCACCAGGCCCGCCTGGCTGCGCAGGCCCGCAAAGTGTCCATAGCAGGGGAGGATTCTTTCGACGAAATTATCTGAGTCCGGCGCCTTTGAACTGCGACAGCTTGAGTTGCAGGAACCCTTTCAATACATCCAATCCCGCATCAAACCTGCGGTTGTTGTTGATCACGATATCGGCCTCGTCCTGATAGGGCTTGATATAGCGCTCAAAAGCGGGCGAGACGTGGTTGACATAGCGGTACAGCACATCCTCCAACGGGTAGTTGCGCTCCTCCCTGTCGCGTTTAATCCTCCGGATCACCTTGAGGTCTTCCTTGGCGTGGAGAAAAACCCTCAGGTCCAGTAACTCCCTGATCTCAGGGTAGTGGAAGACGAATATCCCTTCCAGAATGAGCACCGGAGCCGGCCGGAAGACGTGCATGCCCGGTGTGGCCAGCTGGTTATTGAAGGTGTATTCCTCCCGGGTCACGGTTTGCCATTGGCGCAGTTTCTGCACATCGTGAAAAAAATCTTCGCGAAACAGGGATTCAGGCAGGTCAAAGTTGAATACGCCGTTCTCATCTGCCGACTGTTCGGTGCGTGGGCGGTAGTAGTCGTCCTGGGAAATGATACAGACCTGGTCTTCGTTGTAAACCTCTCTGATCCGCTTGATAAAGGTGGTTTTACCCGCCCCGCTACCTCCGGTGATACCTATCGTAAAGGGAGTTTCCATGCCGTTTTTCTTATTCAGGAGCGATAATAAGAATTTTTTCCACTTTCTCCCTCCACTATTTTAATTACATTTGGTCGTTTTAAAAGGATGACATTTTAATCAGATCAACTTGAACCGTTTATCGTTGATCGTTTAAGTAAACGCTCATCGATAGACGATAAACGCAATTATGGAACTGCTGACCGATATCGGACGAGCGTCCCTGGGTATGGCTTTTTTACTGGCTGTATGCTACCTGTTTAGCAACAACCGGAGGATGATCGACTGGAAACTAGTGGCAGTTGGCTTAGTTTCCCAACTTGTGCTGGCGCTGCTCATTCTCAAAGCGCCCTTCGTTAGTCTTTTCTTCGATGCCATTGCCGGCTTTTTCACAGCGATTCTCAAGTTTTCCGAGGCGGGCGCCCGCTTTTTGTTCGGCAGTTTGGTTGAGAACGTGAGCGGGTTTGGGTACATTTTTGCCTTTCAGGTATTGCCCACTATCGTCTTTTTCTCGGCCTTCTCCTCCATTCTTTACTATTTCGGTATTCTTCAGGCTATTATCAAGGCGGCTGCCTGGGTCATGGTTCGCACCATGGGCCTCTCGGGTCCTGAAAGCCTCGCCGCCGCTGCGAACGTGTTCATCGGTCAAACGGAGGCGCCGCTCGTCGTGCGCCCCTATCTGGAGCGCATGACCCGCTCGGAGATCATGTGCCTGATGACGGGTGGGATGGCGACCATCGCCGGGGGCGTGTTCGCTGCTTACATTGGGTTCCTGGGTGGTAGCGATCCTGTTCAGCAGCTTTATTTTGCCAAGCACCTGCTCACAGCTTCAATCATGTCGGCCCCTGCCGCCATTGTGGCCGCTAAAATGCTGTTCCCGGAAGCGGAAAAGGAAAAACTGAAAAAAGAGCTGGAACTCACCAATGATGTGGGATCTAACCTTCTCGACGCCATTTCCCGCGGCACCACCGACGGCCTGAAACTGGCCGTCAACGTCGGCGCCATGTTGCTGGTCTTTACTGCCCTGGTCTACCTTGCCAACTACCTGCTGATGGAATTCCCAGGTAACTGGTTTAATGTCAACGACAAGATCAAAGCTGCAACGGACAACCGCTTCGAAGGGCTCACCTTTACCTATGTGCTGGGGTTGATCTTCGCGCCCGTCGCCTGGCTACTGGGGACCCCATCTCAGGATATTCTGCTGATCGGGCAGCTCCTGGGGCAAAAGACAGTGATCAACGAGTTCGTGGCCTACGCTGAATTGGGCAAACTCAAGACTGCCGGCATACAAATGGATCCCAAATCCCTGCTGATCGCTACCTACGCACTTTGTGGCTTCTCCAACTTCGCATCCATCGGTATCCAGATCGGCGGCATTGGTTCGTTGGCCCCTGGCCAGCGTCAAGCACTTACGGAGCTCGGCGTTAAAGCGCTGATCGGCGGCACCGTTGCCTGTTTCATGACCGCGGCAATCGCCGGATTATTCGCCTAAACCAGCATCCGGATAATCTGCTCCCGGTGCCGGCGGAAATGCGCCAGGTAAAAATCCAGCATGCCGTTCAGTGTCATCTTCCCTGCCGCAGGATGTTTGTACAATTCCTTGTCGAAAAGATCCCGAGGTACACCCTCCAGAAATCCAGCCAAATCCGACCGTATGGCATCCCATCTTTGTGCGGTTTCGGAGAAAGAGACATGCGAAGGAAGCGCTTCATCGTTCACTCCTTTGGGCGCCTTGAACTTGAAGGGCAGCCCCAGGTATATTTTCAGCAACATCCTCCGGAACTTTTCCGAAAACCCCGCCTTTTGCAGCGCCGGATTGAAGGAGAGTTTTTTCCTGACATACTTCAGCGACAACTCCTCGCTGATGATCAGGTGGTGCATGACCTGTATGGCCGACCATTTTCCGGGTCCCGGCGTCTGGTTCAATTCCTCATCGCCGCGTACCCGCAGCAGATCGAACAGCTCCATGCGTTCCTGCTCAAGCGTACCGAGTATTGACTGATAAGATGGGTGCATATGAGATATTGGTTTATTTTTGCACAATTTCGAAAAATTTATCTCACTATGCGCCGTATACTCTGCCTTCTTCTTTTCTTCCCCCTCTTGCTGACCGCCCAGGAAAAGGCCCCGAAATGGGACGTCAACAACCCCATGGGCCCGCATCAGGAACATTCCTTCACCCTGACCGAAGGAACCTGGATGAACCTCGACGTCAGTCCCGACGGCAAAACCATCGCTTTCGACCTGCTCGGAGATATTTACACCATGCCCATCACCGGCGGCAAAGCCACCTGTATCCGGCAGGGGCTTGCCTGGGAGGTGCAGCCCCGATTCAGCCCCGACGGCAAAAAACTCCTCTTCACCAGCGATGCCGGCGGCGGCGACAACATCTGGATCATGAATCCCGATGGCTCAGACGCCAAACAGGTCACCAAAGAGGATTTCCGCCTGCTCAACAACCCCGCCTGGATGCCCGGCGGCGAATATTTCGTAGCCCGCAAGCACTTCACCTCCGGCCGCTCGCTCGGGGCAGGGGAGATGTGGCTGTATCATATCTCGGGAGGCAGCGGCATTCAGTTGACCAAACGCAAGAACGACCAACAGGACGTCAACGAACCCTCGGTGTCGCCCGACGGCCGCTACCTCTACTTCAGCGAGGATATGTACCCCGGCGGTTACTTTCAGTATAATAAAGATCCCAACAGCCAGATCTACGTCATCCGCCGTTACGATATGCAGGAAGGCACGCTGGAAACCCTGATCGGCGGACCGGGCGGCGCCGTGCGGCCTCAGGTTTCGAACGACGGCAACAAACTGGCCTTCGTCAGAAGAGTACGTACCAAGAGCGTGCTCTACATCTACGATATCCCCACAGGGCAAATGTCTCCGGTGTTCGACGGCCTGAGCAAGGACCAGCAGGAAGCCTGGGCCGTCTTCGGCGTCTACACAGGCTTCGACTGGATGCCTGGCGACAAGGAGATCGTGATCTGGGGACAGGGGAAATTGTGGAGGGTGGATGTGACGGCCCAAAAAGCTGCGCAAATCCCCTTTGAAGCCGAAGCCAAACACCGCATCGCCGACGCCCTGCACTTTGAAAACCCGTATTCACAGAGCAATTTACCGCCCGCGTCATCCGCCATGCCGTGACTTCGCCCGATGGCAAAACCCTCGTTTTCAACGCCGCAGGCCACATCTGGAAAAAAGCACTGCCCGGTGGCAAACCCCAGCGGCTCACCCAGGACGCCCACTTCGAATTCGAACCCACCTTTTCTGCGGATGGCAAATTCCTGGCCTATGTGACCTGGGATGATGCGGAAATGGGCGCTATCCGTAAACTCGACCTGGCTACAGGGAAATCAACGGTGCTGACAACCGAAAAAGGCATCTACCGCACGCCCTCGTTCTCTCCCGACGGCAAACAAATTGTCTATCAGAAAGAAGACGGCAACATCCACCAGGGCTTTGCCTACTGCCAGAAACCGGGCATCTACACCATTTCTGCAAACGGGGGAGCATCTTCCTTCGTCTGCGCCAATGGCGAGTACCCCGTGTTCAGCGCCGACGGCAAGCGCATCTTTTTCCAGGAAGGGGGCTTCCTCTTCGGCAACATCAACAAGTCGTACAACAGCGTCAAGCCCGACGGCAGCGATAAGAAAAAACACTTCGAAGGCCAGTACGCACAGCGCTTCTCCCTCAGCCCCGACAACAAATGGGTTGCCTGGTCCGAACTCTACAAGGTCTACATCGCCCCTATGCCCAAAACGGGCCAGCCCGTGGCGATCTCTTCTTCCACCAAAGCCGTTCCCGTGGCCCAGGTGGCCCGCGACGCCGGTATCAACCTGCACTGGTCGTCCGACAGCAAAAAGCTCTTTTGGACCCTCGGCGACGAATATTTCTCCGAAGAACTCACCGACCGTTTTCTCTTCCTGGAAGGCAGCCGCGACACGATCCCGCCGCTCGACACCATTGGTTTGAAAGTAGATCTGATGTTGCCGATGGATCAGCCCAAGGGAACTATTGCCTTTACCAACGCCCGAATCATTACCATGGAAAATGACGCCGTGATCGAAAACGGGGCTGTGGTCGTGGAGGGGAACAAGATCAAGTCGGTAGGTCCTATGGCAGAGGTGCGGATTCCCGCCGGCGCCAAAGTCATTGATTGCAGCGGAAAAACCATCATGCCCGGCCTGATCGACGTGCACGGCCACCTGGGCAATTTCCGCTACGGGATCAGTCCGCAGAAACAATGGGAATACTACGCCAACCTCGCCTACGGCGTCACCACGGCCCACGACCCCTCTTCCAACTCCGAAATGATCTTCGCCCATTCGGAAATGATCAAGGCGGGCGAGATGGTGGGGCCGAGATTGTATTCCACCGGCACCATCCTCTATGGCGCCGACGGCGATTTCAAGGCCGTCATCAACAGCCTGGAGGACGCGCGCTCTGCGCTGCGCCGCACTAAGGCCTATGGCGCATTTTCGGTAAAAAGCTATAACCAGCCCCGCCGCGAGCAACGCCAGCAAGTCATCCAGGCCGCCCGCGAGCTGGGTATGCTTGTCGTGCCCGAAGGCGGTTCCTTCTTCTACCACAACCTGTCGATGGTAGCCGACGGCCACACGGGGGTGGAGCACAACATCCCCGTCGCGCCGCTCTACGACGACGTCATCCAGTTCTGGTCGCGCTCCAAAACCCACAACACGCCGACCCTGATCGTCAACTACGGCGGGCTCAACGGAGAGTATTTCTTCTACCAGGAGTCGGATGTCTGGACCAAAGAACGGCTCATGACCTTTACCCCGCGCGGTGTGGTCGACTCCCGTGCCCGCCACCGCACCATGGCGCCTTTGGAAGAATACGAAAACGGCCACTTCCTCGTAGCGGAATCCTGCAAAAAGCTTCAGGACGCCGGCGTGCCCATCAACCTGGGCGCCCATGGACAGCTTCAGGGGCTGGGCGCCCACTGGGAACTGTGGATGTTCACCCAAGGCGGTATGTCCAACATGGAAGCCCTGCGGTCAGCGACCATGAACGGCGCCATATACCTGGGAATGGACAAGGAAATCGGTTCTATCAAGGAAGGCAAGCTCGCCGACCTCATCGTGCTCGACAAGAACCCGCTGGAAGATATCCGCAACTCGGAGTTCGTGCGCTACACCATGGCCAACGGCCGCCTCTTCGACGCCGCAACCATGAACGAAATAGGCAACTACGACCGCAAACGCACCCCTTTCTACTTCGAAATGTCAGGCAGCTCCGACCTGCTGCCTTACGACAGCGAGACGCTGGGGAGGATGCTGCATTATTGTTCGTGCAGGCATTAGTTAGTGGAGAGGTGAGAGTGGAGAGTGGAGTGAGGCCGAGGCAACAAGTTGCCTCGCCATCTTATGAAACTGCGGGATGGCTTTGCCATCACGGCCTCACTTCACTCTCCACTCTCCACTCTCCACTATATTCTTCGTCAATACCTCATACACCTCCCTCACCCCAGGATACTGCTCCAGCAGCCGCAAATGCGCCTCAATGGTAGCGCGGTCGCCGCGGCGGGCTGGTCCGGTCTGCATGGCGGCGGGAGGGTGGTCCTGCACCTTGCGGGCCGTTTCCAGGATGAGCGGCTTGAGCAGGTCGAA
This sequence comes from Saprospiraceae bacterium, assembly GCA_049306275.1. Classification (GTDB taxonomy): domain Bacteria; phylum Bacteroidota; class Bacteroidia; order Chitinophagales; family Saprospiraceae; genus JADJTT01. The sequence continues at coordinate 617 of JBAQQB010000198.1, read as the reverse complement.
GGGGAGATGCTGGTCGCTGAGCACCTCGTGGGCGAGGCTGTAGAGGTGGTTGGGGAAATTATTGACGATCACGGCGGTGAGGTGCAACCAACGACGCTGCTCGTCGCTGACGCGGTGCACCGAGCGGCTGATACGCCCTGCGAGGGCCTCCAGTTCCAGTAAATCAGACTCAGTTCCAGCGTGAATGCAGATGGGAACCTCTTCAAAAGCAACCTCCCTGCTCATGGAAAAGGTCTGCAAGGGGTAGAAAACCCCATAGCGGCGGAAATGTCCGGCGATGAAAGCCGATGACGTAGCGCCGGAGGTGTGGACGACGAAGGTATCTTCCGGTAAAAAGTGAGACAAGGCGGCGCTGACCTCGGGAATAGCCTGGTCCGAGACAGCCAATACCATGAGATCGGAAGGCGCAACTTTACTTAAATCACTTATAGCTTCGCTTGAGGTAATGGCAGCTAAGTGGCTGGCTTTATCGTAGTTGCGACTAAATACCTGTGAGATTTCCACACCGCTCGCGCGCAGGGCAGGACCCAGGTGGTGGGCCACATTGCCTGCTCCGATCAGTGTGATTTGTCCGATCATTCCGGTGTGGGTTGTTGGCGTATGCGGTTCCACATGCT
>JBAQQB010000197.1:0-204341 GCA_049306275.1 Saprospiraceae bacterium | reverse complement strand
AAAAAACCACCGGTCCAAAATAATTATTCATTGCGGCGCAGCCGCAATAACCGTACTGAATAGTAACGTTTTGTTTTACAACTTGGCTTTAATGGCCTGATATGCCGACTGATTGGTCGTTGAGCCTTTACAGCCCAGTTCTGTTTTCTTCTGTTCCATCTTCTCCACGCGGTTGCCCGGATCGGGGTGTGTGCTGAGAAAGGCAGGAGGCGTTGGCTGTCCCTGCATTTTCTTGAAAAAGCCTGCCGCGCCTGCTGCGTTGTAAGGGGTGGAGCAGAGGTAATTGACCGAGCTCTCATCCGCTTCCGTCTCATGGTCGCGGCTGAACTTCAGGGCGACCAGTCCCATGGCGATTTGCTCCAGCATGCCGGGTTCCGCCTTGCCGGTGATGATCGAATACAACACCTGCAGGCCATACACCTTGGTCAGGTTGCGCGTCGAATGCCGCAGCGCCGCATGCGCGATCTCGTGCCCCATCACCCCGATGAGCTGGTCTTCGGAGTCGAGGAATTTGATCAGCCCGGTGTAGACATAGATGTAACCGCCCGGGGTGCAAAAAGCGTTAAGGGTGTTGTCGTCGTCGACGATCTTCACCTGCCAGGCAAACTCATCGCGGTAGGCCACCTTGCCGGTATTGAGGATCTTCTGCGTGAGCCCCCGGATGTACTGGTAAACTTCCTGATTGCCTGCCTCGGGCAGAATGGGAAACTGCTTGGGGTCGCTTTCAATCTCCTGCACAACCTGCCTGCCGAGGGCCATCTCGTCCTGAACGGAGAAGAAATTCAGGCTTTGGCTGGCCTTTTTTACATCGCAGGCAGAAACCCCAATAACGATAAAAAAGGCGCTGAAAAGGATTTTATACGCGTTGCTTAGTCTCATGGCAATCGATTCTTTATGGATTCAGGATATAAATTTACGAGTTTTTGTCATTGAACGCGGGCTCCTATACCAATAGATATGTATTCAGCTGTGATAATGTGCGATTTGAGGTAGATACTCGCGAAAAATTGCGTGGCAGGACGCCCCACAGGAGGCAGGTAATACCTCATTCCCAGCCGGTTATACAGGGGGAATGGCACCAGATACGACTGCCCGCTCACATAATACCCCGCCTGGACCAGCAGGCCGGTATTTCCGAACAGCCATTCATTCCCCAGAAAAACCATCCAGCGGGTGGCGTCCTGCCTGGCCTCCCGGGCGGTATGGGAAGCAAAGGTGTGACGGGAAAAGAGAAAGATACTTTCATGGTATTCATACTCGAGCCCGAAAAGCAGGTTTTGCACTTTGCTGATCCTGTAAATACCGGCAGCGGAGCCCATGTAGACCGGCCATTTGGCCGCGCCCGGCGTACCCGACTCCTTGTAGGCCATCGAAAAATAGCCTTGTGCCCCAAACCTGCCCGGCGGGCGTTTGCTTGCCTCCCATTTTTTCAACCCGCCTTCGTTCACCGGATTGGGCCTGTATTGGATGCTCGCCGACAAGGCCGGCACGTTGATTCCTAAATTGGGCATTTGCGCAGCTCCATTCGAAAAATGCGAAAAACTCCCCCCCGCGAAAAGAGCCCAGCGAGGCGACAACGTAACGCCCGCAACCAGGCGGAACGCCGTGGCGTTGTTCAACCTGCTGCCTATGCCGTTATTCAAAGGATTATGCAGCCTGTCGTATGGCCTTGTCACCCAGGCCAGCCCCGAGCCCACGCGAAATTGCAACACCCATTTCGGGCGGTCAACGATCTTCAGGGTTATATGGGGAAATGCAGCCACGACCTGCCCCAACACCTGCGGGTCTCCCAGCTCGAAATACTGCAGGCTCAACCCCACCAGGGGATATCCGTGATGTTGCTGCCACTCCTTTTCACCGTATGTCTGCCAGGAAAAATGGAGCCCCATCCCATAGCTCTGCCGCGGTATGCCGAATGCGATCTTCCGGCTGTGCTTCAGAATACGCCCGTACTCCCCTCCGGCCTCCAGCCCAAAACCTTTCGCCTGCCCGTGCAGTTGCTGGGCGCTCAGGATGAGTGCAAACGCGATGAACGGGAAGTATCTGCTCATATCAGGTCAATGCTGTTTCCCGCATAAATGCCACCGTCTGGTGAAGATCTTCGCTCAGCACACGGTCGGTTTCAACCGGTCCGACCTTGGTCCGGTAGGCGCCGATCAAGCTTTCCAGACGCGAACTCGTTCGCTGCGGGCGGCGGAAATACAGGGCCTGGGCGGCAGTGAGCAGCTCGATGGCCAGCAAACGCTCCAGGTTCTCCAGCACCCGGTACAGCTTGGTACCTGCATTGGCCGCCATGCTCACATGGTCCTCCTGCCCATTGCTCGACACGATCGAGTCGACCGAGGCAGGCGAGCACAACTGCTTGTTCTGGCTCACGATCGCCGCCGCCGTGTACTGCGGGATCATCAGCCCCGAGTGCAGGCCGGGCTCACTCGTCAGGAAGGGCGGCAGGCCGCGCTGGCCGGAAATCAGTTGATACACCCTGCGCTCGGAGATACTGCCCAGCTCGGCTGCTGCGATGGCCAGAAAATCTGAGGCCAGGGCAAGCGGTTGGGCATGAAAATTGCCCCCCGATAAAATGGCGTCCTCCTCCGGAAATACGTTCGGGTTGTCGGTCACCCCGTTGAACTCCGTCTCCACCACCTGCGCCACGTACTGCATGGCATCCCAGGTCGCGCCATGCACCTGTGGCACGCAGCGGAAGGCGTAGGGATCCTGTACCACGCTCTTCGCCCGCACCAATATCTCGCTACCATCCAGCCACTCCCGGATGGCGGCCGCAACCACCTGCTGCCCCTTGTGCGGACGGATATGGTGCAGCCTTGCGTCGAAAGGTTCTATCAAGCCGTCAAAAGCGTCGAGCGAGAGCGCAGCGCAGACGTTAGCCCATTCGAACAAGCGGTGGGCCTCCAGTATGCCATGCAGCGCATATGCCGCCGAAAACTGCGTGCCGTTGAGCAGCGCAAGCCCTTCTTTTTCCCCAAGGGAAAGCGGCGCCCAGCCCAGTTCTTCCAACACCCCGGCCGAAGGCCTCCTCTCCCCTTTATACCTGACCTCGCCAAGGCCCAGCAAGGGCAGGCTCAGGTGCGCCAGCGGCGCCAGATCGCCCGAAGCGCCCAGGGAACCCAGCTGATAGACCACGGGATAGACGCCATGGTTGAAAAAATCGGCCAGCCGCTGCACCGTCGAAAGCTGTACCCCAGAATAACCGAAGCTCAGGCTCTTGATCTTGAGCAGCAACATGAGCCGCACAATGGCGGCCGGCGCTTCGTCGCCCATGCCGCAGGCATGCGACTGCACCAGGTTGACCTGCAATTGCTTCAACTCCTCACCGGATACCTGAACGTTGCACAGGGAACCAAAACCGGTGTTGATGCCGTAAAACACCCTGCCGGTACTGCTCACCTTCTCCTCCAGATAGCTCCTGCAACGCTGCACCTTTTGCACAACCTCCTCCGACAACTGAAGATGAGCATCTGCCAGCATGCACTTCCTGACCTGGTCAAGCGCCACCGGCTGCGAACTGATCGTGAATACTTCTTTCATGGGCTCAAAGGTAAGACTTCCTTAAGATTCAGCCACTTCCAGTTAAACATTAGTTAAACCGCCCCGCCCCGTTTCATTTGCTTGCCCCATCCGCGTTATTTGCATGGAGTTCAGTCCAAAGATGTATTTTTGTAAAACACTAAATCAAAAATCAACGACATGATGACACTTAGCTTCCCCAAACAAACGATAAAATGGCTGGCTACCGCCGCCCTGGCCATCGTACTCACCAGCGCCGCTCAGGCCCAGCGCATCGCTTATGTCGATGTCAACCTCGTCCTCGAAAGCATCCAGGAATACCAGGATGCCCAGAAAGAACTCGACAGGATCGCCGCAGCCTGGCGCCAGGACATCGCCCAGGAATACGACCAGATCAAAGCTATGTATAACCGCTACCAGGCCGAACAAGTGCTGCTGAGCGACGAAGCCCGCAAACAAAAGGAAGATGAGATCATGACCAAAGAACAGCAAGTGCGGGAAATGCAAAAGGAGAAATTCGGCCCCGAAGGCGAACTGTTCAAAAAACGCCAGGAACTCGTCCAACCCATCCAGGATAAAGTATACGAAGCCATCGAAAAATACGCCAACGACCGCGGCTATGACTTCATCTTTGACAAAGGCGGCGCTGCAGGCATCCTCTTCGCCAACCCTCGCTACGACGTAACCCAGGACGTGCTCGCCTCGCTCAAGAAATAATCCCCCTTTTTTATGAGTTGAGAAAGTTGAGGAGGTGAGAAGTGGAATCCCTCAACTCCTCACCTTCTCAACTCCTCAACTCTCTCAACTAAAAAAACTATATCCGACAAGTTTAAAATCAGTGTATCTTTGCGGGCGATTCCCCCCCCTTTGTTCATTCGAAAACTAAACGACACTATGAAGAAAATCATTCTCCTGGGCCTCGTCCTGACGTGCTGGCTGATGAGTTCTACCGTGGCCGAAGCCCAGAAATACGCATATGTGACCTCCGGCTCCATCCTGGAAAAAATGCCGGAAATGGAACAGATGCGCTCCAACCTCGACGGTTACCGCTCGCAATTGCAGAAAAAAGGACAGAAAATGGTGGAAGACTTCCAGCTGAAACAGCAGGACGCTTCGGCCAAGAAAGAACGCGGTGAGCTCGCTCCCGTGCAGGAACAGAAAATCCTCGAAGAACTGCAGAAAATGCAGGAGGATATCATCAATTACGAGCAGGAAATGCAGAATATGATGCTGGCCAAACAGGAAGAACTCCTGGCCCCCGTCCTCGAAAAGATCAATACCGCTATCAAGGAGATCGCCAAGGAAGATGGCTATACCTTGGTATTCGACCTGAGCTCCGGCGCTATCCTCTTCGCCGACGAAAACAGCGATATCACCGCTAAGGTCAAAGCAAAAGTCGGCATTGTTGAAGAATAGTTGAGAAGTTGAGGAGGTGAATAGTGTAACGCCCCACAGCCCCATCGGTGTTTTTGACTCTGGCATTGGCGGACTTACTGTCGCCAATGCCATCGTTCAGTTTTTGCCGGAAGAGGAAATCATCTATTTCGGCGATACCGCCCACCTGCCCTACGGCGACAAATCGGCCGACGCCATCCGCTACTACAGCCTGCGCATCTCCAAATTCCTGCTCGAACAACAGTGCAAGATGATCGTGGTGGCCTGCAACTCGGCCTCATCAGCCGCTTATCACGTATTGGTCGATTTCTTTAAAGGCCAGACCCTCTTCGTCAACGTGGTCGACCCCCTCGTGGAAGAGGTGGCCAGCAAGCGTTACCGGAAAGTGGGCATCATCGCCACCAAGGCCACCGTGCAATCGGGCATGTATGAACGCCAGTTGAGATCTCTCCAACCCGATCTGGAGATCGCCTCCCTCGCTACCCCCCTCCTGGCCCCCATGATAGAAGAAGGCTATGTGCACAACGAGATCAGCCAGGCCGTGCTGCAAAGCTACCTGAGCCACCCCAGCCTCCAGGATATCGACGCCCTGCTGCTGGCATGTACCCACTACCCCCTCATCCGCCCGGAAATCGAGAATTTTTTTGGAAAAAAAGTACAGGTCTACGACTCAACCGATGTGGTAGCCCGCGCCGTTAAAGAACGCCTGGCTTCCAAAAACCTGCTCAACCAACATAAGCAACACAGCCACCGCTTCTTCGTCTCCGACTACACCGCCTCCTTCGAACACACCACCCGGCTGTTCTACCGTGAAGAAATCGCCCTGGAGCATTGCAACATCTGGTAAAAATTATCCGTAAAGCTCGTAGTGCACCTGCGAGCGGTCGTAGCCCAGCTTGACGATCAGGTTGGCCACCGCGTCGTCGATCATGTTGCTCCAGCCGCAGAGGTAGAATTGGGTATCCGGACTTTTTTCAGCGTAGCGATCCAGGTAGATCTGGTGCACATAGCCTTTGTAGCCCGGCCAGTCCGCTTCGCGCGAAAGGGCGATGTCGTAGCGGAAATTCGGCCACTTTTCCGCGAAAGCTTCAAACTCGCTGCGGTACAGGATGCCGTTCTCGTGGCGGGTACCGAAAATGAGGTGGATGCGGCGGAAGGCGAGGTCGCGCCGCTCAATGTCTCTCAACATGCTCCGGAAAGGCGCCACCCCTGTACCTGTGCACACCATGACGATTTGCTGGTCCAGATTTTCCGGAAGCACAAAGCCGCCGTCGGGGCCTTTAAACTTGAGCGAAGTACCCACCTTGACCTCCTCGAAGAAATAGCGCGTAGCCAGCCCTCCTTCGAGATACACGATGCAAAATTCCACTACATTCCCCTCTCCCGGAGCACTGGCGATGGAATAACTCCTCCAGCGGTGCAGGCGCTTTTCGTGAACGGGAAGATCCATGGTCACAAACTGCCCCGCCCGGAAGTCGAATGACGCCACCTCGGGAATTTCCACCCAAAAGCGCTTGGTATTTGGGCTTTCGTCTTCAATGCGTATCACCGTTCCGTGGTACCAGGTCGTGGGCATAATCTAAGGGGTGCTTGGGTGGTTAGGGATTTGGAGGGAAAATTAGTTGATTATAGGGTAAAAACACCGAAAAACCTTTTTCGTTGAAATAAGATTTCGTTTCTTCTTCGCTCCGGTCGCTGCTGGCCAGCACAAAATCGCCGCCCCAGGCGCCCAGGGATTTTATTTCTCCCCAAAAATCTGCAAAATGGATGTTGCGAGCCCGGGGAAGGTCCAGAAAACCCCCAACCAGGGCCTCGTGTTCGCGGATGAGGCGGTCCCACTCCTCAAGGTCTTCGCAAGCCGCCATGGCGCGGGTAAGCGATGAGACCTGCCCGATGAGCGAGGCGTCTACAGGCTGCCGCTCCCGATAGCGGGCGATGCCCTCCCGGCTGTCCTGCTTTTGTCCCAGGTAGATAAAATAAAGCTGGTTGGCGAAAGGAGGGTTGAACGGACAAGCTTCGATCTGCGGCGGGTTGCCTGCCTGATAGAAAAACGGCGATTCCATCGAGGCCGCGGCCACGTCATAGCCCGAGCCTCCGAAAGTACTCTTCAGGAGTTGAAATGGATCGATCTCCGCCCAGCGCGACATCAGGTATATGAGGGTAGAACTGGAGCCCAGGCCCCAGAGACGGGGGAATTCCAGCCGCGTCTCCACGCTGAGGCTCGTCTGGTTGAGTAAAAAGGTAGGAGAAAAGGTACAGATCGATTCCATGATCTGCTGCAACCTGCGCCCGGTTGCTTCGTCATTTCCTTGAATGTAGGAAAGGCCCGGCAATTCGAATTCGCCGTCAAACCATATCCTCCCGTCGGCATCACGGCTTTTCCACTGGAGGATACCTTCAATCGCTCCCTCACTCACCTGCATGGTCTGCCCCTTGCTGGTCGGAATGGCCAAAGCCAGTGCTCCGTCCAGGACGAAGTACTCGCCAGACAGGAGAAGTTTGCCGTTTGCCTTCCAGAAAGCTTCGATAGGACGGAGTTTAGGTTTGGGGGAAATGCGAACTCATTTATGTAAGGTCGGGTAATGAATAACAGTTCACTTTTTCACTGCCAATACAACGCCGCGAGCTACCTGCGCCGACTCCCGCCAGGCATCCATAAAGTTGCGCACCGCAGAGTGGGAGACGGTCCGGCCCTCAAAAAAGGCCTGGGCTGCCTGAATCTCCGCCTCCGTAGCGCCGAGGTGGTTGAGGATATTGAGCAGGTGCAGCTTCATGTGTCCCTGCTGGATGCCGGTGGTGACGAGCGAGCGCACGGCGGCGAAGTTTTGCGCCAAACCGACGGAAGCCACGACCGACATCAACTCCCGGGCGCTGGGATGGCCGAGCACCTCTAGGCTCAACTTCGCCAGGGGGTGCAGGGTTGTCAGCCCGCCTACCGTACCCAGGGCCAGGGGGATTTCCAAGGAAAAGCGGAAGATGCCGCTGCCGATTTCGCAGCGGCTCAGGCTGCGGTATTGGCCGTCGCGGGCGGCATAGGCGTGCCCGCAGGCCTCGATGGCGCGAAAATCGTTGCCAGTGGCCAGCACCACGGCGTCGATGCCATTGAAAATGCCCTTGTTGTGGGTCGTTGCGCGGTAGGGATCGATCCGGGCGATGCGTACAGCCCTCGCAAACCGGTCGGCAAACTCGGCGGGCTTCATGGCGCCGCAGAAATAGCCCAGCTCTTCCACCGGGCATTCCGCCCAGACCTCCACCAGACAGTCGGGAGTGTAGTTGGACAGGATGGACATGAGCACGTCCACTTCCCTGCTTTCGCCTTCGAAAGCAGGGTGGAAGGCTATGAATTGCTGCAACCCCTCGGAGAAGGACTCCAGCACCGAGTTGATAAAATTGGCGCCCATGCTGTCGCAGGTTTCAAAAGAAACGCGAAGCTGGAAGTAGCCGGGCTCCTGCGCGGAAAAATCCAGCAGCTCCAGATCGAGGATACCGCCTCCACGCTTGCGCATGTTGGCGGTGAGAGAATCGACCTGCACGATCAGCGCTTCCTTCAACGCGGGAAGTTGGGCATGGAGCAGGGAGAAATCGCCTTTCCAGAAAAAATGCACCTGCCCGATCTTTCGGGTATCGATGATGCGGGTGTGAAATCCGCCTCGGTCGGCCCAGAATTTGGCGGCGCTGGAAGCAGCCGCTACCACGGAGCTCTCTTCGATCACCATGGGAACGGCGTAGGGGCGCCCGTCGATCATGAAGTTGGGGGCGATGCCGTAGGGAAGCACGAAATTGCTGACGGTATTTTCGCTAAAACCGTCTATGATGCGCTGCAATTCTTCGTCGGGGTGCCAGAAACTCCTGATATCCTGTTCAGCCTCGGCCGGGTTGGCGGAGAATTGGGAGGTCAGCCATTCCACCTTATGCGCTTTTGGCCATTTGGAGAATCCCGCTATCACGTTTTTTTCAGACATGGCTGAAAGTTTATTTCAATGAATCAACGAACCCTGAGGTAGGTACGGGCTACCTCCAGCCCGCGCACCTGGCCTTCCACGAAGCGCCGGAGGTCTTCGTAGCTGCCGCGGGCGTGTTTGAGGAAGCCGGAAGCCTGCCCGTAGACCGCCGGGAGGTTAATCTTTTCAATGAGGTAATATCCGTCGAGAAAATGCTTGATGCCGCCGGAAATAATGATCTGCTTGCACTGCAGGCGGGGCCCCAGCTCCCCGGCCAGCGTGTTGGTGAATGCGGCCATTTCTTCCGCGCTGTGCCCGATTTTGGCCAGAGCCTGGTAGGCTTCCAGGTTGGCGGGGTCGCTGCGCAACAATTCGAGCATGGCGAAGTTGGTGCCGCCGCTCGCGGCGAAGTCGATGGCTTCGAGCGGGAGCTGCAGCAGTTCACGCATGCTCGCAGGACCGAATCCCTGCCCGACTTCCTTGACGATCACCGGGAACTGTGCGAAATCGAGTACCTGCTTGATCGAGTCGAGCGGAGAAAAGCGAAGCACGTCGCCCTCCGGCTGCAGCCATTCCTGCATGGGGTTGACGTGGATGATGAGGCCGTCGGCCCTCAGCCTGGCCACAAGTTCAGGGATGCGATGAAGGTCATTTCGATCGTTGAGCTGCTCGATCTGGGCAACGCCCAGGTTGGCGTACAGCGGCAGGTCGTCGCCGATCAGGTCCCTGACGTCGAAGTCGGAAAGCGTATCATCGCTGTATAAAAGAGAGCGGCAGGAGCCCAGTCCCATGCCCATGCCGAATTCGCGGCAGGCGCGGGCCAGGTTGTGGTTGATGGTATGGGCAAGCTGCGTGCCGCCTGTCATGCTCGATACCCACATGGGTATGCGGAGCGTCTTGCCCAGGAAAGAAAACGCAGGCCAGGAGCCGCCGGGAGGGTGGGCCGCCAGCATGGGTTCGTAGTAGAAACGGCTGTCGAGGGCCGAAAGCTCGACCTGCGACTGGAAAGCCAGTTCGATGTGATCCCTTTTTCGGGAAGCGGCGGTAGGGTCCTCCAGCTTGTCCATTATATACGTCATGTGTGCAGGGTAAAGATACACTTTTATGCAATGAGACTTGAAACAAAGCCTTTTCGAAAAGGTTCAGTCTGCGCCGGCCCTGGCCTGCGACTGCAATGTTGAAAAGTCTTGTGCAAAATTTTGACTGTTTTTCAGTAAGTTATCTTTTTTGATTGGAATATTTTTTTGGCAAGGACTTGTATTTTGAGACCCAATCACATACCTTTGCATCCGCTTTTGAGCGAGCAGACAGATTTTTTCGATTATTAAAACATTCATCAGTGGATACGCTAAGTTTCAAGACGCTTTCAGCGAAGAACGAAGAGGTAGAGCGCAAGTGGTACATCATTGATGCAGATGGGGAAGTTGTGGGCCGTTTGTGCTCCCGGATTGCCCATGTGCTCCGTGGCAAGCACAAGCCTTCCTATACACCTCATGTCGATACCGGTGACCACGTCATCGTGATCAACGCAGACAAGGTGCGTTTAACGGGCCGCAAGATCGACCAGAAGGAATACCTGCGTTACAGCGGTTATCCCGGCGGTCAGAAGCGGGCTACGGCACGCATGGTACTGGCCAAGAAGCCGGAAGCCATCATCGAGAACGCCATCAAAGGGATGCTGCCCAAGAATTCCCTGGGCCGCCAGATGTTCCGCAAACTGCACGTATATGCAGGCGGAGAACACCCCCACACAGCGCAGACCCCCGAACCCTTCAAATTTTAATTAATCCGAAAGCTACAAATCGCATAATATGGAAATGATCAATGCCATAGGCAGAAGGAAATCGTCGGTAGCTCGCGTATACCTGACCAAGGGTGACGGCCAGATCACCATCAATGGGAAGGACTTTAAGGAGTATTTCCCTCAAAAGCACATCCAGGGCAATATCACCGGGCCATTCGAACTGATTGACGCCAAAAACCTCTACAACCTGGTGGTCAACGTCAACGGCGGCGGCTTCAAAGGCCAGTCCGAGGCAGTCCGCATGGGTATCTCCCGCGCGCTGGTCAAGCTGAACGAAGAGTTCCGCAAACCGCTCAAGGACGAGAAGTACCTGACGCGCGACTCCCGCGAGGTGGAACGCAAAAAGTACGGGAAACCCAAAGCAAGAAGGAGCTTCCAGTTCTCCAAGCGTTAATCGGTTTTTTTCAACATTTATCAACGACATTCGAAAATGGAAAAGCCTACCTATAAAGATTTGCTCAACGCCGGGGTTCATTTCGGCCACCTGAAGAAGAAGTGGAACCCCAAAATGGCCCCCTACATCTTCACTGAATACAAGGGCATCCACGTCATCGACCTCAACCGTACGCTGGAATCGATGGACCGCGCGGCCAACGCCATGCGCCAGATCGCCAAGTCGGGCCGCAAGGTCATGTTCGTTGCCACCAAAAAACAAGCCCGCGATATCGTGTCCAAAGCTGCCCTCTCCGTTGGCATGCCCTTCGTGACCGACCGCTGGCTGGGTGGTATGATGACCAACTTCGCCACCATCCGCCGCTCGATCAAGAAACTGCAGAACATCGACCGCATGCTGCAGGACGGCAGCGCCGAGACGATGACCAAAAAAGAGCGCCTCACCCTGGGCCGCGAACGCGATAAACTGGAAAAAGTGCTCGGCGGTATCGCCAGCCTCACCCGCCTCCCGGCAGCCGTCTTCGTGGTCGACGTCTCCCATGAACACATCGCTATCGACGAAGCCAAGAAACTGGGCATCCGCACCTTCGCTATGGTCGATACCAACTCCGACCCCAACAGCGTAGACTTCGCGATCCCGGCAAACGACGACGCTTCCAAGTCGATCTCCATCATCGTCAACTACATGGCCGACGCTATCCGCCAGGGCCTGTCTGACCGCGAACGGAGCAAGACGGAAAAGCCCGCGACGGCCGACGAGGAATAAGCAACCGTACTACCATTCACAAACCATTTTAACCGCATATACAATGAGCAATATATCTCCCGCCGACGTTAAAAAACTCCGGGACATTACCGGCGCCGGTATGATGGACTGCAAAGCCGCTCTCGAAGATTCCAATGGCGACTTCGAAAAGGCCATTGAATACCTCCGCAAAAAAGGCCAAAAACTTTCCATCAAACGCGCCGACCGCGAAGCCAAGGAAGGCGTGGTCATCGCCCTGGTTTCCGACGACAAAAAGCGCGGCGTCATCGTCAGGCTGAGCTCCGAAACCGACTTCGTGGCCAAAAACCAGAACTTCATCGACCTGGCCAACTCCTTCGCACAACTGGCCCTCGATAACATGCCCGCTTCCCTCGACGCCCTGCTCCAAACCAAATTCAACAACATAACTGTTGCTGAAAAAGTATCCGAACAGGTCGGCGTTATCGGTGAAAAAATCGAACTCGCCCAGTACGAGTCGCTGACCGCTGATATGGTAGCCCCCTATATCCACATGGGCAACAAGGCTGCCGTGCTCGTCGGCCTCAACAAACACAACGACTCCTTCTTCGACCCGGGCCGCGACGTCGCCATGCAGGTTGCCGCCATGCGCCCCATCGCAGTCGATCAGGACGGCGTCGACGCCTCCATTATCCAAAAGGAGATCGAAATCGGTATGGAACAGGCTCGCAAAGAAGGCAAGCCCGAAAATATGCTCGAAAACATCGCCAAAGGCAAACTGAGGAAATTCTTCGAGGAAACTACCCTGCTCAACCAGACCTTCGTCAAAGACAACAAGAAAACGGTCAAGCAGTTCCTCCAGGACATCGATAAAGACCTCACGGTTACAGCCTTCCGGCACGTTACCCTCGGCTAAGACCTCCAAAAAGGCGAACCCCAAAAGGTTCGCCTTTTTCATTTTTGCTAACTTTGTCCCGCAAGTAAGGGCTAAATCGAAAGGTTATGAGCAAACCCAGGTACAAACGCGTCCTGTTGAAACTCAGCGGGGAAACCCTCATGGGTGAACAGCAATTCGGAATCGAGTCTTCCAAACTCTTCCACTACGCCCATCAAATCAAAGTGCTCCACGAAGCGGGTATCGAAGTCGCCGTCGTCATCGGCGGCGGCAATATCTTCCGCGGGCTGCAGGCATCCAAATCGGGCATCGATCGCGTACAGGGCGACTATATGGGCATGCTCGCCACCGTCATCAACGGCATGGCCCTCCAAAGCGCCATGGAGAGCATCGGCCTCTTCACCCGCCTGGTATCAGCCATCGAAATGAACCAGATCGCCGAACCCTACATACGCCGCCGCGCCATACGCCACCTGGAAAAAGGCCGCATCGTCATCTTCTCCGCAGGCACCGGCAGCCCCTACTTCACCACCGACTCGGCAGCCGCCCTCCGCGCCAGCGAAATCGGCGCCGACGTCATCCTCAAAGGCACCCGCGTCGATGGTATCTATACCGCCGACCCCGAAAAAGACCCCACCGCCACCCGCTTCGACAACCTGACCTTCGCCAAGGTCATCAGCCTCGGCCTCAACGTCATGGACATGACGGCCTTCACCCTCTGCCAGCAAAACAACATCCCCATCATCGTCTTCAATATCAACCATGAAGACAACCTGATGAAAATCGTCAACGGCGAACACGTGGGAACCCTCGTCAGTTAAACGTCGTACGTCAACTCCACCTCGCCGCTCGTCGGGTGCGACTGACAGGTGAGAATGAATCCTTCCTTCACCTCCTCCTCGTCAAGCGCATAGCAGACGTCCATCTTCACCGTGCCCTTCGTGAGCTTGGCCAGACAGGTCGAGCACGCCCCGGAAGTGCAGGAAAAAGGCGGGTCGTATTTCGCATCCAGCAAGGTCGCCAAAATCGTCTTCTTCTCCGGAATCGTCACCTCGATCTTCTTGCCGTTGAGCGTGACAAACGCCCTGGCCCCGGCAACGCCGGATGCCCGCTGCGACTCATCGACTTCGGCGGTCGTGAAGTATTCGGTATGAATGTGCTTGCCATCCTTGCCAAGTGCCGCCAGCTTGCCCTTTACCGCGTCGATCATCTCGCCCGGACCGCAGAGGAAAAAATCGGCATCCTTGCTGCGGAGCGGATTGGCATTCAGAAACGACTCCACCATCTTGCCGTCGATGCGGCCTACGCGGCCCTCCCAGCTGATCGTACCTTTTGAGAAAAGCCCCGCCAGCCCCTTCGACTTCTCCCGGCCAGGCCGGCTCAGGGTGTGCTCCACGAACAGCTGGCCCGCATAGCGCTCCTGCAGGCGCTTGAGCTCCTCGCGGAAAATGATGCTCTCCTCGCTACGGTTGCCGTAGAGCAGGAAAATGACGCTCATCGGCTCCACTTCCAGGATGGTTTTGATGATCGACATCAGGGGCGTGATGCCGCTGCCCGCGCCGATCATGTAATAAGTCTTCTTCTGCCCCTCGTGGATATCGGTGAAAAACCGGCCCTCGGGTGACATGACATCCACCGTATCGCCGGCCTTCAACTTGTCATTGATGTAGGGAGAGACCAGTCCTCCATCCACCCGCTTCACCGTCACGCACAGGCGCTCCTCCAGGGGGCTGCTCGACATGGAGTAGGCCCGGCGCGCTTCCTTGCCGTTGAGGGTGAATTTCAGGGTGAGGTATTGGCCATGCTTGTATTGGAAAGTCTCCTTCAGGTTGTCAGGAACCTGGAAAAAAACGGACACTGCATCTGCGGTCTCCCGTCTCACTTCGGAGACCACAAGCGGATAAAAATTTTTGCTCATTTCTGTCGGGTTTGCTCGTTTGGCTATTTTGCGCTAATTTAATCAAAAAACTACTGGCTACCATGCTGTGGAAAGAATACAAGTACCTCCTCGCCTATCTCGCCCCCATCGCCGGTTTCTGGGGCGTCTGGCACGGCGGATGGGCCTCCCCCGGCTCCGTCTACATCGCCTTCTTCCTCATTCCCGTGCTGGAACAACTCCTTCCCCGCTCCGCTTACAACCTCTCTCAGGAAGAGGAAACACAGCAAGCGAAAAATCGTTTTTTCGACTGGCTGCTTTACCTGCACATCCCCGTGCTATACGGCCTGATCGCCTACGCCCTCCACACCCAGGCGGCTCAGGACCGGACCCTCTGGGAACTGGCCGCCATGTGGCTCAACGTCGGATTGGTAGTGGGCGCCTTCGGCATCAACGTGGCGCATGAACTGGGGCACAGGCCTGGCCTGGCAGAACAGGCGATGGCCAAAATACTCCTCCTGCCTGCCCTGTACATGCATTTTTTCATCGAACACAACCGCGGCCACCACAAAAACGTGGCGACCGACGACGACCCCGCCTCTGCGCGCAAGGGCGAAGTCATCTACGCCTTTTGGCTGCGCTCCGTCTGGGGCAGCTACCGCAATGCCTGGAAACTGGAGAAAAACGAAATGCTGCGCTTCCAACTCATTCAACTGGTGTACCTGGGGGGAATTTGGTGGTACTACCAATGGGAAGGACTGTTATTCGCCATCGGCATCGCCGTCGTGGGCTTCCTCCTGCTGGAAACCGTCAACTACATCGAACACTACGGCCTGAGGCGCAAAAAACTGCCATCGGGAAGGTACGAACCTGTGCTGCCCACTCATTCCTGGAATTCCGACCACGAACTGGGCCGCATTTTCCTGTACGAACTCACGCGGCATTCCGACCACCACTACAAAGCTACGCGGAAATACCAGGTGCTCAGGCATTGGGATGAAAGCCCGCAACTACCCTATGGGTACCCTACCTCGATCCTAATGGCCCTGGTTCCGCCGCTGTGGTTCAGGGTGATGGACCCGCTGGTCTCCCATTACTCGTAGCGCAGCGCATCGATGGGGTCGAGTTTGGCGGCTTTGAGTGCGGGGTAGATCCCTGCCGAGAGACCGACCAGGAAGGAAGTCAGGATGGCGATGCCGATCCAGCCCCAGGGCACGAAAAAGGCGCTGCCCATCAGCAGGCTGATGATGTTGCCGATCAGGATGCCCAGCACGATGCCGACGATGCCGCCCAACTGGCAGATGAGGATGGCCTCGGTCAGAAACTGGATGAGAATGGTGCGGCTGTTGGCGCCGATGGCCTTGCAGACGCCGATCTCGCGCGTGCGCTCGGCAACCGATACCAACATGATGTTCATCAGGCCGATGGCGGCGCCCAGAAGGGTCATGAGGCCGATGGCCACCGCGCCCATGCGCAGGTTGGTCGTATTTTCCTTGATCAGACCGATCAGGCTTTCGCTTTTGAATATTTCGAAGTCATTGTCCTCAGCGGCCCTGAGCTTGCGAATGTTGCGGAACTGGCCGGTAGCGGCGGCGACGGCATAGTCGATGTCTGTGGCGTTGGTTACCGCCACCATGAGGTCGTAGTCGGAATCGGAGGTTCCGTAAAAACGCTTGCCCGTCTGGAGGGGTACGAGCACCTGCCGGTCTTCGCTCTGGTTCATACTGGCGCCCTTCGATTTGAGCACCCCGATTACCTGGTAGCGCGTGCTCCCTACGGTGATGAGTTGGTTGATAGCCTTTAGGGGTTTGTCGTCGAAAAGCATGTCGACGATGTCCATGCCGATGAGGATGCGGTTGCCTCCGTTCATGGCCTCCACCGCCGTGAAATTGCGGCCGATCTCCAGTTCCATGCCCTTCACGTCGAGGTAGTTTTCATCTACCCCCATCATGCTGACGTTGGGATTGGTCTTTTCCTCCCCGTATTTGACCGCCGCCATTTCCGTGCAGAAAAGGGAAACGGAAACCTTGGCCGGAAAATGGAACGATTCCTTGAAGTTCACCGCCTGGTCGAAACTGATGGGATCGCCCCGCTTATCGCGCCGGCCGCCACGGTGGCCCTGAATGCCGCCGCCCTTCGGGTCGATGGTGAAAGAGTTGGCCCCCAGGCTGGAGATGCTGTCGTTGAGGGCATAGACGGTGCTGTCGATAGCCGTCAGAATGCCCACCAGGGCCATAATGCCGAAGGCGATGATCAAAAGGGTCAAGACCGCACGCATCATGTTCGAGCGGATCGACCGGAACGCCATGCTGATATTTTCCATTAGGTTCATACGTGCATGCTTTTACCCGAATCAGCGCCCAAAGTAAAGGGCCTTTTGCGGAAATGCTATTTTGTTCGATCAAAGCCCCCTTTTTCCGGATCAAAAAGCCCGCGAAAGAGCCCCGGCGAGTGCATCGGCTATGCCCTGGTTGACCGCCAGGATCTCCTTGCCAAAGAGGTAGTTGTTTCCTCCGGAGAAATCGGTCACCCGCCCGCCGGCCTCCTCGACGAGCAGGGCGCCCGCCGCCACATCCCAGGGGTGCAGGCTGTATTCGAAAAAGCCGTCGAAGCGGCCGCAGGCCACATAGGCCAGGTCGACCGCCGCCGATCCCAGCCGCCGGATGCCCCTCGTCTCGCGCATCAGGTCTTTCAAAACGCCCAGATAAGCGTCCATGCGATCGAAGTCGTAATAGGGGAAACCCGTGGCGAGCAAGGCATCCTTCATCCGCGCCGTCGCGCTCACCCGGATGGGCCTGCCGTTGAGAAAGGCGCCGCCGCCCGCCCATGCGTAAAACATCTCCGGGCGGTTGACCTCATACACGATGCCCAGCACCGTGCGATCCCCTTCCCGCAAGGCCACGCTGATCGCAAAGCAGGGCAACTGGTGCAGGAAATTGGTCGTGCCGTCGAGGGGATCGATGATCCATTGCAAATTGCCCTGCCGCGTCTGCACGGTTTCTTCTTCCGTCAGGAATGTAGCCTCCGGGAGCAGCGCCCCCAGTCCTTCCACGAGTTGCTCCTCGGCGCTGCGGTCGACGTAGCTCACCAGGCTGTGCAACGACTTCTCCTCCACCTTGTCGGCGCCCACCCGCCCCAATTCCTGGCGGATGAAAGAGCCGGTTTTCTCCACCACTTCGCAGGCCCTTACGGCCAGGTACGCTAATTCTTCTTTAGGAAACATCTTTTGGTTTCGTTTATCGTTTATTTCCGGATTTGATAAATAGACGCCCAGCCACGACCCAGGCCATCGTAGTCGAGACCATAGCCCACCACGAATTTATTGGGTATTTCGAAACCCAGGTATTCAATGTGGAGCGGGTGCGCCAGGCACTCGGGCTTGAGCAGCAGGGCGGCGATTGAGACAGAGCCCGGGTTCTGCCGCTGCAGATCAGGTACCAGGGCCTGCATCGTCTTCCCCGAATCGATGATGTCTTCCACGACGATGACATGCCGCCCTTCCAACGGCACGTTGAGGCCCATCACGGTCTGCACTTTGCCCGAAGTCGACAGGCCGCTGTAGGAAGAAAGTTTAATAAAAGCCAGCTCCGATTCGATCTGGCAAGCCCGCACCAGGTCGGCGGCGAATATGAACGCGCCGTTCAACACGATGAGGAAAAGGGGGCGTTTGTCCTCGAAATCTGCCCTGATCCGCTGCCCCATCTCCGCCACCTTCGCCTGGATATCCGAAGCGGGTAGGTAGAGATCGAACCAGTGGTTGTGCAAAAAAACGGCTTGTTGTGTGGTCATTTTAATCCGTATTGATCCAACAGAAACACCATCGCCGACATGGCAGCAGCGCCCAGCTCCAGCTCCCGCTTGTTGACGTTTTCAAAATTATCGTTGGGGGTGTGGTGAAAGTCGAAATACCGCTGGGTATCCACATCCAGACCCATCAACAGGCCTTTTTGGTCCTTGAGGCCGGAGATATCGGCGCCCGAGCCGCCCAGGCGGAAGTGCAGGCCATAGGGCTCCAGGAGAGGAAGCCATTCGTTCACTTTTTTGAAATGCCGCTGGAAGGTCTCCACATGCCCTTCGGCGGTGAAACCCCGCGGCGAGAAACCTCCGCGATCGGCTTCAATCGCTGCCATGTGGTACTCGCCTGCTTCGTTAGAGGCTTTCCAGTAGGCGCGGCCGCCGGCCAAACCGTTCTCCTCATTCATAAACAACACGCAGCGGATGGTGCGTTTCGGCTGGTAGTTCATTTTTTTGAGAATGTGCAGCACGTCCATCGACTGCACGCAGCCCGACCCGTCGTCGTGCGCGCCGCCGCTCACATCCCAGGAGTCCAGGTGCCCGCCCACCAGGATGATCTCGCCTGGGAATTCCGAACCGCGCCACTCAGCGACGACATTGTGCGATACTGCGTCGGCAAGAATTTCGCAGGTGGTGCGCATATACAGGCTGACGGGCTTTTCCTTCAGCAGGGCGCTGAGCATCTCCGCGTCGATGGTGCTGATGGCCACAGCCGGGATACGGCGATTGGGATCTTCATAGCTCAGAGTCCCGGTGTGGGGAAAATCGTCGAGGCCATTCGTCATGGAGCGCACCACCACGGCGACGGCCCCTTTTTTGGCCGCCCGCGAAGCGCCGTAAACCCGCTGGTCGACAGCCCCGCCGTAGGCCTGAAAAGTGTTGACCGGACGCGGGTCCATCGGGCGGTTGTAGAACACGATCTTGCCTTTAACCGCTTCTTCCGGCAGGGCTTCGACCTCTTCCAGCCCTTTCACCTCAATGACCTGTGCCGTGATACCCGCAGGCCCCGTGCCAATGGAATTGCCGAGGGCCAGGGCGTTCAGTTCCACTGTCTTTTTGTCGGGCAGGAGAAGGCGCACCTGTTCCTGTTCTCCGCGGTTCCAATGCGGTACCGTGCAGGGCTGCAACCAGACGCTATCAACGCCGACAGTCTCCAGCATCCGCCGGGTGTAGCCCACCGCTTTTTCCGCGGCTTCCGAACCGGCCAAACGGCCAAATCCTTCGGTGGTCAGGCCCTTGAGCCAGGCGTGCGACTGCCCCTCTGTAAGGGCAATGTCGTAGATCTGCCGGATGACCAGGGCGTCTTTGTCGAGAGGAGGCCCCTGGGCTTTCAGTGATAGTGTAAATGTCACACATATAATTATAACAAAAAGAAAGCCTGTCAATGGAAAAAGTCCAGAAAAGAGTGGTTTTGTGCGAAAAAGTTGATGCATCGGAAAAATTTTTTTCACTGGGTAATTGTATTTTTTACAATTAGTTATTATATTTGTATCATGAAACACTGAAAAGAACGAATAATTTGGTTTTATTTGGTTAGGGCTGAGGTAGTGCTGTGGTGGCGCTGCCTCTTTTTTTTTATATCAAGCCCCTCGCTTTCAGCTCCAGGTATTTGTTAATGGTGTTCACGCTCAGGTCCTCCGGCCGGGTTAGCATGGCCTGAATGCCGTACTGCCGGAGTTTCTGTACCATCTGCCCCTTTTCCGCCACGAACTTCTGCGCCATGGTCTGGGTGTAAATCCCCTCCAGGTCTTTGACCTCCTGATAGGCGTAGTCCCTGATCTCTGTATTCTCGAAGAAAACCACCACCAGCAGGTGTTGCAGGTTGATGCGGCGCAGCACGGGCAGCACTCTTTCCAGCGCAAAGGAACTCTCGAAATTGGTGAACAGCAGCAGCAGGCTCCGCCCCTTGATCAGGCGGCTGACCGCTTCGTAGAGCAGCTCGTAATTGGCCTCCACGGGCCGCTCTTTCTCGTTGTAGAGGGCGGTGAGTAGCTTGTTCATCTGGTCACCCTTGCGATCGGCCTTCAAGACGGAACCGATCTTGTCGGAAAAGGTCAACAGGCCGGCCTTGTCGTGCTTTTGCAGGGCGATGTTTGACATGACCAGGCTGGTGTTGATCGCATAGTCCATCAGGCTCAGGCCGTGGAAGGGCAGTCGCATGACGCGGCTTTTGTCGATGAGGCAGTAGACCTGCTGCGCTCGCTCGTCTTCGTATTGATTGACCATCAGGCCGCCCTTCCTGCTCGTGGCCTTCCAGTTGATGCTTCGGTAGTCGTCGCCGCGGATGTATTCCTTGATCTGCTCAAACTCGTAGCTGTGCCCGATCCGGCGGATCTTCTTGATACCCTGAAGGGAAGTGACCTTGTCGAAGGCCTTCAGGGAGTATTTTTTCATCTGGATGACCGACGGGAAGACCGGCACGGTAGCCGGCTGCGGTATGCGGATATGGCGCTGCACCAGCCCCAGGGAGGTTCGCAAAAAGAGCCTGATGTCGCCGAAGTCGTAGGCGCCGCGCCTGTTGGGCGTCAGCTCATACGACACCGCCAGCCTCTCTCCCTGGCGAAGCCGCACATCCCGCTCGAAGTCCCGGATCTGGAACTCCACCGGCAACTCGTCGATCAGGGAAACGTTCAGGTCGCGGCCGGAGGGGTTGTGCAGTTCGAGCCGCACCGGATTGGGGTCGCCGAGCGACAAGACCTTCGGCAGGCGGCGGCTGGCTTCCAGCCGTACGCGGGGATGGAACAACAGCATACCATCGGCCAGCACCAGGGCCAGCGAAGTGATGAAAAGCCCCAGCCCGATGTAGAACAGGAAGGGGAATGGAAATCCCAGCGCAAATACCACAGCCACTGCTCCGAAGAGCAGGAAAAAACGGTTGGGCAGGTAGGTATTCCGGATGATCTTCAACATGGGTTCAGCGCGGCACGTCTATTTGGCGAAGGATGTCCTCGATTACGTCTTTGGCGTAGTAGCCCTCCATCTCCCGCTCCGGCGTCATGATGATCCGGTGGTTGAGGACGGGGTAGGCCAGGTATTGGATGTCGTCGGGCGTCACAAAGTCGCGCCCGCGCAGGGCGGCGATGGCTTTGGCAGCTTTCAGGATGGCCAGCGAGGCGCGGGGGGAGGCGCCCAGGAACAGGTCGCCGTTGTTGCGGGTGTGGTGCACGATGGCTGCGATGTAATGGACAAGGGCGTCTTCGATATATACCTGTTCGATGAGGGCCCGGCATTCCTCGATCTCCTTCGCAGAGAAGACCTGTTGCACCTGGTGTTTTTGCGAAAAGGAAAAATCGCTTTTGAAGCGGTGCAGAATGGTCTTTTCCTCCTCCAGGCCGGGATAAGTGATATTGACTTTGAACAGGAAGCGGTCGAGCTGGGCCTCGGGCAGCTTGTAGGTGCCCTCCTGCTCGATGGGGTTCTGGGTGGCGATGACGAAGAACGGCGGCTGCATGGGCAGGGTGCGGCCGTCGATGGTCACCTGGTATTCTTCCATGACCTCAAACAGGGCCGCCTGCGTCTTGGCCGGCGCCCGGTTGATCTCGTCGATCAGCACGATATTGGCGAAAATGGGGCCGGGGTTGAAAGTGAACTCCGAAGTTTTGAGGTTGAACACCGTGGTGCCCACCACGTCGCTGGGCATGAGGTCGGGCGTAAACTGGATGCGGGAGAAGTCGAGCTGCATCGTCTGCGCCAGCAACTTGGCGATCAGCGTCTTGGCGATGCCGGGCACCCCTTCGATGAGCACGTGGCCATTGGTGAAGAGGGCCGCCAGCAAGAGCTCGATCAGGGTGTCCTGCCCTACGATCACCTTGTGCAGCTCGGCTTTGACCTTGTTGGCTGCGGCCCATACTTTCTCCAGGTCGAGCCGGTTTTGCCGCCAGGATTCTTCGGGGCTCAGGTTGGAATCTTCGTGCATGGTATCGGTAGTGTTTTATTTGCAGTTTCTGTAAAATCGGTCGAGCGCCTGGTGCAGGTCGATCAAGGTATTCTCCGAAAGGAACAACGGTGACCGCTCGATGTTGAGGGCCAGCCGGAAAAGCGGATGCAGCGTCTCTTCCGCCACCCCCGACCGCGCCGCCAGTTTTTGGATGAAAGCTTCGTCCAGCTCGCGCGTCGGCAGGTGGTAGCGGTCGCGGATGAAACCCAGGAACAGCTTCCACTTCTGCAGCGCCAGCTTGCGGTGGTTGTTTTGCTGGAAATACAGCTGCCCGATCGTGGCGATAAACTCCATCGAAGTGTTGGCGTTGGGGTCGAGCACGGGGATGATGCGTTGCCTGCGCTTGGCGCGGAAAAGCAGGTAAAGCACAGCCAGGCCGAGCCCGATATACCAGGCCCAGGCCAGCGGCGTCTGGCTCAGGATATACTGCAGCGGGCCCTCGTTGTCGAGGGTGCGCGTAGTGCGGGGCGGTCTGCGGCCCCAGTTGCGCCGGAACGCCGATTCCGAATCGCTGTAATGATCCCAGTACACCGGTCCTTCGTTGAGGTAAGCCAGCACCTTCCCGGAGTAGTCCAGGCCTTTTTCTTCTTTCATGTAAAAATTGGAGAAAGCCAGGGGCGTGGTGTGCAGCAGTACCGTGCCTTTCCCGTAGGGAATTTTCAGGTAATTGATCCAGAATTCATCGGCCGTTCCGAGTGCAAGGCCCGCGCAAAGCCAGGATGAATCGAGGTACGACCATTCGTATTCCTCCACCCCCGCCGCCGAAATGTAACGGATATCGGTTTGGGCAACCTGGAAAGCAGGGTGCAGCAGGGACAGGGATACGGAAGTATCGGGAAAAACCGGTGCGCCTGACGTTCCGAGATCGTCCGGACAGCCAGGGGCGAGCAAGCGGCTCAAAAGTCCGGAGGGAAGGAATTTGGCCGAAATAAAAAGGGTGTTCCCGCTCGCCACAAAGTCGGCCAGCAAGCCTTCATCCAGTGAATCCAGCCACATGGCCTCGCCGATGAATACGTAGTTGGAGGGCTGATTGCCCCATTTTTCAAGCGACCCGGCAATGCTGTCCTCGATCACGGCAAATCTGTCAGACCCGGCCTGGTCCTTGAGCAATTCGAAGATCACCTCCGTGCCGTAGGGTTGCCTGCTGTCGGGCTGGTAAGTTTCATACCAGCTCAGGCTGCCGCTGCGTGGCCAGAACAGGAAGAGCGCCGCTGCGATCGCCAGCGTCAGAAAGCCCGTCCAAAGCCAAATGCGGTTTCGCTCCATCCGGATCAGCTTTTTTGTATTTGTTGTTCCAATTCCTCAAACTGTGCGGCGATGCGGCGGTATGCGCCTTCTTCCAAATGGCGGTTGCCGTACCAGATCCGCTCAAAGACGAGCGTAACATCCCGGAAGGCTTCGAAAACGGGCCTGGCGCTCATTTCCCCCAGATAATCGCCGTTGGTCTTATCCCGCTCCCAATGAATCCAGTCGCGCCTGGCCAGCGATTGGATCAGCCCGAGGTAGTGCAGGCGCACGGCCATCTTGTAATCGCCCGCCCCCAATGCGCTCCGGATGAAATCGGGAATATCCGCGGCAGGGAGGTTTTCTTCTATATTCTTCAGGTCGATGGGAGGACCCTTCTCCAGCTTCCGGTTTTTTGCCCCGAACAGCGACTCTCCCGTTTGCAGTTGCATGATGATGAAGGCGATGATGCCGACAGCCCCAAGCACCGCCAGTATTTTGAAAAAGGTGACCCAGCCGCGGGAAGGCCCTGCCTGCTCTACCTCTTCCCCTTCCTCCAGGTGCTCCGGTATCTGGTAGTCCAGTTCTCCGACCAACTCGGCCCACTTTTCCCGATCCCATTGATCGCTCCTCGACGGCTCCGTTTGCCCATGGAGCGCCTCTGGTCCTGCGCACAGGACCAACAAAAGGGAGAGCAAGGTTAAACGGAGTATGTGCATTTTTCGAAAAAATTATTCCCGGGGCAAGCCCTGTATGCGCTTTTGCACGTCCACCTGCGCGATCTGGTTCCGCAAATGCGGCGCATCCCTGACCTCCAGCAGCGAATAATAGAGCAGGGCTGCGCCGTACATCATGGCGCCAAGGTACCAATACAGGAAAAACAGCGTACAAAACGTGAGAAAGATCGTGATCAGATTGTCCATCGCCTCCTGCGTCAGCGAAAAGTTAAAGCCTATGCTTTCAAAAGCGATCCATAAAATGGTGGAATCCAGCAACAGAAAGAGCAGATAAGCCACCGCCGACAGCAGGAGCGAAAAGCCCAGGTAACGCCAGAGCTGCGGCGCCGCCAGTTCCAGCAACCTGCCGGCCGAACGAAGTGCGTTTTTCTCTTCCCAAACCATAATATAAACCCACAGCATCGCCAGGGGACCCAGGAGCAGGAAAGCGAACACAGTGTACCAGGCTTTGGGCAAGAGCAACAGGATCAGCAAAGCTGCGCCGATGCTGCCCTTCAGCCAGTCCAGCGCAGAGCTTTTCCCCGCATCCGTCAGCCCGAACGCAGGCATGGCCTTCTGCCGGATCAGGCGGGTGTAATAGAGGATCAGCCCCGCCAGCAGAACGGTTTGCACCAGGGGCAGCCAGGGCGCCGCCGGGTGGCGGATGAAGTCGGGAACGCTCTTGAACATACCCATGAACTCCCAGGTAAACACGAACAAAGACGCAGGCTCCGGCCCTGCCAACGGAAAGACCAGCAGGCAAAATACGGCCGAAGCCATGGCTGCCCGGCCGGCGATTTTCCCAAAATCGTGTCTCACCAGGGTGAAGGTGTTCGAAAATATCTCGCCGCCCGACTGAATTTTGTGGAAATCGACCTCTTCGTCCTGATCGGGACTCAAAAAGGGATCGGTATTCGAAAAATTAAAACCTTTCTTCGCTTTCGACGCCGGATACCACCAATAGTAAAAGATGATCAGGGCAAAACAGCTGAAGATAAAGACGAAGCGAAGGATATCCGGCAGTTCGGTGTGCCGGGTGAGGAAGCCCTCGATGATGCCCGCTGTGATGAAAACCGGCACCAGGCTCATCATGATCTTCAAGCCGCGCCGGGCAGACAGCTGGAAGGCCTTCGCGCGCGAAAGGGTGCCGGGAAAAACCAGACCCCGGCCCATCGTCAGCCCGGCGGCGCCCGCGATCACGATGGCGGAGATCTCCAGGGCGCCATGCATCCAGATGGTGAGGAAGGAGTCCCAGAAAAGGCCTCTTTCGATGAAAAAATATTGAAAAACGCCCACCATCACCCCGTTGCGCAGCAAAATGCCGATGGCGCCGATGCCGAACAGCAGGCCCGAGATGAAGGTCAGGAAAGCTACGAACAGGTTGTTGGCGATGATGCCCAGCGACATGCCGAACTCCCCTTCCGTTTTGTACACCCTCATGGGATCGCCCGCTTCGATGTTGCCTTCGGTCATCTCGACATAGCCGTCTCCCAGGATGGCCCTCGCAAAATCGGGGTCCATCGCGGAGGAAAAGGCGCCGATGGCAAAAGAAAGCGCGAAGATGAACAGGGAGAGCCGGAACTCGCGGCGCGACTCCCAGACAAGATGGGGGAGTTCCTCTTTCCAGAACTCCAGCAGGCGGCTGCGGCGCGAGCGCTTGGTCTTGTAAATGCTGATGTAGACCTTCTGCGCCAATCCGTTGAGATAAGCCCTCACCAGGCGGTGCGGGTAGAAGGTGCGCGAAAAGGACAAGTCGTCCGTAACCTGTATGAACAGGTCGTTCAACTGGTCGGGGTCTTTGTCCTTGCTATCCAGGATCTGCTCGAAGGACTCCCACTTGTCGCCGTTCTGCTCAATAAAACTGGATTCGCGCATTCCGCTTCAACTTAAAGTACCAAATAACGGGATTTTTTTGCTATTTGCAGCCATCATGGCCACCATCGACATCCGCACGACCCAAAATGTGACGATCACGTACGAGCTCGCCAACGTGCGCGACCGGCTGCTGGCCTTTTTGCTCGATTTCTTCATGATCTACGGGCTCTACTACATCCTGCTGATCTTCACCGTTTCGGTGCTCCGGAACATCATCTGGAACTCGGGCTTCCTGCTGGCCTTCCTGATCTACCTCTTCCCGATCTTCCTGTTTCTCTTCTATAACTTCGCTTTCGAGGTCATCCTGCACGGACAGTCGCTCGGCAAACGCATGATGGGCATAAAAGTGGTGCGGCTCGACGGCAAGGAGCCGGGGCTCACCGACTACCTGCTGCGATCGGTTTTCTACCTCATCGACGTCGTTTTGTGTATGGGCGTCATCGCCGCCCTGCTCATCGGCGCCACCTCAAGGCATCAGCGTCTGGGCGACATGACGGCCCACACCACCGTCGTGCGCGTGCGCTCGCGCCTGCCTTATCGCCTGCGCGACATCCGCCGCATCGAGTCGCTGGAGGATTACCAACCCCAATACCCCGCCGTGCGGCAGATCAGTGAACAGGATATGCTGCTGGTGAAAACCACCCTTTCGCGTTTTCAGTCATACCCCAACCCCGCCCACCGCGAAGCCGTCGGCCAGCTCGCCCGGCGCATGGCTTCCATCCTGGGCCTCCCCGCGCCTCCGCGCGACCAGGTAGGGTTTCTCAAAACGCTGATCAGAGATTATGTAGTACTAACCAGATAAAACAACTTTGTGAATACGCTTATTTCAAAAATTATAAAAGAAGAGATGCGGTCGGCGTAGTACATTTCGCGGCCTGTGGCCGCGAAATGTATTATAAAACATGTTTAATTTGCACCTTACTGACTATGGGCAGAAAGAAAAAACCATTCCACGAATACCAGGTTGAGATCACGGGCATTGCCGATAAAGGCAAGGGCGTGGGCCGCACGTCCGGCGGACAGGTCGTCTTCGTGGAAAACGTGGCCCCGGGCGACATCGTGGACGTGCTGGTGATAAAAAAGCGCAAGGACTACATGCTGGGCACGGCTACGCATTACCACCATTACTCCAAAGACCGCGTTGAGCCCTTTTGCGCCCACTTCGACATCTGCGGCGGCTGCCAGTGGCAGCACCTGTCGTATGAAGCACAGCTATTCCAGAAAGAGCAGACCGTGCGCAACGCCATGCAGCGCATCGCCAAGGTTCCGATCGGCGAGTTCATTCCCATACTGCCCGCGCCGGAGACGCGCTACTACCGCAACAAGCTCGAATTCGCCTTCTCTAACCGCCGCTGGCTGACGCCCGAGCAGCTCCAGGACAAATCCATCCCGCTGATGGAAGATGTGCTGGGTTTCCACAAGGCCGGCGCTTTCGACAAGATCATCAACATCGGCCACTGCTGGCTGGAGCCCGATCCGGCCAACGCCATCCGAAACGGCATGCGGGAAATCGGCATCCGGCAAGGGCTGAGCTTTTATGACCCGCGCGCCAACCAGGGCTTCCTGCGCCAGGTGATGATACGGGTGGCGACTACCGGCGAAACGCTGGTGCTGATGAGCTTCGGCGAGAACGACCAAGAAAAAAGAGAGGCCTTCCTCAACGCCGTCATGGAGCGCTTCCCGGAGATCACCACCATGATCTTCTGCGTCAACACCAAGGTCAACGACTTCGTCAACGACCTGGATATGTTTACTTTTTCGGGGAAAGGGTTTATCGAAGAACAGCTTGGCCACGTGCGCTTCCGCATCGGGCCGAAGTCGTTTTTCCAGACCAATTCCCGGCAGGGGGAAAGACTTTACGCCGTAGCCGCCGGTTTCGCCGGGCTCGACGGCTCCCAAAACGTCTACGACCTGTACACCGGAGTTGGCAGCATCGCTTTATATTTGGCCAAAGACAGCAGGCAGGTAACCGGCATCGAAGAAGTTGCAGCAGCGATCGACGACGCCCGGGAAAACGCCCGGCTCAACCAAATCGATAACTGCACGTTCTATGCAGGCGACGTCAAGGACATCCTGACGCCCGAATTCGCCGCCAGGCACGGCCACCCGGACGTGGTGATCACCGACCCGCCGAGGGCCGGGATGCACCCCGACGTGGTGAAACTATTCCTCGACCTGGAAGCCCCGCGCATCGTCTACGTGAGTTGCAACCCCGCTACACAGGCGCGCGACCTCAATCTGCTGGACGAAAAATACCGGGTTGAAAAACTGCAACCGGTCGACATGTTTCCCCACACCCAACATATTGAAGCAGTCGCATTACTCGAAAAAAAGTAAACGATGTACACCCCCGAACAACAAAGGGCATTCTACGACCTGTCCAAGGAACTGCTGGAACACCGCGGCGACCTGCCCTCGCGCGAAGCCGCCGAATCGGTGATGCGCGACCTGCGCGACGTCATCATCTACCACGAATGGCGCTACTACGTGCTCAACGAGCCGGTGGTCAGCGACTTTGAATACGATCAGCTGTTCAAGCGCCTGCAGGAACTTGAAGCGCTCTTCCCGGAAATGATCGCGCCCGACTCCCCGACCCAGCGCGTCTCCGCCGACCTGACCGAAGACTTCCCCCCCGTAGAGCACCTGACGCCGATGCTCTCCCTGGCCAACTCCTACGACGCAGAAGACCTCAACGATTTCGACGAGCAGGTCAAAAAGCTGACCCTGCTGCCGGAGGACGAAGAGGTGGAGTATGTCGTGGAGCCCAAATTCGACGGGGGCACTATCGCGCTGGTGTACGAAAACGACGCACTGGCCAGGGCCGCCACGCGGGGCAACGGCATCATGGGTGAGGAGATGACCGCCAACGCCAGGGTCATCCGCTCCATTCCCCTGAAAGCATCTTTCTCAGCATACGGGCTCGACCGTGCCGAGCTGCGCGGGGAGGTGCTCATCCGCAAAGACATTTTCACCCAGATCAACCAGCGGCGCGAAAAGGAGGGGCAGGCGGTCTTCGCCAACCCCCGCAACGCCGCCACCGGCGGGCTGCGCATGAAAGACCCCAAAGAAACCGCCCAGCGCGGGCTTGAGGCCTTCGTGTATCAGCTGTCGTTTGCGGCCGGCCAAAACGGGGCAGATGCCCTCAACCGCTTCGCCACCCACGACGAGAGCATCGACATGCTGGGCAAACTGGGCTTCAAAATCCCCGGAGAAGAGCGGAAAGTCTGCAAAGGGATCCGCGAAGTGATCGATTTTTGCATGTACTGGCAGGCCCGCCGCGAGGAATACCCCTACGAGATCGACGGCATGGTGGTCAAGGTCAACCGCCGCGACCTGCAGGAGCGCTGCGGCTATACCAGCCACCACCCGCGCTGGGCCATCGCTTTCAAGTTCCAGGCCAAACAGGCCACCACTAAACTGCTCAACGTGGAATACCAGGTGGGGAAAGTAGGCTCCATCACGCCCGTAGCCAAGCTGCAGCCCGTGCCGCTGGCCGGGGTGACCATCTCTTCGGTGTCGCTCCACAACGAAGATTTCATTAAAACCAAAGACCTGCGCCTGGGCGACACTGTGCTGGTGGAGCGCGCCGGCGACGTCATACCATACATCGTCAAGCCCATGACCGAATTGCGGCACGGCGATGAACAACCCATCGAATTTCCCCGTTTTTGCCCTATCAACGACACTGCACAGCCCGTAGAGCTGGTGCGTGAAGAAGGCGAAGCCGCCTGGCGCTGCCCCAACTGCGTGTGCGGCGCTCAAGACCTGCAGCGCCTGATCTGGCACGTCTCCAAGGATGCCATGGACATCGAAGGGCTTGGCAAGTCGAATGTGGAGCGCTTCTTCGAACTGGGCTGGCTGCGCAGCCTGGCCGACGTCTACCGCCTGCCCTACGAGCAGATCGGGCAACTGGAAGGCTTCGGCCCCAAGTCGGTCGCCAACCTGAAGGCCAGCATAGAAAAAGCGAAGAAAAACCCCATCCAGCGCCTGCTGCACAGCCTGAGCGTGCACCATTTGGGCCAGAAAGCCTCCAAACTGCTGGCCGCCGGGATCGGCCACGTGCTCGACCTTCAACGCTGGACCCTCGACGACTACACCCACATCAAGGACATCGGCCCGGTGGTAGCTGAAAACGTGATGGCCTTTTTCCAAAACCCCGCCAACATCAGCATGCTGGAGGAGATGGAGAGCTTGGGCGTCAACCTCAACCAAACCGAAGAGGACAAACCAAAAGCCGCATCGGAAGACGCCCCCCTCTCCGGCAAATCCATCCTTTTCACCGGAACCCTTCAGACGATGGGCCGGAAGGAAGCCCAGGAAAAAGCCGAGGCCGCCGGCGCCCGGATCGTCAGCGCCGTCAGCTCCAAGCTCGACATCCTGGTGGTGGGGGAAGAGGCGGGGTCGAAGTTGAAAAAAGCCAGGGAACTGGGTACCGTGCAGATTCTGACAGAGGAGGAATTCCTGAATATTTTCGGGTAGCATGCAACCAAATTCAACTATTTTGCAACTACCTTGGTAGTTTTCCGGCAGGAAACCGCTGCACGTGCAGCTTTTTTGCGCCTGGGAGAATCATAACAAGATATCGCGCTACAAATATTAATCACATGCCCCTTTCCTCTACCCCGGCGAAGGGGAGAAGCATCCGTATTGTCGGAAAATTTTGCCTTCTTCCTGCTTTTCTGCTATTTTTCCTCCCCTGCAAATCCTGGTCACAATGCACGCTCACTTGTATCGACGTGCAGGTTTCGCTGAATGCTTCGTGTACCGCATGGATCGACCCCATCGTCTTGCTCGCCGGCAATCCAGGCCCCGGCTGTCTTGACCATCTCGTCGTACAATTGTTTGACGAAGACGGCCACCCGATCCCCGGAAGCCCGCTGCTCACAGGAGATTATGTTAACCAAACCATTTCCGCCAACGTGGTCGATACCCTCAACGGCAATTTCTGCACGGGTGAAATTCTCCTGGAAGACAAATTGCCGCCATCTATAACCTGTGAAGACGTTACCGTTTCCTGTTTCGACCCCACCGACCCTGTGTCGATCGGATTGCCCCAAATGGAAGACAATTGTACCGACACGCTGACCGTTTCGTATGTCGATAGCCCGGTGTACACCAACTGTGCCCAATCCGATACCATCCAGCGGATCAACCGGGTATGGTCGGTTGCGGACGGAAGCGGGCACAGTTCGCACTGCATTCAGAAGATATTCGTAGTGCGCCCGCCCCTAAGCGCCCTTTCCATGCCCCCCGACTGGGATGGCAGCCAGGCGCCTCCCTTGTATTGCCCTGCAACCGACGTCTCTCCTGCCATCACAGGTTTTCCTTCTTTTAATGGATACGCTATCGACAGCATATGCGGATTTGAGGCATTTTTTGAAGACGTTTCAGTCGCAACCTGCCAGGGCAGTTATTCCATTTTCAGGGAATGGGAAATATACGATGGATGCAGGGGGGAAAGCATACAGCATACCCAACACATCGCGGTGCAGGACACACTACCCCCAACCATGGTGTGTCCAGACGATGTCGAGGTGAATACCAGCAATCTGGACTGTACCGCGACCATCATCTTTCCTGAGCCCGCCACCGCCGATTCCTGCGGGTCAGCAGTCAGCATTTCAGTAGAAGGATCGTTCGGGTTGGTACAAGGCACCACTATCTACAACCTTGGATATGGAGAATACGACGCGGCCTGCCAGGCAACAGATGAATGCGGCAATACGGCGACCTGTCTGTTCAAGATAACCGTGCACGACATCGTGCCGCCAGTAGCGGTAAGCGTCAGCAATGCCAATATTACGCTTCTACCTACTTCTCCAACCCTGGTCAACGCCTCGACCTTTGACGATGGGAGCTGGGATAATTGTGGGGCCGTGACCATTGACGCCAGACGCATGGACTCTCCATATTGCGACGGCGACGACTCCACTCCATTCGGCCCCAAAGTGCCTTTTTTCTGCTGCGATGTCGGTCATCCGGTGATGATAGAACTCAGGGTTACTGACCAGGATGGCAATATCAGCACGGGTTTTTCTTCTGCGCAAGTGACCGACAACCTGAACCCGGGCATTCTGTGCCCCGATGACATCGTTCTCGATTGCCAAGGCGACTATTCCGACCTGTCCGTTACCGGGTTGCCTCTTGCATCTGATAACTGCCCTGACTATGAAGTCTCCTACTTCGACAGCATACAGATCAACTCCTGTGGCGCCGGCTTCGTCTGGAGGGAATGGATGATCGAAGACGCCGTAGGGCGAACGGCTTCCTGCCTGCAAACCATTTCCATCCAAAACCAGGAACCCTTTTTCATTAATCCGGCAGACCCCAACGACCCCAACGACGACATCATTTGGCCACAAGACTTTACCTCGCCCACTTGTGGCGCAGGGATCGACCCCGATAACCTGCCGGCAGAAAACGCATACCCCCAGATCACCGCCGATACGGTTTGTGCTCATGTCGCCTATAACTACAGCGACACCTACCTTAATTCTCCTTCAGCCTGTGTGCAGATACTCAGGGAGTGGCTGGTGATAGACTGGTGCCAGTTCAACCCGATAACCCAAGCCGGTATCTGGAAGTATATTCAGGTCATTGAGGTTACCAACTCCGACCCACCGGTCATATTGAGTCCCTGTGAAGATCTGACGTTTTGCCACTTCGACGCCGATTGCCAGGAAGGCGGGGTATTGATTGCCGTAGAAGCCGAAGACGATTGCACCCCTGTTGAACGCCTGAGTTTCCGATACACCGTCGATTTATTTGATGATGGAACAGACGATGAGTCGGGAGAAGGGCAGGAGATCAGTGGAAATTATCCCCCCGGGACGCACAGGTACGCCTTTGAGGTGGAGGACGACTGCGGTAACCACACCATTTGCACAAGGACCTTTACCATTTACGATTGCAAGAAGCCCAGTCCGGTCTGTGAAAGCCTGATCGTTGAGATCATGAATCTTCCCGATCCAATGGTACAGGTCGGCGCACTTGCCTTCGATGAAAGCAGCTTCGACAATTGCACGGAAGGGGGCAGCTTGCAGTTCTCCTTTTCTCCTGATATTGCCGACAGCGTCCGGGTGTTCACCTGCGCCAACATCGGCGCTAACGATCTGGAAATCTGGGTCACAGACAAGGAAGGCAATCAGGATTATTGCGCGGTCGAACTCATCGTGCAAAACAATCTGGCCGCCTGTACATCCCAAACTTCCATTTCCGGGGCTATCTCGACAGCAAGCGACAGCCCCGTCGCCAACGCGTGGGTGGCGCTAAACAGCAGCGATTCCATCCAGACTTCGCCCAGCGGCCTGTTTCTGTTCGATTTCCTGCCGGATGGAGGCGATTATACCATCCTTCCATCCAAAACAGAAGACCCTGCCAATGGCGTAACCACCTTCGACATGGTATTGGTCAGCCGGCATATCCTGGGTGTTGTATCGCTCGATTCGCCCTATAAGATCATCGCAGCGGATGCCAACAGGTCGGGCGCCGTCACCACCCTTGATCTGGTCGAGATCAGAAAGGTCATTCTCGGCATACAGCCGGGCTTTTCCCAGAATACTTCCTGGCGGTTTGTCGATAAGAACTACGTTTTCCCAAACCCGGCGAATCCTTTTCTGGAGCCATTCCCCGAATCCGTCTCCTTCAATAACCTCAATGGGCCGGGAACAGCAGATTTCATTGCGATCAAAACCGGGGATGTCAACGATTCGGCCGACCCACTGGAATGAGCCATTTGCATTTCCCCTCCAATCCCCTTAATTTTGAGGCTCTTTTCATTATCAAAATTCTACCATGCAAAAAGTAATCGGCGTTTTCGCCTTGGCAGCTATCCTCCTTGCAAGCGCTGCGTCTGTTTCCAGCCAGGAAAACAAGAGCGTACACCTGGAAGTCACAGTCGACAAATGCCAGGGACTCTCCGAATCCCTCTACCTGTTCGAGTTCAACGGAATTGGTTTCCGGTCGGTGCACGGCGCGACGATCCAGGACGGCAAGGCCGTTTTCGACATCCCTGCAACGGGGCCGCGCTTCTACTATTTCGGTACCAACGAAAATAACGTCAAGCCCCTTATCCTGGGCCCGGAGCCCGACGTAAAGGCCGCCGGCAGCTGCCAGCAGATGCGCACGGCGCGGTTCACGGCATCGCCGCTCAACGTCGAATACGAAAAATTACGCGACAGAGTCAACACCCTGCGCGGGCAGGCGACCCAGATCGCCCAGCAATACAGGGCTGTTGCCGCCGCCAACCCCGAGCAGGCCAAGATCGTCGCCCAGCAGATGAAGGCCAACGACGAGCAGCGCATCCGCCTGCTCGATTCGCTCAAGACCGCAAATCCTTACTTCTACCACGTCGCGGCCCTCAACACCTACCTGAGCTACCAGAACTACGGCGAAGGCTTCGACAACGAACTGTTTTATTTCGCGAAAAAATATTTTCAGTTCGTCGACTGGAAGAACCAGGACCTCGGCTATATGCCCTGGGTATATGAAGCCTGGAAGAGCTATACCGAGACCATCACCAACACCGGCCTGCAAAAGGAAAAACACAAGGAACTCATCGACGAGGCCCTGAAGTCCATTCCTGCCGGCAGCCGCACCTACCAGCTCGCCCTGGGCGGGATCATCGCCATGCTCCAGACCAAGAACCACCCGAATTTCATCCCCTACGCCAAGGAGTTCGTCCAGCGTTTCGGCGCCAATGAACCCCAGGCGGCAGAGAAGTTGAAATCCGATATCACCCGCCTTGAGGCCTTCGTGGAAGGCGGCACTGCGCCTGATTTCAAACAGGCTACGCCGGAAGGCAAGGAGTTCGGCCTGAGCGACCTGAAGGGCAAAGTGGTGCTGGTAGACTTCTGGGCCAGTTGGTGCGGACCCTGCCGCAGGGAAAACCCCAACGTGGTCAAACTCTACAGCCAATACCAGGCCCAGGGTTTCACCGTGCTTGGCGTTAGCCTCGACACCGACCGCACCCGCTGGCTAGGCGCCATCGAAGCCGACGGGCTCACCTGGCCGCACATCTCCGACCTCAAAGGCTGGCAAAACTCCGTGGCGCAGCTCTATGGCGTGCGCTCCATCCCGCATACGGTGCTCGTCGACCGCGAAGGCAAGATCATCGCGCGCAACCTGCGCGGGCCCGCGCTGGAAGCCAAACTGGCGGAGATATTCGGTGAATAAGCGTTGATGCGAAAATGGTTCTCCCGCCTGGTGTATTCCTTCCCACTGCAGTTGCTGGCGCTGCACCTGCGGAGCAACCTTTTATTGCTGGCGATGTGGGTCCTGCTGACCCTCCTCGTGACCGGCGATATCGGTAAAAAATACGGCATCGTCTACCTCTTCCGGTCGCCTGAATACCTGGGACGGGTTGACTTCTGGAGTTTCTTCTTCGCAGGGCTCGCCTACGGCGCCATGGTCATGAGCTGGAACCTGACAATCTACCTCGTCAGCGCCCACCGCTTTCCCTTCCTGGCTACCCTGTCGCGGCCCTTCGTGAAGTTCTGCATCAACAACTTCATCATTCCCGCTGCGTTTGGAATGCTGTTTCTATACGCCCATATCCGTTTTCAGCTCGTCGACGAGCTCAGTACCTGGAATGATATTTTCCTGCACTGCCTGGGCTTCCTCTTCGGGGTAGCCAGCCTGATCATCGGGCTGTTTGCCTATTTTTATTTTACCAACAAGGATATTCTCTCCTTTCTCAAAATAAAAGACGGAAAATGGCCCGAAAAACCCGAAGCTGCCGATATGGAAGACATCCGGAAGGGAGAGAAGCGCTGGCGCATCGAGACCTACCTGACCGAGTCGCTGCGGCCCCGCCTCGTGCGCAGCATCTCTCACTACGATACCTCCCTGCTTGAGCGGGTTTTCCGCCAGAACCACACCAACGCCCTGCTCGTCCAGATCATCAGCCTGATCTCCCTGGCAGTGCTGGGCTACCTCATCGATTTGCCCTATTTCCGGATACCTGCCAGCGCCAGCATTTTCCTGGCGCTCAGCATCCTCATCGCCCTGATCGGGGCGCTGAGCTACTGGTTCAGGGGATGGCGCTTCGCGGTGGTCATCCTGCTCCTGCTGGCAGTTAACTTCGTCACCCGCTACGAGTTCATGAACCATCGCAACAAGGCCTATGGGCTCGATTACCAGGCCGAAAAAGCCCGGTATGACTTTGAGAGCCTCCAGGAGATTTGCAGCCCCGCAAATGTAAGGGCCGATAAATTAGAGGAACTCGCCATGCTGGAGCGCTGGCGGCAGAAGGCAGGTACTCCCGGCGGGAAAAAACCCAAACTCGTGGTGCTCTGTCCCAGCGGCGGCGGCCTGAAAGCCTCAGTCTGGACCCTGCTCACCCTGCAAATGGCCGACAGCCTGAGCGAGGGCGCGCTGTTCCGGCACTCCGCGCTCATCACGGGCGCCTCGGGCGGCATGATCGGCGCGGCTTATTACCGGGAGTTGTACCTGCGGAAAATACAGGGCGACAGCATAGACCTGTATTCCCCCAAACACATCGACAAAGTGGCAAGGGACCTGCTCAACGCCGTTTCCTTCACCACTGTCACCAACGACCTGTTCATCCCCTGGATCGGATTCGAGGCCAGCGGACACAGGTATATCAAGGACCGCGGCTACGCCTTCGAGCAGCAATTGCATGAAAATACGGGTGGAGTGTTGCAAAAAACGGTATCCGACTACCGGCTTCCCGAACAGCGCGCCCTGATCCCGAAGATGTTTCTCACCCCCGCCGTCATCAACGACGGCCGCCGGATGATCATCTCGCCCCATGGTGTGTCGTACATGATGAAACCACCGGTGGCCGTGCATAAAAACAACTTCGCCGAAATCGACGCCGTGGACTTTGGGCGCCTGTTCGAACGACAGGACGGCGCCAACCTCCTCTTCTCCACCGCCTTGCGGATGAACGCCACTTTTCCTTACATCCTGCCAAATGTCTACCTCCCCACCGAGCCTGCCATCGAGGCCATGGATGCCGGTTTCCGCGACGACTTCGGCATCAAGTCGGCCACGCGCTACCTGCATGTCTTCCGCGACTGGATACTCCAGCACACCAGCGGCGTGGTGCTGGTCGAGATGTGGGCTTTCGACCGCGAGCGCGACATCCCCACCTCCGCCAACCAGGGGGTGGTGGAGTCCATCTTCAGCCCCCTGGGCATCGCCGGCCAGTTGATCGGTCTGCAATACTACGAGCACGACAACAGCATCGGCATGCTCCACGACCTGCTCGGGGAAAACATGCTGGAGATCGTGCGCTTTACCTACCACCCCAGCAGCCGCAACGAGGAAGCCACCATCTCCTTCCACCTGACCGAACGGGAGAAAAAAGATATCGTGGCGGCGATGGAACTCGAGGAAAACAGGGCAAGCCTGGAAAAATTGGTCAGCCTGATTCAGGGAAAAATTCATAAAAACAGATAAAAAAATGACCAAAACGAAGGTTTGATTCAATACCTTCGCTAAGTTTTTTATCTATTCGAAACCGTCCACCTATCTCTCTGTCATTTCAATTT
This sequence comes from Saprospiraceae bacterium, assembly GCA_049306275.1. Lineage (GTDB taxonomy): Bacteria > Bacteroidota > Bacteroidia > Chitinophagales > Saprospiraceae > JADJTT01. The sequence continues at coordinate 166,725 of JBAQQB010000197.1, read as the reverse complement.
TCACACCTTCCCCTAACTGACGTGCGATGGAATAACCGGCTTTCAACCGGGCAAGATAAATTTTATTATTTTTTAGAATCAGAGAAACATGAATGCAACTTCCGTCAAGTTCAGCCGCTCCTCGGGACAGGACTTCTACCAGACGCTTAAGACGAGGGTTAACGACTATTTTGAGACAAACGGGATTACACGCTATGCCAACGCTGCCATGGTCTTCAAGACCATCGTGATGATCGGCCTGTACATCATCCCCTACCTGCTTATTGTTACCAGCACGGTTACCAACTATTGGCTGGTATTCACTACCTGGGTCGCGATGGGCATCGGCATTTCGGGCATAGGCTTGTCCATCATGCACGACGCCAACCACGGCGCCTATTCTTCGAAAGCATGGATTAACAACGCCCTGGGCGCACTGCTCAACATGCTGGGCGGCAACGCCATGAACTGGAAGATACAACACAATATGCTGCACCACACCTACACGAATATCGATGGGCTCGACGAAGACATCGCGCCCGGCAAGATCCTGCGGCTCTCCCCACACCAGCCGCTGAATAAAATCCATCGCTACCAGCACATCTACGGCTGGTTCCTCTACGCCCTGATGACGGTGATGTGGGTCACGATCAAGGAATTCAAGCAACTGATCAAGTGGCGGGGCAATGGCTATTTCGAAGCCCAGGGCTCCACTTTTGGAAAAGCGCTCATCACCCTTATCTTTACCAAGTCCATCTACTTCAGCTATGCCTTGGTTCTGCCGCTGGTCCTGACACCCACGCCCTGGTGGCTCACCCTCATGTCGTTCTTCGTCATGCACTTCATCGCCGGGTTCATCCTCGGCATCGTCTTCCAGCCGGCGCATACGGTTCCCGATTCGGAATTCCCGCTACCCGACGACAAAGGGAATATGGAAAATACCTGGGCTGTGCACCAGGTGCTCACGACTTCCAATTTCGCGCCCGACAACCGCCTGTTCTCCTGGTTTGTCGGTGGACTGAACTACCAGGTCGAACACCACCTGTTTACCAACATCTGTCACATACATTACCGCGAGCTGTCCAAAATCGTCAGGGAAACAACTGCGGAGTTTGGCTTGCCTTATCACTCGGCGCCAACTTTTACAGAAGCTCTTCGCAACCACGGCGCCCTGCTCAAGCGCCTGGGCCGCAACCAGGATCTGCATCAGCCGGAACCTGCTAAAATGACGATGGCGTGACGCCTCGCAAGCCCTTCTAAAAAGCCTCCTGCCAGCGAAGGCAGGAGGCTTTTTCCAATCCCCCATAAACCAAACTCCATGAAAAAACCAGTGAAATCCCCCCAGTTCGCTTTTCTGCGGAAGGCCTTTCTGCTGGCCCGCAAGGCCAATCAACTCCAAACCTCCACTGCCGAAGTCACGCAGCAACAGCAGGAATTCTCGCCTTCGCGACGCAAGTTTCTCGAAACCTCAGGCAAGACCATCCTCGTTGGCGCCATGGCGCCCCAACTCCTGTTCCCCGCGCTGGGCAAACGAGCTCCGCGCATCGCAATTATTGGCGGGGGTATTGCTGGACTCAACGCGCTTTACACCCTGAAGAAAGCCGGACTCGAAGCCACCGTTTACGAAGCTTCAGCCCGCACCGGCGGACGCATGTTCACGGTGAAAGGCGTGATGGGCGAGGGCACCTGGACCGAGTTCGGCGGCGAGTTTATCGACACCCAGCATTTGGAAATCCACCGCCTGGCCCAGGAGTTCGGGCTGGAGATGATCGACACCGGAGCAACATCGGAGACCAAGCTGATCAAGGAAGCCTTTTTCTTCGACAATCAGCACTATACCCTCGAACAGGTGGTTGAGGCCTTCCGCGGCTTTGCCGGACGTATGCAGGCCGATATCGACAAGCTGCCCGACGATATCAGCTACCGTACCCTGGACCCCGCCACCATCCGCTTCGACCGCATGAATATCTCCGAATACCTGGAATCGATCGGGGTTTCGGGCTGGATGAAAAGCCTGCTGGAAGCCGCCTACGAAGCCGAATACGGCCTATCTCCGCAAGACCAGTCCGCCATCAACCTGCTCTACCTCATCTCCACTGATACAGAGGGCGGGCATTTCGACATTTTTGGAGAAAGCGACGAGCGCTACAAGGTCAAAGGCGGCAACCAGTCTATACCCGACGCCATCGCGGCCAAATACCCTGAAAACATCCAGCTCAACCGCTCGCTGGAGATGATCGAGCGCAGGTTTACCCACTTCCGGTTGAAATTTGCAAGCATGAGTGAAGAGGTGAACGCCGACTACGTCATCATGACCATCCCCTTCGCCAAGCTCAGGGAAATTGATGTGCGGATGAACCTGCCGAAGGTCAAGCGGGACTGCATCCAGACCCTGGGCTTCGGCACCAACTCCAAGGTGATGATGTCGTTCAACCGCCACTTCTGGCGGGAAAGGGGATATTTGGGCTTTACCTATTCCGACAACGGCATACAGACGGGCTGGGACAATGCGCAACTGCAAACCTCCGACGCACAGGCTGCCGGTTATTCCATTCTGCTGGGCGGTGCGGCGGGAGTCGCTGCGGGCAAAGGCGGACCCGAGGCGCAACATGCGAAGTATTTCCCGAAAATAGAACAGGTCTTCCCTGGAGCGGCGCAATACTATGCCGGAAAGACGGTAGTGATGGACTGGCCTTCCCACCCCTTTACCAAAGGAAGCTACCTGTGTTACCGGCCGGGTCAGTACACCTCCATCGGAGGCGCCGAGGCCGAACCGGTGGGCCGGCTGCTCTTTGCGGGGGAACACTGCGGAGGCGATTTCGCAGGCTTCATGAATGGAGGCGCCCTAAGCGGAAGGAAGGCCGCGGAAGTCATTCTAAAGTCAGTATTTCACTAATTCGGTCGAAGGTTAAACAAAATGCCCTAGCTTTGGGGTTCTGTTTGTTTACCTTTTAAATTGTCCTTGTTTTAATGAAAGCTACTTTTGTCCGCTTCGACCGGGGTTCTGCCAACGATTTCTACCAGACGCTGAAAGCCCGCGTCAACGAGTATTTCGAATCGCAGAACCTTTCGAAGTACAGCAACGCGCCCATGGTGGTGAAAAGCATCGTGCTGATCGCCGTTTACCTGGTTCCTTATTTCCTGATCGTCACTGGCGTAGCCGGCAACTATTTCCTCCTGGCAGCACTATGGTCCCTGATGGGACTTGGCATGGCTGGCGTAGGCTTCAACGTCATGCACGACGCCAACCACGGCTCTTACTCCCGCCACCAATGGATCAACGAGATACTGGGCCGCTTCCTCAACCTGCTGGGCGGCAACGCCATGAACTGGCGCATCCAGCACAACGTGTTGCACCATTCTTACACCAATATCCACGGGCTGGATGAAGACATAGAAGTGGGTCCCTTCCTGCGCTTTTCGCCCGACCAGCCCTGGTACAAGTTCCACCGCTATCAGCATATCTACATCTGGGTACTCTATACAATGCTCACCCTGCTCTGGATCACCGACAAGGAGTTCAAGCAATTGGTCAAGTGGAAAAATACAGGCTTCATCGAATCCCAGGGCCGCACTTTTTGGGGAATGATGTCGGAGTTGATCGTTTCAAAAGCTATCTACTACTTCGTCTTCCTGGCCCTGCCATTGGCCTTCTCGCCCGCGCCCTGGTGGCTCACCCTGATTTTCTTCATCGGTATGCATATGATCGCGGGCTTTATTTCCTCGGTCATCTTCCAGTTGGCCCACGTGGTACCCGATGCAGACTTTCCGCTGCCCGACGACAAAGGCAACATGGAAAACACCTGGGCGGTGCACCAGCTCGCCACTACCTGCGACTTCGCGCCCAAGAACAAGATCCTTTCCTGGTATATCGGTGGGCTGAACTTCCAGGTCGTACACCACCTGTTCCCCAACATCTGCCACATCCACTATCCGAAACTGGCGAAGATCGTGCAGGAAACAGCGAATGAATTCGGGCTGCGCTACCACGTGCAGCCGAGTTTTCGCAGAGCGGTTTACTACCATACCCAGCTGCTCAAACAGTTTGGAAGAAAGGCCTAGCCGAGAAAACTCAGCAGAATCCCCGCCGCGACCGCAGAACCGATGACCCCTGCCACATTGGGCGCCATGGCGTGCATGAGCAGGTGGTTGTTGGGGTCTTCGCGCAAGCCCTCCATCTGCGCCACCCGGGCACTGTCGGGTACAGCTGATACGCCTGCGGCGCCGATCAGCGGGTTGATTTTGTTGACGTCATTCAGAAACAGATTCATCACCTTGGCGAACAGGACGCCGCCCGCTGTTGCCACCATGAACGACAGTGCACCCAACCCGAATATCAGGATGGACTGGGAGGTGAGAAATACGTCTGCTTGCGTCGACGCCCCTACGGTGATCCCCAGCAGGATGGTGACGATGTCGATGAGGGAGGTACGCGCCGTTTCGGCCAATCGTTTGGTCACGCCCGATTCCTTCAACAGGTTGCCGAAGAAGAGCATGCCCAGCAAGGGCAGAGCGCTCGGCGAGATAAACGTAGTCAGCAGCAGGCCGATGATCGGGAAGAGGATCTTCTCTGTCTTGCCCACGGCCCTCGGGGGTTTCATGCGGATCAGGCGCTCCTTGCGCGTGGTGAGCAGGCGCATAACAGGAGGTTGGATCACCGGCACCAGTGCCATATAGGAATAGGCCGCGATGGCGATCGGGCCGATGAGGTTGCTCGACATGATGGCGTTGCCAAGCGAGTCGTAATCGACGATGTTGGCGCCGCCGGCAAGTTTCGATGACAGGAAAATTGCCGTAGGACCGTCAGCGCCCCCGATGATGCCGATGGCGGCGGCTTCCGCCGGGTAAAAGCCCAAAAACAAGGCGCCGATAAAGGTCACAAAAATGCCCAGCTGGGCCGCGGCGCCCAACAGCATCAGCCGCGGGTTGGAGATCAGGGAAGAGAAGTCGGTCATGGCGCCGATGCCCAGAAAGATCAGCGGCGGGTAAATGCCTTTGATCACCCCGAAATACAGGTAGTTGAGCACGCTGCCCGGCTCGTAGATGCCGATCTGCAGGTTGGCGTCGAGCTTGAAGGGAATATTCCCCAGCAAAATACCTACCCCAATGGGTATGAGCAGCAGCGGCTCGTAGTGGTAGCGGATGGCCAGGTAGATAAAGAAAAGCCCGACCAACATCATCACGAAATGCCCCAGTTGGGCATTGGCGAAGCTCGTATAGTCGAAAAATGTGCGAATCGCATCAAGAGCTGAAGGTTGCTCTTCCACCCTTTCTGTTATCGTGGAGTCGGTGGCCGGTTGCTGGGCCGAAGCGATGAACAGAGAGTGAAAAAGCGCGAGCAGCCCGATCAGGGCGAAAAATATGATGGCTTTTTTCATGATACCGGATTATTCCATCAGGAACAGGACGTCGTTCTGCAACACGGAATCTCCTTCCTTCACTTTAACGGCGCGCACTACTCCTTTTTTCTCTGCGTAAATATTGTTCTCCATCTTCATAGCTTCCATGATCAGCAGGGTATCGCCCGGCTTGACCGCCATGTCGGGAAGGGCAAGGATCTTCAGGATGGTACCCGGCAGCGGGGTTTTAACAGGGTAGAGTTTCCCCTCATCCGTGCGGGCGATATTGGACTCTTCCGGCCTGGGAGGAGGCATGGGAGGGCGCATGAGTTTCGGGGTTTTGGATTCCTTGACCTCGCGTTTCATTTCCACCGTATAGTGGGTGCCATTGACTTCCAATTCCAACACGTCTTTTTCCACATTGAGGATGTCGACTTCGTATTGGTTCCCTTTAATGGTGAATGTGAATTTTTTCATGGATTGCCGTTTTCAGGTTCTGCGCCGCCAGGTGGGGTTCATGACGCTAAATATTTTGGAGCTCCAGGGCGAATAGGTCTTGGAAATCTTCCTGATCGTCATGGTTGTTTGCTCGTCGTCGTGTATTTCATTGAAAAACAGGTAGATGGCCGCTGCGATCGCGGCGGTTTCATCGGCTCCTATGGAATCCATTTTACCGTTTTGGGCCGCTTTTCCCTGTCTGCGCAGACTCCATCTCATTTGCCAGTGGAGAAGTCGGGGCAGATTTTGGAATACGTAGTACAGCAGGGCCAATGCGAGGAGCACGACGACGTATCCCACCACGGAGATGAGCAGGCCGTTTTCGATGTATGTCCAGTTGATACTCAGCATGGCGTCATGATTACATGGGCGGATTGGCGTGTTTCTTGGGCGGGAGCACGTCTTTTTTCGTCGAAAGGGAGCGCAGGGCTCTGGCGATGCGCCAGCGCGTTGCCCGCGGCTCGATGATGTCGTCGATGTAGCCGAAACGCGCCGCGACGAAAGGATTGGCCACGAGGTCGCGGTATTCCTGCTCTTTCTGGCTTAAATAGGCTTCTCGTTCTCCTTCATTTTCCATTTTTGCCAGGGCTTTCCCTTCCAGCACTTCCATGGCGCCACGGGCCCCCATCACGGCGATCTCGGCGTTAGGCCAGGCGTAGTTGACGTCGGAGCGAAGCTGCTTGGAGCCCATCACATCGTGGGCGCCGCCGTATGATTTGCGCAAGGTGACAGTGATCTTGGGCACTGTGGCTTCGCCGTAGGCGAACAGCAGTTTGGCGCCATGGGCGATGATGCCACCGTACTCCTGCACGCTACCGGGCAGAAAACCCGGTACGTCGACCAGCGTCACGATCGGGATGTTGAAAGCGTCGCAGAAACGCACGAAGCGGGCGCCTTTTCGGGAAGCGTCGATATCGAGCACCCCGGCCAGGAAGTTGGGCTGATTGGCCACGATGCCGCAGGGCATACCGCCGAACTTGGCAAACCCGACGACCAGATTTTTGGCGAAATGCCTTTGTATCTCCAGAAACTCCTCCTGGTCGACGATCCGGTGGATGATGTCCTTGACGTCGTAGGGCTTGTTCGGATCGTCGGGAACGATCTCGTTGAGATCATCGTCCATGCGGTCGATGGGGTCGGGACAATCGGTGGGAATGGGGTCTTCGAGATTGTTCTGGGGAATGTACTCCAGTAACTTGCGGATGAGCATCAAGCCCTCGTCTTCGTTATGAGCCCGGAAATGGGCCACGCCCGACCTGGCCGTGTGGATAGCCGCCCCTCCGAGGTTCTCGATGCTGATGTCCTCCCCGGTGACGGTTTTAGTGACCTTTGGCCCCGTGACGAACATGTAGCTGTTCTTTTCGCTCATGATGATGAAGTCGGTGAGGGCGGGGGAGTATACGGCGCCACCCGCGCAGGGGCCAAACACGGCGGAGATTTGGGGAATGACCCCTGATGCGGCGATGTTGCGGTAAAAAATTTCGGCATAGCCGGCCAGGCTGTTCACACCTTCCTGAATGCGCGCCCCACCGCTATCGTTGATCCCGATGAGCGGCGCGCCGACCTTCATCGCCTGGTCCATGATCTTGCAGATTTTCAGCGCAAAGGTTTCCGACAGGGAGCCGCCGAAGACGGTAAAGTCCTGGGAGAACACGTACACCACACGGCCGTCGATGGTGCCGCGGCCGGTGACGACGCCGTCGCCGAGGTATTTCTCCTTATCCATGTCGAAATCGGTGCAGCGGTGGGTGACGAACATGTCGTACTCCTCGAAACTGCCTTCGTCGAGCAGTTTTTCGATCCGCTCGCGGGCGGTGTATTTGCCCTGGCTGTGCTGCTTTTCGATGCGTTTTTCGCCGCCGCCGAGGCGGGCCTGGTCGCGCAGCTCGGTGAGTTGCCGGATTTTGTCCTGTAGGCTCATATCAGGTTATTTTTTGCCGCAAAATTCGGTGAGCGTACCCAGCGTCGACTTGGGGTGAAGAAAGCCGATCTGCATCTCGTCAGCGCCCTTGCGCGGCGCTTTGTCGATGAGGCGGATACCTTTTTCTTCCGCTTCCCGCAGCGATTGGGCCACATCGTCGACTGCGAAGGCGATGTGGTGCAGGCCAGGCCCGCGGTTGGAGATGAATTTGCCGATAGGGCCTTCCGGGTCGGTGGTTTCGAGCAATTCCACCTTGGTCTGGCCCACCATGAAAAATGCCGTTTTGACCTTCTGGTCGGCTACTTCCTCAATCTTGTAGCAGTGCAGGCCCAAGACGTTTTCGTAGTAGGCGATGGCTTCCTCCATGTTCTCTACGGCGATGCCGATGTGTTCTATGTGCGAAATCATCGTGATATTATTTTATGAACAGATTGCAGCCGCTAGTTAAAACAAATTTTCTTTTGAAAAAATGAGTTTTGTCAATCATAAGGTGACAAAACGCACCTTTGGCACACTTGCCGGGCTGGAACAATTCGTTTACAGTAAATTACTAAAAATAAACTCGTTATGAAAAAGAAAAACTTCCTCCTGTTAGGGCTTGTGTCACTTGCCCTGCTCTCCTTTACCCAGCCCTCGTTCAAAAAGATCCTGAAGATGTATCCGGCTGTTCCCTCAGGGCTCATCACCCTCGATGGGCAGCAGATCAGTTTGAAGGGCTTCCACATTTCAAAGCACGAGGTGACTAACCTCGAATACCGGGAATTCCTGGCGGCGCTTGAGCGGGAAGGCAGGGAAGCAGACCTGAAGATAGCGCAAATCAACCCTTCCGGTTGGGAGATTGCGTCCTTTCAGGAAACCTACCACCAGCATCCGGCCTATGAAAATTACCCGGTGGTCAACATCAGCTATGAGGGGGCCAGCCTTTACTGCAAATGGCTTGAGGGCATATACAGAGAAAAATACGGCCAAAAAGTCCAGGTTCGCTTGCCCCTGAAAGCGGAGTGGATATGGGCTGCCCTGGGCGGCCAGCAGGCCCCTTACCCTTGGGGCGGGTATTATTTGCGAGATGAAAAAGGAAAGATGCTTGCCAACTACAACCCGATCACCTCCGAGCAGGTCACGTTCAACCAGAAAACGGGCAAATACGAGGTGGTAAGCGGCCAAATCCCCGCCGCCGTGTCTGCCACGATGGGCCCGGCGCCTGCGGAGTCTTTCATACCCAATCTTTTCGGTCTATACAACACCTCCGGCAATGTAGCGGAGATGCTCCAGGAAAAAGGCCTTGCGATCGGTGGCAGTTGGGCCTCTCCCGGCTACGACATCCGCGTGGAAAGCATTTCAGCCTATGAAGGCCCCTCGCCCCAGGTGGGTTTCAGGCCTGTTTTGGTGTTTGATAATCCGAGGTGACACCTCCCACATGGCTGATTTTCAACAAGATGCGAGGTGTCACCTCGTATCTTCCTGATAATTAGGGAGATGCGAGGTGTCACCTCGGCTTGAGCGGCAGCAGCATTATTTTACCAAATAAACCCTACCTTAGCCCTGATTTTTCAATCCTCCATTTCGCTTCTGCTGCCCATGAGAAAATTTACACCCATCTTTCGGCTATTCATCGCAGGGATATTCCTCTTCACTCTTCACCCTTCACTCTTCACCCAAAACACCCCCTGCGCCCCTGTCAACCTGCCCAACAACATGCCGGCGTTTCAGACTTATTCCACCGCCGGCCTGAACAACTCGGGCGTTCCCTACCCGGGATGCGGCGGGAACGTGACGGTCGACATCTGGTTTGCCGTCGTAGCGCCGCCCTCCGGCGATATGGACATCGCGCTCAAATCGGGAACGATGGTCAACATGGCGATGGCCTTCTACAAAGGCCCCTGCAATAACCTCATGCTCATCGATTGCACTTCCGACGACAACTGCGGCAACCCGTTGGTGCCGGCCATGCAATACGACAACCTGACGCCGGGCACTACCTACTACATCCGCATTTGGCCCGAAGGACCCGGTGGGAATTTTCAGATCCGGGTGACCGATGGCAACCCACCGCAGACGCCGCTCAACTTCACCGCAGTTGGCTCAGCCCAAATCACCAGCCCGTATTGCATACAACTGACCACCGCCGCCCCCAACCAGGCCGGCTGCGGCTGGGACCCCACGCCAGTCAACTTCAGCCAGCCCTTCACCAGGCAAATCGTCTACAACTTCGGCAACCTCGACCCCAACGGCGCCGACGGCATCTGCATGGTTTTCCAAAATAGCCCAGCAGGAACAGGCGCCTGCGGCACAGGCGGCGGTGGTATTGCCTACCTCGGAATTCCTAATTCATTTATCATCGAATTCGATACCTGGGACAACGGCCCAACGGCCAGCGATATCCCACAAGACCACACATCCATTAACGTCAACGGCATACAAACGGCCATCAACGGGCCCGTTCCGCTCAATGGCGGCAATATCGAAGACGGGCAGGACCACCTTATTACTTTCTCCTGGAACCCCGCCACCAATGGCTATACGGTGACGTTCGACGGCATACCCGTGATTTCCGGCACCTACAACATCGTCGCCAACTGCTTCGGCGGCAATCCCAACGCCTACTACGGCGTAACTGCCTCCACCGGCGGCTCCGTCAACCTCCAGACCGCTTGCACCCCAGAGCCGGAAATCTTCCCCGCCGGTTCGGAAGATACCGTCTACGTCCAGATATGCCAGGGCGAAACCTACTTCGCAGGCGGAACCTACCAGAGCAATACCGGTATCTATTTCGACAACTTCAACGCATTCAACGGCTGCGACAGCACCATCGTAACCTTCCTGACGGTCTATCCCAACTCGTACTACGCCTTTAACGCCGCCGTCTGCCAGGGTGGCTCCGTTACCGTAGGAAACACCATCTACAACACAACCGGCGTACACACCACTACCCTCACCAACTGGCGGGGCTGCGACAGCACCGTGGTACTCAACCTGACCGTACTCAACCCACAGGCCGTCATTCAGTCTTCGGGAAATATCACCTGTAACAGCCCCACCGTCACGCTTAACGGTACCGGCTCCAGCACCGGGCCGGGAATGACCTTCCAGTGGACAGGGCCCTCGCCTGCCTGTATTTCCCCAAGCGCTACCTCGCCGATCATCCAGGTCTCCTGCCCGGGCACTTACACCCTGACCGTCAAACACCAGATCGGGAACGTCATGTGCAGCTCCACTACCTCTATCACCGTGACCACCAATATAGAAGCCATCATCGTCGATGTCGAACCGGCCGATACCCTGACCTGCGATGTGGACTGCGTGACGCTCGACGCTTCCGGATCTACCAATGGACCGGGCTATAATTATTCCTGGACCGGGCCCAATAACTATTCCTCCAATATCCTCAACCCGCAGGTCTGTGTGCCGGGCAATTACCAGCTCACTATTCAAAACCCCTCCAACGGCTGCTTCGCAACCGGCAGCGTCAACGTGCCGGAAAATGCAGCGCTGCCAGTGGCGCAAGCCGGTCCGGATATGACCCTCAACTGCAATTCGCCCACCGTCACACTCAATGGATCCGGCTCTTCCGGCGGGAGCAACCTGGAATTTACCTGGCTCAATGGTTCTACGCCCATCGCCAACACCCCGGATGTAGCCATTACCGAACCCGGTACCTATATCCTCACCGTGCTCAACCCTGCCAATAACTGCACCGATCAGGATACCGTGCTCGTCAATGAAGATTTCTCAACTCCGGCAGCCGATGCCGGCGCCAATCAGACACTGGACTGCACCGTCAGCTCGGTAACGCTCGACGGCAGCGGCTCTTCTTCGGGTCCCGGCATCACTTACGAATGGCAAAACAGCGCCGGCCAAACCCTGGGCAATACGACTACGCTCCAGGCCGATGAAGCCGGTACCTATTTCATCATCGTCGCCAACACCGCCAGCGGCTGCTCCGACACCGCCTCCGTGCTGGTGGAACAGGATCTCAACGCCCCGGTCTCCAACCCCGGCCCCGATCAGACCCTCACCTGTGCCGCCACGACGGTGACACTCGACGGTTCCGCTTCCTCCTCCGGGCCGGAATATTCCTACGAATGGCAGAATGCCGGCGGCAACCCGCTGAGCAACGACCCAACCCTGGATGTCGATGAAACAGGCTCCTACTTCCTGCTCGTCACCAATACATCCAACAATTGCGTAGATACCGCCGAGGTGATCGTAACGATCGACACCCTGGCGCCCGTTTTCGACGCAGGGCCCGACGCGGCGCTTACCTGCGCCGACCCCCACGTCGTGATCGGCGATACGTTGTCGCCCCCCGTGCCGGGATGGCTCTATGAATGGATCGACGAAGACGGCGCTTCTATCGGCTCCGACCCGGCCCAAACAGTTACCCAGCCGGGCGTTTATTTCCTCGTCGTGACCAACCAGCAAAACGGCTGCTCCAGCCAGGACTCTGTAACCGTAACCACCGACGACGCCCTGCCCGTGGCGGATGCAGGCCCTCCGGCTACCATTACCTGTACGGTCAACACCATCAGCCTCGGTGGTTCCAACTCCACCAGCGGACCGGATATCACCTATTCCTGGACAGATGCCGGCGGCGCTGTGATCAGCACCGATCCCCTCACGTCCACCGATTTGCCGGGCGCCTTCACCCTGACGGTGCTCAACACCGCCAACGGCTGCCAGTCGAGCGACCAGGTGACCATTGGGCTCGACACCATCGCTCCCGCGGCCGAAGCCGGGCCTGCCCAAATACTCAATTGCGCGAATCCGGATATCACCCTCGACGGCTCGGCCAGTTCTCAGGGATCTGAGTTTTCGTATGAGTGGTTGTTGGGTGGTTTGGTGGTTGGGGATGCGCTGAACCTGACGATTTCGGACAGCGGGGTGTATGTGTTGGTTGTGTTGAATAATGACAATGGCTGTAGCCAAAGCGATTCTGTCTTGGTTTCGGAAGATTTCGCCTTCCCCGTCGCTGAAGCCGGCCCTGACCTGATCATCGACTGCGGTACCAACTCGGTGACCCTGGATGGTGGGGCTTCGAGCCTTGGAGTTGAGTTCTCGTATCAGTGGTTGTTGGATGGTTTGGTCGTTGGGGATGCGCTGAGCCTGGCGATTTCGGAAGCGGGTGATTATATTTTTGAAGTGACCAATACGATCAATGGCTGTGTGTCGGCCGATACCGCCATCGTTTCGCTCGACGCCAACGCGCCCGTGGCCGATGCGGGGCCTGATTTCGTCATTACCTGCGACGTTCCGCAAGTGACGCTCGATGGATCGGGCAGCTCGCAGGGGCCAGATGTAGTGTATGAGTGGTTGTTGGGTGGTTTGGTCGTTGGGGATGCCTTGAACCTGACCGTCTCGCAAGCTGGCGATTATATCCTTCAGGTGACGAATACCTCCAACGGCTGCGTATCGACCAACAGTGCGCAGGTCGCGGTAGATACCATCAGTCCTATCGCCGACGCAGGAGCGGGCGGCGTGATCAACTGCCTGGTAAGCGAGATTGAGCTGGGTGGGCAGATGACGAGCACGGGACCGGGTTTGGTGTATGAGTGGTTGTTGGGTGGTTTGGTGGTTGGGGATGATCTGAGCTTACCCGTCTCGCAAGCAGGGAACTATATCCTTCAGGTGACGAATACGGCCAATGGCTGCATTTCCAGCTCAGCTGCTACTGTACTGGAAGACCTCGACCTGCCGGTTGCCGATGCGGGGCAGGATTTGCAGCTCAATTGCTTCAGCCCTTCGGGCACGCTGGATGGGGGAGGGTCGTCTTCCGGATCGGATTATTCCTTTGAATGGTTGTTGGGTGGTTTGGTCGTTGGGGATGATCTGAGCTTACCCGTCTCGCAAAGCGGAACGTATACGCTTACGGTTACGGATATGACCAATGGCTGCCAAAGCAGCGATGAAGTCGTCGTTACGGCCGATTTTGAGCTTCCTGTTGCCAATCCTGGGCAGGATCAGCTGATCAACTGCTTTCAGCCGGATGCCACGCTCGACGGCTCGGCTTCGAGCCTTGGCACTGAGTTTTCATATCAGTGGTTGTTGGGTGGTTCGGTGGTTGGGGATGCGTTGAGCTTGCCCGTCTCGCAGAGCGGAACGTATACGCTTACGGTTTTCAATACAGAAAATGGATGCGAGTCTTCCGCCACAGTATTTGTGCAGGAAGATTTCGCGACGCCAGTGGCCCTTGCCGGACCCGACCTCCTGCTCAACTGCTACAACCCTTCCGGCACGCTCAACGGAGGAGGGTCGTCTTCCGGAGCGGAATATTCCTATGAGTGGTTGTTGGGTGGTTCGGTAGTTGGGGATGCGTTGAGCTTACCCGTTTCGCAAAGCGGAACGTATACATTAACGGTTTTCAATACGGAAAATGGGTGCGAAGCCAGCGACCAGGCCGTTGTTACCCAGGACTTGCAAGTTCCAACAGCTAATGCGGGCGCCGATCAACTCATTACCTGCGACAACCCTGCCGCTTCGCTCGACGGGACGGGGTCGAGCGGCGGGCCTGGGTATTCTTACCAATGGTCGTTGGGCGGTTCGGTGGTTGGGTCGGGAAATACCTTGCCAGTGACGCAGGGAGGAACATACACCCTCACCGTCACCAATTTCATCAACGGATGCAGCGCCACCGATCAGGTGTCTGTCGGCATCGATCAGGCCTACCCGCAGGCTGTGCTGACTGCGGGGGGTATCCTCACCTGCGTGCAAACAAGTGTGCAACTGCTGACAGCTGGCACTTCAACAGGTCCGGATTTTGACTATGAGTGGAATACCATTTCCGGCGGCCCCATTTCAACCGGCCCGGGCGCATTGAACGCCTCGGTTGAAGCCCCGGGGACCTACCAGCTCATCGTGCTCAACACCGAAAATGGTTGCGCGGATACAGCCCAGGTCGACATTTTACAAGACATAACCCCCCCCGTGGCTGATGCGGGCCCCGGCGGCCAATTGAACTGCTTCCAGACCAGCGTCACACTCGACGGCAGCGGCTCGCAGCCAGCGGGGCAGCTCGCCTTCGCCTGGAGCACCACTGACGGTTCGATTGGCGGCAATGCGGCTTCGGCAAGTCCTTCTGCCCTGGCCCCTGGCATTTACACCCTTACCGTGACCAACCTGCAAAACGGATGTACCGATACGGATCAGGTGACGATCACCTCGGTGGCGCTTTCCGGCCTGGAGGTTTCCTTCACCGAACCCGAGTGCCACGGCGACCCCGCGGCCATCAGCTTCGACAACCTGGAAGGCGGCAAGCCGCCCTATGCCTATTCGATAGACGGAGGCGCCACCTTCGTTTCCCAAACCCTCTTCACCGGACTGCCCGCAGGTGGTTACAACCTGGTCGTACAAGACTCCGACGGCTGCACCCTGGAGCAAAATATTTTCATCGCCGATCCACCAGCCGTAACCGTAGAAGTCGTGCCCCAACTCACGCTAACGCTTGGCGAAAGCTACCAGCTCAACGCCCTGACCAATATTCCGCAAAGCGAACTGGAATCTGTGATCTGGACGCCGGCCGGCGGACTGAGCTGCAGCGATTGCCTGGACCCGGTTGCCACTCCTCTTCAAAGTTCCATTTACACGGTTGTCGTGGCTAATCTGAACGGTTGCAGCGCCCAGGCGCTGGTGCAGGTGTTGGTCGAAAAGCCCGAACTGTTCATTCCCAACGTCTTTTCACCCAATTTCGACGGCATCAACGACGAATTTCTTATCTTTTCTGCGCCGGGCGCACTCCGGGAAATACGGCAGATGCGGGTCTTCACCCGCTGGGGAGAGAAGCTGTTCGACGCGCAGTCCATCCAACCCAACGACATCCATGCCGGCTGGAACGGCACCTTCCGCGGCAAGATCGTCGACGTGGGGGTTTACACCTGGATGGCGGAGGTAGTCTGGGCCGACGGCAGTGCGGAATGGCTGAAGGGAGATGTGACGGTGGTGAGGTAAAAAGAGGAGAAATGATGTTGGAAAAACCCGCCACCGCCGGCGCCCTGCGCCTCCACAACCGCGTCGTCATGGCGCCCATGACCCGCAATCGGGCAGATAATCCCGCTCTGGCCCCGACTGAATTGCATGTGCAATACTATACACAACGGGCCTCCGCCGGACTGATCATCACTGAAGGCACGGTAGTGTCGCCGCGAGGCACGGGTTACGTGAACGTGCCGGGCATCTACTCCGAAGCGCAGATCGAGGGGTGGAGAAAGGTGACGAAAGCCGTGCATGAAAGGGGAGGACAGATCGTGGTGCAGCTCTGGCACGTGGGCCGCATCACCCACCCCGGACTGCTCGGCGGGCAACTCCCGCTGGCGCCTTCCGCTATCAACCCCGGCATCAGGGTGCGGACTTACGAAGGGAAGATGGAATCGGTAGCGCCGCAGGAAATGTCTTTGGAAGATATCCGCGAGGTGGTCGCCCAATTTGCACAGGCGGCTGAGAACGCTATGGAAGCCGGATTCGACGGGGTGGAAATACACAGCTCCAACGGCTACCTGTTCCACCAGTTTTTCAGTCCCTGCTCTAATCACCGCACCGACGCCTACGGGGGCAGTCGCGAAAACCGCATCCGCTTTTTCTTCGAAGCGCTCGACGCCGTGACCGCGAGGATACCCGCCAATCGCGTGGGCTTCCGGCTCAACCCCATGCTGCACGGGGCTTCCGGCATCGTGGTGGAAGAGGAAACAGCGCCCACTTTCGACGCCATCGCGCAAAGGGCCAACGACTACGACCTGGCCTACCTGCACCTGTCGCGGCCGTTCCGGGAACACGACATTCCCTTCTTCGAAAAAGACGTCATCGGCCGGTACCGGAGGCTGTACAAGGGCTTCCTCATCGCCAACGGGCAATACGGCAGGGAAGGCGCCGGAAAAGAACTGGAAGAGGGCCGGGCCGACGCCATCGCCTTCGGTATCCCTTTCATTTCCAATCCCGACCTGCCGGAAAGGCTGTTCCGCAACCTGCCCCTGGCAGAAGCGGATAAAGCCACGTTCTACACCTCCGGCCCGGAGGGGTATGTGGATTACCCCGCTTAAATCCGTTTATCGTTGAACGTTTATCGTTTACTGAAACTACATACTCACAAACCACCCCAAATACCCCCAGAAATTATGCCTGGCCGAGCCTGCAAGAAAAGCATTGACCCGGTAGTCGAGCCCGAACTCCAACTTGTTGTTGTCGGTGAGGTTGAAACCCAGGGCGCCCAGCCCCCGTATTTCCAGATCGAAATCGGGTCCTTCAAAAGACCCCAGGTACTCGTTGCTCACTTTGAGGTAAAACTCGCCGGGGTCGACCGACTGCCCCTGCAAGGGGAAATCGCTGGAAGCCCGGTAGCGGAAACGGTACTCCACCGGCTGTTCAGGTCGGAAGGTTTGGTCGGCGACAAGGCGGTGACCAAGGCGGAAAGCCGCATACCTGCTCACCGCCGAGTACTGCTGGGTGGTGCGGTGGATGAAGGCGTCGTCCTCCAACCGGACCATATAACCCGCGCCCCATGAAGGGCCGGCCGCCGTCTTGCGGGTGATCATAAAGGCCAGGTCGGTGCGCTCATAGCGGTAGCCCGGTTCATCCGTTTCGTGAAAAATCTGACGGGATTCGAGCTTGACATTCCCTTTCCAATCGCCCGGAAGCGAAATATTGAGGTTGATCTGAGGCAGGATGCCTGCCCGGTTCTGCGCCGCCGCAGAAAAGGAGAGCAGCAGGGTCAGCAGGCCAAGAATAAATGTTTTCTGCATGGGTCAATAATCTAGAATGTCCGTATTCCGGGGAATGATTTCCTTCATATCCAGGAGCTCTCCCTGGTCATCGAAAAGCAGTTCGTACAGTCCGGTCGTCTTGTCTTTTTTTCCTCTCGCCACTATTTCGTACCTGACAACGAAGGGCAGGCCGGTAGTACCCACGGACACCAGCTCTTCGAGCGCTTGCTCCGGACCAGTCAATTGGCGCTGAACCCGCTGTACCTTGAATTTGGAGAATGTGCTTCCTAGCTTCGTTTCAATATTTTTCCCCGCGAGTTGGTCGATTTCGGAAAATGACAAAAGCATCTCTACATCCTCGATCGTGCCCAGGGAGTCGAATTCCACGCTGAAGCTGGTACCGTGGCGCCTGACTTTGGCTTCGAAGGAAAAAGACTCCAGCCTTTCCTCCTTATACCACTTGATCTTTTGGCCGGGAAATGCCTTTTCGGCAAAAGCCCTGGCCGGCGCAGGTACTTCTTTGGCGCCAACCCTGTACTCCCTTTCAAATTTCACCTGTGCGCCGCCAAAAAGCGGCAGCATCAAGGCTAAGAACAAGAAAAAATTCGTTCGTTTCATACGCGCACATTTTCTTCCCAAACAAAATTAAAGGTCTAAAGATTTGCAACATTCATGGAGCTAAGACGCTCCTTTAGCGATTAAACCAACTATTCATGCCCTCTTTTCCTAACTTCCTCTTTTTCTGTCCAAATAACTGTCCCACCATGAGAACACTTCTCCTAGTACTCCTTCTTGCGGCCGGCTTGTCTGACCTTCAGGCCCAGGTCAATGCCCGCCTTTTCCAGTTTCCCGACGTTTCCCAAACCCACATCACTTTCGTTTACGGCGACGACATCTGGATCGCGCCCAAAACTGGCGGTCAAGCCTCCCGCCTGAGCTCTCCCGATGGCATGGAGAGCTTCCCGCGTTTCTCGCCCGACGGCAAACAGATCGCTTTCTCCGGCAACTACGACGGCAATTCCGATATCTACTCCATCTCCAGCCAGGGCGGTGTGCCCATCCGCGTAACCCACCACGGCATGGGCGACCGCCTTATCGACTGGTACCCCGACGGCAAGCAACTGCTCTACGCTTCCAGCATGGAAAGCGGCAAACAACGCTGGTCGCAAATGTACCGCATATCGCCCTCCGGCGGGCTGCCCGCCAAACTGCCCATGGTGCACGCCGAGTTCGGAAGCCTTTCGCCCGACGCCAAAAAGATCGCCTTCACCGACAAGAGCCGCGTATTCCGCACCTGGAAGCGCTACCGGGGCGGCACCGCCGCCGATATCTGGATATTCGACCTCAACACCCTCGAGTCACAGAATATCTCCGCCCACGTCGCAAATGACGAGCTGCCCATGTGGGCCGGTGACAAGATATACTTCCTCTCCGACCGCGGCGCCGACCAGCGCTTCAATATCTGGGTCTACGATACCAAGGCCAAAACGACCAAACAGGTTACCCAATTCAAGGATTTCGACATCCATTTCCCCTCCATGGGGCCCTCCGAGATCGTCTTCGAAGCGGGTGGAAAACTCTACCTGCTCAACCTCGGCGACGAAAAATACAAGGAGGTGAATATCCAGGTGGTCACCGACCTGGCTACTGTGAAGCCGCGCAAACAGAGTGTGGAGCAATACCTGCAAAACGGCCACATCTCGCCCGATGGTAACCGCGTCGTGCTGCAAGCCCGTGGCGAGCTGTTTTCACTACCCGCCTCCAAAGGCTTCGTCCAGAACCTCACCCAGAGCTCCGGCGTAGCCGAGCGCCATCCGGCCTGGTCGCCCGACGGCCGTTATATCGCCTATTGGAGCGACAGGAGCGGAGAGTACGAACTGACCGTGCGCGACCTCAAAGACGGCAACAAGGAGAAAAAACTGACCCAGCTCGGCCCCGGCTTCCGGTACACTATCTACTGGTCGCCCGACTCCAAAAAGATGGCCTTTGTCGACCAGACCATGACCATACGGGTCTACAACATGGAAACCAATGCGGTAGAGAAGGTGGATCAGGACCTTCGCCTTTTTGAAGGCGGCCTGCAACAATGGAGGCCTTCGTGGTCGCCCGACAGCCGCTGGCTGGCCTACGGGCGCGGCCTTGACAACGGCAACAATGCCATTTTTATCTACGACAGCAATGAGAAGAAATCCCGGCAGGCTACTTCGGGCTTCTACAACGACCTTCTCCCCTCGTTCAGCCCCGACGGCCAATACCTCTTCCTGCTCACCAACCGGTCTTTCACCCCCGTATACAGCGACTTCGACAATACCTGGATCTACCCCAACGCTACGCAGCTCGCAGCTATCGCCCTGCGCGCTGACGTGCCTTCGCCCGTAGCTGCTGAAAACGATACGGTCGCATTTAAAATCGATACCCCTACGGAAGGGAATGGCGAAAAAGAGGAGGAAAAGAAAGAGGATACCAAGCCGGTGGTGATCGATTTCGACCAGTTTGAACGCCGCCTGGTGACCCTGCCCCTTGCGGCAGGCAATTTCTGGCAGCTGGAAGCCCTGGAAGGAAAAGTGCTCTACCTGCGCTTCCCGCCTACGGGCACTCCCGATGCCAAAGGCACGCTTATGTTTTTTGACCTCAAGGAAAGAAAAGAAATGACCATCCTCGCCGGTGTCGACGACTATGTGCCGAGCGCAGATGGCAAGAAACTGCTGGTCATGCAAAATGGCCAACTCGCCGTCATCGAGCCCAACCCCGATCAGAAGGTGGAAAAAACGCTGCCGCTGGCCGAAATGGAAGCGACCATCGACCCCAGGGAAGAATGGGTGCAGATTTTCAATGACGCCTGGCGTTTTGAGCGCGATTTCTTCTATGACCCCGGCATGCACGGCGTCGACTGGACAGCCATGCGCAAACAGTACGGCGACCTGATCCAATACGCCGTGACCCGCAACGACGTGAACTTCATCATCGGCGAGCTCATCGGTGAGCTCAACGCCTCGCACACCTACCGCGGCGGCGGCGATATGGAAATGCCCAAACAACGCGCTGTGGGCTACCTCGGCGTCAACTGGGAGAAAGCAGACGGCTACTACCGCATCAAGGAGATCATCCGCGGGGCGGAGTGGGACAACGAGGTGCGCTCGCCCCTCGACGAACCGGGCATCAACGTCAAGGCCGGAGAATACGTGTTGGCCGTCAACGGCATCGCCCTGCATGAGTATTCAGACCCCTGGGCTGCCTTCGAAGGACTGGCGGGCAAAACCGTGGAACTCACCGTGAACGGCAAAGCCTCCATGGACGGGACCCGCACGGTGGTAGTCAATACCCTGACCGACGAAACCCGCCTGCGCAACCTGGCCTGGATCGAAGCCAACCGCAAGCGAGTCGACGAAGCCTCGGGCGGAAAGATCGGTTACATCTACGTGCCGAGCACGGGCATCGACGGGCAGAACGAGTTGGTCAGGCAGTTTTACGCCCAATGGCACAAGGAAGGTCTCATCGTCGACGAGCGCTTCAACAACGGCGGGCAGATACCCGATCGTTTCATCGAACTGCTCAACCGCAAGCCGCTGGCGTATTGGGACGTGCGCGACGGCAAAAACTGGCAGTGGCCGCCCGTCGGCCACTTTGGCTCCATGGCCATGCTCATTAACGGCTGGTCGGGGTCGGGCGGCGACGCTTTCCCCGACTATTTCCGCAAGGCAGGCCTCGGCCCGCTCATCGGCACCCGCACCTGGGGCGGCCTCATCGGTATCTCCGGCGCGCCCGGCCTGATCGACAACGGCGGCGTCACCGTGCCCACCTTCCGGATGTACGACCCCGATGGTAAATGGTTCAGAGAAGGCCACGGCGTGGACCCCGACATCGAAGTGATCGAAGACCCCAGCTCCCTGGCAAAAGGAGTGGACCCCCAGCTTGAAAAAGCAATTCAGGAAATCATGAAAAGCATCAAGGAAAAAGGGCCAATCCATCCCAAGACCCCCGCGAGGGAGGACCGGGTGAAATAAAAAACTGAGGGGAGGGGCCTCGCGCTCCTCCCCTCAATATTTAAGAAATCCCCAAAAAGAAAACCGTCCCCCCCAGGCGATAAGGGGCCATGCCCGGCGGAATTTCCTCGTCGAGACTCATTTTCTGGCGGATCAAGCGGTAAATGCCCTTGTATTCTTCGCCATTCACGATCAGGGTACCCTGTTTTCCACCTACGGAGTCGTTTACGCAGAAAATCAGGATGAAACCTGCTTTGCCAAAATCAGGCCTTTCTACGAAAGCGCCTGCCTGAATGGCCTCCATCATGCCGATCGGGCGGATGGGATCCGAAAACTTGCCGCCGGGTTTGCGCTGAGGAGCATGTTTGGAATTGAAAGTGCCATCGGTGACGATGACTGTCAGGCCACCGCCCTTCTCCGACCCGGTAAATTGGGCCTGTGCAAGAAAGGGGAGAAAAATCATCAGAAAGAAGGGAATCGTTTTCACGGTGTTGCGTTTTCTCATTAAAGGTATTAAAACATTTCTTTTGTTCAGCTTTCGGAACAAACTTGCTTGTTTATTTTACAATTTCCAATATCCACACCCCTGTTTAACCAAATTTTTGTCGGCATCCCGTCTGTTAATTTCCCTATATTTACCCCGCCCAATGAGCCTTTTTGGCCCTGAATTGTTTAAAGCAGACCAAATAGAACCTTTATGCACCCAGTTGTTCCTTATCAGCCCAAGAATAAGGTCCGCATCGTCACAGCTGCCTCTTTGTTCGACGGACACGACGCCGCTATCAACATCATGCGCCGCATCATGCAGAGCTCGGGCGCAGAGATCATCCACCTCGGCCACAACCGCTCCGTGCAGGAAATCGTCCAGACCGCCATCCAGGAAGACGTCCAGGGCATCGCCATCACCTCCTACCAGGGCGGGCATATCGAATTTTTCAAGTACATGCACGACCTCCTCAAGGAAAATGGCGCCGCCCATATCAAAATTTTCGGCGGAGGCGGTGGCACCATCCTCCCCGATGAGATCGAAGAATTGCATGCCTACGGCATCCACCGCATCTACTCGCCCGACGACGGCCGTCGCATGGGCCTCCAGGGCATGATCAACGATGTGCTCAAACAATGCGACTTCCCCGTCGGCTTCAACGCCAATGGTGAGGTGAAGCATTTCCTGAAAAGAGAACCCGGCGCCATTGCCCGCCTCATCTCTATCGCCGAAAACAACCCCGATCTGTTCGACCAGGATCTCCGGCCCAACCTCAAGCCCCACATGGTTCCCGTGCTCGGTATCACCGGCACCGGCGGCGCTGGCAAGTCCAGCCTCGTCGACGAGCTGGTGCGCCGATTCCTCCTCGACTTCCATGACAAAACCATCGCGGTGGTCTCCGTCGACCCCTCCAAACGCAAGACCGGCGGGGCCCTGCTCGGCGACCGCATCCGCATGAACTCGGTCTACAACCCCAGGGTCTACATGCGCTCATTGGCCACCCGCCAGTCCAACCTGGCCCTCTCGCGGCACGTGCAATCCGCCCTTCAGGTGCTCAAAGCCGCGGCTTTCGACCTCATCATCCTCGAAACCTCCGGGATCGGGCAATCGGACACCGAGATCATCGACCACTCCGACCTCGCCCTCTACGTCATGACGCCCGAATACGGCGCCGCCACCCAGCTGGAAAAGATCGACATGCTCGACTTCGCCGATATCATCGCGCTCAACAAGTTCGACAAACGAGGGGCCCTCGACGCCCTGCGCGACGTGCGCAAACAGTTCCAGCGCAACCACCAGCTGTGGGACCAGCCATTGGAAAACATGCCCGTCTTCGGCACCATCGCCTCCCAGTTCAACGACCCGGGTATGAACCAGCTATATATCCGGGTCATGCACACGATCGCCGAAAAAACAGGCATCGACTTCCACTCCCACTTCGAGGCTACCGACGAGATGAGCCAGAAGATCTATATCATCCCGCCCAGCCGCACCCGCTATCTTTCTGAAATATCGGAAAACAACCGCAACTACGATGTCTGGGTGGAAAAGCAATCAGACCTCGCCCGCAAGCTTTTCGGCCTCAAACAGTCGATCGACCTCCTCCGCTCACACAATCCCAACGACGCTGCCTTGCCAAGCCTGAAGGCCGCCTACAACGACCTGGAAAAAGACCTCGACGGGCAGGCCAAACGCATTCTGGAGACCTGGGCGGCCAAGAAAGCCAATTATGCCGGGCATGAGTTCGTCTACGAGGTGCGCGGCCGGGAGTTCAAGGTCAAACCTTTCACGGTATCACTCTCTCATACCCGAATCCCCAAAGTGGCAATGCCCAAATACAAGGACTGGGGCGAGATCGTGAGCTGGAGCCTGCAAGAGAACGTTCCGGGCGAATTCCCCTTCACCGCCGGGGTGTTCCCGTTCAAGCGCGAGGAGGAAGACCCCACGCGCATGTTCGCGGGCGAAGGCGGCCCAGAGCGCACCAACCGCCGCTTCCACTACGTGTCGCTGGGCATGCCCGCCGTGCGCCTCTCCACGGCCTTCGATAGCGTGACCCTCTACGGCGAAGACCCCGACTACCGGCCCGACATCTACGGCAAGATCGGCAACTCGGGCGTGAGCGTGTGCTGCCTCGACGACGCCAAGAAGCTCTACTCCGGCTTCGACCTTTGCGACCCAAAAACATCTGTGTCGATGACCATCAACGGTCCGGCTGCCACCATCTGCGCTTTCTTCATGAACGCCGCCATCGACCAGCAGTGTGAGAAATACATCCGCGAGCACGGCCTCGAACACCTCGTGGAAGCCAAGCTGAAAGAGCGCTACGACGACCGCGGCCTCGAACGGCCCGCCTACCACGGCGAACTGCCCGAGGGCAACACCGGCCTGGGCCTCCTGCTCCTGGGCATCACCGGCGACCAGGTGCTCGAACCGGCTATCTACAACGAATGCAAGGCCCGCGCCCTCCAGTCCGTGCGCGGCACCGTGCAGGCCGACATCCTGAAAGAAGACCAGGCCCAGAATACCTGCATTTTCTCAACCGAATTCTCCCTGCGCCTCATGGGCGACGTGCAGGCCTACTTCATCGACCATAAGGTGCGGAACTTCTACTCGGTGTCGATCTCCGGCTACCACATCGCGGAGGCGGGCGCCAACCCCATTTCGCAGCTCGCATTCACCCTGGCCAACGCCTTCACCTTCGTCGAGTACTACCTCTCCCGCGGCATGCACATCGACGACTTCGCGCCCAACCTGTCGTTTTTCTTCTCCAACGGCGTCGACCCCGAATACGCCGTGATCGGCCGCGTGGCGCGCCGCCTCTGGGCCAAGGCCATGAAGTACAAGTACAACGCCAACGAGCGCTCGCAGAAGCTCAAATACCATATCCAGACCTCCGGCCGCTCCCTGCACGCCCAGGAGATCGCCTTCAACGACATCCGCACCACGCTGCAGGCGCTCTACGCCATCTACGACAACTGTAACTCCCTGCACACCAACGCCTACGACGAGGCTATCACTACGCCTACCGAGGAGAGCGTGCGCCGCGCCATGGCCATCCAGCTCATCATCAACCACGAGCTGGGGCTGGCGAAAAACGAAAACCCCATGCAGGGCTCCTTCATCATCGAAGAGCTGACCGATCTGGTCGAAGAAGCCGTGCTCAGCGAATTCGACCGCATCACCGAGCGCGGCGGCGTGCTCGGCGCCATGGAGACGATGTACCAGCGCGGCAAGATCCAGGAGGAAAGCCTCTACTACGAAACCCTCAAGCACAACGGCGACCTGCCCATCATCGGCGTCAACACCTTCCTCAGCAAGGAAGGCTCGCCGACCATCCTGCCGCAGGAAGTGATCCGTTCTACCAAAGAGGAAAAGGAATACCAGATCGGCACGGTCAAAAACCTGCACAAAGCCAGCGGCGACAAGGGCAAACAGTCATTGCGCGACCTGCAGCTGGCCGCCATACGCAATGAAAACCTGTTTGATCAACTCGTGGAAACGGTGAAGTACTGCACCCTCGGCCAGATCACCAATGCGCTGTACGAGGTGGGCGGGCAGTATCGGAGGAATATGTAAAGTCTTCAGTTTTTAATGTTCAGTTTTCAGTTCGATTTAACTGAGAACTGAACATAAGTCCTAAGGACTCTTGCGAAAATTACTTCCCGATTTGGAAAATGTAGTTTCGAAGTCCTCTTCGACACAAAGCGCCCGGGTGCAGAGAATTTCCAGCATTTACCTTATATCCAGGGTAGGCTGAACATGTGTCGAAGGGGACTTCGACACTACATCAGGGCTGCTTCAAATCTGGAATTTACTTCCAGAACAACCCTTTTTACCGGAACAATCCCTAACTGAATCAAAACGCATGAAAAAGATTATTGCATTAGCTTTCACACTATCTGTGATCCTCATCTCCTGCGGCAAGGATAACCTGCTCCTGCCCCAGGACGAGATTCCCGCCTGGCTGAAAACCAGAATTGCGGAGGATGAAGCCAAAATTGAGTCGGATTCGATGTCAGGCCTGGATCTGGGGGCATGGATGCGGTACAAATTTGAAGGGGAATATTATTTCGAATACTACAACCCTATCATGTCCAGCCTGCCCCCTGTTTTTGCCTACGACGGGACGCAAATCAACTACTTCGAACCGCCTTACCTGGACTTTCAGGAAAAGAAGTGTTGTAAAAAATACGTTTGGAAAGGCCCTTCCTATTTTGGCGAATAAAGATTATAAAGCCGCCGCCCCAAACACCCCCGCACTGTCCCCCAGCACGGGCTTGAGGATGGGCGTGGTGAACTCGTGGTTGAAGATGTGCTTCGCCACCTCTTTGGGACCTTCCATGTACAACAAATCTATATTCCCCACTCCGCCGCCGATCACGATGGCGTCGGGGTCGATGAGGTTGATGACGGGGCCGAGGGCGCGGCCAAAGAACTCAAGCAAGCGCGACAACATCTGCTGTGCAGCGGGATCGGAAGCGGCGCCGGCCATGATGTCCTTCAGGCGTTTTTGCTCGCCGCTGATCGAAGCGTAGTACTTCTCCAGGGCGGGTCCGGCCAGTATCCTTTCCACGCAACCAGCGCGGCCGCAGTAGCAGGGGCCGCCTGATTCGTGCAAAAACGAGTGCCCCCACTCGCCTGCGATGCCGTGACGGCCGTGGAGCACCTTCCCCTCCACCACCACGCCCCCGCCAACGCCGGTGCCCATGATGATGCCGAAGACGACTTTCGCATCGGGCACGTGTTGCGCGGCGCCCCAGCGCGCTTCCGCCAGGGCGAAACAATTGGCGTCGTTGGCCATGGCGATAGGCAGGCCCAGTTTTTGTTGAAGGTCGGGAAAGAGCGTCCGCCCGTTCAGGCAAGTGGTGTTGCTGTTTTTGTGGATATAACTGCCCGGCTCGTACGTGCCCGGCGTGCCGATGCCGATGCGGGCGGGCTTTGCGCCTGCTTCTTTTTCCAGCGCTCCCACCAGGTTTTGGATCTGCGAAATAATGTGCTCATACCCCTGCTCCTGCTCCGTCGGAACGCGCTGCCGGGCCAGCACTTCCAGTTCATTTCCCTTTTGGCGCACCACGGCGCCTTCGATCTTGGTGCCGCCTAAATCTATTCCCCAAAGTAATTCCATGGCTGAAATGCATTGTTACCTGCCAAGATAAGCAGAAAAGCAGCAGATTCTCTATCTTTGCAGCTTGATTCAGTGAAGGGTGAAGAGTGAAGGGTGAAGAGCCCCTTCTTCTTATCCTTCACCCATCACTCTTCACCCTTCACTTATGTATAAAGAGTTCAAAGGCTTAGACCTCCCCACCATCGACAAGGAAATCCTGGCATTCTGGGACGCCAACGACATTTTCCACAAAAGCGTGCAACAGCGGCCGGAAGACAACCGCTTTGTCTTCTACGAAGGCCCCCCTTCTGCCAACGGCATGCCGGGCATCCACCACGTGATGGCGAGGGCGGTGAAAGACCTCTTCTGCCGCTTCCAGTCCATGCAGGGCAAGCGCGTGGAGCGCAAAGGCGGCTGGGACACCCACGGCCTGCCCATCGAACTCAATGTGGAGAAAGAACTGGGCATCACCAAGGAAGATATCGGCTCCAAGATCACGGTCGACGAATACAACCAGAAGTGCCGCGAGACCGTGATGCGCTTCAAGGACCGCTGGGATGACATCACCCGCAAGATGGGCTATTGGGTCGACCTCGACAATCCGTACATCACCTTCGAAAACAGCTATATCGAAAGCGTGTGGTGGCTGCTCAACGAGCTCTACCACAAAGGCCTGCTCTACAAAGGCTACACCATCCAGCCCTACTCGCCGGCGGCGGGCACGGGTCTCAGCTCGCACGAGCTCAACCTGCCGGGCTGCTACCGCGAGGTGTCGGATCAGTCGGTCGTGGCCCAGTTCAAGGTGAAGCGCAACGACCACAGCGCTTTTCTGTTTGACGAAGTCAAAGAAGGCGAGGTGTACTTCCTGGCCTGGACGACCACGCCCTGGACCCTGCCTTCCAACACAGCCCTGGCCGTGGGCGGCGGCATCGACTATGTGCGAGTATTCACTTACAACCCCTACACCAAGCTACCCGTCAACCTCATTTTGGCGAAAGACCTGCTCAAGGCCTGGTTCAAACCCGAGGCGGCGGAGGCTTCTTTCGAAGAATGGACGCCCGAGCAAAAGCTCATTCCCTACCGCATCACCGCCGAGTACAAGGGCGCCACGCTGGAAGGCGTCGACTACGAACAGCTCATGCCCTATGTGCAGCCCGACGACGGCGACGCGTTCAAGGTGCTGGTCGGCGACTTCGTGTCGACCGAAGACGGCACCGGCATCGTGCACATCGCGCCTTCTTTCGGCGCCGACGACATGCGGGTAGCCAAAAAATACGGCATCGGCGCCCTGACACTGGTCGACAGGCAGGGCAAGTTCGTGGACGAGGTGACCGACTACGCAGGCCGCTACGTCAAGGACTACAAGAACGAAGGCAAGGACTTCGTGAGCGTCGACATCGACATCGTCGTGCAGCTCAAGAAGGAAAACAAAGCCTTCGCCACCGAAAAATACGTGCACAACTACCCGCACTGCTGGCGCACCGACAAGCCCGTGTTGTACTACCCGCTCGACAGCTGGTTCATCCGCGCTTCGGCGTTCAAGGAGCGCATGTACGAGCTCAACCAGACCATCAACTGGAAGCCCGCCAGCACCGGCGAGGGCCGCTTCGGCAAATGGCTGGAAAACCTCCAGGACTGGAACCTCTCGCGCTCCCGCTTCTGGGGCATCCCGCTGCCCATCTGGCGCACCAAAGACGGCGCTTACGAAAACTGCATCGACTCGGTAGAAGAGCTGCGCAAAGAGATCGAAAAGGCCAACAAAGCGCTGGGCATGAGCCAGAGCGTGCCCAAGGACCTGCACCGCCCTTACATCGACGAGATCGTGCTGGTAGCCGAGAACGGCGAGCCCATGTACCGCGAACCCGACCTCATCGACGTGTGGTTCGACTCGGGCGCCATGCCGTATGCGCAGTGGCATTATCCGTTTGAGAATAAAGAAAAATTCGAACACAGCTTCCCCGCCGACTTCATCGCCGAAGGCGTGGACCAAACCCGCGGCTGGTTTTACACCCTGCACGCCATCGCCACGATGGTGTTTGACAGCGTGGCGTTCAAAACGGTGGTCTCCAACGGCCTCGTGCTCGACGCCAACGGCGACAAGATGTCGAAGAGCAAGGGCAACGTGGTCGACCCATTCGCCACCATCGAAAAATACAGCGCCGACTGCACCCGCTGGTACATGATCTCCAACGCGCCGCCCTGGGACAACCTGCGCTTCGATACCAAGGGCATCGAGGAAGTGCGCCGGAAATTCTTCGGCACGTTGTACAACACCTATTCCTTCTTCGCCCTCTACGCCAACATCGACAAATTCGAATACCGCGAGGCCGGCCTACCGCTGGAAAAGCGCCACGAGAGCGACCGCTGGGTCATCTCCGAGCTCAACACCCTGGTGAAAAACGTGACGGCTGATTTCGCCGACTACGAGCCCACCAGCGCCGTGCGCCGCATCGAGCACTTCGTCGACGCCCACCTCTCCAACTGGTACGTGCGCCTCAACCGCCGCCGTTTCTGGAAAGGCGACTACACCGACGACAAGATCGCGGCCTACCAGACGCTCTACACCTGCCTCGTCACCATCTCCAAGCTGATGGCGCCGGTAGCGCCCTTCTTCGCCGACTGGCTCTACCGCAACCTCAATGAAGCGACGAAGAAGGAAGCCCACGAGTCCGTGCACCTGACCGACTTCCCGAAGGCCGATGAAAAGGCCATCGACAAGGCGCTGGAGCAGCGCATGGAGTACGCGCAGGACATCTGCTCGCTCGTGCTCAGCCTGCGCAAGCGCGAGAACATCCGCGTGCGTCAGCCGCTGCACAAGATCCTGCTTCCCGTGCTCGACCCGGCCTTCAAGCCCCAGGTCGAAGCCGTCAGAGAGCTGATCCTGGCCGAAGTCAACATCAAGGACATCGAGTACCTGGAAGATACGGCCGGCTTCCTCAAGAAGAAGATCAAGCCCAACTACAAGACCCTGGGCAAGCGCCTCGGCAAGGACATGAAAGCCGCCGCCGACCACGTCGCCGCCATGAGCCAGGAGACGATCAACGCTATCGAAAAGACCGGCAAATACGACCTGCACATCAACGGCACAAGTTACGAGCTCACTGCCGAAGACTTCGAGATCGCCGCCGAGGACATCCCCGGCTGGCTGGTCGCCACCGACGGCGTGCTCACCGTAGCCCTCGACATCACGCTCACCCCTGATCTCCTCGCCGAAGGCATGGCCCGCGAGATCGTCAACCGCATCCAGAATATCCGCAAGAACAGCGACTTCAACGTTACCGACCGCATCGAGGTGGCGATGACGCGGCACCCGGAGGTAGAAGCTGCCGTGGCGCAGTTTGGGGAGTATATCAAGAATGAGACGCTGGCGAATTCGATCACTTTCGCCGACAATGTGGAAGGGGAGGAGGTGGAGTTGACGGAGGGGGTTGTGGTGAAGATTGGGGTGAGGAAGGTTTAATGGGAACGCCAAAATTTTTTGGCGCGGGGTCGAGCCAATTTCCGTTCCAGCAACTTCTCTCGTAGAAGAAGCTGGGGTAGGCTGGTGATTTTTTTTCACCGCGACGAACGCTACGGACGCTAAGTCAACCCGGCATGTGTCGAAGAGGACTTCGACACTACATCAGGGCCGCTCCAAATCCGGATCCTTTTCCGGCACACTCCTACACATTACCGCCGCAACCCCCTCCCCCTCATCCACACCTTCTCCACCTCCAGGAAAATGAGCGTAACCACGCCTAACCCCACGCAAACCAACATCTCCTCCCAACCCAAAGGCGTCACCTGGAAAAACTGGTCGAGGGCGGGGAGGTAGACGACGGCTATTTGGGAAACTATGGTGAGCACTACCAGCCCCAGCAGCACCGGATTGGTCAATAAACCCATGGAGAAAAGCGACTCCTGGGAGGAACGGGAGCCCAGGGCCTGCCCCATCTGCATAAAGGCAAGCGAGGTGAAGATAATGGTCTGCCAGCGCTTGTCGGCGGGATTGCCGGGATCGAAATATAGAAGCCCGGCCCCCAGCGCCATCAGGCCGATGGCCAGACCCACCCAGATCACATGCGCGCCCATGCCGCCGCTGAAAATGCTTTCCTGCGGCAAACGGGGCGGTCTTTTCATGGTTCCCTTTTCGGCCGGTTCCAGGCCAAGGCCAAGGCCGAGCAGGCCGTCGGTCAGCAGGTTGAGCCAGAGCAACTGGAGCGGGAGCAGCGCCACGGGAATACCGGCAATCGGCGCCAGCAGCATGACGAGCACCTTCCCGATATTGCCCGCGATGGAGAATTTGACGAATCGGCGGATGTTGTCGTAGATGGAACGCCCCTCCTCCACGGCTGCCACGATGGTGGCAAAGTTGTCGTCGAGCAGCACCATTTCGGCAGCTTCCTTGGACACGTCCGTGCCGGTGATGCCCATGGCGATGCCGATGTTGGCCTTTCGCAAGGCCGGCGAATCATTCACGCCGTCGCCGGTCATGGCTACCACCTGGCCCTGGGCCTGCAGGGCCTCCACAATGAGCAGCTTGTGCTCGGGCGTCACCCGCGCATATACGGAAACTTCGCGCACCACCGCAGCCAGTTCTTCCGGACTGAGCCGGTCCAGATCGTTGCCCGTTTTGACCCGGGAATTGCCGGTGATGCCAAGGTCATGAGCGATGAACCGGGCCGTGAGCGGATGATCGCCGGTGATCATCACCGGCCTGATGCCTGCGTCTTTACAGGTTGCCACCGCTCTTTTCACTTCCGGCCGGGGCGGGTCGATCATGCCTGACAAGCCGACAAAAACCAGGCCTTCTTCCCGGGGCCTGGCATCGTCCTGCCAGCGAAGGGCCATGCCGAGCACCCGCATGCCGTTCAGGGCCATTTGTTCATGGGCGGCGTCGATGCGCTGCCGCCAGTTTTCATCTATTGCGACGGCGGCGCCTTTCAGCAAGATATGGCTGCACAGGGGCAGCAGGCCGTCGACGGCCCCTTTGGTAAAGGCGACAAAAGAGCCGGGGGCCTTCGCCAGAGTTTGCAGCGGTCCGGGCAGGCTTTCCGGCGAGGCGGGGAGGCGGTGCACCGTCGTCATGCGCTTGCGGACGGAATCGAAGGGCAATTCGCCTGCCCTTGGCATGATCTTCTCCAGTTCGCTTTTTTGCAGGTTCACCTGCGAAGCCGCCACGAGCAAAGCGCCTTCGGTAGGGTCGCCGATGGCCTGGTAGCGGCCGGTTTGCGGATCGGGTTGCATGGATGCGTCGTTGCACAAGGCCCCGGCAGCCAGCGTCAGCCCGATTTCCACGGGTTGCGATTCGAGGGAGCCGCTCTGTGTGCCATCCTGTAATGCCAGGTTATGTCCGGCTACGTCGATGATGGTTACCGTCATGCGGTTTTCCGTGAGGGTGCCGGTTTTATCGGAGCAGATGGTGGTCACCGAACCCAGGGTTTCCACGGCGGGCAATTTGCGGATAAGGGCGCGGCGGCGCAACATGCGCTGAGCGCCCAGCGCCAGCGTCACGGTAACCACGGCGGGCAGCCCTTCGGGCACCACGGCGACGGCCACGGAAACCGCCGTCAGGAACATTTCCTCCAGCGTTTCGCCATTCAACAGGCCGATGATCATGACCAGGACGGCCACCGCGACGCCGCCGATCGCCAGCTGCAAGCCCAATTTTTCGAGCCGCTGCTGAAGCGGGGTCATCTCTTTTTTCACACTTTGCAACAGCGTGGCGATCTTGCCCAACTCGGTTGACATGCCGGTGGCTACGACCACGGCCGTGCCCCGTCCATAGGTCGCCACGGTGCCCATATACGCCATGTTGCGGCGGTCGCCCAAAGGCACGTTGGCCTGTTGCAGCGGATCGGCATGTTTTTCCACGGGTTCCGACTCGCCGGTCAGGGCGGCCTCCTGGATGCGCAGGTTGACGCTTTCGGCGATGCGCAGGTCGGCAGGCACGGCATTGCCGGCCTCCAGCAATACCACGTCGCCGGGTACCAACTCCCTGGCCGAGATCTCCTGAATCTGCCCCTTGCGGCGCACGCGCACCACCGGCACCGACAGCCGTTTGAGCGCAGCCATCGCTTTTTCGGCCCTGAACTCCTGCAAAAAGCCAAGCAGGGCAAACAGCACGACGATGGCGGCAATCGCAACCGTTTCCGTCGTTTTCCCCAGCAGGCCCGACACGACCGCAGCCGCTATCAGGATCAGTACCATCGTATTGGTGAACTGGGAAATCAATAATTTCAGCGGTGAAACGCCCCCTTTTTCCTCCAATTCATTCGGCCCGTGGATGGCCTTTCGGGCGGATACCTCCTCTGTTGAAAGGCCTGTTTCCAGGTTGGTTGTAAGCTCCTGCTCCAGGACCTGGATCCCTGTCGCATGCCATTGCTTGTCGCTCATAACAATTCGTGAGTATCTTGTTTTTTGATTGCTTATATAAGTCTTACAGCCTGTCTTTTTGGGTTACAAAGCAATGGGGAATAAGTTCATTGAAATTGAACCTATACCGGCAATACCCCCTGATTTTCATCATTGGAAATTTCCGCCAATACTCCTAACTATCGTTTTTTAAAACCATTTAATCCATTATTATGAAAAGGCTCTATCTGCAATTGTGGATCATCCCGCTCGCCCTGACCATCGTCATGCTGTATTCCTGCGGCTCCAACGCCGGCGAAGAAGCTTCCGAGGCTCTCATTGAAGCCAGCACCGGGCAAAAAGTGGAAATCGACAAAAAAGGCGAGAAAGTCGAGATCGAGATGGAAGGCACGAAAGCCGTCATCGACGAAGGGCAACATTCCTGGCCCACCGATATTCCCGGCATCGTGCCGGAATTCAAATCGGGAAAAATCGAAAGGGTAACGACAACAACCGGCCCCGACCACAAGGGCTGGAGCGTCTATTACAAGGGCGCCGACGCTTCCTTGCTCGACGACTACGAAAAAGCGCTGAAAAAAGCTGGCTTCGAAACCATGTCCATCAAAGTCGGCGAAGGCGGCACCATCTCGGGCCAGAAAGGAAACCTCATCGTCAGCTGTATCTACAGCAAGGAGGACGATGGTATGTTCATGGTTTCCGTGCAGGAGCAAAGCAACTGACTTGCGCCACAATATTTTTCCGTGTAGCTTTGGGAAATTTCACAATTTCGCCCCATGCCTCTATTGAAATACCTCTGCTTCTCCCTGCTTTTCTTCGCAGCCGCCTCCCTCCCCTCCCAGCTTACCATCGGCTTCGGCTACGAGATCGACGGTTTCGACGCCGACAGGGATCTCAATCACTACGCCACGACCTACAACGCTTACATGGGGAATGCCCTCGACAAACCGCTTCGGCAAATGGGCGCTTTCAGCATGGCAGGGCTCTACGGATCGCTGGGCTACCGCTTCACCAAGCCCGGCTTTACCTTCGGCGCAACGGCGGGCTACGGACGCAGCAGTTTCACCAACACATCCGAGCTCAACAACAACTTCGCCCAGGAACACATCCTGCGCTTCAGCGACCTCAATTTCCTGTTCAGCGGTGGGCCTGTTTTCGCCAAAATGTTCTTCCTCGAAGGGGTCATCAACATCGGATTCCGCACACCCACCATGGAGGTGGCAACTATCTACCCCGACGGCTCGCGCAGCCTGAGCTATGAGTACGATATCAACGGCATCTACACCGGCTTCACCCCCTGCTACGAGCTGGGCGGCAGCCTCGGCATCCGCCTCGGGCGCATGCTGGTGTCGGCGCGCGTCACACGCGCCTTCCCCGTCTTCGAAGGCGACCCCGAACTGGCCGATATCGCTACCCTCCAGGACGCCGATACCAACCGCTTCCGCTCCAACGACTTCCCCCGCGACTTTGGCCAATGGGTCGATTCCGGCACCAACTACGACCCCGAAAACGCCGTGCGTACCAATGGGCTCCGGGGTACCAGAATCGCCCTGTCGGTGGAGTTCTTTTTTGGGAAACCGTTTAAAGAGTGAAGGGTGAAGGGAGAAAAGACTGAAAATTAAAAACTGAAAACTGAAAACTCCATGAAATACCTGCTATTGCTGCTCCCCATCCTGTCTCTGTTTTCCTGCTCCAAAGAAGACCGCTACCTCAACCGGTTGGAGGGCGATTGGAACATAGAGAGCCTCGTGCGGCTGGAAATCAGCTGGGACGGCACGATCGAGGTGCTGTCGGATGAGAGGGACGCGGGTACTTTCTCCATGGTCACCTCTACTTTCGGCGATCTGGAGCTGGAAAACCTGCTGGACCTCACCTACACCTATGTCGAAAACGGACAGACTTTCTCAGGACAAGAAGTCGTGAAAGTGGACGAAGACGCCCGGCGCGTCATCCTTCTGGGCGGCGATTGCATCCAGTGCGATCTGGCCTACACCATCGACGAGAACAAGCCCAACCGCCAGGTGTGGAGCACGTACTCGAATGATGAAGCGAAGCAAGTGAGCTATAAGTTGACTTTTACTTTGGTGAAAGAGTGAAAAAGTGAAAAAGTGAAAAAGGTAAAGAAAGGCCAAATTGGCAAAGCCAATTTGCTTCTCTTTCACTTTTTCACTTTTTCACTCTTTCACCATTCCACTACTCCTTCGGCGCCATCAGCTCAAAAAACTGATCCAGCCTCGGCGTCAGGATAATCTCCGTGCGGCGGTTGACGCTGCGGCCCTCAGCAGTTTCATTGGATGCTTTAGGCACATATTCGCTGCGGCCGCCGGCGGTCATGCGGGCGGGGTCCACTTTGTAGTCTTTCTGGAGGGTGCGCACGATGGCGGTGGCCCGCTTGGCGCTGAGGTCCCAGTTGTCGGCGATACAGTTGTTGCTGATCGGCACGTTGTCGGTGTGGCCTTCCACCAGCACGCTAAGCTCTTTCTGGTCGTTGATGATCTTGGCCACTTTTGCCAGCACCGTGCCCGCCTTGTTGCTGATTTCCGCGCTGCCCGATTTGAACAGCATCTTGTCGGAGATCGAGATCAGCACTGCGCTGCCTTTGACCTGGATTTGCACGTCCTCGTCGTCCACATTGTCGAGCGAGCGCTTCAGGGTGGTGACGAGGGCCAGGTTGAGCGAGTCCTTGCGCTGGATATTGGACGTCAGGTCCTTGATGTACTTGCCTTGCTCGTTGATAGCCTCCAGCGATTTCTGGATGCTCTCGGCCCCGGCCTTACTGACGACAGAAAGGTCCGACAAGCGGTCGAGCAGGTTGGTATTGGTTTTTTTGAGCAGGTCAATCTGCTCCTGGAGGGAGCCTGACTGCTTTTTCTCCAGCGCAAGCTCATTTTCACGGGCTTTGAGCACGTTGCGCAAACTGTCGTTCTGCTGCTGGCAATCCTTCACCGACTGGCTGGTCTGCTTCAGGGCTGCCGCGAGTTCTTCATACCGCACCTGCAATTCCGTGTATTTCTTTTTTCCGACACAGGAGCCCAGGGTGGTTAATACCATCAATGCCAACAAAAATTTTCTCATAATTGTAACGGTTTTGGTTCATGGAAAATAATGAGCCACGAAAGTAAAGCTATTACTGTTGATCCGCAACATCTTAACGACTTCATAACATGTCGTAGTGCCGACAGGAACGTATTTCACTCCAACAATCGCACCTTCAGGTGGCTCGCATGCTCCGCCTCGTGGTATATTTGGTGAGTGGCTTTCTGAAAATCGCCGGGTTCGGCGTAAAAGATATTGGGCACATATTGTTGCGGATTGCGGTCGGCGATCGGGAAAAAGCTGCTCTGCACCTGCACCATGATGCGGTGCCCTTTCTGAAAGGTGTGCAGCACGTCTTGCAATTCAAAATCAAGCCCGTAAACCCGCTCCGGTTCCGCGGGTTCCGGAAATTCAAAACTGTTGCGGTAGCGCATGCGGAAAAACTCGCTGCGCACCATTTGCTGATAACCTGACAATTTACCGCCCTTGTCCGGATAGACGTCAATCACCTTCACCACCCAATCCGCGTCTGTGCCGGTGGTCGATACTTCCAGGTGGGCCAGGATATTGCCTGCAAGGGTGATGGGCTCCTTTAGTACTTCCGTTAGGAACACGAGCACATCGGGCCGTTCGGCGGCGAAGCGCTGGTCGTCGGTCATGTAGGCCGGCGGCATGCCGATGTGAGGATAGCCCGTTGAGGGCACGGGGTTGTGGGGGTCGGAGACGTACTCGCTGTACGACGATTTTTTCCGGGGCGCCTTGCCGATCGTGAGCCCTCCGCCGGGTTGAAAGAAGAGAAGTTCCTCCTTCGCCGCCGCCGGAGGCCATTGATCGAAGCTGCGCCAGCGATTGGCGCCGGTCTCGAACATCCGGGCTTCCGGAAATTTGCCATCTCCTTCACCTTTGAGGTAATGGTTGAAAAACTCCATCTCCATCTGCTGAAAGGCCCTGGATGTTTTTTCTCCGAAAGAAACATTTCCCAACTTGTCGCCGCCTTCCCAGGCCCAGCCGCCGTGCGACCAGGGTCCGACCACAAAGAAGTTGTCAATGCCGGGGTTGTTTTGCTCGATGGCCTGGTAGGTTTTGAATGTGCCATGCAGGTCCTCTGCATCGTACCAGCCGCCCGCCACCAGCACCGCGTGCCGGATGCCCTTCAGGTGGGGCAGGATGTTGCGGGCCTGCCAGTGAGCGTCGAAAGCGGGATGTTCCAGATTGGCCTTCCAGTAAGGGTCATCGGCGTGGGCTTCCGATTGGAGGGAGTTTTTCAGGGGACCCATTTCGAGAAAATACTTATACCCGTCGTTGGTGCCGTGCCGGAACCCCTTCGGCCGCTCCTGCGTCGGCTGCCCGCCGGTGCGGTTGGTGAAATAGGGATAGAAGTTGAAATTGTGGGGAATGAGGAAAACGCCGTAGTGGAAGGCATCGTCGCGCCAAAGGTCGGCGATGGGCGCCTGCGGCGAAGAGGCCTTCAGTGCAGGGTGCCCGCTCAGCATGCCCGCCGAGACGTAGAAACCCGGATAGCTGATGCCCCACATCCCCACCCGGCCGTTGTGGTGGCGCAGGTTAGCCAGCAGCCATTCGATCGTGTCGTAGGTATCCGTCGATTCGTCGATGTCCTTTTCCATGGGGCACATTTCGTCGAAAATACCCTCCGACATCCACCGCCCCCGCACGTCCTGGTAGACGAAGATGTACCCCTCCTCCATCAGCAGCCGCGAGGGGCCCACAGAGGAGGGATAGTTGCCCTCCCCATACGGCGCCACGGAATAGGGCGTGCGCGTCATCAGAATGGGGTATTGCACCGTGGTATCTTTCGGCACATAAATGGTCGTAAACAACCGCACCCCGTCGCGCATCGGTATGTAGGTCTCAATTTTTTGAAAGTGAGCCCTCACATACCCATTTTCCTGCTGCTTCGCACAAGCGCCAAAAGCCACAGAAATCAAGGCCAAAAAAAAGATAAATCGCTTCATAACCCCTATTTTTACCAAACGACCAAAGAATTATCTGATCTACTATAATCGTTTATCGTCGAGCGTTTATCGTTTACGTAAACGCTCAACGATAAACGATAAACGAACCTTCCCTTATGAAGAAATTTTGTTACAATACTTAATCAAATCATGCTCCTCGAAGCCTGCGCCGACTCCCTCTTCCAGGCCCTGCTGGCAGAAGCCGGCGGCGCCCACCGCATCGAACTCTGCTCCCGCCTCGACCTCGACGGCCTGAGCCCGGATCGCGGCATCATCCTCCAGGCCCTCCGGCAATTAAAAATTCCGGTAAAAATAATGATTCGGCCCAGGGAAGGCGATTTCATTTTTTCTGAAGAAGAAATACAGGAAATGGAGCGAGAGATACACTGGTGCAAAAAAGCCGGCGTGCGCGAGATCGTGACCGGCGCCAGCCTGCCCTCCGGTGCGCTCGACATTGCCACCCTCCGCCGCCTTGCCTCCGCCGCCGAGCCCATGACCGTCACCATCCACAAAGCCATCGACCTGAGCCCCGACCCGCTGGCCGAACTGGAATCCCTGCGGCCAATCGCCAACATCACCCATATCCTCACAAGCGGCAAACAAGCCACCGCTCTGGAAGGCGCACCCTTGCTGCGCGAGATGATCCGGGCCGCCGGAGACCGCTTCGTCATCCTCGTAGCGGGCAAGGTGACCTGGGAAAACCTGGAAGAGGTGGGAAAGGCCACCGGGGCCAGGGAGTATCATGGGAAAAGGATCGTAAAAAGCCTTACCTTTGAAGTCAAATAAATCTCAGCGTGCAACCCGTCATCGAACCCATCATCGACTCCGTGCTCGACGATTTTGAAGCAGGGAAATGGACCGCAGAGGAGGTCATTCAATATTGGGAGGAACACCAGCCGCTCATCCTGGGCTTCCTGCTGTCGGAAACCTTCGACGTGCTCACGGAAGAAGAAAAGCCCTACCTGCTCTACCTGGCTGCTGTGATCTGGAAAGCCGTCAATCAGGTGCGCCCTGTGACGGAGCCCATCGACCAGCAAACCCTCGACGATTTTGAGGAGGCCAACTGGGAAATTTTCAACGAAGAGACCTCGCCGCGCTTCCGCGACCGCCTCGATCCATTTTTCGAAAATACAAACCAGGAAGACCTCCTGGCCTTCATCGAAGACTCCCTCACCATCGACGACGGTGAAGACGATGACTGGAAACTCACCAAAGAAGGCCGCGAACCTATCTTCATCGGCCTGAAAACCCTGGTCGACTGCCTGACGAAGGAGTGATCAGTTAACTTCCCGTACCAGAAA
Source organism: Saprospiraceae bacterium (assembly GCA_049306275.1). Classification (GTDB taxonomy): domain Bacteria; phylum Bacteroidota; class Bacteroidia; order Chitinophagales; family Saprospiraceae; genus JADJTT01. The sequence continues at coordinate 127,067 of JBAQQB010000197.1, read as the reverse complement.
AAAGCCATTGCTCCCCTGCGATTGATACAATGGCATGAGCACCAGCCCATCGATAGAGGAGTTGATGGGCCCTTTGTAGTCGTCGGCGAGATGTTCCCCTTTCTTCACTTGTTGAAAATTCCGGTACCCCGGCCGCATCGCAAAGCCGTCGCCGGGCTGGATGAGGTGCACCTCTACCAGCTCCGATACATGCGGGAGCCCCGCCGCCGCATCCCGGAGCAATTGTTCGTAAGGATTGGGCAGTTCCTCAGGTCCGATGCAACCAATGGCTTTCAAGGCATTGACGATAGCGGCGGCAGAACGAAGCTCAGAAGCGGGGTCCTCGTTTTGCCCCGCCTCGAAAGCCGCTACCCGGGTGGGAATATCGCGGTATTGGGGAGAAAAGAAAGAGAGGGAAGTCCCGTCCAGTCCGCCCGACATACCCAGTACGATGGGCACATGGAAATGCCTCGCCAGGGCAATGCTCTCCGGGCTGCCGTCGGGAATGGAAAAAATGCCGCCATCGGCCGAAGTGGTGTGCAGGTCGACCAGTGCCAGCGTTTCGGGATTGGTCCGGTCAATTTCCGAGTCGATGAGGTCGAGCAACTCGCGCAGTTCACGATACTCAGCGCTAAGCGATTCCAATGGCGCGCTTCTCACCTGCTCGCTCATCCAGGGCGTCATGATGCGGTTGAGGTCTTTTTCCAGGAAGCGGGCGCCCTTTTCCAGCGCCTGCAGGTTGCCGCGCAGGCCCAGCACCCCTCCCCTGAAATCGGCAATGGAATGCTGCCGCAGTAATTCGAAAAAGCGTTCAATTGCCCTGACGCCCGAAGGTTCATTGCCGTGAATGCCTCCCAGGCAGATGAGCAAAGGGCCCCGCTGCTGGCCCACGTAACGTCCTATGATTCTTTCTTTTTCCATGCGCCTCCAAAATAATACTTTGCGGCAAGCCCAAAAAGAGCGATTTTCACAAGATTTTAATTTCTTTGCCCTCTATGCCGCTTACCTTATCCATCGTGATCCCCGCTTATAACGAAGAAGCTACCATAGACCGGCTCATCGGCCAGGTATTGGCTGTCGAATTGACAGGTCAGGTGGAGAAGGAGATCATCGTGGTCAACGACTGTTCCAAAGACAACACAGAGGCCGTCGTCCGGGATTGCATGGCCCGGCATCCGGAGGCCAACCTCCGCTACTTGCGGCACGAAAAGAACATGGGCAAAGGCGCAGCCCTGCACACGGGCATCCGCGAGGCCACCGGCGATGTGCTGATCATACAGGACGCCGACCTGGAGTACGATCCGCGGGAGTACAACCTGCTGCTGCAACCCATCCTCGAAGAGCGGGCCGACGTGGTGTACGGCTCCCGCTTCATGGGTGGCAACCCGCACCGGATTCTCTTTTTCTGGCATTCCATCGGCAACAAGTTCCTCACCTTCCTCTCCAACGCCCTGACCAACCTCAACCTGACGGACATGGAGACCTGTTACAAAATGTTCCGCACGCCCCTCATCCAGCAGCTGGAACTGAAGGAAAAGCGCTTTGGCTTCGAGCCGGAAGTCACGGCAAAAATTTCGCGCGTACCGGGCGTGCGCATCTTCGAAGTCGGCATCTCCTACTACGGACGCACTTACCAGGAGGGAAAAAAGATAGGGTGGAGGGATGGTTTCCGGGCCATTTACTGCATTCTGAAGTACAACCTCTTTGCGCGGAGCTAACTTAAAAACCACACCCGCACGATCAGCGCCAGCCCGAAGCCGAGGAGGGCCAGCCCGGAGATGCGCCTGACGAGCAGCAGGTTACCGGGCTTCAGAAAGGGCCTGATAGTTTTGGCCGCGACGACTTTGAACGAGTCAGTCGCGACGATCGTCAGCATGACGCCCAGGTAGAACAGCCAGCTTTCCCCACGCTCCTCCATGAGCAGGCCGGTAGCCACGCTGGTCCAGAAAAATACGGTGAACGGATTGATCGTGTTGATCAAAAAACCCTTCAGCCACATGGAGCCCAGGCCGCCCAGGCGCTCGCCTATCAGCGGCCTGCTCTCTGGTCCCGGCGCGGTTTTTAAGATGGTTGCAGCCCCGACGGCAATGAGGAACAGTCCGCCCCCCGTACCCAAGGCTACTTCAAAAGACGCCCATTGGGTAACGCGCACCAGCCACGACAAGCCCAGGTAACTCGCGGCGATGAACAGCAGGTCGCTGACCCAAATGCCAAGGCCGACGGCCAGTCCCGCGCGCATACCGCGCTCGAGGCTGCTCTGCACCAGCGCAAACAATAAGGGGCCCGCCAGAATGCTCAGGGCCAGGCCCAACCCAATGCCATTGAGGAAATAAGACATGGCGGGAAAATACAAAAAAGCCCGGTAGCTGTACAACCGGGCTTACTGTGAATAGGTCAGTAGAGTAAGGAATTATAATTTGTTATGGGTTAAAACGGTTGGAAAGTCGTGATAATAGCCTGCACCTCAGAGTCTGCCGCCAGCGACGGCATCCATTCGAACAGGTATTGGTGGCTGGCGTAGTCTTCATCCAGGGCTTCGTTGAGCAGGTAGAGCGCTTCCGGCCTGCGCCCCAGGGCCAGCAGGCAACCGATGCGGCAGTAGAGCAGTTCTACGCCTACGGCGTACTCTTCGGCCTCGGTGAGCACATCCAGGGCTTCCCCGGGCTTGCCGGCATCGAGCAGGAACTGGGCATAGCGTATCCAGTACGCAGCTGCTTCAGGGGCTACCTCGACAGCCTCCTGAAAATACCATTGGGCTTTCTGCGGCTTGTCGAGGTGGAGGTAGGTTTCCGCTAAAGCGTGGTAGTACTCTTCCCGCCTGTCTTCGATGCCGATCGCCTTGAGGTAATAGCGCGAGGCCTTCTGGTATTGCCCTTCCCGGAAAAAGCATTCTCCGAGATAATAATAAACTTCATCATTGAGGGAATCGAAGCGGACGGCTTTTTGGAAGTAAGCCTTGGCCATTTCAAGTTCCCCCATTTCCAGATAGCACTGCCCGATGTTGAGGTAGAGATCCTGATCGGGCTCGAATTGTTCCAGCACATCGAGGTAGTGCCTCAGCGCCCGTGGATAGTCTTTGAGCTGAAAGTACAGCTCGGCGCAATCGCGGTAGGCAAATTCGAAGGAAGGATCGATGGCGATGGCGAATTCAAAGGCATCGATGGCGTCTTCGTATTGGCCGAAGTACTCGTACGACTGCCCCAGATTATACCAGGCCTGCTTCGAATAGGGATACAGGTTCACGAAGCGCTCGTGGAAAGCGATGCTCTCCGCGTATTTTTTAGCAAGCTCTACACAGACCCAAAGGCGTTGCAGCGCTTCCTCATTTTTCGGATCTTCCATCAGCGCGGCACGCAGGGAGTAGAACATGCGTTCGTATTGTTCCTCCCATTCATACACTACCGCTTCGGCCAGGAGCGCCTGGCTCAGTTCTTCCCCCAGCGCCTCTTCTTTCAGCTCGTCCAGAATCTCGTGGGCGTGCTCGAAAAGGCCGATCCGAGAAAAGGCCTCCGCCCGAAGTAAACGGAAGTCGAAATCGGCGCCAAACCGGTCTTCCGCGTCATCCAGCCACGCCATAGCGAACTCTTCCCTGTTGAGATCGATAAAAAGACGAGCCTTTCGCAGGTAAAAAACGGAGGAAAACGGAAAGCACGAAATACCGAAATCGACTATTTCGAGCGCTTGTTCGGGCAATTGTTCCTGGATGTAGTAATCCAACATTTCCAGCAACTCCTCTTCTTTGCGGAATTTCACGTCGCCCGCCTCCACTTCTGCTTCGAAAGCGGAAACCAGCGCTAAAATCCTTGCGTGCTGACTTGCTTGATGTTGGTTCATGGCATTATTTTCCCGAATACCTTACCCTAAAGATAAGCGAATTGATTTTAAAATTGCGCAAACTGCCCTTCTACTAATAATTGAATGGTAGTGTATTTCGAGGAAATGGCGGAATTGGGGTAGTATAATTTTAATGTTAATTTAACTTGTTATAGCTGACGAGGTATACCCCCGTAAAGATCAGCGCAGCTGCGGCCGCTTTGAGCCAGTCCAGCTCGTCTTGCCCCACCGCCAGCGCGATCACAGCCGCCAGCAGGGGTTGGAGGTAGATGTAAAAACTCACCACCGAAGGCGACACCACCGTGAGGGCAAAGGCGTTAAATAAATAGGTGAAAAAGGTGGTAAACAACAATACGTAGCCCACCGCCAGCCAGATATGCGGCAGGAACGTCCCCCATTCAACCGCCCGCAACTCCCCCAGACCGAAGGGAAATACGTAAAGCAGGCCGAAAGAGAACACCCATTTGACCACCGTGATCGGGTTGTACCTGCGCATCAGGTTGCGCACCAGCACCAGATACAAACCGTAGGAGGTGGCGTTGACCAGCACCATCAGGTCGCCTAGCAGGCCGGAGCTGTTCCAATCGATTTGCTTGCCTTGGGTGAGCAGCAGCACCGCGCCGGTAGCCCCCAACACCACCCCCGTTATCTTTCTGGTGGTGATCCGCTCGCCGAGCAGGAGGGAGGAGATGACCAGCACCAGAATGGGCGTGGTGGTCATCAGCAGAGAGGCGTGGATGGGCTGGGTCAGCTTGAGGCCCATGAAGAAAAACATCTGGTTGATCGCCACCCCAAACAGGCCGCACAGCGCCAGCAACCAAAGGTCCTTGCGCTCCACCTTTTCCCGTATCCAGAACCGGTGCAACAGCGTGAAGAGAAAAACGCCCGTGGCCACCCGAATCAGAATGAACCCCAAAGGACCAATATAGCCGTCGTCGAGCACGACCTTGGCAATAGAGTAGTTGCCGCCGTAGATCAGCGCAACCAGGAAAAGGGCGGTATGAGCCTTGATGGTTTTGGGCATGTGAAATAGTTAACTGGGAATGCGGTCTTTTGGAGGGCCGAAGTTGGGAAAAATTCGGTAATAATAGTACTTTAGCCCGCATCTGAAAAGGCCTGAATGTGAAGCAGGTAGACGGGGGATAAAATTATTTTTGCCCACTTTGTACCCCTTTCACACTTTCCCCGTCAAAAGGGCAGAGATTCCGGCCTGCTTTTTGTAAAACCAACTTTAAACAGGCCGTATCTCCTGATGACACAAGGAAAAACGAAACTCTCCGACTCCGAACTGGTGCAGCGCTTTCTCGCCACACAGGAGTCGGCGTATTTCAGCCTGCTGTACGACAAGTATTCCAACAAGGTCTACAGCCGCTGTATTTCCTTGCTCAAAGATGTTGCGCTGGCACAGGATGCCACCCAGGAGATTTTTGTGAAAATTTTCCTCAACCTCTCGAAATTCAACGAGCGGTCGCAATTCTCCACCTGGGTGTACTCCATCACCTACAACTTTTGCATCGACCTCATCAGGCGCAAACAGAAACAACAGTCGTTGTTTACCGACGACATGGAGAAAACACCCGATATCGCCGACGACGGACAGGACGACGAGTTGCTGACTATTGCCGTCGACCGCCTCAAAGACGTGCTGGACGGTATTCCGGTAGGCGACAAGGCGATCCTGTTGATGAAGTACCACGACGATATGCAGATCAAGGATATCGCCGCAGTGCTCGACAAAACGGAGAGCGCCGTAAAAATGCAGTTAAAAAGGGCCAAACACAAAGCCCACTCAGTTTATACCTCCCTCTTCCCGGAAACGGGAGAGTGAGATGACCATGCTCAATGACGGGATTATGGAAAATACAAACAACAACTTTCATCGTCTCCTCGACGAAGAGTTGAACGGGGCGCCCCCATTGCCCCCACAAATAAAGCAGAACGTGCAGCGTAGCATGGGATTTGTGCAGTTCCTGGGCAAAGCCCTCGAACTCTATGTGCCTAACGCCCTCGACACCGTGCTGATCGCCATCAACGGCGGAGAATCTGAAAACCCTTCCTCCCATTCTTTCGAAGAAAATACCCCCGACGATACTGCCGCGTAACGCGCCAGCCTGATTTTTTACCATAAAAGGCAGAAAATGACTCCTATTAAAGACATATTCTACGACGTGCTGGGCCAATTCGCCGCCGTTCTCCCTAACCTGGCCGGCGCCCTCGCCGTTTTGCTGATCGGCTGGCTGATCAGCAGAGGCCTAAGAAAACTGGTGAAAACCCTCCTCTCCCGCACCGGCATCGACCAACTCGCAGAGCGGCTCAACCAGATCGAGATCATGGAAAAGGCGCGCATCCGCATCGTGCCCAGCGTGCTGCTCTCCAAGATTCTCTATTACATCCTCATGCTGGTCGTCGCGCTGGCTGCTACCGACATCCTGGGCATACAGGCCGTGTCTGACCTCATGGTCGACATCATCAACTACATCCCCAACCTGCTCACGGCAGTAATCGTCCTGTTCATCGGCCTGCTCTTCGCCGACTTCATCAAGGGCATCGTGCTCTCTACCGCCAAATCGCTGGGCATCCCCTCGGCCAACCTGATCGCCAATTTCCTGTTCTATTTCCTCCTCATCGCCGTGGCCATGAGCGCCCTGGGCCAGGCCCGGATCGATACCGAATTCCTTGCAACCAACCTCACCATCATCATCGCCGGCGGCGTCGCCGCCTTCGCCATTGGCTACGGCCTGGCTTCGCGCGACGTGATGGCCAACTTCATCGCCTCTTTCTACAGCAGCAAAAAAGTCGCCCCCGGCGATGTGATCAAGGTTGGCGAAGTGACCGGCACGGTCAAAGTCATGGACAATACCTCCATTACCCTGGAGGGAGAGGAAAAACAGATCATCATCCTGCCCCTCAGCAAGCTCACCACCGAGAAGGTGGAGATCCTCAAACAGGCCTCCCCATCTCAGGAAACATCCAATTCATAACAAAACCAAAATCACATGAAAAAAGGACTACTCCTCTTTTGCGCAATCATCTTCGCCACGCTCTGGAACCCGGTCTTTAGCCAGGATGCCGCAGCCGCAGAACAGGCTGAGCCGGAAAAGCCCTGGACCTACGTCGGCGGCCTGGGCCTCGACTTCGCTCAGATGGCCCTCATCAACCCCCGCGTAGGCGCCGGCGCCAACCGCATCGGCTTCGCAGGCCTGGCCAATTTTGCCGCCAACTACAAAAAGGAAAAATTCGCCTGGAACAACACCGGCTCCCTGCAATTGGGCACCCAGCGGATCGGCGGCAGAAATAAACCCTTTGAGAAAAACATCGACGTGCTCCGCCTCACCTCCCGAGCCAGCTTCCGCCCCGGCCAGGGCAAACTATACGGCGCAGTGGAAGCAGACGCCATTACCCTGCTGCTCCCCACCTATCCGGGCAATATCCTCAAACCGGCAGAGGAAAACGTCCAGCCCATCGCCAGGTTCTTCTCTCCGGTACAGGTCATCGTGTCGCCGGGTTTGGAATATAAATTGAACGAGCACCTCACCTTCCTCTACTCGCCCGTTTCCCTCAAGCTGATCTACGTGGGCAACGACTCCATCGCAGCCCTCAACGTACATGGCAACAAACCGGGCGAAAACAGCTTCCTTATGCTGGGCTCCAACCTCAAGGCCGCCTACGCCAACAAGTTCCTCAAAGACCGGATCAGCTGGGCCAGCGCCCTCGATCTCTTCTCCAACTACCTCGAAAACCCCCAGAATATCGACGTGCTCTGGACCAACGACCTCAGTGTGCAGATCGTCAAAAACCTGTCGATTAACCTCGTCACCAACCTCTTCTACGACGACGACGTCAACGTACAAACCGACCTCGACGACGACGGTATCTACGGCGAAGCCGCCGCCGACGTCAACCTCCCCCCCGGCGAACAACGCGCGGAACTGATGCCGGCGGTCAGCTTTATGCAAGGGTTGTTTATTAAGTACAATCTTATTTTTTAGTGGAGAGGTGAGAGTTGAGTGTGAAGTGAAGCCTTTTTGGCAAAGCCAAAAAGCTTTCCACTCCACTCTCAACTCTCCACTCTCCACTATTATTTCCTTATCTTGCCGGGAAACCGCATTCTCCCGGAAATGAACCACAAAAAACTTTTCCTCCTCGACGGCCACGCGCTCGTCTACCGCGCCCACTACGCTTTCATCGGCCGTCCGCTGATCAACTCCAAGGGCATGAACACCTCGGCAGTCGCCGGCTTCGTGCGCACGCTGTGGGACCTCATCCGCAACGAACACCCCACCCATCTGGCTGTTTCGTTCGACCTTCCCACGCCTACCTTCCGGCACGAAATGTTCCCGGAATACAAAGCCAACCGCGAAGAACAGCCCGAAGACATCACCTTCGCCATCCCCTACATCCAGGCTATCCTCGAAGGGTTCAAAATTCCCGTCGTCACACTCGACGGCTATGAGGCCGACGATGTGATCGGCACCCTGGCCAAACAGGCCGAAAAAGACGGCTATACCGTTTATATGGTAACGCCCGACAAAGACTACGCCCAACTTGTCACCGATAATGTGCTCATCTACAAACCCTCCCGCTCCGGCAACGGCATCGAGGTCTGGGGAATCAAGGAGGTCTGCGAAAACTGGGGCATCAAACGCCCCGAACAGGTGATCGACATCCTCGGCCTGCAGGGCGATTCGGTCGACAACATCCCCGGTATCCCGGGCATCGGCCCCAAAACAGCCGCCAAACTGCTGGAAGAATACGATTCGGTCGAAAACCTCCTGGCTAACGCCAACAAACTGAAGGGCAAACAAAAGGAAAGCGTCGAAACCTTCGCCGAACAAGCCCTTCTCTCCAAAAAACTCGCCACCATCGATATCGAAGCGCCCATCCAGTTCGATCCCCACGCTTTCGAGATCGAACCCTACGACAAAGACCGCCTGGCGGAAATTTTTAAAGAACTGGAATTCCGCACCCTCGCCCGGCAGATACTGGGTGAAGAGGAAAACCCTGTGCCAGGCCCCAGTAGCCCCCCCGGCATGCAGGGCTCGCTCTTTCCCGAAGAACCCGTGCAGCAGCAACGTCACGCCAGTCCGCCCCCCGCGCACTCGGTGGCGGAGAAAACCATCGCCGACGTAACCCATGCCTACCATCTCACCGATACCCCGGAAAAACGGGCCAAACTCATCGGCATGCTCTCAGAGCAATTCGCCTTTTGCATGGATACCGAAACGACCGGCATCGATCCCAACCTGGCAGAACTCGTCGGACTCTCTTTCTCCGTAAAACCCCACGAGGCCTTTTATGTGCCCGTACCCGCCAATCAGGACGAAGCCAAGAAGGTCGTGCACGAATTCAAAACCGTGCTCGAAAACCCCGATATCCAGAAGATCGGCCAAAACCTCAAATACGACGCCATCGTGCTCAAATGGTATGGCATCGAGGTCAAAGGGCCCGTTTTCGACACCATGCTCGCCCACTACCTGCTGGAGCCCGAACTTCGCCACAACATGGACTACATGGCGGAAACTTACCTCAAGTACCAGACTATCCACATCGACCAACTGATCGGCAAAAAGGGCGCCCAGCAAAGAACCATGCGCGACGTACCCGTCGACCAGGTCTCCGAATACGCCTGTGAAGACGCCGACATCACCCTCCAACTCAAAGACTATCTCGCCCCCCGCCTCGAAAAGGAAGGCCTCAACGACCTCTATCGCAAAATGGAAGAGCCCCTCATCCGCGTACTGGCTGATATGGAATACCACGGGGTGAAGGTCGACTCAGATTACCTCAACCGCTATTCCCTCGAACTGGATAAAGAGATCATTGAACTGGAGAAAAAAATCTACGAATCGGCCGGTACCCGCTTCAACATCGCCTCGCCCAAACAGGTAGGAGAGGTGCTCTTCGACCGCCTCAAAATTCCCTACCGCTGGCAAAAAACCAAGACCGGCCAGTACTCCACCGACGAAGACAAGATGAGCGAGCTCAGCCACGAGCACCCCGTCATCGAGCTCATCCTCAGCCACCGCGGGCTCACCAAGCTCAAATCGACATACGTCGACGCCCTGCCCAAGATGGTCAACCCGCGCACCGGCCGCATCCACAGCTCCTTCAACCAGGCGCTCGCCGCTACCGGCCGCCTGAGCTCCAACAACCCCAACCTGCAAAACATCCCCATCCGCACTCCCGAAGGCGCCAAAGTGCGCGAAGCCTTCGTGCCGGAGAATGACGACTATCTCATCCTCTCCGCCGACTACTCCCAGATCGAACTGCGCCTCATCGCCGAGATCAGCGGCGACGAAGCCATGCTGGAAGCCTTCCAGGCAGGACAGGATATCCATAGCGCCACCGCCGCCCGCGTCTTCGGAGTGCCATTCGATCAGGTGACCAAAGAGCAGCGCTACCGCGCCAAAACCGTCAACTTCAGCATCATCTACGGCGCCGGAGCCCTTAACCTCTCTCGCCAGCTCGACATCAGCCGCTCGGAGGCCAAAGACCTCATCGACAACTATTTCAAACAATACAGCGGCCTGAAAAACTACATGGAAAAAACCGTCGACGAAGCACGAAAGAAAGGCTTCGTCAATACCCTCATGGGCCGCCGCCGCTACCTGCGCGACATCGACAGCCGCAACGGCGTCATGCGCAGCCATGCCGAACGCAACGCCATCAACACCCCCATCCAGGGCACAGCGGCAGACCTCATCAAACTGGCCATGATCGATATCCACGAACTGCTAACGAAAGGCAACTACCAGACCAAAATGATCCTCCAGGTGCACGACGAACTTATCTTCGACGCCCACAAGAACGAGATCGACACCCTCAAACCCCTCATTGAAGATAAAATGAAGCACGCCATGCCGAACCTGAGGGTACCTATCGTGGTTGAAATGGGAGTCGGGGAAAATTGGCTTGAAGCGCATTAAATTAATTAAGGTGAGAAGGTGAAAAGTGGATTTTCACCTTCTCACCTTCTCATCTTCTCATCTTTTAATAATGAAATTTCCTGAACCAATACCTGTAAAAGAGCTGGCGCATAAACTCGGCGCAAAGCTGATCGGCGATGAAACGCTTTACGCCACCGGCGTCAACGAGATCCACAAAGTGGAGCCGGGGGATGTGACGTTTGCCGACGTGGCCAAATATTTTCAAAGAGCCCTCGATTCGGAAGCCACGATCGTCATCCTGAGCGATGTGACGATCTGCCCGGAGGGGAAGGCGATTCTGGTCTGTGACCAACCCTTCCAGGCCTACGACAGCCTGGTGCGGGAGTTCCGGCCCTTCCGGCCCCTGACGGCCAATATCAGCCCGGAGGCGCATATCCACCCCACAGCCATCATCGAGCCCAACGTGGTGATCGCGCACGACGTGCGCATCGGCGCCCACTGCTACATACAGGCCAACGTTTACATCGGCGAGCACACGGTGATCGGCGACCACGTAACCATACAGGCCGGCGCTATCATCGGCACGGATGCGTTCTATTACAAAAAGTCGGAAAAAGGCTACACCAAGTGGCGCTCCGGCGGCCGCGTCGTCATCGAAGACCACGTGGAGATCGGGGCGGGCTGCACCATCAATAAGGGCGTTTCGGGCGACACCTTCATCGGCGAAGGCACCAAACTCGACTCGCAGGTGCACGTAGGCCACGGCGCCGTCATCGGCAAACGATGCCTCATCGCCGGACAGGTGGGCATCGGCGGAAAGACGATCATCGAAGATGAAGTAGTGCTCTACGGCCAGGTAGGCGTCATCCAGGCCGTGCGCATCGGCAAGGGCGCCGTAGTGCTGGCAGGCGCCGGCGTGTCAAAAGACCTCGAAGGCGGCAAAACCTACTTCGGCGCGCCAGCCGACGAGTCGGGCATCCGCTACCGCGAACTGGCTGCTTTGAGGCATTTGCCGGAGCTTATCAAGAACTTTTATAAATGAAAAGTGGGCGTCAGAAGGCGCCCACTTTTCAACCCGTACTATCCTCCACAATGTAGCGGCTCCGCATGCGCGGCCTTCGCGCATCTTTCTCCGCTGCTGAGCCTTTTCAGCCTGTCTTCGTAGGTTCCGGTCGCAAAATTGATAATCGAGGCGCCGGCTTCCGATTCAAGCTCTCCAACCGCCTCGTAGCTTGCCTTGTAATAGATATAGGTGGGGGAGCAGAGCCCGGAATCTTCGCTAAAGGGCTGATGAATATGGTTGGCAACCACCGACTCCGTCTTAACCTTTACCGACGCTTTCCCGTTTCCCCGGAAACTTACAATGCCCGGTAAATTAATGGAAAAACGGCTGGAGCGTTCCAGGGATCGATGGCAGGAAGGGCCTATTAAAAAATCTGTATGCCCGCAATTCAAGCCTGCGCCAATCTGACCGTCGCATTCCAGATCGGGAACGTTACATTGCTTTAAAAAATTCTCAATTTCTTCCTGGATGTGCGTATCGGTCACGGTGCAACTGCTCAGGCCGAATACGAGAAAAGCGATCGAAATCAATAGCGTATTTTTCATTTTCTGAATTTTTTATGGTGATGCGAAATGATAAGGAGGCCGGCCACCTCAAGGGCGCCTTCTGATGGTGAGCTCTTCTCTTTCAGGTGAAATATACAGGCTATTTTCGTCCAGGTTTTCGATGGGAAGAATGACCCCTGTGTAATCCGCTTTTACGATGCATCCACAACTTGAGGAATATTCCGTTTCCCCCGTTTGGAAATAGCGCCACTTCGTCCAGGCCGCTCTGACCAGATGCCCCTTGACATTGCCGAAGACCTCCAGAAACCCTGTTTTGGCGGCTTCATTGTCCACAATGCGAAGGTATCCGTCCTGTTTGATGCGAGCGTTGTCGTGATCTGCCTCCACTATGCGGAAGTTGCGTTGCGCCTGTACGATGATTTCGTCTTGGGAATCCTGGACGTATTGTTCAGAAGGCGTGAATACCTTCCATTCGCTGCCAGGTTTGGCATTTGACAGCCCCTGGGCTGGAAACATGTGAAGCACGTCGAGGATCGGGGAGTAGTTCTGGTCTGGCTCGGCAAAGGATAACAAGCCAGTGGAATCCATCATGAAGAAGTAATCCTTTGACTCGTCGGCAAAACGCGTTCTCACGGCGCCGCCGCCGAGGAATTCGATTTCCAGGAATGTGTTCCGTTCCACGACCTCGCCATTGGAATAACTTCTGCCATCAATCTGATACAAGAGCGTTCGCGGCTGGTTTACTTCCCAGCCGGGCAGCGCGATCTGTTCTACAGGCGGAGTTGCTTCTTTTCCGCAGGCGAATAATAAGGTGACAAGTAGGAGAGCCGCCCCAGGGTAAGGAATGATCTTTGTTTTCATCGCAAAATCTTTTGTCTGATTAGTGAGAATGATTTTCTCACACAAGATTGCGATGATTGGCGCCTTTCTGCCAGTACACATTTTTCGGGGTTTCGGAAGGAAGCGCCCTTCAGCAGTAGTAAAGTTTTTTTGAAAAAAATAAAAAGTAGCTATAAATCAATCGTTTATAGCAAAGTTTTATTCGTACGAGGATTGACTGTTTTCGGGTGGATGATGCGAAGACGCCCTACTTACCGCTTCCACTTAATATTACACCCCCCGCTCGGATACTGCGCTTCCGTAACCGGCTTTCCCTCCAGCACGGCATCCAGCGCAGCGCGCAGGTCCTTGCCGGTGAGCGGGTTGTCGTTCTTTGGACGCGAATCGTCGAGGCGGCCGCGGTAAGCCAATTTCAGGTCCTTGCCGAAAACGTAGAAATCGGGCGTGCAGGCGGCATCGTATGCGCGGGCCACCTCCTGGCTCTCGTCGTAGAGGTAGGGAAAAGGATAGCCCAGTTGCTCCGCAACCTGCTTCATCTTATCCGGCGCATCGTCCGGATAATTTTCCACATCGTTGGAACTGATGCCCACAAAACCAAGCCCCCTGGCCATATACTCCTTCGCCACCCGCACAATCTCGGGGTTGACGTGGATGACGTAGGGGCAATGGTTGCATAAAAATATGACGACCAGCCCTTTATCCGTTTTCACCTCCGAAAGGGAAACCATCCGGCCGGAGACGGTATCGGGGAGGGAAAAATTAGGGGCGGAGGTGCCCAAAGGAAGCATGGTGGATTCTGTAAAAGCCATGGTTTTTTCGTTTTAAAAGCAACTTTGCAAAGGAGGAAAAGGTTTTTAAAAAGTACATTTATCACCTGACAAATCGAATCTCCATGCGCCACCTGCCATTGTTTGCAAGCCTGATGATGCTTGCGGTCGTTTTCCTCGAACTCTCCTGCTCTCCTAAACTGGCCAAGGCCCAAAACTACCCGCAATCCGCCGCGCTCGACCCTGTTCAAAAAGAGGAATTGCTCTCCTTGCTCTTTCCTTCTTTCCCCAAGATCAGCGCCTCCAACATCGAGCAGGAGCTGCAGCCCTATGTGCTGGTCAATGGAAAAGCGCACGCCATGCCGCAGTTCATCCAGTTCGACAACGCGCTGCACCAGCAGTGGCGCATGAACAAGCTGGATTTCGTGCCTTTCTGGAAAATCAAGAGCGCCCCCAACGTCGACATCCTGTTCATGGAGGGCTATGGTTACGCAGGCCCAGTCTGGGCTTACATTCTTTTCAATGAAACGGACCAGACCGTCATGGATATCCGGTTTTTCCACAAAAAAGAGACGTTGAGCTACGGCGACGAAATCAGGAAGGACTGGTACCAGGAACAGTATGCCGGCGCCAAACTGGCCAGCGGCGGCCAACTCAACCTGATGGACAACCCCAAGCGCGAGGTCTACACCTTCGGCGGCGTCAAGCTCGACGGGGCATCGGGGTCGACGGTCACCAACAACGGCATTCAGGCCATGTTCAACCACATGCTGGCCAACTACGAGCCGCTGATCCTGTCTTCACAGAATCAGTAACAAGGCCGACAGGGCTATAACAATAAGACCCAGGATGATTCCATTGCGTCCAATTTCCCGCCTTGGCCTTTTTAGTCCCAAAAGGCCAAATATTATTGCGGTAATGGCCATTCCAATTGCCAAAAAAACCACGATCTGGGAGGCTACCAACAGGGAATACCCGGTGATGAAATAAAAAAGGCTCTCAATGGCAAACATACCTAAACCCAGAAAAAATGGCCCAAAAGATACGATGCTTAAAGCCCAGGAAGCTTCATTGGGCCAGGCGCTTTTTTCCTCGATTTGGAGGGCCGTGGCCTCAACATGAACAGCTGCCCCGGCCACATACGGCGCCAAACTGGCCGTCATGCCCCATATGGCAAAAATCAACTGTTTCATAACCTTGATTTACTCGATTATTTTAGCTTCGTAGACAAAAAATACCAGCACCAGAAACCCAAGTATAATGCCGATCAGCCATTTCCACCATTTTCTTTCCCCTATCCCCTCCAGGCCATAGACAAGGGCGCTGAATGCAAGAAAAGGCGCCACCGCGATCAAAACCAGTGCAAGAATATAAAGAAGGGTAGCCAGTCCTTCCGCGGCAATAGACGCCGTGGCCATCATCCCGATGAGCAAGGCCACCGAAGCTGCGGCATACAGACCGCTCTTGAAGGCCATGTCGCTTTTGGAGCGCAGCTTCGCCTTTTCCGGGTGTTTTTTAAAATCAGCTTTATACTCAATCGTATACTCCTCCCCCCGCACCAGTTGCACCGCGGCAGGTGCTGGATTTTGCGCCAGAAACAGGCTTGCCAGCAAAAACGGAATCAGGTAGGTTTTCATATGGGTAAAGGTTTGGTGTCATTTGCAATCCGGATTGACGCCCAGCACATACTTCTCCACCACGCCAATGGCTTTTGCCGCTTCGGCGCCCTGAAAGCCCGTGATCATCCCGTCTTTCAGGTGCTCGGCCGCAAAACCGGTGAGCTGCCGGGCTACCGGTACGTAAGACCAGTGCCACTTTTCTTCGTTGTAGCCATAAGGCCTTTCCGGACCCTTTGGGGTGTACACCTGGCAAAAGCCGTATTCAGCCGCATTTGCCGACAGCCATTCATAGACCTTCTTGCCAGTGCCTGACTGAAAATAGGCGTCCTCCAAATCGTTGAGGTCGAAGTCGGTGCCCCAGTGATGGCGGGAGGTTCCGGGCATCGAGCTGTATTCGAGGATCTTCAGCGCCCGCGTTTTGGGGTCGGGAATGGTTTTGGAAAGGTCTTTCCCATCTACCGGCCGGCTGCCGTTCCACTTGGCTTCCCAGATGCCTTTCTGGTAGTTGAAAGGTCGGGTGGCGGAAATGATCAGCAGATTAACGCCATCGGCTTTGGCGGCGGCGTGCATTTTCAGGTAGGCCTCAAATACATCTTTCCGCAGATACATGTCCGCCTTGCTGCCATATTGTGTGGGAATGAGAATGAAATCCGGGTGTTTCGCCGGATCAAATTTGCCCATCAGATAATCGACAGTGGGGAAATCCGTTTTTACATCGAAGGGAACCGCAGCCGCAGATTTTTGTTCTGTAGAAACAGGCGTGCACGACAGGAGGGCCAGGAATGAGAGGGTCCATATTTTCATAGCGCCAAATGTATTAACTTTGCAAGCATTTTAGAGGTACGCAGATTAATTAGGATGGTTTATGATCAATTATGATTTGATCAGTGCTGATCATAAACAAATCTTAATCGATCAGTGTACAAAAAAAACAAGGAAATAGAAATCAATGTTCCCGGAATACGATGTGATTGTAGTGGGGGCCGGTCATGCCGGCTGTGAAGCTGCCGCCGCGGCCGCCAACATGGGCTCGAAGGTGTTGCTCGTGACGATGAACATGCAGACCATCGCGCAGATGTCGTGCAACCCCGCCATGGGCGGCGTGGCCAAAGGCCAGATCGTGCGCGAGATCGACGCCTTGGGCGGCTATTCCGGCATTGTCACCGACCATACCATGGTGCAGTTCCGCATGCTCAACCGCTCGAAAGGGCCGGCCATGTGGAGCCCGCGCGCCCAGAGCGACCGCATGCGCTTTGCCGCCAAGTGGCGGCAGATGCTGGAAGCCCACCCCAACATCGACTTCTGGCAGGAGATGGTCAGCGGGCTGGTCGTCAAAGACGGCGTGGTGCGCGGCGTGCGCACGGGCATGGGGCTGGAGATACCAGGAAAGGCAGTGGTCCTCACCAACGGCACCTTCCTCAACGGCATTATCCACATCGGCGAGAAGCAACTCGGGGGCGGGCGCGCCGGCGAAAAAGCCGCCAAAGGTATCACCGAGCAACTCATCGAACTGGGCTTTGAATCAGGGCGCATGAAGACCGGCACCCCACCCCGCATCGACGGCCGCACCATCGACTACAGCCGCATGGAGGTGCAGGATGGCGATCCGGAAGGCGGAAAATTTTCTTACACCGACACGCCGAAGATCACCAAGCAACTGCCCTGCTATATCACCTACACCAACCAGGAAGTGCACGACATGCTGCGCACCGGCTTCGACCGCTCGCCCATGTTCAACGGCCGAATCCAGGGCCTGGGCCCGCGCTATTGCCCCTCCATCGAAGACAAGATCGACCGATTCGCCGACCGCGACAGGCACCAGCTCTTCATCGAACCCGAGGGCTGGGATACTTGCGAGATCTACATCAACGGCTTCTCCTCCTCGTTGCCGGAAGACGTGCAATACAAAGCCCTGCGCATGATCCCGGGGCTGGAGAACGCCAAAATGTTCCGCCCCGGCTACGCCATCGAATACGACTTTTTCCCGCCCGACCAGCTGAGCCTCTCCCTGGAGACCCACCGGGTGAAGAACCTGTTTTTCGCAGGGCAGATCAACGGCACCACGGGTTATGAAGAAGCGGGCTGCCAGGGCCTCATGGCCGGCATCAACGCCCACCTGGCCGTCAACGAGCAGGAACCCTTCATCCTCAAACGCTCGGAAGCCTACATCGGCGTGCTGATCGACGACCTGGTCAACAAAGGCACCCAGGAACCCTACCGCATGTTCACCTCCCGCGCCGAATACCGCATTCTGCTGCGCCAGGACAATGCCGACCTGCGCCTCACCCCCCTGGCCGAAAAGATCGGCATGCAAGGACTGGAAGAGCGCATGGACCGCGTGCGCGCCAAGCAGGAAGCCGCGGTGGCCATTGAAAAATATTTCCAGGAAACGAGCGTCAATCCCGAAGACCTCAACCCCGTGCTCGAAGCAAAGGAATCAGCCCTGCTCAAGCAGAAGGTCAAGCTCCTGCCCGTGCTGCTGCGCCCTAATATCGGCATTCAGGACCTTCGCGAAGCCCTGCCCGCACTCGACGAATTCCTGGGGCAGTACGAGCCCGAATTTGCCGAGCTGGCGGAGATCAACATCAAGTACGAGGGCTACATCAAAAAAGAGCAGGAGATGGTCGACAAGATGAACCGCCTCGAAGAGGTGCGTATCTTCGACGACTTCGACTACCGCCAACTGGGTTCCCTGTCGAAAGAGGCCCGCGAGAAGCTCTCCAAAGTGCGCCCCCGCACCATCGGCCAGGCCAGCCGCATCAGCGGCGTCTCACCGGCGGATATTTCTATTTTGCTGGTGCATATGGGACGATAATTAGTGAAGAGTGAAGGGTGAAGGGTGAAGAGAAATCCCTTCACCCTTCACCCTTCACCCTTCACTGAATACATGAAGCGCGAATTCCTCCTCAACATAGCCCTCCTCCTGGCGCTCAACCTGCTGGTCAAGCCCTTTTACATCTTTGGGATCGACCGCACGGTGCAGAACACGGTGGGCACGGAGGCGTACGGGCTTTATTTCACCTTTTTCAACCTGGCCTTGCTGTTGCAGATCCTCAACGACTTCGGCATCCAGAACTTCAACAACAGGGCCATTTCGCAGCACCGGCAGCTGATCGGGAAATATTTTCCCAATTTGCTGATGCTCAAGCTCTTGCTCAGTTGGGTCTACCTGTTCCTGGCCCTTGTCGTGGCGGCGTTGCTGGGATATCCGCTCCTGTTATGGCCGCTGTTGGGATGGGTGTTGATCGTGCAGGTGCTCAGTTCATTCGTATTATTTCTCCGCTCCAATATTTCGGGCCTGGGTTTCTACCGAACCGACAGCCTGATTTCCGCTCTCGATCGCTTTCTGCTAATCGGGATCGCCGGGTTTTTGCTGTTGTTTCAGGGGTGGCTGGGCGATTTTCAGATAGAATGGCTGGTATATGCCCAGGCCGCATCGATGGGTATCACGGCCCTGGTTGCTTTTTGGGTACTGCGGGAGCATCTTCCCCAACTGCGCCTGCGCTGGAAGACGCCGTTGGTCGTGTGGTTCTTGCGCAGCAGCGCCCCCTTTGCACTGGTCATTCTGCTCACGACCCTTTACACGCGGATGGACGCAGTCATGCTGGAGCGGCTGCTGCCCGACGGCGAGCACGAAGCCGGCGTATATGCCTCCGCCTACCGCTTGCTCGACGCGAGCAATATGATCGGATATTTGTTTGCCACACTGCTATTGCCCATGTTTGCAAGGTTATTGGCAGCCCGGGAGCCCATCCGGCCGCTGGTGGAGACCAGTTTCAAACTCATCATGACGGGTGCGTGGACCCTGAGCCTTGGGGTATTTTTTTTCCGGGAGGAAATTGCCTATTGGCTTTACCACGATGCCACCCCCTACTGGGGCGAAGTGCTGGGTTATTTGATGCTGAGTTTCATAGCCGTCAGCGGAACGTATATTTTCGGAACCCTGCTACTCGCCAATGGCAAGATGAAGCCTTTGAACCGGCTTTTCGCACTGGGCATTGTCCTGAACGCCAGCCTCAACCTCCTGCTCATCCCCGTTTACAAGGCCTGGGGCGCCGCTTTGGCCACCTTGCTGACCCAACTGGTTATCTGGCTATCGGAAATGGCCATGTCACATCGCCAAATGAAAGCCCTGCCTTCGGGCCGCTCGATGATCCTTCATGCAGTATTCGCCCTGGCTGTGGGCCTGGTATTTTTCATCCTCTCGGTCTGGGAGCCATTTGTCTGGCAAATTCGTTTTCTGACAGGGATGCTGCTGAGTGTTTCGCTGGCCATTGCCTTCAGAATGATAGAGCCCGCCCGCGCACTCCGGATGCTCCGAAAAGAAAAGGGCTTTCCTGAAAATTAGGGGCATTTTCCTACTTTTGCGAAATATCAAAAGCGAAGCGGGGCTTTCCCGCTTTCTTTAAAAAATACTGGAATGGAGTACAAGGAAAGCTTGCTGGGCGTCTTACAGACACTTTTTAAATGGAAAAAGCCCATCCTCATCACAACCGCGATCGGCGCGGTGGGCAGCATCGTGGTCTCTTTACTGCTGCCTGTATACTACGAATCGGTCACTACCTTCTACGCAGCCAGCCCCGACCTGGCGATGCCCGAGCGCATGTTCGGCGCCACCAACGAGGCGATGGAATACTACGGCGAAGACGCTGATATCGACAGGATCATGACAATCGCCAATTCGAACGAACTGGCCGACTACCTGATCAGCACTTTCAACCTCTACGAACACTACGATATCGATTCGACCAATGCCAAAGCCCCGTATTATGTGCGGCTGAAGCTCAGCAAACTCTACCAGGTCCAGAAAACGAAATTCGACGCCATCCAGCTTGCTGTCGAAGACAAGGACAAGGAAAAAGCAGCCGCCATGGCCAATGCCGCCCGTCTGAAAATCGATGAAATCGCTCAACGGCTGATCAAGGCCAGCCAGACAGAACTGCTCTCGACTTACGAGTCCAACATCCAGGAAAAGGAGAGCCAGCTTAGGAAGTTGAACGATAGCCTCATGACGCTTCGCTCTACCTATGGCGTATACAACACCGAAACCCAGAGTGAATTGCTGGCCACGCTGCTGGCTGAAGCAGAGGCCAAACTGACCAATTCGAGCGCCAGGCTGGAGGTTTTCCAAAACACGCCCGGTGTGCCCCGCGACACCATTTCCAACCTGAAGGCCTCCGTGCAGGGCGCTCGGAAAGAGGTTGAAGGACTCCAGGAACGGCTTGACAAATTCAACCAGGGTCTTGCTACCGTACAGGTGCTGGTACAGGAGCACGCACAGGCCAGCAAGCAGCTCGGGGAAGACAAGGAGCGTTACAAGCAGATCAAAAGCGCACAGGGTTCGCCCTTCCCCGCCATTCACCTCGTCGAGGAAGCCCCCACGCCTATCATCAAATCCCGCCCCAAGCGCAGTATTATCGTCGTGGCCATCACAGCGCTGTCCTTCCTGTTTAGCGCCATAGGCGCGCTGGTTTTCGATACCTATAAAGACGTCAACTGGAAGTCGGTTATCGATGGCCGTTAGCGATAACATAAGCACACCGGCATCCGCCAAATGGATATTCCTGGTTTTCGCCGGACTCTCCCTGTTGAGTTTTTTTGCGGGAGCAGCCTTTGATTTTTATTTCCTCTTCGGCGTCCCCGCCGCCCTGCTCATCACTTACCTGGCTGTCGTCGACTTTAAAAAAGTCTACTTCCTGCTCTGGGCGCTGATCCCCTTTTCCGTGGAGGTCTATTTGCCGGGAGGGTTCGGAACCGACCTGCCCGACGAACCTTTTATGCTACTCGTTACGGGTATATTTTTCATCTATCTGATACGTCACGGCCGGGAGTTAGACAAGCGTTTTTTTGTGCATCCTCTCAGCCTGCTCCTATTTCTCCACCTTGCCTGGATGACCGTCGCAGCCATCACGTCCAGCACTCCCCTTGTATCGGTCAAATTCCTGCTGGCCAAGACCTGGTTTGTGGTCTCTTTCTATTTCATGGCCGGCATTTTGATGAAGGGAGAAAAGGATAAAAAACAATGGCTCTGGTGGGTGTTCATTCCCCTGCTGATCACGGTGATATATGTGCTGATACGCCATGCCGGCTACGGCTTTACCTTCAAAGACGTCAACCGCGCTATGTGGCCTTTTTACCGCAACCACGTGAGCTATGCCTGCCTGCTGGCGCTGGTCTTCCCGCTCGTATGGTTCGCCCGGAAATGGTACAGGCCCTGGAGCGGGCAGTGGATTCTGCTGATAGGAGGCGGGATACTCTTGCTCATCGGCATTCAGTTTGCCTACACCCGTGCGGCATATGTGGCCCTGATCATTGCGCTGGGCGCCTGGTTCATCATCCGCTACAAGCTCACGCTTCCGGCCCTTCTGCTCACAGTGGCCATCGCTATCATCGGAACGGGGTACCTGCTTCGCCAGGAAAAGTACCTGGAATACGCGCCCGATTTTGAAAAGACCGTCACCCACTACCAGTTCGACAACCTTTTGGAGGCTACCGCCAAAGGCGAAGACATCTCCACCATGGAGCGGGTGTACCGCTGGGTGGCGGGTAAAAACATGATCGAAGACAAACCGCTGACCGGTTTCGGTCCCGGCAATTTCTATAACTACTACCGGTCCTATACGGTGTCCAGCTTCGAAACATACGTGAGCGACAACCCCGATAAATCCGGCATCCACAGCTACTACCTCATGACGGCCGTGGAGCAGGGCATACCCGGCATGCTCATCTTCATCGGGCTGTGCTTTGCCGTGCTCCTCCTGGGCGAACGGATCTACCACCGCACGACCGACCCCTTCCGCAAGCAATGGACGATGGCACTTACACTCGGCGCCATCGTCATCGACGCACTCCTGCTCATCAATGATATGGTGGAAACGGATAAGGTCGGCAGCTTCTTTTTCTTCTTCATGGCCATGCTCGTGCGAATGGACCTGGAAGACCAGGAGGAGAAAATATAGCGCTCATGACACAACAAGAACTTCTTTCCGGCATTGAAAAGGTGCAAAAAATCGCCTCAGCATCCAAATTGGAAAGAATGCTGGCCAATCCTGTCAAATACTTCCGGGCCATTTTTTTCAGGGAAATCATTTACCGAAGAACCAGGAAAAGCCAGGAGGTGCAGGCCACGACCTTTTTTGGATTCCCGATGCGCATCCTGCTGCCTTCCGCCACCGATATCTGCCTCACAGGTGGAAAGTCGCACCCCTCGGAGATCAGACTTGCAAAGTACCTGATACAAAACTTGCGGCACAATGACAGTTTCCTCGACATTGGCGCCCATTACGGATACTTTTCGCTCCTTGCTGCTCAGCTGGTAGGCAGCAATGGCCGGGTCACGGCCTTTGAAGCTTCGCCGTCGACCTTCCAGGTACTGAAAAAAAATACTTCCCGGACACCGAATATCACGGCCATCAACAAAGCCGTTTCCGATCAAACAACCGAATTGTCCTTCTTTGAATTCCCCAACCTCTATTCGGAGTACAATACGATCGACGTCTCGCAATTCAGGGATAAGCCCTGGCTGGAAAAATACCGGCCAACAGAAATCAGGATACAGGCCGATACCCTGGACAACCTCCTGACCGAACAGGAAGCCATTCCCTCAATTATTAAAATAGATGTAGAAGGGGCTGAATTTCAAGTGGTGAGCGGAGCGAAGAACTTCCTGGAAAACCATTCCCCGGTCGTAATCATGGAATACCTGCCAGAACAAAGAGGAAACGCCGCGCACGTCAAAGCCGAAGCATTCCTCAACACACTCCATTACACCCCTCACCTCATCGATGATGAAGGCATGCTACTGCCAATCGGCAGCGCCTCCGCCTATCTCCGCGAGCAGGGTATTGAGTCGGACAATATCGCTTTTGTAAAGAGGCGCTAAACCAGGCTGTCGATCACCTTCTCCTCGGTAATACCCTCCGCTTCCGCCTTGTAGTTGCGCACGATGCGGTGGCGGAGCACGTACTTGGCAATGGCCTGCACATCCTCAATGTCGGGAGAGTATTTTCCCTGGATAGCGGCATGGCACTTGGCGCCCAGCACCAGATACTGAGAAGCGCGGGGGCCGGCGCCCCAGGAGAGGTATTGATTGACCATATCGGTAGCTCGCGCCGTGTTGGGACGCGTGCGGGTGGCCAGGTTGACGGCGTATTCGAGCACATTATCAGCAATGGGAATGCGGCGCACGAGTTGCTGGAAGGCGAGGATCTGCTCACCGGTGAGTACGTGCTTGAGCTCGTATTGAATTGCCCCGGTCGTGCCCTTTACCACGGCGATTTCTTCATCATACGAGGGATAGTCGAGCGGGATGTTGAACATGAAACGGTCGAGCTGGGCTTCCGGAAGCGGATAAGTGCCTTCCTGTTCGATAGGGTTCTGCGTAGCCAGCACGAAAAAAGGAGTCGGCAGTATATGCCGCATGCCGGCTACCGTCACGGAGCGCTCCTGCATGGCCTCCAGCAGTGCGGCCTGGGTTTTGGGCGGCGTACGGTTGATCTCGTCGGCCAGCACGATATTGGCAAACAGCGGGCCTTTGTTGAACTTGAACCTGCGATCCTCGCCCAACACCTCCGATCCGGTGATGTCGGAAGGCATCAGGTCGGGCGTAAACTGGATGCGCTTGAAGTCGAGATCCAACACCTCGGCAATGGTGCTCACCAACAGCGTCTTCGCCAGGCCGGGCACGCCCACAAGCAGGCTATGCCCATTGCTGAACAAGGATATGATAACGGCCTGCACAACGTCGTGCTGGCCTACGATGACTTTGCCGATCTCGCTCTTGAGGTCGCGATACGATTGCGCCAGTGCGTCTACTGCTTGTACGTCGGATGAAAATTGGGACATGAGACTATTATGAGTTTTCAGATTTCAGTGTTCAGTCTTCAGTTTTGAACGCGCAAATATAAGGTTTGTTTCCCAGCTCCTGTCAATCGCTTACCTTTGTGCCCATGAAAATGCCAAAAATATCTGTCGTCGTAACCGTATACAACGAAGCCGATAACATCGCCCCGCTCGTTTCCCGCATCGAAGCGGCCATGGCGGGTATTGAGTATGAACTGATCTACGTCGACGACGGTTCACGCGACGATACCCTCAAAAACCTCCGCGCCATCCGGAACGAGCGCCTCAGCATCATCGAATTCCGGAAAAACTATGGCCAGAGCCTGGCCCTCATGGCAGGTATCGACCACGCCAGGGGAGAGTATATCGCCACCATGGACGGCGACCTCCAAAACGACCCCGCCGATATCCCCCTCATGCTTGAAAAAGCTGAATCGGAAGGCTGGGACATGGTAGCCGGCAACCGAGCCAACCGCAAAGACGGCTTTTTGCTGCGAAAGTTGCCCAGCCGCATCGCCAACCGCATGATCCGCAAAGCTTCCGGCGTCTACCTCAAAGATTACGGCTGCGCTCTGAAGGTCTTCCGCGCCGAACTCGCAAAAGACCTGGGGCTCTATGGCGAACTGCACCGCTTCATTCCCGTGCTCGCCTCGCTCGAAGGCGCGCGCATCGCGCAGGTTGATGTGCGGCACCACCCCCGCGAGCACGGCCAATCGAAATACGGCCTGAGCCGGACCTTCAAGGTGATGAGCGACCTGCTCTTCATGCTTTTTCTAAAAAAATACCTCCAAAAGCCCATGCACCTCTTTGGCAACGCGGGCCTGCTGCTCTTCGCCTTCGGCGCCCTGATCAACCTCTACCTCGGCTTCCTGAAAATTGTGCTGGGACAGGATATCTGGGGCAAACCTCTGCTGATACTGGGGCTCATGCTCGTCATTGCCGGCATACAACTCATCACCATCGGATTCGTCATAGAAATCCAGATGCGAACGTATTACGAGTCACAACAAAAAAGGCCTTACAAGGTGCGAAAAATATACGCCGGCGGCGATTTTTAAATTTTCTAAAATGCTTGGGAGCCGTTTGCCGAATGTTATATTTGGGGTTGAAAGCACTGATCTCAAAAATCGCATGCGGATGGAATTCCCTTTTATCGAAACGTCGCGGATGTTCCTGGTGCTCGGTACCCAGCCCGTGCTGGAAGCCGTTTTGCGGGGCGACAAATCTCTGGGGAAGTTGCTCGGCGTCAGGGTGCCACTCCTCTGGACAGAATATGGCGACCCTATTTTCCGCTTCTCTCTTGAAAGAGTAAGAGAAAACCCGGATGAGGTGATTTGGTGGACCTACCTTCCCATCCTGAAACAGGAAAAAGTGCTCATCGGCAGTTGTGGCTACAAGGGTCCGCCCGACAAGGATGGCATCGTGGAGATCGGTTATGAGATCACGAGCGAATTCCGGGGCCTGGGGCTTGCTACCGAGCTCGCCCAAGGCCTCATCGACTACGCTTTCGGGTTTGCGGAGGTGAAAGCCATCAAGGCTCACACCCTGGCGCACTTAAACCCGTCCTGCAGTGTACTGCGAAAATGCGGCCTGCATAAAACCGCCGAACTCTTCGACCCCGACGACGGGGATATCTGGCAGTGGATGTTATACAGAACTTGATATTTTTTGCACGCGGATAACGCGGATGCTTCGCAACGCGGATCTACCGAAGGCTTTTCCTTATATTTTCGAATACTCTCCTTTTAAACTGCGGGCTCTTCCCAAAATTCAGGAGCAATCCAACTTCTATTTCCGTTCCTCTGTGGTAGTTCACTAACTGGTTTTCAAATTCCGGAATAATGGCAGATGCAGCCTTGAGTTCCAGAATTACCTGTCCATTCACAACCATATCTGCATAGTACTCTCCAACATGCACGCCTTTATATATGACACGAATAGGTTTTTGAACCTCAACCTCATATCCTCTAGCCTTTAATTCCAGGAATAAGGCATTTTGGTATACCCTTTCCAGAAAGCCAAAACCGAGTTCATTGTAAACCGCAAAAAAGGCCTTCAGTATCCCTTCCGTCAAATCTCTATGTAGCAAATCCATTCTCCTCACAGCTTTTCCAATTCAAAATCCGCGTTGCGAAGCACCCGCGTCATCCGCGTCCCAAAAATAACTGCGGTAAGAACCTTGTCAAAGTGCATATTTCCTCCAACAAAAACAAAGAACATCTCCCCCTTGCTCCCAAAGAGAAAAAACTAGCCTGTTGACAACCAACAATTTAATGCTTGCTACTCCACACCCCACGTAGTCCCTTCCTTCCCATCCTTCAGCTGTACATGCAACTCCTTCAGGGCATCGCGGATCTTGTCGGAGGTCGGCCAGTCCTTGCGCTCCCGCGCTTCCTTGCGCATTTCGATGATGAGCTGCATCAGGCCGTCGAGCAGCTCGGTATTGCTGTCGGAAGCCGCTTCGTCCCTGAGGCCGAATACATCGAAAAGGAACGTGTGGAAGGTATGCTTCAGCTGCTCCAGGGTCTCCGGCAGCACCTCGGCAAAGGATAGCTGCCCGCCCTTGAGCGCGTTGATCTTCGTGACGAGCTCGAACAGGCGCGCCAGCGCACGGGGCGTGTTGAAATCGTCGTTCATCTCGTCATAGACCGCATCGATCAGATCCTTGATCTCCTGGTCGAGAGCCCCCGACTTGCCCCCGCCCGGGTGCTGCAAGGCCTGAAGCGTCGCATGGGCCTCCATCATCCGGCGATAGCCTTTTTCGGCCGCCTGTAGCGCCTCATCGGTCATGTCGAGCGTACTGCGGTAGTGAGATTGCAACATGAAGAAACGCACCACCATCGGGCTGTACCCCTTGCTGACGTGCGGACTGTCGCCCGTGAGCAATTGCACCGGCGTAATGGTATTGCCCGTGCTCTTCGACATCTTGCTGCCGTTGAGCATGAGCATATTGCCGTGCAGCCAGTAGCGGGCAGGGGAGCAACTGCAAGCCCCGTGGCTCTGGGCGATCTCGTTTTCGTGGTGCGGAAACTTCAGGTCGTAGCCCCCGCCGTGGATGTCGAAGGTCTTCCCGAGGTATTTGGTGCTCATCGCCGAGCACTCCAGGTGCCAGCCCGGAAAACCGACCGACCAGGGCGAGTTCCAGCGCATCAGGTGGGAGGGATCGGCCTTGATCCAGATGGCAAAGTCTATGGGACTGTGTTTTTCGTCCTGCTTCTTCAGGTTGTCGCGAGTATCAGACAAAAGATCTTCCGGCTTTTTTCCCGACAATTTTCCATACACCCCCTGCCGCTCGTTGAGTAGCTTCACGGTATCGAAATAGACCGAGCCGTTCTCCACATAGGCATAGCCGTTGTCGAGGATGGCCTGCACCATTTCGATCTGCTCGATGATATGCCCCGTAGCGCGCGGCTCTATGCTGGGCGGCAACACGTTGAACAGGCGCATCATGTCGTGAAAGCCGTTGGAATACCGCTGCACGATCTCCATAGGCTCCAGTTCCTCCAAGCGGGCCTTCTTGGCAATCTTGTCCTCCGCGTCGGTGTCGGCATCGCCTTCCAGGTGGCCCACGTCGGTGATGTTGCGCACGTAGCGCACTTTGTAGCCCAGGTGCGTCAGGTAGCGGAAGATGATGTCGAAGCTGATGAATGTGCGGCAATTGCCCAGATGCACATCGCTGTATACGGTGGGCCCGCACACGTACATACCCACGTGGCCTTCGTGCAGGGGCTCGAAAAGTTCCTTCTGATCAGTCAGGGTGTTGAAAACGCGAAGTTCTGTTCTCATCAAGTTCATTTTTCAGGCCGCAAAGGTAAGATATCGATTTCACAAAGCACGGGAAAATGGTCGGAATAGGGCTTTTTGAACCGGTCGTGGTTGAGCACGGTCAGCCCGGGGTCGGTGAATATGTAGTCGATGCGGAGAGCGGGAAGGATGCCTCCGTATGTAAAGCCGGCCCCTGAGCCCGCCTCTTTGAAACTGTCTTTCAGCTTGACCGTTTCCATCATGTAGCGGTAAACGAACGAGACCGGCGTGTCGTTGAAATCGCCGCATACCACAACCGGGTAAGGACTTTGGCTGATATGGCCGGCAAGCAGCTCCACCTGATCCGACCGCTTTTTGGTGGCATTCCGGTATTTGCGCAAAATACCCTTGACTCCAACCCAGGTTTCGCGATCCTGCAGGTCGCCGCTATTCTTGAGCCGTGCCGCATCTGTCGTAATGCTGTTGGATTGCAGGTGCACGCTGAAGACCCGGAGTCTTTGTCCCTTTACCTCAATATCTGCCCATACGACCGAATTGGTCGACTCCTCGAATTCGATGACGCCTGTGGCCAGGAAGGGGTGCCGGCTCAGGATGGATGTGCCCAGTACATTATAGGAATGGGGAAATTTGAGCCGCCTTTCCAGCCAGTTGGAGAACTTTTTCGAGCAATCCTGGGTGCACAGCACATCCAGCGGCTCAACTGAAGCCATGAAGCTGGAAAAAGCCGCCTGTTTCTTCGCCGCCAACTCTTCGTCGTTGCCCATGATCATCTGGAGCATGTTGACGTTGTAGCTCATCGCCCTGAAATCGGCATCCTCTCCAGATCGCGGCAGTTTGAAGGAGAAAGTGGCGGAGAAAAAGGCCCAGCCCAGCGCCACACAGGTCAGCGACATCAGGAAGTAGGCTTTGCGGGCCACGATCCAGAAGCCGATGAAGACGGCGTGGGCGAGCAAGAGCCAAGGATAGGAAGGACCAAGCAGGGCCATGGGCCAGAAGGTCTTGGGATGCACCTGGGGAACGAGGTAGACCAGCAAGGTAAAAAGGATCAAAACGACGTTACCCCAGCGGAAAAGTTTGTTCAGCAGGGATTTCTGCATGTTACTCGCGCTTCTTGCTGGCGTTGAAGAGGAATTCCTTTTCTTCCGCCGTCAGGCTTTCATAGCCCGATTGTTTGATCTTGTCGAGAATGGCGTCGAGCTGTTCCTGGTGCGACAGATCGCTGGCATTACTGCCTTTCCGGGAGGCCTTGGTTTTGCTTCCGCCCTGGCTTTCGACCTTTTCTTTTTTCAGGTTCGGGCTTCTGTAAACGACCTTGGGCCGGGATCTGGTTCCGCTAAACAGGCGTTTGATGAAGTCGGCAATGTTGTCGAGCAATTGGTTGACTGGCTTCGACCAATCGCGCCCTTCCTGCATTTGGCGGATAAAGAAAAATCCCATAGCTGCGCCGCCCAGGTGCACCAGATGGCCGCCGGTATTGCTCATGTTCGCCAGGCCTATAATGTCGAGAAGAAGGAGGAATATGACGATGTATTTCAACTTCACATCTCCGATGATGATAAGGCGCATGATGTAGTCGGGCGCCAGCACCCCTGCGGCGAGCACGATGCCCATTACCGCACCGGAAGCGCCATAAGCATAACTTTCGCCCGGATAGATCCAGCGTGCCGTGGCGATGTACAGGAAGGCGCCGGCCAAACCGGCCAGCAAATAGAGCGGCAGGATACGCCGGTCGCCGATCAGGTCGCCCACAATCCGGCCAAACCACATCAGGAAGAGGACGTTGAAAAGGGCATGAAAGATGTTTTCATGCAAAAACATGCTGGTGAAAATGACCCAGGGGTGCGTCAGGTTGTAGGTCAGGCTGCTCGAAAGGGAAAACAGCTTCATGAACTCGACGAACCGCTCGTGCGCGCCTGCCTGAAACCCTCCGAAAACCGTCATGAACAGCTTGACCAGGTTCACCGCTACGAATATCGCAACGTTGACCAGCATCAGCCGGGTCACCATATTCCCCTGGCGGAATGCTTGCTTGACATCAGCCCAAATCGATTGAAACATGTGCAACTTTTTTACCGGGAACCTCCGTGGCCCAAAATTAATACCTTATGCGCTCAAATTCAACCGCCTCGCTCAACGCTTGTACCTCCAATACAGAATGAGCAGCACCCCGAACAAGGCCCCGCCCACGTGCGCGAAGTGCGCAACCCCGGCCGTGAAGTTGCTGACCCCCAAAAATAACTCGATCACCGCATAGATCAACACGAAATACTTCGCCTTGAGCGGGATAGGGGGAAACAACAGCATGATGGTCGCATTGGGGAACAACATCCCGAAACCGGCCAGCAAACCGAATATGGCCCCCGACGCCCCCAGCATCGGCACGTTGACCAGGTAAGACGATCCGCCCATCATCTGGATTTCCATGTAGGTGGCGACCAGGTGCAAGCCCAGGGCGCCGAATCCCGTGATCAGGTAGTAACTCAAAAACCGCTTCGGCCCCCAAACTGACTCCAGCGGAGGCCCAAACATGAAAAGGCCGAACATATTGAAGAACAAATGCCCCACATCGGCGTGCATGAACATGTGGGTCACGATCTGGTATGGATGGAAGTAGTCGGATGTCGGAAAGAACATCGCAAGCCGGTAGCGGCCCCAGTCGGCAAACAAATTGCTCCGCTCGTTGATGAGCGACATCATGACGTCTTCCCCCGGCGACCCCAGCAACATGGAGCCCAAAAATACCAGCACATTGATGATCAGCAGATGTTTGACCGTGTCGGTGATGCGATACATACTTCTTTTGAAGTTTATATGTTTATGAGTTTATAGGGGTAGGAGTTGTGATGAATAAACTCCTGACCCTGTAAACTCATAAACTTTTATGAAGATAGTTTTTTCTCGATTTCCTCAAGCGAATAAGTCAAAAAGCACTGCCGCCCCGAAGGGCTATGAAACGGCGCCGCGCAGGCGAAGAGCTGGTCGATGAGCGACTGCATCTCCTGCACGGTCAGCGGCTGCCCCCGCTTGATGGCGGCGCTGCGGGCCATCACCCTGGCCAGGTTGTCGCGCAGGTGCAGCTTGAGCTCCACATTCTGCTTGAACTGCTCCAGCAGCGATTCGATGATGGCCTGCTCATCCTGCCCTGGCGGAAAATCGGCAGGCAGGCCGTGGATTACAAAGCTCGTTTGCCCGAATTCCTGTATGTCGAAGCCCAATTGGTGGATCTCCGGTAGTATCTGCTTGAGCAGGCTCGCATCGGCTGGCGACAATTCGATATTGCGCGGAAAAAGCTCCTGCTGCGTGTGAATGATGTCCTCCTCCAAGGCCATCAGGAATTTTTCATACAAAATGCGCTCATGGGCCGCCTGCTGGTCGATGAGCAAAAATCCCGACTTGATGGGGCTCACAATATAGGATGTGTGCAATTGATAGGGCTCCCGCTGTTGTTTTTGAAAACTGCCCGCCCCATCGTCGATCTCCTGCTGTCCGGCCCAGGCGCTCTCGATGGTGATGGGTCCCTCCGGTTCTGTTTCGGCGCCGTGGGGCAGGGGCGCATCTTCCCTGGGCCGCTCCAGCCCCTGGTATAGCTTCTGCCAGTTCATCAAATTGGAGGAGGAAGAAGGAGGGGCAGGTGGACGGGGATTGTGCTCCGGAAACAGGTTGGGCTTCATCGCGGAAGCCCTGGTAATGCTCGGCTCCTGGTCGAAATCGAGCGTCGGGGTGATGCTGTGCCGGCCCAGGGCATGCCGTATGGCAACCTTCAGATAGTTGTACACCAGCCGCTCATCCTCGAACTTGATCTCCTGCTTGGTCGGATGCACGTTGACGTCGATGCGCGCCGGGTCGATATCGATAAACACGGCATACAGCGGATAAGTTTCCTTCGGCAGCAACTCCTCATAAGCCATCACCACCGCGTGGTTGAGATAGCTGCTCTTGATGTAGCGCTTGTTGACGAAAAAATACTGCTCTCCCCTGGTTTTCTTGGCGAATTCGGGCTTGCCTACAAACCCGTACAAGGTCAGGATGTCGGTCTCCTCATTGAGCGGCACCAGCTTCTTGTTGGCGTTGCCACCAAATACGCCCACCAGGCGCTGCCGGAGGTTGGAGCCAGGAAGATGGTACTCCTCCCGCCCATCGTGGTGAAGGGAGAAGAAAATATCGGGATTGGCGATGGCAATGCGCTGGAACTCGTCGAGCACATGGCGGTATTCCACAGGGTTGCTCTTGAGGAAGTTGCGGCGGGCGGGCACGTTGTAGAAAAGGTTTTTCACCGAAATACTCGTACCTGCCGAGGTGGAGAAAGGCTCCTGCACCTTGATCTCCGATCCTTCCACGATGAGGCGCGTGCCATGCTCCTCGGAGTGCCTGCGGGTGCGCATTTCCACCTGCGCGATAGCCGCGATCGAGGCCAGCGCTTCTCCCCGGAAACCCATGGTGCGGATCGAGAAAAGATCGGCCGCCTGCCGGATTTTGGAGGTGGCATGCCGCTCAAAACTCATCCGCGCATCCGTCTCCGACATGCCGCAGCCATCGTCGACTACCTGAATCAGGGTCTTGCCGGCGTCCTTGAGAATCAATTTGACAGTAGTCGCTCCTGCATCGATCGAATTCTCCACCAATTCCTTCACCACAGATGCCGGGCGCTGTATGACTTCCCCCGCGGCGATCTGATTGGCGATCGAATCAGGTAAAAGCTGAATGATATCAGCCATGTATGGTCCTCCTTTGGTTTATTCGAAATATTGAATGAAATCGGGAAGCGCGATCAGGAAAAAATAGCCCAACAGAAGTATGATTGCCAGAATGATCAGCAGGCGAAAATTTGACTGCTTCTCCTGCGCACGCCGGTAATCGCTGCCTGCGCTGCCTCTTGTATACCGGCGGGCAAAGTGCTCGGAAATCCGCGTCTTCATGGAATCCGCATCTCCTTTCTGCTCTCCTGCCGCCCGGTCGATCCGCTCTTTCAGTTCCTCCTTCTCGGGGTCCCAAAACCGCGGCTTGTACTCATAGCGCAGGTGGCCCGGCGTTTTGAAAAATCGCATGAATGACATCGCTTGCTTATTTATCGATGAAAAACTATTTATCAGATGCAACTTGTTACCATAAAGTACGGATTTTTGTACCAAATTGTTTCCATTTCGACGAAATATGTGATTATGTTCTGGAGATGGCTCGCTGTTCCCCTGTTGATCGTTGCTCTTGTCTTCCTCTACATGACCTGGGAGGTGGATGAAAAATACGCCATTTACATCGTTCCTCCCATCGTGCTCATCGCAGTGCTCTACTCCCTGGGGCCGCAAATCGACTGGTGGTGGCATCGCCGCAACCCGCCGGAAATCGATCCCGCCATCCGGCAGATCCTCAATACCCGCAGCGCTTATTACAACAACCTGAGCGCCGAACAGAAAAACCGCTTCCGCGAAAGGATGGCGCTCTTCGCCCTCGCTACCGACTTCAAACCCCAGGCCATGGAAACGGTACCCGAAGACGTCAAGGCCGCCGTCAGCTACCACGCGGTGCAGCTTTCCCTTGCTTACGACGAGTTCCTGCTGGAGCCATTCGAAAACGTGGTGCTCTATGCAGGCCCCTTTCCTTCTCCCCAGTACCCACAATGGCATATTTCCGAAACCTTCGAAGAAGACGGCGTACTGCTGTTCAGCGTCCCGCACCTGCTAAAGGGCTTTTTGCAACCCGCACAGTACTACCCGACGGGCTTGCATGAATTGGCACAGGCCTTTATCCACAAATACCCCGGCAAGCCCTGGCCGGAACCAGGACCCCAGGTCTGGGAAGACATCCGCCAGATCAGCGGGGTGGAGAAAGACCGTCTTTTGAAGTATATGGGCCTGCCCGAACTACCCGCCCTGCCGGTCTGTATCGCCTATTTCTTTACTCACCCGGCAAGGTTCAAAGCTGTAAGGCCCGATCTTTACGCCGCTTTTTCCGAAATTTTCCAACAAGACCCCGCCCATGCGTAGTGAGTTCCTCCTCCGTCCCATCCAGCCCTCCGATAACGAGCAGGTCGCCCGCATCATCCGGACGGTCATGACGGAGTTCGGCGCAGTGGGACATGGTTTTTCCATCATGGACCCCGAAGTGGATCACATGTACGAAGCCTACCGAGCCCCCCGGCACGCCATGTACGTCGTCGAAAAAGGCGGCCGCCTGCTGGGCTGCGGGGGCTTCGGCCCCCTCGCCGGCGGCGAAGCCCATATCTGCGAACTGAAAAAAATGTACTTCCTCCCCGAACTGCGCGGAAACGGAATGGGCAAAAAACTCGTGAACCTGGTACTGGAAGAAGCCCGTCATGCAGGCTATACCCAATGCTATCTCGAAACCCTCTGCTCCATGCAGGCGGCCAACGCCCTTTATCAGAAAATGGGATTCTTCCCCCTCAATGGCGCCCTCGGCGCTACCGGCCACGGAGGCTGCGATGCCTGGTACCTGCGGGAGTTGAAATGAGTATCTTCTAATCCTGCTTGAAAAATACCACCCAAGTTGCAAAGTCGTCGGTAAACTCAACGAAACGATGCTCCTGGCCTGCTGGCACAAATAAAACATCGCCGGCCGAAAAAGGCACGGTCTGCCCGCCGTTTTGAAAAATGCCGCTACCGCTTGCCACGATGTAGAGCTCGTCTTCCAAATGTGGGG
Source organism: Saprospiraceae bacterium (assembly GCA_049306275.1). Lineage (GTDB taxonomy): Bacteria > Bacteroidota > Bacteroidia > Chitinophagales > Saprospiraceae > JADJTT01. Next base: position 92,312 of record JBAQQB010000197.1, on the reverse strand, counting down.
TCTGAGCGTCTGTTCCCTGGGGCGCATACCACTCCACCGTAAATTGTTGCTCATTCATGAGCTGCACGAAAGGCGCGCCTGAGGGGTGCTGTTCCAGCGCCTGAACAGCCCGGGCCATGGAAAAACGCCAGGGAAGCTCCGGGGCCTTCGCACTCGCTCCTTTGATATAGCGCTCCCTTAAAATTTGCAGGTGGTGCAACTCGTGGCCTATGATCACATAGGGTACCGCCCTGACCGACATTTCGAAGTTATTGGCTATCCCCACCCGGCTCCAGGAGCCGGCGTCAAAAGTGCGAAACAACTCAATGCTGGCATTGCGCACCGTGAGGTATTCTGTCTCTATGGAAGCCTTGCTGCGCCGATCTGCGCCGCTGTATGGCGCATAATCGTCCTGATCGAATCCGGGCAGCCCCGTGCGGTCGTTGCGGGCAAAACGCAGCGCCCGATAGGCGAATATCCGCTCTGCGTCGATGACATGGGATAGCACCTCCGCTAATGAAAACTTGCCGGGAGCATAGCGATAGGCCCACTTGTCATCGGGAACGGCAGCGAGGAACTCCGAAAAGGCGATCTTCTGCAAATGGAGCATCCGCAGGATATCCCCGTCGGGAACCTTGTCGATGTAAGGCTGGTAGTATGGGGCATATTCATTCGGCGCGGGGCGTGCAAATCTCATTATCCTGTCTTTTCGTTATTCATCCTGCAAATCCTGTCTAAAACTTGTAGGAAATGTCGAAATCCTGTAACACCACATCGAGAATGGGGTCGTTTCCAACCACATAGCCGTCCTTCAAGCGGAAACCGTAAAACCGGCTGAACGTACCCCAATAAGAGGCCGTAACGCTGCCCCTGAGGCTTTTAATCAGTTCGTACATATTGGTGTCGAGCTCGCGCTCCACCATTTTTACCAGAACGTACCCCTGGGTACGGGTGAGGTTTTTGAGCGGTTCCTCAAATTCCGTCTCCAGCTCGCGCTGCAGCTTGCGGATGTAGCGCTTGCGCTCCCGCTCCTTCATTTCATTGGTGGCCCGCTCGGTTTCCCGGAAAATGCGGATGGCCTCCTTGGCGTAGGGGTATACGATCAGCGCATAGCGCCGGTATTTCATGTAGAGCAGGTATTCATCCCGGTTTTTAAACGACCGGGGAGAGGATACGGAAATGTCGTCTAGATTGGCGATCAGGAGCGTATCTCCTTTTTCCGTTATGATCTGTTCCAGAATATTCCCCTCTATCACGACGGTCTGCCGCCGTTCTTTCGGTGCGCCTCCCTGGGCATTCATGCCCGCCGCAACCAACAAACCCGCAATAACCAGCAAATAACTTTTCATATGATGCATTTCAATTCCTCCTTTGTACGCAAAACAGCCCCGGGAAGTTGCTTAAAGTCTCGTTAAAAATTTCGGTATTTTTCCTGGTACTTCCGGTAAAGGGCCTTGTGCTTGTCGTCCAGATCGATCTCGCGGCCCTGGATGAATGCCCGTTCCACCAGAGAGCTGCGCATGTCGAGGGCATCGCCGGAGGAGATGAACAGGGTGGCGTCCTTGCCTTTTTCAATCGACCCCGTCGTCTTGTCTATGCCCAAAATGCGCGCCGCATCCAGGGTAATGGCCTGCACGGCCGCTTCCGGGGCGAGACCATGGCCTACCGCCTGTCCGGCCTGGAAGGGCAGGTTGCGCTGCTGCCAGCTGCTCTCCCCGCTCAGGCAGAAAAGTACGCCGGCTTCTTTTAGCAAGGCAGGCGTGCGGAAGGGCTGGTCGACCGCCTCGTCTTCATAGCCGGGCAAACTCTGCGTCTGCTGGAATATCACCGGGGTCTTTTTGTCGCGGAGAAATCCGGTTATCATCCAGGCATCCCGGCCGCCTACGATGACGGTTTTCACCCCATAGGTTTCACCCATCAGCACGGCCCGCTGCATGTCCTTGGCCTCGTTGGCGTGCACAAACAGCTTTTTTTCTCCGGTGAACAGGCCTCGCATGGATTCCAGCTTCAGGTTCACAGGGTCGTGCTTTTCCAGGCGGGAATAGGCCTCTGCCTCTTTCAGCAACTGCTCCAGCTGCCTCAGTTCTTCCGCATAGCGCTCATTGGCCTCCATGCGGAATTCCCGGAAACTGAACCTCGTAGAACGGGGCCAGTAAATGTGTACGCCCCCGTCGATCAGGTAAGCGGCATCCTCCCAGTTCCAGGCATCGAGTTGCACGACGCTCGACTGCCCGGCCACCGGACCGCCCTGTGGCACGATCTGCGCCATCAGCACACCGTTGGAACGCACCGTATTGATGATCTCCGAATCGGTGTTATAGGCGATCAGCGCCCGCACGTTGGGGTTCAGCTCGCCGACCTCACGCTCGTCGAGCGTAGCGCGCACCGCGCTGATCTCATTGAGGCCCAAGGTCGAATTGGTCGCGATAAAACCGGGGTAGAGTTGTTTTCCCGTAGCATCTACCACCGCATAGCTGTCATACCCCGGCCAATCCCTGAACGCCCCCACAAAGGTGATCACGCCCTTGTCGAAAGCCACCGCCGCGTCTACAATGACCTGCCCATTCCCCAAATGCGCATTGGCATGTACGATCACCACCGCCTCCTTCTGCGCCGGCGCCGGCACCGTCAGCTGCGCATGCGCTGAAAATGCCAGAAGAAAAACCAGGACTACTATATTAAAAAATCTCATAATCAAATAATTATAACTAAAAACTGAACATTAAAAACTGAAAACTACCTGCCCTCGTCCTCCACATGATCACAATGGTACAAATGCCGGTAGCGTCCTGTCCCTGGTTGTGTCTTTCCGCCCTTTTTCTTTTCTGCCAGCATTTTTTGCACGAGCCGGGCTCGCTCTTGCTCCACGGCCTCCCGCATCGCCGCATCTTCCTCAATGTCGAAAAACTTGATGCCATCGATGAAGGTCTTTTCCGCTTTGGCATAGACCGAAAGCGGGTGGCCGGACCAGATGACGAGGTCGGCGTCTTTCCCGGGCTTGATGCTGCCCACGCGGTGATCGATGTGCAGGAGTTTGGCGGGGTTGAGGGTCACGAATTTCAGGGCTTCTTCTTCCGGCACCCCGCCGTATTTCACGGCCTTGGCCGCTTCCTGGTTGAGGCGCCGGGCCATTTCGGCGTCGTCGGAGTTGAAAGCTACGGTCACGCCTTGCTCGTGCATGATGGCGCCGTTTTGCGGAATGGCTTCGTACACCTCGAACTTGTAGGCCCACCAATCGGAAAAGCTGGAACCGCCGGCGCCGTGTTTGGCCATTTTGTCGGCCACCTTGTATCCTTCCAGAATGTGCGTGAAGGTGTTGACGCGGAAACCATGGCGCTCGGCCACCTTCATGAGCATGTTGATCTCGCTCTGCACGTAGGAGTGGCAGGTGATGAAGCGCTTGCTCTCCAGGATTTCGAGCAGGGCTTCCAGTTCCAGGTCGACCCGGTAGGGTTTGCCCGACTTTTTCAGGGCGCCGTATTCGCGGGCGCGGGTGAAATAGTCTTCGTAGATCTGCTCCACGCCCATGCGCGTCTGCGGGTAGCGCACGGGGTTGGGGTCGCTGGAGTTGCTCTGCTTCACGTTTTCCCCGAGCGCGAATTTGATGAAGGGGGCCGCCGCGTCGAAGATCATTTCCTCCGGCGTAAAGCCCCAGCGCAGTTTGATGATGGCCGATTGCCCGCCGATGGGGTTGGCTGAGCCATGCAGGAGTTGGGAGATGGTGACCCCGCCCGACAATTGCCGGTAAATGTTGATATCTTCCGAGTTGACCACGTCGCCGATGCGCACCTCCGCCGAGCTGGCCTGCGTGCCTTCATTGACGCCGCGGGTAATGGCGATGTGCGAGTGCTCGTCGATAATGCCGGGCGTGACGTGCTTACCGGTGGCGTCGATTTCCCAAACGCCCCTTTTCAAGGGCAGGTTCTGGCTCACCTGGGCGATTTTGCCGTTTTCGATCAGGATATCGGTCTTTTCCTGTATGCCAGCCGCTTCATTGGTCCAGACGGTGGCATTGCGGATGAGTATGGACTCCGCCTGAGGCCGGTTCGTCCAGCCGTAGGCCATGAAGGGATAGGTCACTTCGCCAATTACTTCCGGCATTTCCTGATACACTCCTTTCCCCTTCAGGCTGAATTGCTGTTCTGCGGGAGGAGTCGCCCTCCAGTCCACCCAGGTTCCGTCTTCCAGCTGCCCGCGACCCAACCAGCCTTTTGAGGAACCCGTGCCACTCAGCCGCACCAAGCCTTTTCCTTCTTCGCGGGCGAAAGTCAGGGTGAGGATGCCCTGCTCGTATTTGTAATTGACCTTGAGTTCGGTGGTGTCATTCACCAGCAGCTTCATATCGGGTTTGTAAATGTCATTGGATACAACCCAGCGCATTTTCAGATCGCCGGCCTCCAAATCAAATTCGCCCAGCCACTCCGGGGTTTCCATCGATTGGAGGACGAAGGGCTGGCCTTTGACCCAATGCTGGTAGATCACTTCATTTTCTTCGAAAATGTTGCCCGAAGCGATGAGGAAGCTGGCGGCTTTGCCTTTCTCCAGGCTGCCGATCCGGTCGTAGGCTCCCAATAAATTGGCGGGGGTGTAGGTCAGAGCTTTGAGTGCATCTTCTTCCGATAGGCCGTGTTTGATGGCCTTGCGGAGGGCTGCCCGGAAGTCGGACTTGTTCTTCAGGCCATGCGTCGTGAGGGCGAAGGGAATGCCGGCGGCTGCGATCCGAGCGGGGTTGGAGGGCGCCAGTTCCCAATGCTTCATATCGGCCAGGTCGACGCGCAGGGCGTCGAAGGGATCTTCCACGTCGTAGGCTTCGGGGAAGTTGAGGGGCACGATGAGCGGGGAGCCCGTTTTTTTAATCTCGTCGAGCCGCTGATAGGCCTTTCCGCCATCCCGGAGGATGTACTGCACGCCGAATTCCTTGCCCAGTTTGCCGGCCCGCAGCGCATCCAGCGCATCGCCCACTTCGAATACCTGGGGCAGGGACTGCAGCTCGTTCCAGGCCTGCAGGGAGAGGTTGACCTCTTCCTGGCGGCCCTGGGCGGCATACCATTTCCCGTCGTAATAAGTCTGTCGCAGCAGGGCGATGCTGCCCATGAGCGAGCTGGGGTAGTTTTGGGTAGAGCGCCCCTTGCTGAAGGATAGGTGGTGAGCAGCTTTTTCTGTCAGGATCTGGGTATGAGCGTTGTCATTTCCCGTAAATACCAAGGCGCCCGAGCCCCTGGAGATACCGTCCATCTGGTGGGAAAGCACCGCGCCGAAGCCCGTCTTGCGTAGTTCTTCGGCTGCTTTTTCGTTCGGGGCAAAAACTTCATACGCCTGAAACTCGGACCTGAGCGCCTGGTTCCAGGAATAGGCTCCCTTTTTATCTGATAGCAGCTGCGTGCGGCGGCCGCCCGGCTGCCCTTCCGTTTTCAGTTCCGGTAGTCCGTAATCCGTGTAGAGGTCGATGAAGGAGGGGTAGATCGTTTTCCCGCCGCAGGGAACCTCCACGGCGCCGGCTGGAACCGGGATACCCGTGCCGACAGCTTCCACTTTGCCATCGCGGATCACCAGGGTAGCGTTATTCAGCTGCTGGTTGTAAGTGGTGTAGATGGTAGCGCCGGTGAAGGCATACAGCCCTTCGCGCTGGTCGGAAACCCCGTTGTAGGGAAAGGTTTCCTGAGCGAAAACGCCGCCATTGGCTGCCCAGAGAAGCAGGACAGCCAAAGGGAAAAGGTACAGTCTGTTCATTGCGTACAGGTTATTCTATGTTCCAGATCTTCAAAAAGCCTTTGTGGGAGCCCAGGCCCGCGCCAGCCCGGTAGAGATCGACTTTTTCGGGCTCCTCGATCGGATACACTTCTTTCTTTTCTGTATCGATCTGCGTGCCGTACTTCTGTTTTTTGCCTTGGGCCACCAGCATCTGGTCTTCCAGGAAAGCCAGGAAAGCGCGCTCTTCTTCCCCTTTTTTCACGGCTTTCCGCATGATGCCGATGTACTTTTTCTGAAACGCGAGCGGTTGTCTCAACAAAGCCAGCCAGCAATAGTTGCGGCCGCCCAGCAGGTTGCTGCCCAGCCAGCCGTACTGGTCGATCAGTTTTTCCAGGCGCACGCCGTTGAGGGAATCGAGCCGGGCCTGTTCGGCTTTCATATCCGGACGCTTCCGGTACTTCTTATCGTAGGCGCTGAGGGAGTCGAGTTCTGCCATCACCGTTCCCGTTTTGAGCTCGGCCGAACGGGCTTCCAGTTTTTCCACCTTTTTCAGCAGCGCATTGAATTTGGCTTCCTGGTGGATCGGCGCCAGTTCTTTGTCGTTCCGGAGCGACCGCGAGCTATTCCAGCCCAACTTGACCAGCCGGTCGAGGTATTTCAGCGCCAGCTTGGTATCGCCGGCTTGGGCGGCGCAACGGGCGCCCTTGAGCAGGGTTCTTTTTTCTTCGTAAAATACGAGAAGGGGCTTGTACAAGTCCAAAGCCGCCTGATACTGCTTTGCATCGTACAGCGAATCAGCGGGGGCCTGGTTTTCCCATGGAACTGCCTGGCCACAGAGAAGCCCTGGCATTGAAGTTAAATACGCGATGAGCAACAGGGTGAAAACCTTGTCCATACCTACCTGCATTTTTACAAATGTAGAAAAATTTGCATCAACGGCGGATCATTGCCCGCAAGGCGGCGCCGTCGACGCGGTAAATGACGATGACAAAAACGAGCAACAGCCCGGTATTGGCCAGCAAGCGGAGGCCAAGGGGGATGGAGGCTAAAAGGGCGCTGAGCGCATAAAGGCCAAGCGCCAGGCCAATGTACAAGCCCATTTTCCCCATCGGATAGGGAATGGGGAAATACCTCCTGCCCGTCAGGTAGCTGGCAAGGGCCATGAAGCCATAGCACCCGAGGGCGGCCCATGCCGCGCCGTAATAGCCAACTGCCGGGTTGGGCACCAGCCAGAAATTGAGCCCTAGTGTGATCAGCACCCCGCCAATCGAGATGATGGCCCCCATTATGGTTTTGTCGGCTAGTTTGTACCAGATGGAAAAATTGTAGTACAAGCCGAGGAAATAATAGGCGATAAGCAAAATGGGCACTACGCCAAGCCCGGCTCGCAGGTGTGCGCCGATGAAATACTGGATCAGGTCAAGGTAGAGCATGATGCCCAGGAATACAAAACTCCCCACCAAGGCAAAGGCCTGTCCTGTCTGGGCGTAGATGTCTTTTGAATCGGAGCGGGCGGCATGGTGGAAGAAGAAAGGCTCCGCAGCGTAGTTAAAAGCCTGGGTGAAGAGGTTCATCAGGATCGCCAGCTTGGAGGCGGCGCTGAAAATACCCGTCTGGGCACGGTTCTCTTCCAAAGTGCCCGGCAAGAGGTTTTCCAGCATCGGCAAAGCGATCAGCTGGTTGATGACGGCGGCAAGGCCTACCACGACCAGGGGCATGGCGTAGACGATCATCCGGCGCAACAGGGGCCGGTCGAAGGTCCATCGCATCTTCAGGTATTTGGGCACGAAGAAGAGGAGGATGCACAGGCTGGCCAATAAATTGGCCACGAAAACATAGCCCACCCGGAATTCTTCATTAAATAGATTGCCCGCCCATGCAATCCCTCCACGCGACAGGAGGGGCAACGCTTCGAGCAGGAAAAACAGAAAGACGACGTTGAGCAGGATATGGGCGGTTTTCAGCGCCGCGAACAGGATCGGGCGGCCTTCCAGCCGCAGTTTGGCAAAAGGCAGCGCCATCAGCGCGTCGAAGACGATGATGCCCAGCAACAATAGCAGGTACTGCGGCTGGCCGGGGTAATTGATCATGGCAGAAAGGGGCTCCAGCCCGATCAGGATCAGGGCAGAAAAAACCGCGGTGGTGGCCAACAGGGAAATGGAGCCCGTGGAAAAAGCCCGCCCGGTGTCTTCCTGCCGGCTGCCGTACCTGAAAAAGGCCGTCTCCATCCGGTAAGTGAAGAGCACCGTCAGGATGCCTGCATAGGTGAAGAGAATGGAGATCTCGCCATACTCGCCCTCCAGGAATACGCGGGTCAGGTAAGGGGTGAGAATGAGGTAGTTGAGCAAGCGGCTGAGGATGCTGCTCACGCCATAAATGGCTGTATCGCTGGCCAGTTTCCGGAGAAGGGACATCTGATTGGGCTGAATTCCCGCAATGTTACACAATTTCCGGGCATGTCGGGGAGCATATTTTTCATTCAAATGAATTCGCACCCCGAAAAACCGTAACTTTGTGGGCTAATTATTACCTATCCAATTCCACCCGCATGATCAACATCGAACTGTTGAAGAAGATCTGCGAAACGCCCGGCGCCCCCGGCTTTGAGCAGCGAATCCGCTCCTTTGTCCTGGAAGAAGTCAAACCCTATGCCGACCACGTGGAGGTCGACCCCATGGGCAACGTGATCGCCGTGAAGAAGGGAAAAGAGCCCAAAAGGGTGATGGTCGCCGCTCATATGGACGAGATCAGCTTCATGGTTACCCATATCGACGACGACGGCTTCCTGCGCTTCCACCCGCTGGGCGGTTTCGACCCCAAAACACTGACCTCCCAGCGCGTCATCGTACACGGGCGCAAGGATGTGATCGGGGTAATGGGCTCCAAACCCATTCACATCATGAAACCGGAGGAGCGCAACAAAGCGCCTCAAATCCAGGACTTCTTCATCGACCTGGGCCTGCCGAAGGAGGAAGTTAAAGAGCTGATCGCCGTTGGCGACCCCATCACCCGCGAGCGCGAACTCATCGAAATGGGCCATTGCATCAACAGCAAATCGCTCGACAACCGGGTTTCCGTCTTCATCCTGCTGGAAACCCTGCGCGAATTGAAAGACAAGGAGATTCCCTACGACCTTTACAGCGTCTTCACCGTACAGGAAGAAGTAGGTATACGTGGCGCCCAGAAAACCGCCCACCTGATCGACCCCCATTTCGGCTTCGGCCTCGACGTGACCATCGCATTCGACGTGCCGGGCGCACAGCCGCACGAGATGGTCACCAAACTGGGCAAAGGCGCCGCCATCAAGATCATGGACAGCAGCACCATCTGTGACTACCGCATGGTGAACTACCTCAAACAACTCGCAGGGCAACACGATATACCCTGGCAACCCGAGATACTGACCGGCGGCGGCACCGACACCGCAGGCATCCAGCGCTCCGGGAAAAGCGGCGCCATCGCGGGGGCCATCTCCATCCCGCTCCGGCATGTCCACCAAGTCATCGAAATGGCCAATAAAAGCGATATCCGCGCCTGCATCGACCTGCTCAAGGCCGGCGTCTGTCAGCTGCACGAATACGACTGGTCATTCAAATAACCAAATTTTTCGCCCATGTGGAAAGAAGAAGATAACATGCTGAAAGCATACTTTCAGTTCAAGGACTTCTCCCAGGCCTTCGCTTTTATGACCGAAGTGGCTATGCTCGCGGAGAAGCAAAACCACCATCCCAACTGGAGCAATGTCTGGAACCGCGTCGACATCCATCTCAGCACACACGACGCAGGCAATACGGTTACTGAAAAAGACCGCAAACTCGCAGCCGCTATCGAGCGCGTCTGGGCCCGATATCAATAAGTCGCCGCATTTTTCATCCTTCCGCCGGAAAATTCGTTTATTTTAGACAGGCTCAATAAACAGCTATGAAACGGATTTTCCTCAGCATCGGCGTCTGTATCGCCACCCTGTATGCTGCCTCCGCGCAGCAAGTCACCGTATCGGATGGGATAGCCCTGCGTGAAGAAATCGCTTATGATATCCTGGGCGAATGGTCGGGGCAACTCCTGCTGCTGCGCGACCAGGCCGTCGCCTGGAAAGTAACGGGCTTCAACCAGAAAATGGAACAGGTCTGGGAAAAAGATATCGACCTCGACCGCCGGCGCCCCCAGATCGCCGACGTCATCAATGAAAAAAGAGGTTTTGCCATCGCTTACACCTACCGCCAGGAACTCAACCTATTCTTCAAAATCCACCGCTACGACCCCGCCGCCAACCTCACTGACTCGGTTACCCTTTTCAATCTGGGCCAGGAACTGTTTCCCATCACCTTGCACTCAGTCCTCTCCGAAAACAGGAGCAAATTGCTCGTCTACAAAGTGGAAGATTTCAAGTCTATCCACGCCTTCGCCATCGATCTCGACTCTTTGTCGCTCATGTGGGAGGTACAACTCGCTCCTGACGGTTTGGACTACTTCAACGAGTTCCAGCAAATGGTCGTCGACAACGAAGGCAATATGTTTTGCATCCTGAACAGGGACGGCAGGAATGCGGGTAAAAACCGCTTTGAAGTATTTGTGTACGGCCCTTCCTCCGACCTTATTGTGCAGCGCCTGGATATTCTCATGGGCGATAAGCTGTGCTTCGACGTGCAATTCGCCTTCGACAACCTCAACCGCCAACTCATCGCAGGAGGACTTTTTTCGGAGGATAATCTGGCCCGCGCTTCCGGCCCTTTCTACCTCCGTCTGCCACTGGCCGACCAGGAAAACGGCGTCCTGGAATTCCATGAACTCGACGATAAGTTTGTCTCCACTTTTATGGGGAAAAACTTCAACGCAAAAAATCGCGGCATTACCGAGACCACGGCCAGGGAAATCGTGCTGAGAAAAGACGGCGGAATCCTTCTCATCGGCGAACGAGAGCGGATCTACGAACGGAATTTGCCAGGAGGCCGCTTTGATATGGCCGGCGGGAGATTTATCGTCGATTACTACCTCGACGACCTGTTCATCATTTCCTTCAACCCCGACGGGAGCCTGCACTGGCAGCAAATACTGCATAAAAAGCAATACTCACAGGACGACGATGCAGTATATTCATCCTACTTCCTGCTCAAGACGCCTGCCAACCTCCGCATGTTCTTCAACGACGAAATCAAGCACGAGAACACGGTGAGCGAATACGTGGTATCGCCCATCGGCCAAACAGACCGGTTCAGCGTCATGAATACCGACCGCCAGCGGCTGAAGCTGCGCTTCCGCGACGCAGTGCAAGTCTCTTCCAGCGAATTGATCGTGCCCAGCGAAAGGAGGAACACGCTGAAGCTGGTGCGGATCAGGTATTGATCAGCGGCTGTATTCCGGGCATTTCAGGTCGCCGAAATAATACACCAGCCCCAGTCCGAGCATAGCATAAGCGTCTTTGGTGACGGAGTTGCCGCGCTGACGGCCCGGCTGGCTGAGCCGGCCATCTTCGTTCACGCCTTGCAGCAGGAGCGAACGGTCGGAAAGCGCTACGGCCACTTCGCCCCGGAGCTTTTCAAGGTCGTCCTTGTCTGCATAAACCGTGCTGACATCGTCCAGATAGTCGGTAAAAAGCCTGCGTCCGCTGAGCTCGAGGTTGAGGCTCAGGCGGTAGCTCAGGTCGATCTTCAAGCCCATGCCATAAACCAGGCCAAATTGCGTGGTGTAGTACTCCTCGCCGCGGAATTGACCTTCGGTGCCCAAAGGCCGCAGGTCGACCCACTGCCCGTTGTACTCGGCCTGGGGGTTGAAGTAAAAGACGTTGAAACCCGCAAACAGGTAAGGCGAGAAAAACTCGTCTTTGCTGCCGTGCGTATAGGTGAGGAAGTTGAACTCCATCTGTGCCGCCCCGTCGACGACCACCGAGCGGAAGCTCAGGTTGCGGGCCCGCTCGAAGAGGTTCTCAGAATCGGCATCCTGGGCGCTGACATTGCCGTAGTTGCCGGAAAATTTGATGCACACCCGCTTGTTGAAATTGTAACGGGCCACCAGTCCACCCGCATAACCCGGGTCTGTAAGGCGCAGGTTAGTGTTGAGATCGCCAAAATAGTGGGACACGCCCAGCCATCCGCCGGCCTCCCATCCCTGCTGCCCGTGAAGGCCGATCATCAAAAACTGGAACAACACAATGGAAAATAGTCGGATACGCATGGGTTTGTTTTTGAGCCGCAAAGTTAGTGAAACTGTTTTGTAACGTTCAAATGCGGCTTTTCATTTTACAAACCGGCCTTTGCCGATATTTCCAGCATGCGATCGATCGACTTGCGCCCCTGCTCGATGATCCAGCCGGGCAAGGTAATCTCGGGCAGCTCGTGTTTCATGCAGATGTATAGCTTTTCCAAGGTGTTGCGCTTCATGTGCGGGCACTCGTTGCAGGCGCAGGCGTTGTTGGGCGGCGCAGGAATGAAGGTCTTGTGCGGCGACTTCTTCTCCATCTGGTGGATAATACCCACCTCCGTAGCTACGATGAACTCCGTAGCCGGATCATTCACGGTGTATTTGAGCAGCCCCGTGGTAGAGCCAATGAAATCAGCCATCTCCAGGATATGGGGCTCGCATTCCGGGTGGGCGATAAACTTCGCATCGGGGTGCCGCTGACGCAGTTTGACGATTTTTTCGTGGGAAAAAATCTCGTGCACGATACAAGCGCCGTTCCAGAGGATCATATTCTGACGGCCGGTTTTCTTTTGCAAATACTTACCCAGGTTGATGTCGGGCGCAAAAATGATGGGCTGCTCCGGCGGAATACTGTTGATCACCTGCATGGCATTGGTCGAGGTGCAGCAGATGTCGGTCAGGGTCTTGAGCTCGGCGGTGCAGTTGATATAACTCACCACCACATGGTCGGGGTGTTGCTCCCTGAACTTCCGGAACACCGGCGCCGGGCAGGAATCGGCCAGCGAGCAACCGGCCTTGAGGTCGGGCAATAGCACCTTTTTATGCGGGCTGAGCATCTTGGCCGTCTCCGCCATGAAGTGCACGCCGGCAAAGACGATGATGTCGGCATCGGTCCTGGCAGCCTGTTGCGACAAGCCCAGGCTGTCGCCGATGTAGTCGGCGATGTCCTGTATGTCCGACTCCTGATAGTAGTGGGCCAGAATGATGGCATTTTTCTCCTTCTTCAGGCGGTTGATCTCCTCAAACAGGTCAAGGGTGGGGTCTACCTGGATGTCGAGGTAACCTTTGGTCTCCAATTCAAGGGCTGCCAGGTCTGTTATCGTGTTCATATGGTCTGTGTTGTTTACTGCTTTAACGCAAAGATAGTAAAAATAGTTTACTTAGTTTGAAAATAAAACTAAGTGGTCGCCAGGAAAAGAAATACAGCCGGCCGCTTGCTCAAAGGCGGGGGCGGATCGCTTTTCCACTCCTTCACCGTTTTGGTGGCGATGTATTCGGTCGCCAGGGTCAGATCGGCGGCGATACAGAGACGGGTAGTTGGATGGAGGCTTTGGAGGAGGGTTTCCAAAAGCGCTTCGTTTCGGTAAGGGGTTTCGATGAAAAGCTGGGTCTGCCCCAGTGCTGAGGACTGGCGTTCCAATTTGTGCAATTGGTGAGACAGGTCACCCCTGTTCTGCGGGAGATAGCCGTGAAAACAAAAAGACTGACCGTTGAGCCCCGATGCCATCAGGGCAAGCAGCAGGCTGGAAGGCCCGACTAGCGGTACCACCCGGATGCCGTGCCGGTGCGCCCAACTCACAGCCCGGGCCCCGGGATCGGCTACGCCCGGACAGCCAGCTTCTGAAAACACCCCAACAGAGTGGCCCTGAAGCAAGACTTTCAGAAATACCTCCAGTTCCCCCTCCGGCGTGCGGTCGTCGAGCTCGATCATCTCCGCTTCGCGGAGCGGGAGGGAGTAGCCGAGGTCTTTCAGGACCTTTCTGGCCGTCCTTGCCCTTTCCACGACAAAATATTTCAAGCGCCCGGCAGTTTCCGCTACCTGAGGGGAAAGGGGCTGGGCCGAATCCTCGCCCAAGGGGGAGGGAAGGAGAAAAAGCGTACCTGTCTTCATGGTCTGATCGGTAAGAACCTTTTGAATAAAATCTGGTTTCACTGCCAGAATATACAGCAAATATATGAGTCGCCCGTTTCAGATTGCCTCTTTTATCATTTTCGGTATCCTCGCGCTAATCAGCGCCTTCCTGATCCCTCAGCTGCGTTTCTCTTTCGACTTCGAGCAGTTTTTTCCCCGTGGCGATAAAGACCTGGCCTTTTTCAGGGAATTTGTCGAGGAGTTTGAAACGGACGACAACTTTTTGCTCGTCGCATTGGAGCGGAAGGAAGGCGTGTTCGACTCTTCCTTTCTCGCCCGTGCCCACGATTTCAGCCTGAAGGCGAGGCAACTGCCACATGTGGAGGAGAGTTTTTCGCTCACCCAGTTCTCCTACCCGCTAAAAACGCCGTTTGGGCTCACCACCATTCCGGCGGTTCACCTCGACGACCCCGGCCGCTTTCCCTCCGACCGCAAAAAGGCGCTCGCCGACGACCGCCTGGTCTACAACCTGATCGACCCGGAGGGCACGGCCCTGGTGGTCTACCTCAAGACCATCCCCAACATCACCCTGTCCCAATCTGACGAGCTGATGAAGGCGCTGGAGCGGCAGGTCGAAGGGTATGCTTTCGAAGACTACCACTTCCTGGGCCGGGCTTACTTCCAGAAAGAGCTGGTGGAGATGCAAAAAAGGGAAGTACTGGTGTCGTCCCTGATCGCGGGCCTGCTCGTCAGCCTGGTCATGGCGGCCATTTTCCGCCGGTTTTGGGGCATTGTGGTCTCCATTGCCTCGATTGGGTTGGGCTTATTGCTCTTCATGGGCTTCCTGGCGGCGACGGGGCGCGAGCTCAGCGCCATGGCAGCGCTCTACCCCGTGCTGATGCTCATCGTTGGCACATCCGATGTCATACACATCATGTCGAAATACATCGACGAGTTGCAGAAGGGGAATCCCAGGCCCACGGCCATCAAGACCACGGTCAAGGAAATCGGGTTAGCGACTTTTCTCACATCGGCCACGACGGCGGTGGGGTTCCTCAGCCTGGTGACAAGCCGCATAGAGCCCATTCGCGACTTCGGCCTCAACTCGGCGGCGGGCGTGCTGATCGCCTATGTCACGGTACTGTTTTTCACCACTTCCCTGCTCTCCCTTTTCCACGCCGACCAGATTGTCAAAATCGGCACGGTCGACAATTTCTGGAACAGACGGATGGAGCAGCTTTTCCGCTTCACCAGGGAGAAGCCCCGGCAGATCGGTTGGGCTTCCCTGGCATTCCTGACAGTATGCCTGATCGGCATCGCACAGATCACCACAAACTACACCCTGATCCGGAATTTGCCCAGAGGGGAGAAGATTACGGCCGATTTCAAATTTTTCGAAGAAAAATTTACCGGATTCAGGCCCATGGAGGTGGCCATTACGGTGAAGCCCCCGCACAAGGCCACCGATTACGAAGTCATGCGCCAGATCAGCATGGTGGAGGACCATGTGAAGCAATACGAGCCCATCAGGGCCGTGGCTTCCATGGCGACGGCCTACAAGAGCATGCATCAGCTATTTCACGGCAACCAGGCGAAGGAGTACCGGTTTCCCGAAAGCGAGGCGGAGTACAACCGCTACAAACGCCTGGTGGAAGACATGCCCCGCACCGGCGCCAACGTGCTCATCAGCCGCGACGGGCAGAAGGCGCGCATCACCGCCCGGCTGCTCGACGTGGGCGCCGACAGCATCAAGATCATGAATGCGGCCATTAACCAGTGGGTAGCTGCCAACACGGATCAGGATAAAATTTCGGTGCGCATCACCGGCACGGGGCTGATTGTGGATAAAAATTCGGAATACGTCAGAAGCAGCCTGATACAAGGTATGGGACTCGCCATCCTGATCGTAGCCATCATGATGGGCCTGCTCTTCCGCGATATCAGGATGGTGGCCGTCTCCCTCATTCCCAACCTCGTTCCCTTGCTGGTGGCAGGGGCGATACTGGGCTATTTCGGCATTGAGCTGGAAGCCGGGGTGTCGATCGTCTTTTCGGTCATTTTCGGCATCGCGGTCGACGACACCATTCATTTTCTGAGCAAATACAGGCTGGCGCTGGCGAAGGGCCTGCCGCAGGACGAGGCCATCCGCATTACTTTCGTGGAGACCGGCAAGGCCATTGTGCTGACCACGCTCTTGCTGTTCGCAGGCTTTCTGGTCATGTTGTTCTCGATCCATCCGCCCAGCGTCACGATCGGCTTGCTGATCAGCGCCACCCTGGTCAGCGCGGTAGTATGCGACCTGTTGCTGATCCCGCCGCTGTTGCACTGGCTGGCGCCGGAGAAAACGCCGAAGCAGGAAATAAGCACGGCTATTTAGTGCGCCGCCACAGCAGCAGGCAGGCGTCGAGGAAGAATTTCGCGGCCCAGTTGGGGTAGCGCATCCGCTGGTAAGGACCCCATAGCGGGTGAGACCCGGCGATGCCGCCGTAGTAGGCGCTCTTCGTTCTTTTCACCTGATGGGCGGCCGTTTCCAGAAAAAACCGTTCCGCCATTTTCAAAAAACGCTCGTCGCCGGTGTGTTCAAAAATCCTGGCGGCCAGCACGCTGAGCTGGGCATTTCCCGTGAGGCAGAAGAAGGAAAAATCGGGTGAGCCGTCAGTGGCGATCCTGCCGGGGAGTTGCTCCATGTCACCCAACACGGCAAGTCCGTTTTGAACCTTTTGCAGAATATCCGGCCGTTGCAGCAGGCTTGCCGCCTCCCAGAAGCCGCGCCAGGTATAGGCGATAGTGTGGGTGAATGCCGGTTTACCGGGATGGAAGCCCCAATCCTTGACGAAGCCGTTTTCTTTAAACCGGTTAGCATAGAAAGAGAGCGCCTTGTCCATGGCAGCACTGGCGGCCGGATCACCGAGGGTGCGGCCGGCTTCCAGGACGCCCCATACAGCCCGGGTGTAGTAGGAGGGGATGAATCCGGGAACGTAGGAATAGCCCGTCCAGGAGCCGTCGTCTTCCAGTTGGGAGAGCATCCAGGCGGTGGCGCGGCGGAGGGGCGCCGAGTATTTTTCCACTTCAATTTCATATAAACGGGCCAGTCCGAAGAGGATCATGCCGGTGTTGAAGACGCTGGGTTGGCCGGAATTAGCGTAAAGCGAGGGGAAGCTGCCGTCTGCGTGTTGAACAGAGAGAAGCCATTCGCCGCAGTGGAGGGCGTAATCCCGCCAGCGGGATTCGTCGAGAAAAGCGGAGTAGTCGAGCAGCGTTTCGATGAGATAGCCCGTGGTTTCGGGATAGGGAGGCGACCATTTCCCCAGAAAGAGGTGAGCAGACGAACCGCGCCCTTCGTTGGCGTCGATACTTCGTGCGATCCAGTTGAGTGCGGCGCGTGCGCTTTGTTCGAAGGGAAATGCAGGGTCCATGATCAATGATTTTTGCCGAGTAAAACGGCCATCGCCTCAAAGAGGCGGTTCCGGTAGCGGACGACCCGCAGGTAGGGCACGCGCCGGGCGCCGAAGGAGCGGAACACGCGTTCGATGGGCGGGTGCATGGAGCCTTCGAAGTCGAACCCTGTTTTTCTCTTCAGGGCATCTTTTATAGCATGCCAATAAATCCGGTACAAGGCGCCGCTTTGGCGAAAGCCAGGGTGCAGCCCACTTAATAAACCATGCGCCATACTGGTATCCCATACAACATAAGAAGCGGCATGTATTTTACCCTCTTCATCTGTAGCTTTATAGATAGTGCGCATATTTCGGGCCTCCAACAGCGAATCAATCGCCAAAAGATCTTCGAACCGGAAGGGGCATTTCTTCCCCTTGCGGGTATAACTCAATTCGATAATACCAAATAACTCTGCCGGCGTTGCGTCAGTGCTGATCCTGACCAACCCTTTGGCTTTTCTAATGAGGTTTCGCGAAGCAGACTCCATGTTCTGCCACAACTGGTCAATCCCATGGTTCGGCTCAATCTGGTAGGTATATCTTACCAGGAGGCGAAAACCTGCATTGGCGAAGGGCAAACCATTTGAGAAGGAAGGGGTGTATTGCTGGCCGACTATCCAGAACTTGGGAATTTGTCCTATCAGATCGTTCAATATCCTGTGTTCCCAATGGTATTTGCTGACATTCCGGGTAGCGTTCATATCCTGAAGCCAGATATAATGGTAGGAAGAAAAACGTGGCATTCTAATTAAGGAAAATCCCTTCCCAAGCGTCTTCCCAAAGGGCAATGCCCCGATAGGGCTCCCATCATCATCAAAGGCGATAGCAGCCCCCCAGCCTTCCGGCCCGCAGACGGCATCCAGCCACCAGGGCTGGCCGTGGAAGGGGAAAGACTCCTTCAAAGCCAGGCTGGCGTAAATTTCTTTTGGATCAGCGGGGGGCATGTTGGTGAATTTGGATAACTTAACCACCATCAAAGTTGGTCAATTGTCTGCTAAAAACCAATTGAAGGGGTTAAATGACCGGGCGATCCTGAGCCTGAGATGGAATGCCATTTCCTCTGGAATAGCTGCCATTCTACAGGTTCTGCAGATGGTCTGGCTGGCCCGTCTCCTGACGCCTGCTGATTTCGGATGGATGGCCATGGCCTGGGTGGTGGTGCGCTGCGCCGTCCCGGTTTTTTCGGGAGGCATCGGGCAGTCGGTCATCCAGCAAAAGGAGATTTCCCGGGAACAGTTCTCCACGCTTTTCTGGATACAGATGGCGCTTGGCGTCCTGACATTTGCGGGCGTCTACCTCTCCACCCCCCTTTGGGTCGCTTTTTTTGACGTGCCTGAAATATCCGCACTGCTGCTTGTTTGCGGACTATCTTTCACGTTCGCTCCCGCCGGCAATGCCTTTCAGGCGCTTTTCACCCGGCAGATGAGGTTTGATAAACTTGCGCTCATCCAGGTCGCAGGGGCATTGGCTGATCTCATAACTTCCGTTTGGCTGGCGTATCGTGGCTGGGGAGCCTTATCTGTCTGCTGGGGCTTCTTCGCCCGGCAACTGCTAACTACAATTGCTTCCGGATGGCTGGGGAAAAATCATGCACCCTCTTTGACCTTCCAAATCGGTCAGGTCAAACCCATGTTGAAATTCGCCTCTTTTGAAACCGTTAACAACCTGGTCTACGCACTACACGGCGTGCTCGATAAAGCCATCCTGAGTCGTTTCCTGAGCGCTCACGATCTGGGGCTTTACTTTATTGCCTGGGAACTGGCAATGACCCCGCTTTCCAAAATCAACCCGGTTTTTACGAAGGTCTCTTTCCCGCTCTTTGCCAAATTGCAGGATCAGCCCGGTCGTCTGAATCATTATTTTATGGAAATGACCCGTCCACTATTAGCCTTCAACCTGCCCCTTCTGATCGCCATAAGTATGCTGGCTGCGCCGTTGCTTATCGCTTTTTTTGGCCTCCAATGGGCAAGCGCCGGCGTCTGTCTTTCCCTGCTAGGTATTTTGGGATTGGAAAAAGTCGTCGCCAACACAGGGGCGGGAGTCTTTTTGGCCAGAGGAAGAGCCGATTACAATCTGCTCTGGAACCTCATTTCTACCGGCGCCATTTTCCTGTCTATCGTTCTTTTCCTGAACCAATCACCTTCTATTGAATCGGCAGCTTTGGCTCAAGTAGTGGCGATGGGCTTTCTTTTCCCCGTCTGGTCAAACCTTTTGAGGAGGCAGGGAAATATCCATATCCGCCAGTTGCTGATGGTCCTGTTGCGCAGGCTGATTTTGTGTATTCCATTCTCCCTGGCTTTGTTGTTGTGCTTGTATTGGTTTTCCTCACCACTGGCTGTCCTGGCCATGGGACTTATTTCCGCCTTATTTGTGTATCTTCCAACCATCTGGCTATTTGACAGATCATTGATCACCAATCTGTTTCGCTGACCATGCGCCTCCTCCTCCTCACCCCCCACTTCTTTCCCTACCAAAATCCCAGAGCGCATCGCTGGACGGCCATCGCACACATCTGGGCCGCGCAAGGATGGGAGGTGCACGCTGTTTGCTCCCACCATCCTGATCTGCGTAGCAGTACACCCCAGGATGGCATCTTTCTGCACCCGGCTGGGTTTAACTCGGTTAAAGAAGCGGTCTATGGCCTCTTCCCCGCGGCGCCGAGAAGAGACGCCCCCGGGAGATCAGGAAAATTTTCATTGTTTATGGCTGCGGTCAACCGTTATGCCCTCAAGACCTGGTACTGGCCCGACGACGCCTGGCTCTGGATCAGGCCAGCACGCAAAAAAGCCCGGGAACTACTGCATGAAATGCCCTTCGACGCCATGGTCAGCGTTTCGCTCCCCTTCAGCGCGCATTGGGTGGCCATGTCTATTAAAAAGCGCTACCCCAAGCTGCGCTGGCTCGCCGATATCGGCGACCCGCTTGTGCAAAGCGACCATCCCCTGAACAACCCCTGGCTTTACGATAAGAAAAACCGTGCCGCTGAACTCGCCGTACTCCAAGCCGCCGATCTGGTGGCTGTGACCAACGAAGGACTCAAAAAGACCTATCAGTTAATCTGCACCGAAACCCCTTTACACGTCATCCCTCCGGTCGCCTCACCCGCAGGATCCGCTCCATTTGAAAAAACAACAACCGCCTCTCCTCTCCAACTAGGTTACTTCGGCAGCTTTTTCCCCAAAATCCGCGAACCGGAGCCTATTCTCCGATTTTTCGAACAAGTCAGCCATTCACGGAAAGACTGGACACTGCATATCTTCGGAACCGTTTTTGAAAATTTTTGGCCCGTTTTCGACCGCTTTCCACAGTTGAAACCTCACCTGCGATTTCATGGTACAGTAGCCCGGGAACAGGTCATAGACGCCATGCACCAGATGGACATCCTCGTCATGCTGGGCAATACCACCAGCTTCCAACTGCCCAGCAAATGGGCCGACTACCTCGTTTCGGGAAGGCCCGTCCTGCATCTGTTGCAAACGCCGGATGATCCGGGTCTGGAATTGGTGAAAAATGTTCCCGGCATACTTTCCATTCCGATTGTTGGGCAAAATCCTTTGCCCGACCTGGATATGCTGCGCAGGCAACAAACCGGCAGTAAATGGAAAAACTTGTTTTCTCCTTCGTCCATTGCTAATGCCTATGCAGCCTTATTGAAGAGCTAGAATCACCAGAAAATCGCCGCACATCCATCGTTTTATGATTCGGGAGCCCAGTAACCTGCGGGACAACCATACAGACAGACGCGGCAGCAAACGGCTGAAAGGAAAAACCGTGGCGTTCAGCCATTTGATCTCTTCCATCCGGAGTGTATCAGGCAGCATGCCTGCAACATGCTCTGGCGTATAAGCGTGAATGGCAAATGCCTTACCCAACCGCTTTGGCAAAACCCATTGCCGCAACCGGAAATCGAGCGAGGCCCCGTTGGTGAAACTCAGCACCGCCCTGCCGCCGGGCCTCAGCTTTTCTGCAATGAAACCTATCATTTCCGCCAACTCCGGCCCCGTCAGATAGGTCGTGACGCCTAGCACAAATATGGCGTCGAACGAAGATATTGGAAAATCGCACTCCTGCGGGGCGCCCACCCGCCGCCGCTCTTCCGGAACGGCGCTCTGCTCCAGCATCGCCCCGGAGATATCGCAGGCGTAATAGTCCTGTCCTTGTGGCAGGCGGTCGTACAAAATGCCCGTGCCGGCTCCGATGTCCAGCACGGTTTTGCCCAGGGGGTTCCAGCCCTCCAGGGCTTTTTCCAGCCTGTCTTCGTAGAGATATTGCAAAAATGCCTGCCCGCCTTCATAGCGCGACCGGTAGCCGGGCGCCAGCCGGTCAAAGTACGATTGAACTTGCGCGCGCTGCGATCCCATAGGCCAGTAACTGTTCTACCAGGTCCAGAAATTGCTGGTTGATGGCTTGTATGTCGAATTGGGCAATGGCTCTTTCCCTGCTTCTTTCGCCCATTTTGCTCAAAACGGGTCTTCCCATTTCCATCATTTCCACCATGGCCCCAAACAGGGCCTGGACATTCCCCACCGGCACGAGGAATCCATTCTCTCCATGCGCTACCGTTTCCTTGCAACCCGCCGCTTCGGTGGTAATGACCGGCTTTCCCATCGCCATGGCTTCCAGCACCGCCCGGGGGATGCCCTCCCGGTACGATGGCAACACGAAGACATCCGAGCGGGCCATTAGCGGGCGGATGTCTTCCTGAAATCCCCAGTAATGGAAGGCCGGGTGAGAGAAGTAGGGCTCCAGCTGCGCCTGGCTGAGGGCCGCCGGGTTTTCAGGCTCAAGCTCTCCGGCAATCCAGCAATTGATCGTTGGATAAAACTCCGCCAATCGGCGCCCTGCTTCCAGGTATTCCAGAATGCCCTTGTCCCGCAGCAACCTCCCCGCGAAGAAAAAGGTGAAGGGCCGCCCGCCGGCAAAAGCCCCTTCTTGTGGTTGAAAAAAACGGGTGTCGACCCCCGAACCGCGGATCAGGCGGGCCTTCCCGGGGTCGACCAGCTTTCTCTGCAAAAACAGGGCATGGTCGTCTTCGTTCTGAAAAACAACAGCAGACGATCCGCGAAGGGCGTTGCGGTAGAGGTAGGGAACAGCCCTGCTGCTTCCCTCGGGGTGCAAAAAGGGATAACCCAGGCCGGTGATGGTGCTGATGGACGGAATGCCCAGGCGCCGGGCTGCCCAGGAACCATACAAATTGGGTTTAATGGTGAAATGAAGCGCCAGATCAGGCGCCAGGGTCTTGTAAAGCTGGCGCAACTCACGCATCGCCAGCCATTCTTCCACGGCATTGCGGCCATGGGCTTTCAGGCGGGTCCAGGGGTAATAACGGGAAAAGGGAAAGGTCTGGAGCTTTTGGGAGTAAGGTCCCGGCGGCGCGATAGCCAGCACGCGGTAGCCTCTCTCCTGAAGCCGTTCTGCCAGGGAGTACCGGAAATGCACGAGGTTCCAACTCGTGTTGGCGACAAGGGCTATTGTTTTCGGCAGTTGCTTCAACAATTTGATTTATTAGTACGCTGTTCCAAAACGGCGGCGTATCTCCTCCGTCACTTGCTTGATCTCCTGTTCTTCGGATTTGGGGTAAATGATGAGGATGTCTCCTTCGTCTACGACGATATAGTCTTCCAGGCCCTTTATGACGACTATTTTTTCAGCCGGTACGCGGATCAGAGAGCCCGCTACGTTCTTCAGCACTACTTTTTTTCCCTGCACCACATTCCCGTCCTCGTCTTTTGGCGATTCTTCGTGCAGGGAGGCCCAGGTGCCCAGGTCCGACCATCCAAAAGAGGAGGGCATGACAAAGACGTTCGAAGCCTTTTCCATGATGGCGAAGTCGACGGAAATGTTGGGCGTCAAAGGGTACTGCCGGTCGATGAAGGCCTGCTCGCCCGGCGTGTTGTAAACCTCCGGTTCACACCCCAATATCTCGTGAATCGCTGCAGCGTGTTGCTGAAAAGCGCGGAGTACAACTGCTGTGCGCCACAGGAAAATACCCGCGTTCCAGAGGTAATCGCCGCTGGCTAAAAAGGCGCTTGCCTTTTCCTTGCCCGGTTTTTCCGTAAACTGCGCCACCGGGTGTATGCCAGGCGCCGCCTCCGCGCTCTCATAACGGATATATCCGTACCCCGTATCGGGCCGGGTGGGACGGATGCCGAGGGTGAGCAGGGCCTCTTCTTTCGCGGTAAAATCCAGGCCTTGTTGAACGGTCTTGAGAAAAGTTGCCTGGTCGAGAATGACGTGATCGGAGGGAGCGACGATCAGGTTGGCATCGGGATCGATGGCGTTGATCCGGAATGCCGCATAGGCGATGCAAGGGGCGGTATTGTTGCGCGAAGGCTCGCAGAGCACCTGGCTGGGATCCAGTTCTGGCAGGTGCTCCAGCACCAGATCGCGGTATTGGCGGTTGGTGACGATAAAAATGTGGCCGGCGGGACACAGGTTCAAAAAGCGTTCGAAAGTGAGGCGCAGCAAGGATTTCCCCACCCCTAGAATGTCCAGGAATTGTTTGGGCCGCTCGGTGCGGCTGGCGGGCCAGAAGCGGCTCCCCACTCCCCCCGCCATGATAGCTACATAGGTATGGTTCATCAGTACCAGGGTTCGTTTTTCAATCCTTCGTATACGCCTCTGATGCCTTCTTTCAGTGGTATTTTGGCCTTCCAGCCGGCCTTGGCCAGCTTGCTCACATCCAGCAGTTTGCGGGGCGTGCCATCGGGCTTGGAGAGGTCGTGTTCGATGGCGCCTCCGTAGCCCACAATATTCTTGATGAGCAGGGCGAGGTCCTTGATGGCAATATCTTCTCCCGTTCCTATGTTGATCAGGCCCGGCTCGTTGTAGGTCTGCATGAGGTAGAAACAGGCGTCGGCCAGGTCGTCGACATGCAGGAACTCCCTCAGGGGCGTGCCCGATCCCCAAAGGGTCACAGAGGGCTCGTGGTATTTTTTGGCTTCGTGAAATTTGCGCAGCAAAGCCGGCAACACATGGGAGGTCTCCAGATCGAAGTTGTCGTTAGGACCGTAGAGATTGGTGGGCATCACGGAGATAAAGTCGCAATTGTATTGTGCCCGGTAGGCATTACACATCTCGATTCCCGCAATCTTGGCGATGGCATATGGCTGATTGGTGGGCTCCAGCAAGCCCGTCAGCAGGTATTCTTCCTTCAGGGGCTGGGGAGCCATTTTGGGGTAAATACAGGAAGACCCCAGGAAAAGCAGCTTTTTGACCCCGTGCTGGTAGGCGGCATGGATCACATTGCACTCAATCATGAGGTTTTCGTAGATGAAATTCCCGCGGTAGGTGTCGTTGGCCAGGATGCCCCCTACTTTTGCGGCTGCGAGAAAGACGTATTGGGGTTTTTCCGCCGCAAAAAACTCGTTTACCGCCTGCTGGTTGCGCAAATCGAGCTCCCGGGAAGTGCGCAGCGCCAGGTTTTCGAACCCTTCGCGCCGCAGTTTGCGGACGATGGCCGAGCCCACCATGCCGTTGTGTCCTGCTACATAGATCTTGTCGCTTGGCCGCATATCTTGTCTATTCAAATTCGTTTTTGATGTTGAAGCCGGCATTCTTTAAATACTGGTTGCGCCGGAACAATGCTATGTCGGACTCGACCATTTCCTTCACCAGGTCGTCGAGCGTATGCCGGGGCTGCCAGCCCAGTTTTTCCTTCGCCTTCGTAGGGTCGCCGATCAGCAGTTCCACTTCGGTGGGGCGGTAGTAGAGGGGGTCGACCGCCAGCACTTCCTTGCCAATCGGGAGTGAAAATTCAGGGTTGGCGGAGGCCGCCACAAAGCCCTTCTCCTCCGAGCCGCTCCCGCGGAATTCCAGCTCGACGCCGATTTCCCGGAACGCTTTGATGGCAAATTCCCGGACAGTGACCTTCGTGCCGGTGGCGATGACGAAATCTTCGGGTTCGTCGCGCTGCAACATGAGCCACATGGCTTCGATGAAGTCTCTGGTATGCCCCCAGTCGCGCTCTGCATTGAGATTGCCCAGGAAGACCTTGTCCTGAAGTCCCAGCCCGATCTTGGCCACAGCCCGGGTGATCTTCCGGGTCACGAAGGTCTCGCCTCTCAGCGGGCTTTCGTGGTTGAAGAGGATGCCATTGGCCGCAAAAAGGCCGTAGGCCTCCCGGTAGTTGACCGTGATCCAGTAGGCGTAGAGCTTGGCCACGGCGTAAGGCGACCGAGGGTAGAAAGGCGTGCGCTCCGACTGTGGTATTTCCTGCACCAGGCCGTACAGCTCGGAGGTCGAGGCCTGGTAGTAGCGGGTCTTTTTCGAAAGCCCCAGTATGCGGATGGCCTCCAGGAGCCGAAGGGCCCCCAGCGCGTCGACGTCGGCGGTGTACTCGGGCATTTCAAAGCTCACCTTTACGTGCGACATGGCGCCGAGGTTGTATATCTCGTCGGGCTGCACCTCCTGAATAATGCGGATCAGGTTGGTAGAGTCGGTGAGGTCGCCGTAATGCAGAATGAAATGGCGGTTGTCGATATGGGGGTCTTCGTAAATCCCATCGACCCGTTCGGTATTGAACAAGGAGCTGCGGCGCTTGATGCCGTGCACCTCGTACCCTTTCTTGAGCAGGAATTCGGATAAATAGGCGCCGTCCTGCCCCGTTACGCCTGTGATGAGCGCTTTTTTCATGGAAAATTATTTAATAAACTGGCCGACCTTGCGGAGCGGCTTGAGTATTGTCGTATAGAACGGCGCCCGGATGCCGTTGACCTTCCAGGCCCGCCGGTCTTCCCGGTTGGCCTCCAGCCTGCGCCGGATGCTGCTGTTGCTTACCCCCCCTGCCCGCATGCGCACCAACACCTCGGGGATGTATGCCGCAGAGATGCGGTGTTTATACATCAGGCGGAGCATCATTTCGTAGTCGCCCGCACTGAAAAAATCCGGCCGGTAAAGGCCGTATTTTTCATAAACCGCTTTCCGTACAAAAAAGGTCGGATGCGGCGGCATCCAGCCCAGCAAAAAATCGCCGGGTTGATAGGTTCCGGCTTTCCAGCTGCGCACCACCTTGCTCGTCTGCACGGGATCCACGTACTCCAGGTCTCCATAAGCCGAATCTACTCCCTTTTCCGAAAAAACGGACAAAACCTTGTGCAACACCTCCCCATGGCTGTAAAAATCGTCGGCGTTCAGGATGCCGATCACATCGCCGGTGGCAAGACGGATGCCTTTGTTCATCGCGTCGTAGATACCTTCGTCGGGCTCGGAAACCACCTTGGCCAGCTTGTTCCCGTATCCGCGCAACATGTCAATCGTTCCGTCGGTCGACCCCCCATCGATGATGATGTGCTCGGCCGCGACAGACTGCGCCAGCACGCTTTCGATGGTGTCTCGCAGCGTGTCGCGGCAGTTGAACGAAACGGTTATGATAGAGATGCTCATAAATGGTAAAAGTACGTATCACTCTTCGCCCAGCAAAATCGAAGCGATCCGATCAGCGGCCTTTCCGTCCCAAAGCGGCGGGATGGCGCTCTGTTTGCCCTTGCCGGCGAGTAATTCCAGAAACCGCGCGTACACTTTTTCCGGGTCCAGTTCCCTGAACAGCTCGTTGGCGCCAAGGGTCACCGTGACCGGGCGTTCTGTCGTTTTTCGAAATGTAAAACAGGGCACGCCGAGGTAAGTGGTTTCCTCCTGAACGCCTCCCGAGTCGGTAATGACCAGAAAAGCATGCAGCAAGAGGTTGAGGAATTCCAGGTACCCTTGGGGCTCCAGCAGCGTCAGTCCTGCGATATTGCGCCATTTCTCCCAAAGCCCCTGCTCCAGAGCACGCTTTTTGGTGTGGGGATGAACTGGAAAGACAATGGGGTGATGCGCAGCCACTTTCTCCATGATCGCCGTAATCGCCAGCAAACCTTCCAGGCGGTCGACGTTTGAGGGGCGGTGCATGGTCATGAGCGCGTAATGGCCGGGGTCCAGGTCCAGCGCCCGCAGGTTGCCGAGCCTCCGCGCTTTTTCTACGTTTGAAACCAGGGTATCGATCATGACATTGCCCACCAGGTGTATTCTTTCCTGGGGAATACCCTCCTTGAGCAGGTTGTCCGTCCCGGCCTGTTCGGTGACGAATAGGTGATCGGAAAGGCGGTCGGTCAGGATGCGGTTGATCTCTTCGGGCATCTCCGGGTCGCCGCTGCGCAGGCCGGCTTCCACGTGGGCCACCGGCACGCCGGATTGAGCGGCAGCGAGGGCGCAGGCCAGGGTGGAATTCACATCGCCCACCACCACCACGCGGTCGGGGCGTTCCTGTGCCAGCACCTGCTCAAAGGCCAGCATGATCCTGGCTATTTGCTGTGTTTGTGTTCCGCCGCTCACGCCAAGAAAAAAATCAGGCTGGGGAAGATCCAACTGCCTGAAAAAGATGTCGCTCATCCGGTCATCATAGTGCTGCCCTGTGTGCACAATTTTTGAGACCACGCCGCTCCGGCTGGAAAAAGCCCTGTGCAAGGGTGCCACCTTCATGAAATTGGGACGGGCGCCAACCACATTCAGGATTTTCATGCGCAGGCATTACTGGTTATAAAACGAGCGGAACCATTCCACAAACCGGGGAAGGCCTTCCTCCAGGGGGGTGGATGGATGAAACCCCACGAGATCCTGCAATCCGCTGATATCGGCGTAGGTTTCTTCCAGGTCGCCGGGCTGCATGGGCTGGAATTCGATCTCCGCCTTTTTCCCGAGAGCCTCCTCAATGATACGGATGAAGTGGAGCAAACGGACGGGCTGGTGGTTGCCTATGTTGTAAATGGCGAAAGGCGCGTCTGATTGATCGGGCGCCATGCCGTCTGCCAAAGGGTCGTAAAATCCGATGGGCGGCTTGCCGACGAGCCGGAACATCGCTTCGGTGATATCGTCGATATAGGTAAAATCCCGCCGCATCTGCCCATGGTTGAAAACCTTGATGGGCTTCCCTTCCAAAATGCTCTTGGTGAACTGGAAGTAGGCCATATCCGGCCTGCCCATTGGACCATAGACGGTAAAAAACCGCAGGCCGGTGGTGGGTATGCCGAACAAATGGCTGTAGGTATGCGCCATGAGCTCGTTGGCACGTTTGGTCGCCGCGTACAAACTCACGGGGTGATCGACCGCATCGGAAGGCGAGAAGGGCGTTTTTTTATTCTGCCCGTACACACTGGAACTGCTGGCATAGACCAGATGCTTCAGGCTGCGACGCCGGGCGGCTTCCAGGATGTTCAGGAAACCTGCGACGTTGGTCTGCACATAGGGCTTCGGATGGTCGAGGCTGTAGCGTACCCCGGCCTGGGCGGCGAGATGTACGCAAACGTCGAAACGGAATTCCGCGAACAACTGGTCGATTTCCTCTCCCTTTTCCACATCCATGTGAAAAAAGCGAAAGCGGGGATGCACCGTGCTGAGCTGCCGGTGATGCGGATCGGAAATGCCCAGATTGCGCAGGCGGGCGGCTTTCAGCGCAGGATCGTAGTAATCGTTGAGGTTGTCGATCCCCACCACATCCCAGCCGGTTTGCCGGAGGAGTTTTTCCGCAAAATGATATCCGATGAATCCGGCGGCGCCCGTGATCAGTATCCTCATAGTTGGCTGTTAAATGATCATACCGGCTCCGACCGTTTCGTTCGTCCCTTCATCGACCAGGATCAGGCTCCCGGTTATGCGGTTCTTGCGGTATGAATCGGCGAAAATGGGTTTGGTAGTACGGAGAGCAATCCGCGCAATGTCGTTCATCTTGATCTCCTTGTCCACCAGATTTCTATGCAATGTGTTGATGTCCAATTTATAGCGAATATCTTTCACCACGCAGCGCATTTCCTGGGTCGTGTGGCGAAGGGCGTATTTCCCGTTCAGTTGCAGCGGCCGCTCGTTGAACCAGCAGATCATCACGTCCACATCCTGGGTGATTTCGGGGATGTTGTTTTCCCTGACGATCATATCGCCACGGCTGATGTCGATGTCGTTTTCGAGCAAAATGGTCACCGACATGGGCGGGAAGGCTTCCATCACCTCACCGTCGTAGGTTTCGATGCGGGAAATGGTGGACGCGAACCCGCTGGGCAGCAACATCACCTTGTCGCCCTTCTTGAAAATTCCGCCTGCCACCCGTCCGGAATAACCCCGGTAGTCGTGGTAGTCGTCGGTATTGGGCCGGATCACCAGCTGCACAGGGAAGCGGCAGTCGATGAAGTTGTGGTCGCTGGCAATGTGCACGTTTTCGAGGTAGTACATCAGGGTGGGGCCCTGATACCAGGTCATGTTGGCGGAGCGATCTACCACATTGTCGCCGCGCAGGGCGGAGATAGGCACAAAAGAAATGTCGTGCACGTCGAGCTTGGAAGCAAAGCTTTCGAACTCGTAGCGGATCTGCTCATATCTCTCCTCGTCGTAATTCACCAGGTCCATCTTGTTGATGCAGACCACCATGTGTGGAATCTGGAGCAGGGACGCGATGATGGCGTGACGGCGGGTCTGCTCCACCACCCCTTGCCGCGCATCCACCAGAATGAGCGCGACGTTGGCCGTGGATGCGCCGGTCACCATATTGCGGGTGTACTGGATATGACCTGGCGTATCTGCGATGATGAACTTGCGCTTCGGGGTGGAAAAATAGCGGTAGGCCACATCGATGGTGATGCCCTGCTCACGCTCCGCCTTGAGGCCGTCGGTCAGCAGGGCCAGGTTGACCTCGGTTTCGCCCCTGCGCTCACTGCTCAGTTTCACCGCTTCATATTGGTCTTCCAGAATGGACTTGCTATCGTACAGCAACCTTCCGATGAGGGTGCTCTTTCCGTCGTCCACGCTTCCTGCTGTGGTGAAGCGCAGGAGTTCCATGTCGGTATAATTGATTTCGTTCATCTTTAATAGTTTTTGAGTTTTTAAGGGTATGAGTTTTTCTTCAAAAACTCATACCCTCATAAACTTATAAACTCTTAGAAATATCCTTGCTTCTTCCTGTCCTCCATCGCCGTTTCGGAGCGCTTGTCGTCGGCGCGGGTGCCGCGCTCGGTGTAGCGGGAGGTGGCTACTTCCTGCACGACCTTTTCGAGGGTGTCGGCGTCGGAGAGGGTGGCGCCGGTGCAGGTCATGTCGCCGATGGTGCGGAAGCGGATCTGCATGCTTTGGACCCGCTCATCGGGTTTCTTGCGGATGTATTCGGAGTCGGCGTAGATGACACCGTCGCGCACGAAGCAGTCGCGATGGTGGGTGAAGTAGAGGGACGGGAGCTCGACTTTTTCCATGAGCAGGTACTGCCAGACGTCGAGTTCGGTCCAGTTGCTGATGGGGAAAACGCGGAAGTGCTCGCCGATGTGTTTTTTTCCGTTGAAGAGGTTCCAGAGTTCGGGCCGCTGGTTTTTGGGGTCCCATTGCCCGAATTCGTCGCGGTGGGAGAAGAAGCGCTCTTTGGCGCGGGCCTTTTCCTCGTCGCGGCGGCCGCCTCCCATGGCGGCGTCGAATTTGCCACGCTCCAGGGCTTCGAGCAAGGTTTGGGTCTGGATATTGTTGCGGCTGGCGTTGTAGCCCTTTTCTTCGACGACAAGGCCCTTGTCGATCGCTTCCTGGACGGAGCCGATGAGGAGTTTCACGCCGAGCTTAGCCACCAGCTGATCGCGGTAGGTCAGGGTTTCGGGGAAGTTGTGTCCTGTGTCGATATGCAGCAGGGGAAAGGGAATTCGTGCCGGATGAAAGGCTTTCTGCGCCAGCCAGGTCAGCAGGATGGAGTCTTTACCGCCGGAAAACAGCAGGACCGGCCGCTCAAATTGGGCGACCACCTCGCGAATGACGAAAATGGATTCCGCCTCGAGTTCCTTCAGGTGGTTTAAATGGTATTTCATAGGTCAAACAATGGTGTGTTCCTGTGCAATGTGGGGGAGCAAAAAGCGGTACAGGCTTTCCGCCGCCTCTTCAATGCCCAGCAGGTCGGTCCTGATCTCCAGCGCCGGTTGCAGCGGGGGCTCGTAAGGCGAGTCGATGCCCGTAAACTCCTTGATCTCTCCTCTTCTGGCTTTTTGGTATAACCCTTTGACATCGCGGTTTTCGCAGACATCCAGAGGCGCGTTGATGTAGACTTCCAGGAAATCATCCGCCCCAATGATCTGTTTTGCGAACTCCCGGATCTCACGCGTCGGGCTGATGAAACAGTTGATGGTGATGATCCCGCTGTGGAGGTAAAGACGCGAGATTTCAGCGATGCGGCGGATGTTTTCCTGCCGGTCTTCGATACTGAAGCTCAGGTTGTTGTTGATCCCCGAGCGGATATTGTCGCCGTCGAGCACCTGGGCGAAGTAGCCGTTTTCGAAAAGCAAACGCTCCAGGCGAAGGGCGATGGTGCTTTTCCCTGAACCGGAAAGACCGGTGAGCCAGACCACCTTGCTACGCTGGCCAAGGCGCCGTTCACGCTCCTCCCTTTGAAGGAGTTTGTCAAAGATAGGATGAATGTGCCTTTCGCTCAAGGATCTTGTTTTTGCCTGACGATACCCGTCTTCATCAGTATTGACTTGTCGACAGAAATTCTCAGGGTGTAACCCAGCCGCTCCAGCTCTACCAGCACCTGGGTTTTATTCTCTTCTGCTTCTACCAGAACCCCTTTCATGCCCATCAGGTTGCCGACGGCGATTTCCACTTCGTCGCCAGCCACAAAGGTGGTTTTTTCCGCTTGCACTTCCCAACCTTCGCCCAAAATTCGCTTCATCATGTTGATCTCGTGCTC
This sequence comes from Saprospiraceae bacterium, assembly GCA_049306275.1. Taxonomy (GTDB): domain Bacteria; phylum Bacteroidota; class Bacteroidia; order Chitinophagales; family Saprospiraceae; genus JADJTT01. The sequence goes on along the minus strand of JBAQQB010000197.1, from coordinate 60,538 downwards.
AGGGATGGAGATCAGGTTTTGGGAAAATCGCACGAAGCCTTGCACGTTCTCTGTTTCCAGCACCTTGACGTAGTCGGCCTTGGTGATCTTGACAAAGAGGTAACAGCTGATCAGCGGGAGTTCCACGATGCGGATCTTGCGCGTATACCTGCGGGTGTGCTTTTGCAGGGGCAGGTATACCGCAACGCCTTTCTTGACCAACTGCTGGAAAGCCATTTTCTCGCATTTGTAGCGGGTATAGATGGCAAACCAGCGGGGTTCATCGGCATCCAGTTGATTCACAAATTCCGCTTTGCTCATAACCTCCAGTACGTGAAATCATTGGACGTCTCGTAGTTATAAATGGCTTTCAAATCCATCAATATAGGCTGTTCCCGCATGATCGACCTGAAAAATTGCTGGTCTTTTCCTTTGTATTCATCGTGGTTGACAGCAACGATCACGGCATCGTAATCATTGGAAATATTGTCGATCAACGTGAGCTTGTACTCGTGAGCCACTTCGTTGGGCGAAGCGTGCCCGTCGGTCACATGCACATTTACGGAATACTGCATCAGTTCCTGCACGAGGTCTACCACTTTTGAATTCCGGATATCGGAAACGTTTTCCTTGAAGGTGACGCCCATGACCAGCACTTTCGATTGCCCGGGGCCTTTACCTTTCTGGATGAGCATCTGCACCAGCCGCTTGGCGATGAAAGCCGGCATACCGTCGTTGATCCGGCGTCCGCTCAGGATGACCTGTGGGTCGTAGCCCAGTTGCTTGGACTTGTGCAGCAGGTAGTATGGATCCACGCTGATGCAATGGCCGCCCACCAGGCCGGGCGAAAACCTCATGAAGTTCCACTTCGTGGAAGCTGCCTCCAGCACGTCTTTGGTATCGATGCCCATTCTGTCGAAGATAATCGACAGTTCGTTCATGAAGGAGATGTTCAGGTCGCGTTGGGTATTCTCGATTACCTTCGCCGCTTCGGCGACTTTAACGGAGGCGGCCTTGTATACCCCAGCCTCGATGATGGCGCCGTAAATCTGCGCTACTTCTTCCAGGGCTTCGTTGTCGTTGCCCGACACGACTTTCAGGATTTTCTCCACAGTGCGCTCTTTGTCGCCCGGGTTGATTCGTTCAGGTGAGTAGCCGTATTTGAAATCAATCCCTGCTTTTAAGCCGGAAAACTCTTCGAGGATTGGGAGGCAATCTTCTTCCGTACAACCCGGATATACAGTCGATTCGTAGACGACGTAGTCGCCCTTTTTCAGGTACTTGCCCACCGTTTCGGAAGCCGAGTACAGGGGTTTGAGATTGGGCACCTTGTGCTCATCGACCGGCGTAGGCACCGCCACGATAAAAAAGTGGGCCTTTTTCAGGTCGGCCGGGTCGGCGGTATAAAACATGTCTTTGTCGAGAAAAGCTTCCGGGGCGAGTTCGTTGGAGGGGTCTATGCCCTGTTTCATCATCTCGACGCGCTCCGGACTAATGTCGAAGCCGATTACGCTGAACTTTTTTGCAAATTCAAGGGCCAGCGGCAGGCCTACATAGCCCAGTCCGATAACGGCGATTCTTTTTTCCTTGGTAGTCAGTTGCTTGTACACGGGATTCGGTTTATTAAATGATCGGGGTTTCTATTCTTACCTGATTTTTTTCCAACACATACACCTCGCCACTCTCCGGGCAGGTCGCTTTGCTCTGGGCGTCGAATGCCAGGCGATGGCCATACCGGCTCATCCATCCGGCCTGCCGTGCGGGGTTGCCCATCATGAGGGCGAAGGCAGGAACGTCTTTTGTCACCACGGAGCCCGCGCCGATAAAAGCATGGGCGCCGATGCGATGGCCGCAGACGACCGTAGCGTTGGCGCCGATCGAAACGCCTTTTTCCACATGGGTGACGGCGTATTGCCCCTTGCGCACCACAGCGCTCCTCGGGTTGGTGATATTGGTAAATACCATCGAGGGGCCGAGGAAAACGTCGTCTTCGCAAACGACTCCTTCGTAAAGGGATACGTTGTTCTGTACTTTTACATTGCGCCCCAGCACTACGCCGTTTGCTACAAACACGTTCTGGCCCAGGGAGCAGTTCTCCCCGATCTCGCAGCCCGGCATGAGGTGGCAGAAGTGCCAGACCTTGGTTCCCTTCCCAATGCGGGCGCCCTCGTCGACAATAGCGCTTGGGTGAATAAACACATCTTGCATAGTTATTTGGTTAATTGGTTCATGATCTTTTCCGCAACCGTCTCGCCGATTGCCAGCGATGCAGTGGCGGCAGGAGAGGGTGCGTTCAATACGTGTATGATTTGAGGGCTTTCGTGTATCAGAAAATCGTCGGCCAGGTTTCCCCGCATGTCAATGGCCTGGGCCCTTACGCCTGCACCGCCTCTTTGAAGGTCGTCATAGCCTACTTCGGGTATCAGGTGTTGCAAAGCCTTGACAAAAGCCGCTTTGGAAAATGAACGGTGTATTTCCCCCAAACCGGTGCGCCAGTACCTGGAAGCTACTTTCCGGAACCCCGGATGCACCAGGGTCTCGAAGAGTTCCTTCCACCGGATATCCCACCTGCTGTATCCTTCCCTGCGGAAAGCCAGCACGGCGTTGGGTCCGGCTTCGATGCCGCCGCGCATCATTCTGGTGTAGTGTACGCCCAAGAATGGGAAGTCTGGGTTAGGTACAGGGTAGATCAGGTTGTTGACCAGGTGTTGCTTTTCGGGCGACAAAACATAGTATTCTCCACGAAACGGCACGGTCAGAATACCGGGATTATCGCCGGTGAGCCGGGCTACCTTGTCGGCGTGGAGCCCGGCGCAGGTCGCCAGCAAACGGGTCTCGATCTCGCCCCCGTTGTGCCTGACGATCAGGCGGCCTTCGCGACGCTGAATGCCTTTAAAAGCATGTCCCAATAACAGTGTTCCACCTTGGGCTTCCAGCAGAGAGGCGTATTTTCGCGCCACCTCGGCGTAGTCGATGATCCCTGTTTGCGGAACCCAAATACCGGCTACTGCGGCAACATGAGGCTCGATCTCAGCGACTTCTTCCTTTGTCAACATCCGGATGCCTTCCAGCCCGTTGGCCTGGCCGCGCTCGAAGATGGATTGCAGTTGGGGCAATTCTTCTTTTCGCGTGGCGGCGATAACCTTTCCGCAAATTTCGTAAGGTACTCCGTTTTGATCACAGAAATCGAGCAAGTATTGGTAACCCTTCCGACAATTGACCGCTTTTGATCCGCCCGGCTTGTAGTAAATGCCCGAATGAATGACGCCGCTGTTGTGTCCGGTCTGGTGCGCGGCCACCTCCCGCTCCTTGTCGAGCACACAGATATTCAAACCCGGATTTTTCCTGCTCAACTGAAAAGCGGTGGCCAACCCTACAATACCAGCCCCAATAATAACAACGTCGGTTTTCATGGCTGCGAAATTACACAACTTTGGCTTACCCTGCGCTTAAACGTCATAATTCAGAATGGGCGCCAGCCAACGTTCTGTTTCTACAATGGAAAGGCCCTTTCTGTGCGCATAATCCTCCACCTGGTCCTTCCCGATCTGGCCCAATCCGAAATATTTTGACTGCGGGTGGGAAAAGTACCAGCCGCTCACCGAGGCCGCCGGGTACATGGCATAGCTCTCCGTCAACTTCATCCCGATTTGGCTTGGCACGTCCAGCAGGTCGAACAGGGTCTTTTTCTCGGTATGGTCTGGGCATGCCGGGTAACCCGGCGCCGGACGAATCCCCGCATACCCTTCCGCTATCAAGTCTTCGTTGGAGAGGGTTTCCTGCGGTGCGTAGCCCCAGAATTCTTTGCGCACGCGCTCGTGCATACGCTCAGCCAAGGCTTCGGCCAGGCGGTCGGCCAGGGCCTTGAGCATGATGGCGCTGTAGTCGTCGTGTTTCGATTCGAAATGAGCGACCCATTGCTCGATGCCGATTCCGGCCGTCACAGCGAAAGCGCCGATGTAATCCTCCAAGCCCGTTTCCCGCGGTGCGATGAAATCGGCCAGGCAATAGTTGGGCTGGCCTTCGGCTTTTTTTGCCTGCTGGCGGAGGTGGTGGAGAATGGTCTTCACCCCTGTCCGCGAATCGTCGGTATACAACTCCACATCGTCGCCGATACTGTTGGCCGGGAAAAAGCCGATGACAGCCCGGGCTTCCAGCCACTTCTCGTCGATGATCCGGCGCAGCATGCTTTTTGCGTCATTGAGCAAATGCCGGGCCTCCTGCCCGACAACCTCATCGTCCAGTATCTCGGGATACTTGCCCTTGAGCTGCCAGCTGGAGAAAAAGGGCGTCCAGTCGATGTAATCTGCCAACTCTTCCAACGAATAGGCTTCAAAAGCCTGTATCCCCGTTTTTGCGGGACGAGGCGGGACATAGCCGCTCCAATCCAGGCCATAGCGGTTACTCCTGGCCTGCTTCAGCCCGAGGTACTCCTTCGAGCTCTGCCGGTTTTGGCGCTGAATGCGTATCTGTTCATACTCCTGCCTCACATTTTGGATCAACTGCCCGCGCGCCGATTCGTCCTCTCCGAGCAGGACGCTGGCAATGCCCACGCTGCGCGATGCGTCGAGCACGTGCATGACCAGGCCGGAGTATTGCGGCTCTACCTTGACGGCTGTGTGTGTTTTGGAGGTGGTAGCGCCACCGATCAGGAGCGGCGTCTTGAAACCTTCGCGCTCCATCTCCTTAGCTACGTATACCATCTCGTCGAGCGAAGGCGTGATCAGGCCGCTCAGGCCGATGATATCGACGTTGTGCTCCCGGGCTTCCCGCAGTATGCGCTCCGCCGGTACCATCACCCCCAGGTCGATGATCTCGAAATTGTTGCAGCCCAACACCACGCCAACGATGTTTTTTCCGATGTCGTGGACGTCGCCTTTCACCGTGGCCAGCAGGATTTTCCCCTTCGTATGGCCACCACTGGCCGATTTTTCTTCTTCGATGAATGGGGTGAGATAGGCCACTGATTTCTTCATCACCCGAGCGCTCTTGACCACCTGGGGCAGGAACATCTTGCCCGCGCCAAACAGGTCGCCAACCCTGTTCATGCCGTCCATCAACGGACCTTCGATCACAGTGAGGGGGGAGGGGTATTTTTTCCGTGCCTCCTCTGTGTCTTCCTCAATGTATTCCGTGATGCCCTTGACCAGGGCATGGCTCAGGCGCTCTTCCACCGGGGCGTTTCGCCATTCGATATCTTTCTGAATGGTCATTCCTCCCCCTTTGATGCGTTCGGCAAATTGAGTGAGGGTCTCGGTAGCGTCAGGACGGCGGTTGAACAACACGTCCTCCACTGTTTCGAGCAGGTCTTTGGGTATTTCCTCGTACACCTCGATCATCCCGGCATTGACGATGCCCATGTCCATGCCGGCCTGGATGGCGTGGTACAGGAAGGCAGAGTGCATCGCTTCCCGTACCCTGTCGTTGCCACGGAAGGAGAAAGAGATGTTGCTCACCCCGCCGCTCACCTTCACACCCGGACAGAGTGCTTTGATACGCCGGGTGGCTTCGATGAAGTAAATGGCGTATTGGTTGTGCTCCTCAATACCCGTGGCAACGGCGAATATGTTGGGGTCGAAAATGATGTCCTGCGGCTTGAAACCCACCTGTTCGGTGAGGATGCCATAGGCCCGCACGCAGATATCGACCTTGCGATCGATGGTGTCAGCCTGACCCTGCTCGTCGAAGGCCATAACCACGACAGCAGCGCCGTAGCGCTTCACCAGTTTTGCCTGGCGGATGAACTCATCTTCTCCTTCTTTCAGCGAAATGGAGTTGACCACGCATTTGCCCTGCACGCATTTCAAGCCCGCTTCGATTACCTTAAACTTGGAGGAGTCGATCATGATCGGCAGTTTGGCAATGTCGGGCTCAGACATGATCAGGTGGAGAAAACGCTGCATGGCCGCTTCGGAGTCGAGCAGCCCTTCGTCCATGTTGACGTCGAGCAGCTGGGCGCCGCCGTCCACCTGTTGGCGGGCCACGTCGAGGGCTTCTTCGTACTTGTTTTCCTTGATCAGGCGTGCGAATTGCTTCGAGCCGGTCACGTTGGTGCGCTCCCCGATGTTGACGAAGTTGCTCTCGGGCCGGATGATCATTGGCTCCAGCCCGCTGAAGGCGGTATAAACCGGTCGTTCGGGAATGGGGCGGGCCGGCATGCCTTTCACGGCTTCTGCCATGGCCTGGATATGCTTCGGCGTCGTGCCGCAACAACCACCGATGATGTTGACGAGACCACTGGACACAAAATCGCGGATGTATTCGCGCATTTCCTCGGCAGTCTGGTCATAGCCGCCAAATTCGTTGGGCAGGCCGGCGTTGGGGTAGGCGCTGATGGCGCAGTTGGCGATGTTGGAGAGGGCTTCGAGGTGAGGGCGCATCTCTTTTGCGCCAAGCGCGCAGTTGAGCCCTACGCTGATCAGGTCGGCGTGGCTGACGGATATCCAGAAGGCCTCCGGCGTTTGCCCGGACAGCGTGCGGCCGCTGGCGTCGGTGATGGTACCGGAGATCATCAGGGGCAACTTCTTGCCACGTTCTTCGAAGAGGGTTTCGATGGCAAAAATGGCCGCTTTTGCGTTGAGGGTATCGAAGATGGTTTCGACGAGCAAAATGTCTGCGCCGCCGTCCATCAGCCCTCGGGCCTGGTCGTAGTAAGCCTGGCAGAGCTGGTCGAAGGTGACCGCCCGATAGCCGGGGTTGTTGACGTCGGGAGAGATGGAAGCGGTGCGGTTGGTTGGGCCAATGGCGCCTGCGACGAAACGCGGCTTCTGTGAATCGCGACGATTATATTCGTCTACTGCCCGGCGGGCGATCTGAGCGGCGGCGAGGTTGATCTCATAAGCCAGATCCGACATATCGTAATCTGCCAGGGAGATTGCGGTACCGTTGAAGGTATTGGTTTCAATGATATCGGCGCCGGCTTCCAAATAGGCGCGATGAATTTCCTCGATGATCTGGGGCTGGGTCAGGTTCAGCAGGTCGTTGTTGCCCTTGATATCCTTGTGGAAGTTGGCAAACCGCTCCCCCCTGTAATCTTCCTCTTTCAACTGATACCGCTGTATCATGGTGCCCATAGCCCCGTCGATCACCAGTATTCGTTCTTTCAAAATTTCGTCAAGAGACTTCATGTATTGTTTTCATTTTTCTGTTCGCAAATTCTAAATCCGTCGCCATCCTGTCAAATTCTGTCAAAAATCGTTGTACGTTTTCGCCAGATTGACCCGAATCCCACCTCCGATGTAATTGGTAGTATAGGTTAATTCAGGCGCCTCGTTTTCCTGTCTCCGATGGAAGAACTCCAATTCGAGGAACATATTGTGGTAAAAGGCGTATCTCAGTTCAAGCGCGGCAAGTGTGATGGTCGTCGCGATGCCCTGCCCGATGAAATTACCAAAGTCGGATTGCCGCAGGCCGTTGGGAAGGAGGATGTTGCCGCCCCAGCTTTCACCTTCCGGGTCGAGGCCGGTGTAGGCGCGCATCAGGCGGGCCTGGAGCACCAGTCTTTGAAAGGGCTGGTAGCGCAGGCGGGCGATCCCTTCACGGAAGTTGGCGCCCAGCGGGTGTGCGAGCGGCTGTTGGTAATTGGCATACACAGCCGTACTGTCGAAGTGTGCATAGGTATAGGGCCGCACCCAATTGACCTCTGCCTGGGCGTCGAGGTGGTCGATGCCTAGCACGTCGATGTATTTGAGGCCCAACTGTACGCCGAATTTATTGGCCCACCAGCCCCTTCTTTCCAGAAAGAGCTCGTCGAACTTGAACTCGTCCATCATCAGCTGGCCATATAGTTGGAAGCGCTTGAAGAGATTCCATTTGGCGTCGAGGCCGATCAGGATGTTGTCGGGACTGCCTAGCAACTGCTCCACTGTGCGGTAGAGGATGACGGGGTTGAGGTATTGAAACTCAAAATGGTCGACGCGGCTGAACACCACGGCTTCGTAGAAGCCAAAGGAGAGGTTGGGAGCGGGGGAGAAGCCGAAGTAGTGCGCCGCCAGGTAACGCTTGGGCAGTATGCGTTCGGAGGTCGAGTTCTGGTCGCTGTCTTGCGCGAGCTCAGCGAAGATATTTTGGAGGTGGAACTTCCAGATCCGCCAGTTGAGCTTGAGGTAGAGGTAGTTGTTGGAAAAATCAGACAGCAGCAGCGAACGGTAGCCGTGGCCGATAAAGTGCCGGCCGTGCCCGAATTGAACCCCGACGTGGCGGGTGACGTTAAAACCCAGGTAGCCCTGCGCCAGCAAGAAGTCGTAGCCGTCTTTGAAGTCGAATATGATGCTGTTGTAGGGTTTGTAGAACCCCGCTCCGGGTATGGCTTTGTCGCGCGCGATGCGGCGGTTGACGTAATCCGGAAACCGCACCTGGCTTTCCAGCACGTTGGTGTAGAAGTAGATTCGGTCGTCGATGCCGCCACGCAGTTCCAGTCCGCGCTGGTTTTGGAGGAGGAAGGCTGAGTCGTCTTTGGCCCTGCCGGTCGTCAGGCCCAACATGGGGTTGACCCGGAGGTGAAAGAAGGGCCGGTCGACCTCCCAGAGGAAGGCGGGCGTTTTGTAGAAAGTCTTGAAAATGGGCCGTTTATTCCTGAAATTGCGGATGGAGTCGGGAATCCATTCATTGTTATCGTTGAAAAGCCAGGCCAGATCCTGCCGGTCGCGCCGGCTGAGCCTGTTGTTGGAAGAGGTGTCGAGCGAGAGCGCATAGCGGGCCACATCACCCCGGGTGTAGTATTTCAGGGAGGTAAAAAAAGGCGCGGCTTGTCCCGAAGAGATGTCAAGCCTATCGGCGATATGGTAAGCATCCACGCCAAGCGGAAGTGTCGTTCCTTGGCTAAAAACCGCCGAATTGATTAAAAACCAGCAAATTGCAAAAAAAATCAACCGCTGCATCGGTATGGGTTTTAATCCGGCAAAGCTATTGATTTTTAACAAGCCGGGCACGGTGTTTTAAATACCCTTAAATTTGGGGGCTATATTCCCAACAACCTGAACCTATGAGAAGAATTGCATTACTCGTCCTGTTCCTTTCCGGCTTTACTGTATCATCCATCGCCCAGATGCTGATCGGCAGCGATACGCTATACGGCAATGAGTGGATCAACTACGACCAGACGTATTACAAGATCATGGTGGCGCAAGATGGGATCTATCGGATACCCCAGTCTGCCCTGCCGGCGGATATGGCCGGCGTCGAGGCCAATCGCTTCCAGCTGTTTTATTTTGGAGAGGAAATCCCCATTTACACCACCACGGAGGGGCTGATGGGCTCCGGCGATTACATCGAGTTCTATGGGGTGCGGAACCGGGGGGAGATGGATAGGTTTTTGTATGCCAATCCCGAAGATCAGTTCAACCCTTATTACAGTTTGTTTACGGATACTTCGGCGTATTTTTTGACGTGGAGCGCCACGGTTTCTGATTCGCATTTTGTGGAAATTGACAACGACTTGACAAATCTACCTCCAGTAGAGGAATATTATTGGGAAACATACATCTCTATATTTCCTTACGACTCAATAAAAAATAAGATCACAGGAGTATTAAATAGACAAGTGGACCGATCTTTATTCCAAAATGCCGAGGGATGGTGTGTAAGAAACCCACCTAATTATAATTTTACACCATCATCAGTTTTTTCAGGTTACCCCGACCCCATTTTGGTTTCTTTCCGTTACGCCCATTTATTAGCCGACAATGCAAATCCTGTCACAAAAAGGATTAGGGTCAACAACATCCCTTATCCGGGTTCAAATGACCAATTCAGTTTTTTTGAAGGAAAAGAAAATACCATTTCTATACCTGATTCAATTTTTAATGGGCCTCTCACTTTTACCATTCCAGGTGGCAACAATACTTGTCTATCCACTATTGAGCTGGACTATGCACGAATGTTTGATGCATCCGGGGATTCTATTTTCATATTCCATGTAAAAAGCAGTGATACAAAGAAATATTTTGAAATAGAGAACTTTGCGCACGAAGGAGAACAGCCTGTACTTTTCGACATCTCCAACCACTTACGGGTCGCTGCCACGGTGGAAAATGACATCGTCCGTATTACCCTGCCCCCTTCTTCCCGTGATCGAAAACTGGTATTATTTGTGGATAAAACTGTAAAAAACAGTTCAATCCTCAAACAGGTTAATTTCATTGACTACAGCCAATCCGATGCCGAATTCCTCATCGTTTTCAACAAGGTTATCGCTGTCGATGGTAATGGCGTCAATCAGGTAGAGGCCTATGCCAACCACAGGAATAACACTTTCACGACAGATACATTTGAGATTCAGCAGTTATACGATCAGTTTGCCTATGGCATCCAGCGGCATCCGATGGCTTTAAAAAACCTTGTTTTTTATGCAAAGGAAAACTGGACAAACCCGCAATACCTGCTGCTGATCGGAAAAGGGATGGAACATCAGTTAATGCGGTCCGCCACAGACGTAAACAGTAAACTCCACAAACATTTCTTCCTCCCGACTTTCGGCTACACCGGCGCCGACCACCTCTTTGCATCCCCGGTAGGGAGCATCGACCCGGTGCTGTCGGTCGGTCGCCTCCCCGTCGTCAACGCCGATGAAATCAGGGTCTACCTCGACAAAGTCAAAGAATTCGAGGAGGCGCAAGATCCCTTATCCGGAAACCAGAACGTCACCGATAAAGCCTGGATGAAACGCGTGATGCACCTGGGCGGGGGCAGAAATGAGGAAAAGGCTATTATCAAGGCCTACCTGACCGGGATGGAAAATACCATCAAAAGCAACCAATTTGGGGGTATTGTTAAGGCTTTTTACAACACGACTTCAGAACCGGTAATGACCTCTGCGACCGGAGAAATTATTCAACAAATCAATAACGGCCTGTCGCTACTCACTTTTTTTGGCCATTCCTCCGCTACGCTCCTCGACTTCAACTTCGACGACCCCGCTGCATATGACAACCAGGGAAAATACCCCGTGATGTTATCCTTCGGCTGTTTGTCAGGGGAAATGTATAATACATCCAGAAGCCTCGGCGAACGGTTTATCTTCGCCGACAAAAAAGGGATGATCGCTTTCATATCTTCCCCGGGCTACGGATTTATTTCTTCACTTAATATACTCGGTAGCAATTACTACAGCAGGTTAGGCGGAAACATGTACGGCCAGTCTATCGGCAATATCCTTAAAGAAAGCCTCAAAATTCTGGGAACCTCCGGATTCCACGGCGATCTCATGCTCGGCGAACAAACCTCCATCCAAGGCGATCCCTCCCTGGTGCTCAACCCCCTGACCGGCCCCGACTACCTGCCCGACCCTCAAAGCGTTAAAATATCCCCACCCCTGCTCACCACCACGCTCGACTCTTTCCAAATCTCCCTCGACCTTTGGAATATCGGCTATAACCTGCCCGACACGACTTTTGTCCTGAAAATTGAGCACGAACTCCCCAATAACTCCTCATTCACCATTCTCACTGATACTATTTCGGCGCCGGCTTCCTTGGCGCCGGTACAGTACTCCCTGCCTATCATCGAAGACGATCAAGCGCTTGTCGGCGTAAACAGATTCATCATCACAGTAGACGCCGCAGATGATATCGAGGAAAAACCCCTGGCCGCAGAAAACAACAACGCCTATATCCACCCCGTCTACATCAGCTCCGCCGATGCCGAGCCCCTTTACCCGGCTAATTTCGGGATCATCAATTACTCGCCCGTCACGCTCAACGCTTCTACCGGTAACCCCTTCTTCCCACAGCTGACGTATTGGATGGAGATCGATACCACCGAGCTGTTTGACAGCCCTTTCAAACAATCCACCTCCATCTCCCAGGCTGGCGGCGTGATCAAATGGACGCCGGATGTAGCGCTTCAGCCCAATACGGTCTACTACTGGCGCGTCAGCCCCGACAGCTCCCTGACGGGGTCATACCGCTGGCGCAGCTCGTCGTTTGTCTACCTGCCTAACAGCTCTCCGGGGTGGAATCAGTCGCACTTCTACCAGTTCCGGTACGGCAATTTTGTGGATATGAAGATGGATTCCACAACGAGGAAGCTTGCTTTTATTGATGATGTTGTGGATTATAAAATTCGCAATAACATAAGAAATATAAACCCAAAAAACCCCAGGTATTACAGGAATCAGGAGGATTTGTACATTGAGAAGAACGACCAACAGTACCTTCATTACGATGGCCAATTCGGAAATACATTCGGTGGGGTGTTTATCGCATTAATTGATCCTGTGAGTATAACAACCCAAGTGAGAAATCCTTTGCCTCCCGGTACTGACACCTCCAAAAATTTCAAATCCTTCATGTTTAAAACGGAAAACCCATCAGAGCGCAAAGAGCTAATGGATTTTCTGGAAAATGATGCCATCATCCCTGATGGCTACTACGTTTTGCTCTTCACCTGCCAAAACATTGCGACAAGTGACTACAAGCCCCAGGACTGGGCCAGCGATTCCCTCCTCTTCGATGGGAAAAGCATTTTCAACATCCTGGAGGAGGAAGGCGCCACGCAGGTAAGAAACCTCGCAACTTCAGGTTCTTTGCCATACAATCTTTTCTACCAGAAAGGCGCCCAGGACACTTTCCTGTTTGAAAAAACCGGCGATAAAGTTTCATTAAACGAACTCAACATTCCCGTCGAAGGCTCCTGGACGGAAGGCTCCCTCACCTCACCTCCAATTGGCCCCGCCACTAAATGGGAAACCCTCGATTGGGCCTTAAACGGCATTGAATCAACCGACGAAGTCAAACTCAGCGTCTGGGGCATCCGTGCCTCCGGACAGGATACCCTCCTTTACGACAACGTCCTCAATGCCGTCAATCCACTCCCGCTGGAAAATATCGACGCTACCCAAATTCCCTACCTCAAACTCCACTATTTCGCCAAAGACCCCACTAAAAAAACCCCGCCCCACCTCGAATACTGGCGCATCCACTACCTGGGGGTCCCCGAAGCAGCCCTCGACCCCGCAGGGCATTTCACCCTGCAAAACGATACGCTGCTGCAAGGCGCCCCCCTGCTGCTCGAAGTCGCCACCGAAAACCTCAGCGACTACGATATGGACAGCCTGCTCGTGCGCTATACCATCCTCAACCCGCAAAACCAGGCTACCAACATCGAACACCGATACCGCCCCCTGCCGGCACGCGATACACTCATCGCCCACCTGCAATACGACACCCGGCCCTCCATAGGCGTGCACCAGCTCACCATCGACGTTAATCCCGACGACGACCAACCCGAGCAGACACATATAAATAACGTAGGGGTACTCCAGTTTTTCGTCGAAAAAGACCTGCGCAACCCGCTGCTCGACGTCACCTTCGACGGCGAACACATCCTCGATGGCGACCTTGTGTCGGCTACGCCACAGATACAGGTGCAGCTCAAAGACGAAAACCCCTACCTCGCACTCGAAGACACATCGTTGTTCCGGCTGCTCCTCGTACACCCCGGTGGCATGGAGGAACGCCTCTATTTCACCGACGAGCGCATCCGCTTCTATCCGGCGGAGGTGCAGAATGGCAAAAACAACCGGGCAAGGGTCGAATTTAACCCGGTATTTACTACAGATGGCGACTATGCTTTCTACGTCGAAGCCGAAGACGTAACAGGCAACAAAACCGGCGACATTGACCACCTGATCTCGCTCAGCACATTCGGCTACGACTACAAGATATCCTTCAAGGTCTTCACCGAATCCATGATCTCCAACGTACTCAACTATCCGAATCCGTTTTCCACCAGCACGCGTTTCCTGTATACCCTCACCGGTTCCGAACCGCCGGCCTGGTTTACGATACAGATTCTGACCGTCTCGGGCAGGGTAGTGCGCGAGATCACCCAACACGAGATCGGCACCATGAAGATCGGCACCCACCTCACCGACTATGCCTGGGACGGACGTGATGATTTTGGCGATCCGCTGGCTAATGGTGTGTATCTTTACCGGATCGTGGCCAAAAAAGCCAACGGCGAGAACTTCAAGGCCTTCGCCTCCGGCGCCGACGCATTTTTTGAGAAAGGCTACGGAAAAATGGTCATCATACGGTAATTCATGGTCCAATCTGTCCTGATAAAAATCCTGCTGGCGCCTTTCTCCCTGCTTTACGGCCTGGGCGTCAACATCCGCAACGAGCTCTACCGCCGCGGGCTTCTCCGGGAAGTGGAATTCAGCGTGCCGGTCATCTCCGTGGGCAACCTCTCGGTGGGCGGAACGGGCAAAACGCCCCACATCGAGTATTTGATCAGGATGCTGAAAGACTATATATACGTCGCCACCCTGAGCAGGGGCTATCAGCGCAAAACCCGTGGCTACCTGGAGGTCCAGCCCTCCCATACCGCCGAGGATGCCGGCGACGAACCCCTCATGTTCAAACGCAAATACACCGACATCCTGGTCGGCGTTGCCGAAAGCCGCACCTTCGGCATCCTGGAGATTCTCAAAGCACAGCCCACGACTCAGGCCATCCTGCTCGACGACGCTTTTCAACACCTTTCAGTCAAGGTTGGACTGAACATCCTGCTCACCGACTACAATGCACCCTTCACCCGCGACTACCTCCTGCCCAGCGGGCGCCTTCGCGAGTGGCGCTCGGCCTACAAACGCGCCGATATCATCATCGTCACCAAGTGTCCGCCGCAGATGAGCACCCAGGAAAAAGAGCAGTTCACCCAGGAAATCCAACCTTTTCCACACCAACGCATCTTCTTTTCCTACTACGAATACGGCCGTCCCTACTCCTTCTTCAACGGCCTGCACCGCATACCGCTCAACGGCAACATTGACGCGCTGCTCATCTCAGCCATCGCCAATACCGGCTACCTGACCAATTACCTGGAAGGACAGACCAAATCGCTGCGCATCCTCGAGTTCGAAGACCACCACTACTTCTCCAACTACGACATGTCGCAGATGAAAAGGATCTTCGACAATATGGAGGGCGATAAAAAGGTCATTCTCACCACCGAAAAAGACGCCGTGCGCATGGAACTGCACCGCGAATTCCTCACCGAATCGAAGATCCCCGTCTTCGTGCTGCCCGTGCGCGTCGCTTTCCACTTCGGCGAAGGGCAGGCTTTCGACCAGCTCGTCAAAGGCTATCTGCTGAATTTCAGGGTTTGATATACCAAGCGGCCTTCGGCCGCTATAAATCTTTAAAGTATTGAATGGCAATACTTTATTTTTTATTCTAATTTTTATCGCTGCGAAAACAAATCCAGATTCTCCGGTATCTCGTTGTGCAGATCGGGTAGATTGTACTTCGGACTATTCAGTTCGTCTGATACCCGGTAAATCCGGAATAGTCCGTCCTGAGGCGTGTGGAGGAATTGCAATACCTCATCCACTTCCATCGGCTCCAGCCAATGCTTGCACTCTTTGAGCGTGGGGAGCACCACGGGCATCCGGTTGTGCAGCGAACTGACCTCTTTATTGGGTTCAGTCGTGATAACGGAAAAACTCTTGAGTGGATAACCGTCCTTTTCCCAAACATCCCAAATGCCGGCCATGACGAGCATGGAGCCGTCCCTGGGCACAACCCGGTAGGGTATCTTTTGGTGGTTGACCGTACGCCATTCGTAAAAACTGTCGGCAAGCACCAGGCACCTCCGCTTGCGGATGGGCACCCGGAAAGACGGCTTGCTCTCAATCCCCTCCGCCCTGGCGTTGATCAGCTTGCCGGTATTCTTGCCCTCTTCCGACCAATAGGGGATCAACCCCCAGGTTATGTACTGCAGGCGATCGGGCTGGTCGTTGGTCACCACATAGGCGTGCTGCGTCGGGGCGATGTTGTAACTCTTCCGGATATTTGTGCCCGGATCGACAAAGGGGAGCTCCTGCTGTATCTTACTTTCTGAAACTGCTAACGAAAACCGGCCGCACATAGGCATCTGCTTTTTGCTGAATGATCCATTCTCCACACCCTCTATTCCACCCAACGATAAATTTATAAAAATCAATCCTTTGTAAAAAGAGGTTTTCCACCACATTTTGGGGAATCTGCGTTGAAAAGCCTCAAGTAGTCCACATCTTTCAAGAATGCGATTTTATAAAATATGAATTTAATTTAATATAACTCACTTTTTGTGGACAGCTCCCCCTCCTCTCCACAGGATATCCACCCCGGGAAGGGCAGTGGAAATAGGTTGAGCGAATGGGGAAAAACCTGCCAACAAGTTGTGAAAAACCGCCCAAATCATTGAGTTACAAGCAAAGGTTATCCATGCTCCTTGTGTAAATTTATTGTAAATCGTGGATTAAGCCCTGTGCCGGACGTTGGTAAAAATTTGTTTGTACAATTCAACACCCCTAATGATAGCAAGGGAGTTTTTTAAATTTTAAAAGAATATTATTAATAACTCATCATCTGGTACCTTTGGGCCAGCAAACCCAGCCTATGGAACCGCAAACCACAATCCGCCCCGCCGTTCGCTATTGGCTGTTCGCGGGCGTCGTCATGGTCTTCTTCCAGGTCATTATCGGCGGCGTTACGCGCCTGACCGACTCCGGCCTTTCCATCACCGAATGGTCGGTTATCCAGGGGACTATCCCGCCGCTTAATGAAGCCCAGTGGCAAGAGGCCTTCGAGGCCTACAAAACCGCAGCCCGCAAGCAGTACGAGACCCTGCACGCCGACATGACCCTCGGCGAGTTCAAGGTCATCTTTTTCTGGGAATATTTTCACCGCCTCTGGGCCCGGCTCATGGGGTTCGTATTCCTCTTCCCTTTCCTCTTCTTCTGGTGGAAAAAGTGGATACCGGGCTGGATGATGCGCAACCTCGGCATCGTCATCTTCCTTGCCGCTCTGGCCGCTACCTTTGGCTGGATCATGGTCGCCAGCGGCCTCAACAAAGACACCCGCACCTGGGTGAATGCCTATAACCTCATCATTCACCTGCTCATCGCTACCTCCTTATTTGCCATGCTGGTGTGGACCTGGCTGCGCTCGCACGGGCCATCGCCTGCGCATGAGGCCGGGAGCCGGATCAGGAAATGGAGCTGGGCGCTGATCGCATTGCTACTGGTGCAGATCGCGTTCGGCGGACTCATGGCCGGCATGCGGGCAGGACTGGTGCACCCGCATTTTCCCTTCTTCATCAACGGACAGGCATTCATGAATGCACTTTCCTCAGCCGACGGCCTTTCTGTTGACAATTGGATCGACTACGAACCTTCCCTTACCGTCAAGGCCTGGGTACAGGTCGTTCACAGGGCCACGGCCTACCTGCTCACCGCACTCATCGTGGCACTGGTCATAAAACTGCGAAAGTGGAACCCGGGGCCCAAACTGAGCCAGGCCGGCTATATCGTGCTTGGTCTTGTATCCCTGCAGTTCCTCCTGGGTGTACTGACCGTTATCAACAGCCTGGGCCGGATTCCGGTCACCTATGGCGTGCTCCACCAGGGAGGCGCCCTGATCC
The DNA here is from genome assembly GCA_049306275.1 of Saprospiraceae bacterium. Taxonomy (GTDB): domain Bacteria; phylum Bacteroidota; class Bacteroidia; order Chitinophagales; family Saprospiraceae; genus JADJTT01. The sequence continues at coordinate 43,153 of JBAQQB010000197.1, read as the reverse complement.
TGCTGGCCGCCCTGCTTAACCTGGTTTACAGGTCCGGACAGCCTGCAAAATCATAGCTGTGGAAAAAAATGTTGAAAAAGAATTGATAAAAAAGTATTTCAACATTGAAGGTGTTAATTTTTTATGTAAATCACTTAGGTAAAGATGTTTATCACTGGTTGTGGATTTGTGAATAAGTGTGAAAAATCCTGATTTTCATGATATTCTGACTTTAAACAGAAAGTTCATTGTTGAATTATTCACAAACATTTCCACAAATGTGTCAATCATATCTTCGCATTGGCGAAATACGCTAACTTTATTGGTGAAAATTTTAAGGGTTTAAAATGAAGTACGAGATTAAGCAAGAAGGTAGGTTCAAATATATCGAAACCAAAGGCGGCGAGACTAACCTCATGCTCCTGCACGGGCTCTTCGGCGCGCTCAGCAATTTTGAGACGATCCTCGACGAGTTCGGAAAACGCTACAACGTCATCGTTCCATTGCTGCCCATCTTCGAAATGCCGATTCGCAAAGTCTCCATCGGCGGCTTATTCGACCATGTGGTTGATTTCGTGCGGCATAAAAAGTACCAGCGCGTCAACGTGTTGGGCAATTCGTTGGGCGGCCATATTGCGTTGCTCTTTACGATAAACCATCCCAAACTGGTCCAATCCATGATCCTGACAGGTAGCTCCGGTTTGTTTGAAAATGCGATGGGTTCTACCTTTCCCCGCCGGGGCGACTATCAGTTCATCAAGCGGAAAACGGAGGATACCTTCTACGACCCCAACACGGCTTCCAAGGAGTTGATCGATGAAGTCTACGATATTGTGAACGACCGCAACAAGGCCATCCGGGTGCTGGCTACCGCCAAATCAGCGATCCGCCATAATGTCGGCGACAAGCTGTCTTCTATCAAGGCGCCAACGCTGTTGATATGGGGCAACCAGGACCATATTACACCTCCCTTCGTGGCAGAAAAATTTGCTGAGTTGATTCCCAACTCACGCCTCTATTTCTTCGACAAATGCGGGCACGCACCCATGATGGAACACCCCGAGCAGTTCAACCAGTACCTGAATCAGTTTCTCATCGATGTGCTGGCACAAGAAAAGGCCAATGCCCAGGCGCCGCCGGCCTGATACAGGCCCCAGTTTCGCGGATGTCTGTCAAGGTCCATTCCTTTCCTGTACCGGCCTCTTTCCACTTGTTAACCCGCCAGCGCTTGTTGGATAAAGTTGCTATGATCTCCTGAACCGCCCACTTTTCCGGCTCAAAGGCAGGGCTTCCGGCAATGACTGCAACGGAACTATCTGTCGAAATGAGCACTGTCGCGTCCCTTAAAAATACGGTTTCCCGTTCCCGTATCCGCCTCCTTTGCCTGATCGCTTCAGCCGCCCGGTCTTCATCGGCTTTTTCGAGGTCTTCATCCCGATAGGTGACCATCCTGCCCCGGTGCATTACATCGATCAGGGTATGACCTGGGGTGTGGTAAACGATCATTTCCGAACGGCAAAACTCCGCGGCATCGGTGACGCACCTGCTGATGGCGACGGCATTCCAGGCAATAAAAACCCAGAAAAGGTAGCGCCAACTCCTGGTTTCCCATACCCTGGCCAGTAATATCAACGATGCAAATAATACCAACACAGCTCCACCCTGAATGTATATTCCCGATATTACGCTGCCCGGTATGGATTGCATCATCTCCAGCGAACCATTGATCAGGCCGATCAAGCGGTCGAGCAGCAAGGCAGGTATCCAATCCAAAGCCGGTATCCAGTTGCTGAACAGTATCAGCATGATTCCCAGGCCTATAATGACAGGCGCCGCCGGCACGACAACCAGTCCCGACAGCCAGAAGTATACCGGAAATTGGTGGAAATAAAACAGCGTAAGCGGCAACGTAGCCAACTGTGCGGCAAGCGAAACGGTAATGAGCGTCCAGATCTTATCTACCCACTGGTTGGAGGGTATCCACCAATGGTAAAACAGGGGTTGAAAAACCACAATACCCAATACCGCCAGATAGGAGAGCTGAAATCCGATGTTGAACAACCAGAGCGGATTGACAATGAGCAGAAAAAGGGCCGATCCTGCCAGCGAGTTGTATATGGAAATCGGCCGCCTCATCTGCTGCCCAATCAGCACAAAACTGAACATGGTAGATGCCCTCAACACAGACGGCGTGGCGCCAGTCAAAAAGGCAAAACCCCAGATGACGATCAGGCTGATGACCGCTTTCCAAAACCGCCATTTCAACTTCCGTAGAAGAAAGCTGCAAAACAGGTAGATCAACCCAACGTGCAACCCCGATACCGCTAATACGTGCGAAGCGCCTGTTGCGGCATAGGTCTCGCGGATCTCTTCCGGCATTTCATCCTTGTAACCAAAGACCATCGCTCCCGCTATCGAAAAAACTGCCGGGTCTTCCAGCGCCTCCCTCCATTTGGAAAGTTGTTCGTTTCTCCATAGTTCCAAAGCGCCGGCCGGCCGTTTTCCAATGACCTTGTAATCTCCCTCTTTCCAGTATGCCTGCAGGTGGATGTTCTGGAAAAAACGGTACTGCTTGTTGTCAAAACCCAAAGGGTTTTTCGGCGAAGAAATATCCCGCATCGCTGTCCTGAACAAAACGATCTGGCCTTTTTCCACCGGGCTGTCATTTCCCGGGTAAACCAGCAGTTTTCCGCTGGCAGGCACTGGCCGGCCGTTTTCCTCCAACCTACTGTTTATCTGGATGATACATCTCCTATAGGCTGTTCCGGAAACCTCGATAATTTCTCCTTCCCATACAGCAGAGTCCCTTCCTGGGTGATGGCCAAAATAATCAGCCTGGTTGAACGACAGGCGCTCGTGGCCGGCCCAGCTACCCGCCAGCATCCAGAAAAAAAGGCAAAAACCTGCATAGGCAAATCTGAAACGGTAAGGGATCTTTTTTCTGGTCATAACCAGACAAACAATAGCGGCAAGCCCAATTCCTGTAATGATCCAATCAACAGGCAAATTCTCTACAAAAACACCCGCGCCAATCCCGGGCATAAAAGCCAGAACCAGCCTTGACATAGGCATTTCCTTCCAACTCAATTCCCTCGGCGTTCTCATGGCACTTCCTCAAAACTCAGGTAAGGGATTAGTTTTTGAAGGACGGTATCGGGCAGCGACCTCACCTTCTTCAGGTCCTCCAGATCCTTGAACGGCCCATGGTGCTGCCGGTACAGGCAGAGCGACCTGGCTTGCCTTTTCTGGATAAATGGATGACCGGCCAGCTCCTCTTCCGTGCAGGTATTGATGTGGATAAATCGCAGAATGGGCGAGTGTGCAAGCTGCGGACGGATTTGCTGAAAAACGCTATCCGGCAGGCCATAGGTTTCTCCCACTTGTTCCACAGAAACAAAGCCGCCCAGCTTGTCGCGGAATCGGACGATACGCCCGGCATAGCCCGGACCTATGCCCCGCAGTTGCTGCCATTCCTCCTCCGTGGCCTGGTTGATGTCGACCACTACGTTTTCGTATTGCTTATAAGCCTTTTCAGTGGAATACGTTCTTTTATAGTTGCTTGGCGGATGGTCAGGAAGCCTGATATACGGCTCCAACCTTTGGTATTCCGCATCTGTTATGGTATACATGGATGCGAGGTCTTCTTTCTTGCGGAAGCGCCCTCCTTTTTCGCGGTAGTTCATTATCGTTCTGGCTGTCCGTTGGGAAAGCCCAAGACGGAGGAAGGTCTCCATGTCCGCCTGATTGGGATCGAAGAAAAAAAGGGTATCTGGCCGGGAGGCCGTTTCAGGAACTGTATCGCGCTCCTCGAGCGAAGCCAGTGCGGGACGAAAGTCGGGATGCGGCAGATCAGGCGGTGGAAAAAAGTAGGGGAGATACTCGGGAAAGATGCAGCTTAAAAGAAAAAGCGCAATCAATAAGGTGTTGCCGTACCGCTCCCTTCGGGAGAAGTGGAAAAAAGCAGACTGTTTTTTCATTTTTCCTGTTTGAAGAATGACTTCTAACAGGAGGCCGTTTCAAATATACTAACTTTGGTAATTTTCCGCCAGATGAAAATAAAAATTGTGGGAATGGTGCGTCAAATCCGGTTTTGGGGCGTTATTACCTGATGTAATGTTCTTTCGATCAATCATATAGATATGAAATTTCGCTCCTTCGTCCTTTTTGCAGCCGGCCTGTTTCTGCTGGGTTGCAACTCGGCCAAACAGCTTAAACTCTCAGAACCCTACGAAATCAGGCTGCTCGATACCATGGTGGTGACGGCCTATGCCCTGTCGGATAATCCGGATGCGCAGCCGGGCGCATTGCCTCCCTACCAGGCATCGGCCACTCGCGAATTCGACCTCATCCACACGAGGCTGGACCTGAAATTTGACTGGGAAGACGAAGCGGTCATCGGTCATGCCTCACTCTTGCTCAAACCCTATTTTCAGGCTTCAGACCGCCTGGTATTGGACGCCAAGGGATTTACCTTTAAAAATGTGACCCTGGAACCCTCCGGCCAATCGCTCGACTATCGATACAACGGCCAGCAGATTAGCATCGGCCTGGGCCGGAAGTATGAAAGGACCGATACCATACAAATAGGCATTTCCTACATAGCCCATCCTTCCGAGGAAGGCGGGAGCTGGGCGATCACCTCAGATAAAGGCCTGTTTTTCATCAACCCACGCGGAGAAGAGACGGACAAACCCAGGCAGATCTGGACCCAGGGCGAAACGGAGAACAACTCCCGCTGGTTTCCGACCATCGACAAACCCAACGAACGCTGCACCCAGGAAATGCAGCTGACGGTTGACTCCAGTCTCGCCACGCTGTCAAACGGCGTACTCGTTTCTTCTACCATGAATAGCGACGGCACAAGAACTGATTACTGGAAAATGGACCAGCCGCATGCGCCCTACCTCTTTATGCTGGCCATCGGCGAGTATGCGATCGTGGAAGACCGGTGGGGCGATATCCCCTTACAGTACTACGTGGAACCGGAATGGGAAGACCACGCAAAAGCCATTTTCCCGAACACGCCGGAGATGCTGGATTTCTTTTCCAACTTGCTGGATTATCCCTACCCCTGGCCCAAATACTCTCAGGTCGTGGTGCGCGACTACGTGTCGGGCGCTATGGAAAACACCACAGCCGTTGTCTTTGGCGATTTTATGTATGGAAGGGAGCGCGAACTGGTCGATGTCCTGTATAACGAAAAAATCGTCGCCCACGAGATGTTCCACCACTGGTTTGGCGATCTGGTGACCTGCGAGAGCTGGTCGAACCTGACCCTGAACGAAGGATTCGCCAACTACAGCGAATACCTCTGGCTGGAGCACCACCATGGCAAGGAAGAAGCGGATTATCACCTGGTGGCGGAGTGGGAAGACTACATCTACGAAGCCCGCGACAATGCCCATCCCCTCATCGATTACCACTACGCCAGCCGCGATCACATGTTCGACCGGCACAGCTACAACAAAGGCGGGATGGTCATGCACATGCTCCGCAACTACCTCGGCGACGAGGCCTTTTTTGCCGGATTAAACCGCTACCTTTCCCAAAATGCCTACTCCGACGTAGAGGCAGATGAGCTCCGGCTGGCCCTTGAAGATATTACCGGACAGGACCTCAACTGGTTTTTCGATCAGTGGTTTTTTCAGGAGGGGCACCCAAAGCTCCAAATCGATTATTCTTATGATGAAGATGCGGGTGAAGCAGTTGTGAAAATAGTGCAAACCCAGGAAGCGCCGGTGTTTCAATTTCCTGTCTCCATCCAGCTCTTTCATCCTGATGGAAGGGTGCAAACCGAAAAGGGCTGGATGCGGGAACAGCAGACGGAATTCCGCTATCCGGCTCCCCAAAAGCCGGAGCTGGTTTTGTTTGACCCCGACCGGATTTTGCTGTGTGAAAGGGAAGAGAACAAGACGGTGGAGGATTATTTAACCCAGTACTATAAAGCCTCCAATGTCAGAGATCGCCTGGAGGCTCTCCAAAAAGTGCCTTTCGAACATCCGCGGTTTGAAGCCTTGCTGACCGATGTCTTGGGCGATTCATACTGGGCGCTTCGAGCTTTTGCGCTCGACAACCTGGAGGAAAACCCTGGGTTATTGCCGAAAATAGCCCGGTTGGCCAGAAAGGATCCCAAATCGCGGGTGCGTTCTGCCGCTTGTTATCTGCTTGGGCAACCCGGAGGCGAACCATTTATTTCCGATCTGGAGGAGGTCATCGATACCGATTTCTCTATTTACGTCGTTGCTGCCGCGCTCGACGCACTGCACGTTCTTTCTCCCCAAAAGGCCTTCGCCAAGGCCGAAGAACTGGAGCAAACAGCCGAAGGAAGCGTGCTGGACGTCATTGCAGACATCTATCTTAGCGCCAAAGACGCGAAAAAGACCGATTTCTTCCGGAAACAGATTGACCTGAGAGATGAGTATGAGTCCATTTACTATATGACGGGTTATCTTCAACTGGCCCGCCTTGGCTCCTGGAACCAGCTGGCGGAACCGGCGGAACTCTTCCACGATATCGCCCTGCGGCCAGGTGTTTCCCTGATGAAGCGCTATGCGGCAATGAGAGGGCTCAACGATATCCACAGCGAACTGAAAAAAAGGGCAGGGGAGGCGAGGGAAGAATCTACTCGCCAGAAAATTGAAGCCCTTGATAAAACAGTGCTCGACAAGATCGAATCGGTCAAAGCGACGGAAACCAATGAGGAACTGAGAGATATTTACAAGAGTTTTCCCAACTCGAGGGCAAAATAGCGGCACAGGTTGACAATCAGGCAGCTCTTTCCTATTTTGGTACTCTTTCTCTCTGACAACCCCGTCCAAATCTTTTTCAGGTTTGAGTGGTTGATAATGAACATTTAATTTGTTTTAAGCAGGAACGGACGAGTTATGGAAAATTATCAGTTGTTGATCCGGAAGCTGGATGAATTCATTCGCAAATATTACCTCAATCAGTTGATCAGAGGTTCGCTGTATAGCCTGGCTATTATCCTGGCTTTGTTCCTTGGACTGAACTTTTTGGAGCACTACTTTTACTTCAGCAGCTCGGTAAGGGGCGTTTTGTTCTTTTCCTTCCTGGGTATCAGCCTGGGCGCGCTGGGCTATTGGGTGGTAACTCCTTTGGTGCATTATTTCCATTTGGGCAAAGTCATCTCCCACGAACAGGCAGCACTCATCATCGGGCAGCACTTTTCGGATGTGCGCGACAAATTGCTCAACATCCTCCAGTTGAAAAACCAGGCTGATTCCGCAGCGCAGAAAGAACTCATCCTCGCCAGTATCAATCAGAAATCGGAGTCGATCAAGCTCGTACCGTTTAAAAATGCCATCGACCTTTCCAATAACCGGAAATACCTCAGGTATGCGCTCCCTCCGCTGCTGCTTCTCCTCCTGGTCTTCCTCATGGCGCCCAGCTTGATCACCGAGAGTACTAACCGCCTGATCAGCATAGGGGAGGAGTTCGAACGCCCTGCGCCTTACCGCTTCCTGCTCGATGAGGAAAACCTCAGCGTCGTTCAGTTCGATGACTTTCCGCTCAAAGTGGAGGTGGAGGGATCGGAGTATCCCGATCAGGTTTTTATCGAAATCGATAATTACCAATATAAGCTGACCAAAGAGGCGCCCAACCGTTTTACCTATCAGTTCAGTAACGTGCAAAAGGATATGCCTTTCCGCCTGTACTCCGGCCGCGTGCAGAGCAAGCCCTACGTATTGGAAGTATTGCGCAAACCCAGCATCGTCAGCTTCGATGTCGAATTGGACTATCCGGCCTATACCCAGCGAAAAGACGAGATCCGCTCCAACGCAGGCGATATGGTCGTACCGGCCGGCACAGAGATCAAATGGTTCTTTCAGGTTGAAAATGCCGATGACCTCCTGGCCTACTTTTCATCCGATCAAAAGTCTACGAAACTGAAACGGGCTTCCGAAAAAAGCTTCACCTTCCAGCGCCGCGCCATGCGGGATGAATTGTATAAGTTGTTCATTTCCAATCAGTATCTGCCTAATGCCGACAGCGTTGGCTACTCCATCTCCATCGTACCCGACGAATATCCCACCATCTCCGTGGAAAAATTCGAGGACAGCACCCAAAACATGTTGTACTATTTCGTTGGGGAAGCCTCCGACGATTACGGCCTCATGAGCCTCTCGTTCAATTACCGGATCGCCAGGTACCAGGCAGAACAGGAACCTCTTCAATCCGTCAAACTCCGCCAGCCGGACGGAAAGGCTGCGCAATACGCCTATACCTGGGACCTCAACAGTATAGACCTGAGGCCGGGTGACCAGATCACCTATTATTTCGAGGTGTTCGATAACGACGGCGTCAACGGCAGCAAGTCTTCGCGAACCAACCTCATGGTCTATGCCAAGCCCACTGTTGAGGAGTTTGAAAAAATGACAGAGGAAAACAGCGAAGAAATCAAGGATCGCCTGGAAGATGCGCTCAAGGAGAACCGAAAGATCCAGAAAGAAATGCAGCAACTCCGCGAGAAACTGTTGCAGGAAAAAGACATGGACTGGCAGAAGCGCAAGGAACTGGAGAAATTGCTCAACCGCCAGAAAGAACTGCAGCAGGAGATTGAGCAAGCCAAGAAAGCTTTTGAAGAAAACCTCAAAAACCAGGATGAGATTTCCGAGACCGATGAGCGCATTGAGGAAAAACAGGAGCAACTCCAACAACTCTTCGAAGAATCGATGAACGAGGAGATGGAAAAACTGATGCAGCAGATTGAAGAGCTGCTCCAGGAAATGGAAAAGGAAGGCGCGCTGGAGATGATGGAGAAGTTCGAGTTCAGCGACGAGCAACTGGAGATGGAACTCGACCGCATGCTCGAACTGTTCAAGCAACTCGAAGTAGAGCATGAGATGCAAAAGATGATCGACAAGCTCGAAGAGCTTGCGGCCCAGGAAGAAAAGCTCAGCGAAGATACCCGGGAGCAAAAGGATGCTCAGGAAAACCTGGAAAACAGGCAAGAGGACATCAATAAAAAATTTGACGACCTCCAGAATAAGATGAAGGATCTGGAGAAGAAGAACGAGGAACTGGAGCGTCCTAAAGACCTCGGCGAGCATGAGGAGGAAATGAAAGATATTCAGGAAGACTTGAAGGATAGCAAGGAAAACCTCCAGCAGCAGCAAAACCAGAAGGCGGCCCAGAAGCAGAAAAAAGCTGCGCAAAAGATGAGGGAAATGGCCCAGTCTATGGCCATGCAGATGGAGGGGCAGGAAATGGAGCAGATGCAGGAAGACATGGAGGCACTCCGCCAGCTGTTGGAGAACCTGGTCGGCCTCTCTTTCGAGCAGGAAGGCCTCATGGATGAGTTTGGCCGTGTGAGTATCAACACGCCGCAGTATGTCGATCTGGTGCAAAGGCAATTCAAGCTCAAGGACGACTTCCGCCTGATTGAAGACAGCCTGCAGGCCCTTGCCAAGCGGGTGTTCCAGATCGAGGGCTTTGTCACCGATAAGGTTATGGAGATCAAGTCAAACATGAAGCAGGGGATCGAAGAGCTAGAGGAGCGCCGCAAGCCCCAGGCCAGCGAGCACCAGCAACGGGTGATGAAGAACGTCAACGACCTGGCCCTCATGCTCAGCGAAGTGATGAACCAGATGCAGATGCAGATGTCGTCCATGATGTCGGGCAACCGCATGTGCAACAAGCCCGGCGGCGGTGGCGGCAAGGAGGGCAAGGAACCAAAGGATAAAATCTCCGAAGGCCAGCAGCAGCTCAACGACCAGATGAAACAGATGAAGGAGGGCATGAAAAAAGGCAGCCAGCCGGGCAGCAAAGAGTTTGCCCAGATGGCCGCCCGGCAAGCCGCTCTTCGCCAGGCTCTCCGCGAAAAGCAGAAGGAGCTCCAGCAAAAAGGGCAGGGCTCTAAGGAACTGCAGGAAATCATCGACCAGATGAACAAGTCGGAAATCGACCTGGTGAACAAACGGCTGACCAATGAAATGCAGAAAAGGCAGGAAGACATCCTGACCCGCCTGCTCGAACACGAGAAGGCAGAGCGGCAACGGGAGCAAGACAACCAGCGCAAGTCGGAACAAGCCAAGAATTATGAGCGCCCGCTTCCGCCTTCCCTGGAAGAATACCTCAAAAAGCGCGAATCGGAGATCGAGCGCTACCGTACTGTATCGCCTTCCCTTAAGCCTTACTATAAAACCCTGGTGGAAGAATATTATAAGTCACTTAAATAAGTTGCTCGTTGTCAGGGGGTTGGGTTGATTTTTTTGTTAATCTGCTCCCTGACAAGGGGCGACCTCTTGACAGGAATAGCAAAAAAATCGATCTTTGTCCCTGTCCTGAACAATCTCCCGCGAACGATCCAACTGAAAGCCGGCTTAAAACCTGGCAGGTTTATTTTGTGTTTCAGTTTTAGCAAATTACTGGTATGAACAAACCCAGTTCCAACTGGCAGCGTTTATCAGGCGTTCGCAAAAAGGAAATTATGCTCAAACTACGTTCGACTCCCCTCAGCGTGGCTGCTGTAGAGCCTTTTCTCGAAAAGGTAGCTTCCAAGTACTGCGTGAATCCCGATACCTTCGGGAACATCCTGATCAGTCTTACCGAAGCAGTCAACAATGCCATCCTTCACGGCAATCAATGCGACGAACAAAAAACGGTCAGGGTTCAGCTCAAAAAATGCAGAGACCGGCTTTCCTTCCGCGTTTCAGATGAAGGGTGCGGGTTCGACCACAAAAACCTCCCCGATCCTACTTGTCCCGACTTCATCGACCAGCCCGGTGGCCGCGGCGTCTTCCTGATGAAGGCCCTTTCCGATGAGATCGAATTTTTAGACAACGGCAGTACCGTAGAAATTCAGTTCCGCATTTAGTTCCCCATCCTGATGTCAGATCCCGATTTTCCGACTCCCGATTCATCCGATGATGGATTGCCTATTCATTTTTTTGCTGAAGATGTCGATTTCGAGCCGGAGCATCCCGAGGCGGTGATGACCTGGTTGCAGGAAGTCATTATAAGGGAGAGCTGCCGGCTTCATGGGATTTCCTACATCTTCTGCTCCGACGAATACCTCTACCGGCTGAATGTTGATTTCCTCCAGCACGACACTTATACGGATATTATTACCTTCCCCTATTCGGCCCCTCCTGTGGTAGAGGGCGATATATACATCAGTATCGATCGCGTCAAGGAGAATGCCGGTTCATTTGGGACAGATTTCGGCACTGAATTGCATAGGGTGATGGTGCATGGCGTCTTGCACCTGTGTGGGTATGGCGACGAATCCGATGAGGAGGAAATGAATATGAGGCAGAAGGAGAATGAGTGCCTCGCGCTTTTCGCAAGTATGAAATGACCGCAATAATCAGGTATGCGTAGTGGAATTAAAGTTTTTGCACCCGCCAGCGTCTCCAATGTCGCTTGCGGGTTTGATCTTTTGGGGTATGCCCTGGAGCAGCCGGGCGATGAGGTGATTGTCCGCCTTTCCGATAAACCTGGCGTTCACCTCACAAAAATTACCGGAGCTGGGGGCAAGTTACCCTATGAAGCCGAAAAAAATACCGCGGGGATTGCCGCACTTAAATTGCTGGAGCACTTGGGCGATCCTGCTCTTGGCGTCGAGTTAGAGCTACACAAGAAGATGCCCATCGGCAGCGGACTAGGGTCTAGTGCCGCCAGCGCGGTGGCTGCGGCAGTGGCGGTGAACGAGTTGTTGAAAAATCCGTTGGAAAAACGGGATCTCCTGCCTTTCGTTGCCGAGGCCGAGCGCGCAACCTCCGGGAGTGTTCACCTCGACAATGTTGGTCCTTCTCTGATCGGAGGGATGGTGCTGGTCAGGAATGAGGCTATGGCAGTTCACAGGCTTCCAACGCCAAAAGGGCTATACTCCGCCGTTATTCACCCCCATGTCGAAATACTGACCAAGCATGCGCGGCAAATACTTCACCCTTTTGTGCCGCTGAAAAAGCATGTTGAGCAAAGCGCGCATCTCGGCGCCCTGCTGATCGGATTGTATCAGTCAGACCTCGACTTGATCCGGGCAGGCCTCTTGGATGAGATCATCGAATCGCAAAGAGCTTCGCTTATCCCTCATTTTTTTGAAGTGAAAGAATCTGCAATGGCCAATGGCGCCTTGGGCTGTAGTATCTCCGGTTCGGGTCCATCCATCTTTGCCCTTTGCGCTAATAGCTTTATCGCAGAAGAATGTGGCGAAGCAATATCCCGGATTTATACCGATGCCAAAATTGGATTTGACCTCTACCTTTCTCCGGTCAACCACGAAGGTGCAGTGAAGTGCTAATCCCATGTTCCACGTGGAACATTTTTCACCCCTTTTGTGCTGGTTTGTTCCACGTGGAACATTGTGCAGATTTGTGCGTTAAATTCCCGTGTTTCTACAGGAAGGGTGGGGGTATATTCCTTAATTTAGCCCTCTCAAAATAGTATTAACCTAAACAATGCAATAATGGATTATTCAAATGCGAAGCTGATACTAGAGACAGCTGATTTGGAGCCGGGAAGCGTCACCTGGAAAAGCCCCTCCAATTTGGCTATTGTTAAATACTGGGGAAAATTCGGCGACCAGCTGCCGAAAAACCCTTCTGTGTCGTTTACCCTGGAGAATGCCGTGACGGAAACTACACTGGAGTATAAGGCGAAAAAAAACGCCGATCAGCAGATTTCCCTTGAGCTTTTCTTCCACGATGAACCCCAGCCTGAGTTCGCCCAGAAGACTGCCAAGTTTTTGGAGCGTCTGACGCCCGTTTTTCCCTTCTTGCGACAGCTGGACCTTACCATTAGAACCCAAAACTCTTTCCCCCATTCTGCGGGTATCGCTTCTTCTGCTTCCAGTATGAGCGCCCTGGCCTTGTGCCTCTGCTCACTGGAAGATAACCTGTTTCAAACCTTAGGAGAAGATAATGACTTCGATCGAAAGGCGTCTTATATCGCCCGGCTTGGATCGGGGAGCGCCTGCCGGTCTATTTATCCCTATATGGCTCTTTGGGGGCAACATTCAGAAGTGCCCGGCTCTTCCGATCTGTACGCCATTCCCATCGAAGAGAACCTCCATCCCGTTTATCAGAGTTTTCACGATGATATCCTCATCGTAAGCAGCGAAGAAAAAGCGGTTTCGAGCACTCAAGGCCACTCGCTGATGGATCACCACCCTTTTGCGGATGTTCGCTACAATCAGGCGCGCCAGAATATCCATTTCCTGCTGGAATCGCTCCGCAATGGCGACCTCGAAGCTTTTGGCCGTATTGCGGAAAGCGAAGCGCTTACCCTGCATGCCCTGATGATGGCCTCCAATCCCGGATATATTCTCATGCATCCTCACACCGTTACCCTGATCGAACGGGTCAGGCAGTTCCGGGAAGAAACCAAACATCCACTGTATTTTAGCCTGGATGCCGGACCCAACCTGCACCTGCTCTACCCGGAAAGTATCATCCATGAAGTGCGGCCTTTTATTGAAAGCGAACTTCTGCCATTCTGCGAAGACCAGTACTACCTGCCCGATTGGGTTGGGGAAGGCCCTGAACAATTGTAAGGTTTCCGCCGATGAAAAAGCTGCTGAAAACCATCGTCTTCGCCTTTTGGGGCTTCTTCTCTAGCTGCGCTCAGAACCCTCCGGCTTTTCTTCCGGAGGTAAAAGACCCGGCATTTCAGAAAAAACTGACTTCCCTGCTCGATTTTTCAATGCCGGTCATGGGTGTGAAAGACCTGAAAAAAGCCCTGGATCAAAAAGAACCTTACCTGATCCTGGATGCCAGGGAGTGGGAGGAGTATACGGTGAGCCACCTGCCTGGCGCCCGGTTCGCAGGGTATAAGGACTTTGATTCAAGGCAATGGTCGGACGTTTCCAAAGACCAGCTGATCGTAGTATATTGCTCTGTGGGGTACAGAAGCGAAAAAATTTCCAAAAAACTGGAGAAGCTGGGATATACCAGGGTGTACAACCTGTACGGCAGCATCTTTGAATGGGTCAACCAGGGATTTCAGGTAGTAGATGAAAAAGGAAAACCCGTGCAAGCCGTGCATACCTACAATGAAGACTGGAGTAAGTGGGTGAATAATGCCGCAATAAAAAAGATCTGGTAAATATGTCGCATACCGAGCAAACCATCAAAGCCGTCATTGCCGCAGATCCCGTAATGGAACCGCTGGTTAGCAGACTGGATTTTCCGGCGCCTGTCCCTGACAGAGATCCCTACTTCGATCTGGTGGAAACGATCGTCTACCAGCAGCTCTCCATTAAAGCTGCTGCTACCATTTTCGGCCGATTTCTCGCACTTTTTCCCGATCAACAGCCTCATCCCGAACTATTGGTAGGCATGGAAACTAAACAATTGCGGCAGGTTGGACTGTCCGGACAAAAGTCGGGCTATGTCAAAAATATCGCCGCCTTCTTCTTACAGGAAAACCTCCTCGATTATCACTGGACCAGCTGGGACGACGAGGAGATCATCCGCCTGCTTACCCGGATCAAGGGGGTGGGGCGGTGGACGGCCGAGATGATACTCATGTTTACCCTCAACAGGCCTGATGTTTTTCCGGTCGATGACCTTGGGATTCAGACAGCGATGAGCCGTCTGTACGGCATTTCAAAAGAAGAAAAAGACTGGAAAATCAAAATGCAGGAAGCCGTCTCCGCATGGAAACCCTACCGCACCTATGGCAGTAAATACCTCTGGAAATTTCTGGATACGGGGCGTTAGGATTCCGAAGGCGTAGTGTTCAGACTCAAAATATTCCCCATGTGATAACAGGTGCGGCAGCGCGGCTCGTACCTGTCCTTTTCCCCTAGCACCACGGTCTCATCTTCGGAGGTGAGCCGGTAGGAATGGGTCGCCAGGTTGCCGCAATGCTGGCAAATGGCGTGAACCTTGGTGATGTATTCAGCAACGGCAAGCAAATTGGGCATGGGACCAAATGGTTTCCCCCTGTAGTCCATGTCCAGACCAGCCACAATGACCCGCTTCCCCTTCAGGGCCAGATGCTGGCATACATCGGGCAAATCCATGTCGAAAAACTGAGCCTCGTCGATCCCGATCACGCTTACGCCTTCCGACAACTCGATCAGCTTGTGGGAATTTTCTACCGGTATGGCAAGAATAGAATTTTCATCGTGCGATACCACCTTGGTACTATCATAACGCGTGTCGATCCTGGGCTTGAATATCTCTACCTTCTGATTGGCAATCTTAGCCCGCTTCAATCGCCTGATCAACTCTTCGGTCTTGCCGGAAAACATGGCGCCACAGATGACTTCTATCCAACCGCTGCGCTGGCCCTTGAAATGAGGTTCTAGAAACATAGATCCAATATCTTGATATTTGAACTGCCCAAACTAAATGAAAATTCGCTACATTTACAGTAAAATGAAGTCGCGCTTTGGCGGGATTCCATTGCACGAATTTAACCTTTTTGCCATTCGCATTTCACTCCCTTTGTAAACAAATTAGAATATGGATTTCCAAAAAGCTGGTATTCTTTTGGAGAAGATCCATGCGCTTTTTAAAAACATGAGCGCGGATTCCGACAGCGTTTCCGAGATCGAAAAAGATCTCATGCGCGCCTATCTTCGCCAATTCTACGAATTTTTCCTCCCCCACGGCGAATCGCCAGCGGAAGCAGCAGCTCCCGTCGAATTGCCCCCCGTAATAACCCGCAAACCAGTGAAGAAGATCGAACCCGTGGTCGAAGAACCCGAGGAAGAAGAAGAGGACGAAGCAGATGAAGAGGAAGAAGAGCTGGTCTTTACCCCTCCACCTCCGCCTCCACCCAAAAAGAAGGAAAAAGAGAAAAGGATCGAGACGCCAGAACTAAAGGCAGAAAGACCCGAACCTCCTAAAATGCCCCGCATGCCTGAACCTGAGGAAGAAGAAGAGCTCGAAAACCTCTTCGAACACCACCAGGCCCGCGAATTGTCGGAAAAATTGAGCGAATTGCCCATACAGGACCTTGGAAAAGCCATGGGTTTGAATGAGAAGATATTCACAATCAATGAGTTATTCAATGGAGACCAGGAGGCTTTCAAGCAGACCATCCAGGCGCTGAACAGCCTTCCTTCCTTCGAAGAGGCGAAAAACTTCCTGGTCCGCGAAGTCGCGGTACGGTACAACTGGGCGCATCAGGACAAAAAGAACAAAGCCAAAAATTTCATCAAAATCGTCCGCCGCCGCTATATCGGCTGATTGAAAATTAGACTTCATAATAACCATGCAGCGAATTGCCGTTTTTACCTCAGGTGGCGATGCCCCCGGCATGAATGCCTGTATCCGCGCCGTCGTCCGGACCGGTCTCCAAATGAACATGGAGGTTTACGGGATCAGAAGGGGGTATGAAGGGATGATAGAAGGCGATGTTTTCAAAATGGAGAAGCATACCGTCAGTAATATCATCCAGGAAGGAGGCACCATCCTGCAGTCGGCACGGAGCCCGGGATTCCATACGCCCGAAGGGCGTAAGAAAGCGTATGAGGCGCTGAAGAAACACGACATCGAGGGGGTTGTCGCCATCGGGGGCGATGGCACGTTCCGGGGCGCGCATATTTTTATGGAGGAATATCCCGACATCTCCTTCGTCGGAGTGCCAGGCACCATTGACAACGACCTCAACGGCACGGATTTCACGATCGGCTACGATACGGCGGTCAATACAGCCATGCACGCGATCGACAACATCAAAGACACGGCCAATGCCCACAACCGCCTTTTTTTCATCGAGGTGATGGGCCGCGATGCGGGGTTTATCGCCCTTCGCTCGGCGATCGCAACCGGCGCGGAAGCAGTGCTGATCCCGGAGACGAAGACCGATATGAAAAAACTCCTCGACGTTTTGCACAACAATTCCATCAATAAAAAAAGGGCCAGCATCGTCGTGGTCGCTGAAGGCGATGAAGCGGGCGGCGCATTCCAGATTGCCGACATCGTCAAAAAAGTCTTTCCCGATTTCGATATCAGGGTCACGATCCTCGGCCATATCCAGCGGGGTGGGCGCCCTACTTGCATGGAGCGCGTGCTCGCCAGCCGGCTAGGGCTGGAAGCCGTCCGGGCCCTGAACAACGGGATGCGGAATGTGATGGTCGGAGAAATCAACAAACAGATCGTTTATACCCCTTTCGAAAAGGCGACCAAGCAACAACAGGAGATCGATCCCGTTTTAATCGAGATGGTAGACCTATTGGCCTGATCAAAACCTTTTGCGATGACCACAAGCCCAACCGCGGAAAGAAGCCGTTTATTGTTTAGTCTCCGGTTCCCCCTGATCCTGTTGCTCATCATGTGGGGCGTGCAGCTTATTCAGTTTGCGCTGAGCATCGACTTTGGCTCGCTGGGCATCTATCCGCGCAAGACTTTCGGGCTGAGAGGCATTCTGCTCAGCCCGCTGATCCATGGCGACTGGCAGCATATCATCTCCAACTCGCCTCCCTTTTTCGTGCTCACCGCCATGCTGATGTACTTCTATCCGAAAGTTGCCCTGCGCAGTTTCCTGATGATCTACCTGCTGACGGGACTGGCGGTCTGGCTTTTCGGAAGAAATGTGTTCCACATCGGCGCCAGCGGGGTGATCTACGGGCTGGTGGCTTTTGTATTCTGGACCGGTATTTTCAGGAGAAGCCTCCGGTCTATCGTTCTGGCCCTGGTTGTGCTGTTCTTTTATTTCGGCTTGTTTATCGGTATCGTGCCCAACGAACAGAAAAACATCTCATGGGAGAGCCACCTGCTGGGCGCCCTGGTCGGCGTATTCACCTCCTATTGGTACAAAGGGTATACAGAAAAAGACGAAGAACCGCCGCCTCCTGCCTGGGAAGAAGAGAAAGGGGAACGGCCGTATTTCCTCGGCAGGGATACCTTTGACAAGACCCGCCAGCAACGGGAGGATGAGAAAAACCAGGGGTGGTTTTCCGACCATACCTGAGCGCTCAGGCTACATCCTCCAGATTTCTCACAAATCCGTTGATGCCATTGCGCTGCATCTTGTCTTGCAGCGCAATGGCATCGCTGCTCGAGGGATAAGCCCCTGCGATCACCTTGTAGACGGTTTTTCCTGACGAAAGCGCCGGATTGATGAGAATGCTCACCCCAAAGAGGCGCTTGATCCGCTCCGATAGCGCCAGTACATTGTTGTAATCGGAAAATGCGCCGATCTGAACGCCCCATCCCTTGGGCTTATCGTCGGCAGCTTCCACCTTGAAAAAGCCGGAGGGCGGGGGGCTGGCAGGTTCGGGCTGGGGCGTCGTCGCAGGCGTAGCGATACTGCCTGTGCCCTGGTTTTTTCTGCGCATGGCTTCGGCTACGGCCTTGTCGGCATTTACCCTTCCATATCCGTAGCGCGCCGAATGCCCGTTGATGTAATCGTTGGGATTGCCGATCTTGTCGGCTGTGTCTTTCAGTATCTGTTTCACCTCGCGGGCAGTGAGGTCGGGGTTGACGGAAAGCATGAGGGCGCAAATACCGGCAACGATAGGGGTGGCGCCGGAAGTGCCGCCAAAGTGCATGTACTTATCGCCTCTCGGCCTGCCATCTGCCCAGAATCGCCTGATTCCCTGTTGATTAGGGTCTCCCTGATCCCACCAGGCCCTGGCGGCGATGAGGGGCCAGTCTCCGTTCGACGGAGCGCAGATGGATACCTGCCGCCCGCGGTTGGAGTAGCGGGCGTGTTCGTCTTTGCTGGTGCATGCCGCCACCGCAATCACATCCGGATGGGCGGCGTAGTAGCTGATGTAGTCTTTGTCGTCGTTGCCGACGGCGAAGAGAATGACGCAGCCCTTGCCGTTGCGGCCCTGTTTGGCGGCGCGGGTGATGGCCTGTTCCTTCAGCGAATTCAGGCTGTTGGCCGGATCGATGGTGCCCCAGCTGCAGCTTATGATGTCGGCGCCGTTTTTCACGCAATAGTCAAATATCTCTTCCGTGGCGCGCCAGCTGAAGGAGGTTCCGCTGACCGGCATGAATTTGGCGTTGGGCGCTACGCCCACCATGCCCGAGCCATTGGAGGAGGCCAGCGCCAGGCTGGCGCAGGGTGTGCCGTGTGCGAACCGGGGATCTCCGGTGTAGAGGTTGGCAGAGCGGGTCCAAAAGTCGTAAGGCTTATGGACTTTGCCTGCCAGGTCGGGGTGGGTGAGGTCGAAGCCATTGTCTATAACCGCGATGACGACATTGGAGGAACCCATATTTCCCATGCGCGACCAGGCATCGACGATTTTGGCGTCGGCGCCCCACTTCGTTGGGTAATTGGCATCGGCGATCCGGCCTGTATTGCGAAGGTGCCATTGGTGCGAGAGCAGGGTATCGGAGGGAGGCTGGAAGGCATAGGCATCCAGCGGGGTATCCAGATCGGGCTCTGCCAGTTTGACCAGCGAAATCTTTTGAAGGAATTGTGCGACTTTGAGGGGGTTGGGCGATTTTGAGGTGACCTTTGCGATGATCACATTTGCCTCCCGCCGTTCCACCAGTTCCAGGTAGAGTTCTTCGAGAACGATCTGCTGCTCCGCTTCACTGGCTTCCTCATGGAATTCAATCAAAATTTCCCCTGTGGGGATGATGGGTTTTTTGCTGCCCTCTGCGAGGTAAACATGGGTACCCACGAGCACTTCGTCCTGTTTGCGCACTTCGTCCAGCCTGGAATCGATATCCTGGCCGGCAGTATCCAATTCGACGACCTGAAAGCCGCCCATGTTTTCGAATACTTTTTCGGAGACGAAGCCGGCGTCTTCCGCTTTTTGCTGATCCACGGTTTTTAAGCCTACCAGATGAGCGCTTTTTCTGAGCCTGAGCTCACCCTTCCCTGATTTGACGGTCAATTTTGACATATTGCATTTGTTTTAAAGGGGAAAGGAAAGATAAGAAAAAAAATTCTACATCTGCGGAAGAAGGCCTGCGGCCCAGAGGACCTGGTAGCGGAATTTCATGTACTTGGCTTTGAGCTCTACGAGCTTGACCTGGGCTTCGATCAGTTTGTTTTCGCGGCTGTTGACCAGAAAGATAGAGCTTTCACCAAGCTCGAATTTGACCACTTCGGCATCCAGCAAGGCCAGATAATTGTCTGAAATGGACTCATAAAGTGCGATCTGGTCGCGGAGGTTGCTCAGTTCGTTGAAATAGGCATTGAACTTCGTGCCGAGTTCCAGGGTCTTTTGCTGGATGGTGTATTGGTTGTCGAGCAGTTTGAGGTCGGTCATTTCGAGCTTGCCCCTTTCCTTGCGGAGGAAGAGGGGAAATTCAGCGGAGAGGCCGATCTTATAGTTTTGAAAAAGGAGATTCTCATCCGGCGTTCCGTTGAAGTCGAGCCCGTCGCCCAGGATATTGTACTCCACGTCGATGCGGGGTTTGAGCATTTCGACCTGGAGGCGGCGTTCGAGTTCGAGCTGTTCCTGCTTGATCTGGTATTGGCGGAGCAGCGGATGGTCTTGCTGGAGTAATTGAAAAAGGCTGTCCTGTTCGGGGATGGGAAGGGCTTCGGCGGACAGGGATTGAAGGTCTTGCGGTATGACGGTTTCCTGCAAAACGAGCGGAATTTCATTTTCGCTCCACAGGAAATTGGAGAGGTACAAACGGGCATTTCGGAGTGACACATCCGCCTGGTTGAGTTCCAACATCCTGGTTTGGAGTTGGATAAAAGTTTCGAGGGTGTCTACGGCCGGTTTGTCGCCCGCAAGGTAGCTTTCCCGCAGGCCCTGGAGCCGGATGTTGGCGACATCTCGGGCCTGCCTGGCGATTTCCTGTTGGCCAAAGGAGAGCGACCAATCCCAATAGGCCTTGATGGCGTCCTGCAGCAGGTCGTTGATGGCGTTGAGGCGTGCGGCTTCATTGGCGCCGGACATGAGTTTGGCTTGGGCAAGGGCGGTACGGCGCTGATCGGTGAACATGCCTTGCAGCAGCGGGATCCTGAGGCCCAGGATGGCCTGGCCGTTGGCGGGGAGGTTGTTTTCGGGGTTGATATAGTCGCCCGAGGCGATCTGGTAGGCGCCTTTGATCTCCCAGCCGATGCGGGTGGGGATTTTGATGCCGCTTTCGCCGAGGTTGTAGTAGTTTTTTCCGTCAAAGGATTTTTGTTGCCAATCGGCATACCATTTTGGATCGAAGGCGCCTCGGGCGATCCGGAGGCCGGCTTCGGCCTGGTCGCGGAGGATATCGGCCTGTCGGGCTACGGGATGGTAACCCACGACCCACTGGAGGTATTCGTCGAGGGAAAATACTGCCAGGGTGTCCTGGCTGGGTTGCGAAGCGGCGGGCAGGATTGCTGCGAGCCAGAGCGCGGAGACCAGGAGACGTTTCATCAGATCGTTCATTCCACAGGTTACTTGACAGCTTTTATGGGCGCTTTGAGTTTGGGTTGCTCCGGTACTTCGTTGTCGTAGAAATTCGGGGGGAAGCCGTTGAGGCGCCGCCACAGTTCAAACCAGAGAGGTACGTTGTCGAGCAGGGCAATGCCTTCGGCGCCCGAACCGGGCCTGAGCGCTTCGGGCCAGGGGCGGGCGGTTGGGTCGGGGCTTACCAGCACGCGGTATTTACCATTGGGACTGATATTATTGTCAACGGCTACCACCTTGCCCTGGTAGAAGCCGAAGGAAAGACCCGGCCACCCTGAAAAGACCAGCGCCGGCCAGCCATCGAACAGGAAGTTGACCTGTCTGTCTTTGCTGATCAGGGGCAGGTCGATAGGTTTTACAAAAATTTCCACGGCCAGTTCGAAATTAGCGGGCATGATGTCTACGATGCCTTCACCTTCCTTAACCGTTTCACCGATACCCGTAATCAGGGCTTTGGTGATATAGCAATCTTGCGGAGCGGTGATAAAATGCAGGGAGGAGCGTCTTTCGTAGTTGGCCGCTTCGATCCGGAGCTTGTTGACGTTGGCTTCGGCGTCGTATTTGGAGGAGAGGGTGCTGTACTTGTCAGACTCCGCCTTGGCGAGCTTTTGGTTGAAGTCGTAGAGGGCGGTGCTGAGCTCGAGTTTGCTGTTCATCAGGTCGTTGCGCGAGCTGAGTAGTTTGTTTTCAGCCGAAACCAGTTTGGCCTGGGTTTCCTGTACTTTCACCTGTTTGTCTTCCCATTCGGTGCGCGATTTGATCCCCTGGTCGAAGAGTTCTTTGGTTCGGTCCAGCTGCCGCACGGCGATGTCGTAGTCGATGCGGGCTCTTTCCAGTTCGATGCTGTCGGAGGTAATTTTGAACTGGCCCTGCTGGATTTTGTTGGCCAGCTGTTTTTGCTTGAACTCCCATTCAGAGCGGTAGGCCTGGATCTGGTTTTGGAGGGCATTGACCTTCATTTCATAGGACGAGATGGAACCTTCCTTAGCCTGTACTTGCAGTTCGGTGCGGTCGACCAGTGCAGGGTCGAAGTAATCGGTTTTGATTTCGGAGATTTGCACGATTGTATCACCTGCCTTTACCAATTCTCCTTCCGCCACGTACCATTTTTCAATACGGCCATCGATGGCGGAGGGGATTACCTGGGGTCGGTGTTCCGGGGAGAGGGTCGTGACCTTGCCTTTGGACTGGATATTCTGGGTCCAGGGAAGGAACATGAAAACAATACCTGTGATGAGCGTTACGATCAGCCAGCGGGTGAGCTGCCGGCTGGAGCGTGCTTCGCCACACTTGTCGAGCGAGCAGTATTTGCCCATGTCGATCTTGCCGGTAGTGCTGATATTCGAGATATTGAGCATAGGTCATTAACTTTAGTCTACACCGAGCCGGGGCTCGTAGGAGGGTTCAGCTTTGGAAGAAGTTTTGAACACGTTGGAATAGTGCGGGCTTTCCAGAATTTCCGCAAAAGTACCTTCCTGGATGACCTTTCCGTCTTTGAGGATAATGATGCGATCGCAGCGGGAGGCCAGGATGGGATCGTCTGAGACGGCTAGCATGGTCCAGCTTTTATCTTTTCTGGTGAGCAGGTTGGCGATCTGCACCCTGTCGCGCTGTTCGAGGTTAGTGAAGATCTCCTGCATGGTCAGGAGGGCTGGCCGTGCAGCGATACTTCTGGCGAGGATGATCTTGGTGACGATGCTCCTGGGCAGGTTTTTCCCGCCAGGCAGGAGTTGGGTGTCGAATCCCAGGGGGGCTTTTTTGATAAAATCGCCGAGTCCGATTTCTTCCACAACCCGCATGACATCGTCGAGTTTGATGTCTTTATTGCCGAGCGAGATATTCTGGAGGATGGTTCCGCTGAAGATATCTTCATGGGCGGTAAAGTCGCCAATGTGGGCCCGCAGGGAGGATAGATTCAGGTTTCGGAGCGGGACGCCATTGTACAATATATTTCCATGGAAATTCCGGTACAGGCCGGTGAGCAGCTGGATGAGCGTCGATTTGCCTGCTGAGTTGTAGCCTGCTATGCAGATCTTTTCACCCGGTTGTATTTTGAGGTTGACATGATCGAGGGTAGGACGTTCTGCATCCGGGAATTGGTAGCTGAGGTGGTGGGTTTCTATGCTGATGCCCTTTCCTGTATCGATATCTTCGAAGCAGATTCCTTCCGGCTCCTCGAAGGGAATATCCATAACGGTGCCAATTTTTTCCAGGGCGGTGAGCACGTCGTAGACGGTTTCCATGGTCAGGATCAGCTTTTCCACCGAGTTGAGGATAAGGATGATGACGATCTCGGCGGCGACGAACTGTCCGATGTTGATTTGGTTGTCGACAACGAGGATGCTGCCCAGGATGAGCAAGCCGGCGGTGATGACGGTCTTGAAACCGACGATGCTTCCGTATTGCAGGATCAGGATGCGGAAGTGTTTTTTCCGGTAGTCGAGGTAGTTGCTGACCTCTTTGTCAGCCTTTTCCAGGGGCAATTCGCTGTTGCCGGAAAGCTTGAAAGTTGCCAGTGTACGTGCGATTTCCTCCAGCCAGTGGGCCACTTCGTACTTGTATTTCGACTCCTGGATACTGGTGCGAAGACCGGCTGGTCCGGTGGCGTAAAAGATGACGACCATGATCGCGATCAGGAAGACGCCGAAAAAGACAAAGAGTGGGTGGTAGAAAGAGATCAGGATCAACCCGAAGAGGATCTGCAGGATGGAGGAAGAAAAATCCATCAGGATCTTGGGGAGGCCTTTTTGTATGGTCAGGGTGTCGAAGAAGCGGTTGACCAATTCCGGCGGGTGCTCTGTGAGCAGTTCTTCCATGGGAAGACGCGGTATCCGGTAGGCAAAGTCGAAGGCAGAGCGTGTAAAGATGCGGCGTTGGATGGTTTCCGTGACAGACAGCTGCATGACTTTGAGCCATCCTGTGAGCGCGGTGCCCAGGGTCACCACGGCGATCAGGATCATCCAGGCCGTCGAGATGGTACCACCCACGATCAGACCAATAATAGCCTGGATACCAAGGGGGAGGGTAAGTGTGATGAGACCGGAGAAAATGGCGTAGATATAGATGTAGCCGATATCTTTTTTATCGACCTGAAGCAGGCGGAAGAACCGCTTGACCGGCGTGATCTCAGGATTGACTTGTCCCATTTACTTCAAAATGATATACAAACTATGAGTTGTAAAAGTAAAGCTATTAAGCAACACTTATTGACGGGAATGGTTTACTTCTATGCAAAACACATTTTGCAATTTCAAGGTTTTGGGTGAAAAGAGAAAGGCCGTTGCATTTGC
The DNA here is from genome assembly GCA_049306275.1 of Saprospiraceae bacterium. Lineage (GTDB taxonomy): Bacteria > Bacteroidota > Bacteroidia > Chitinophagales > Saprospiraceae > JADJTT01. The sequence continues at coordinate 18,604 of JBAQQB010000197.1, read as the reverse complement.
GCAACGGCCTTTCTCTTTTGTGTACAGTTTCATTAAGCCCTTTCCTGGCTAGCTATCTCGTACATTTTTCGCAGTTTCCTGCGGGCGAAGAAGATCCGGCTTTTGATGGTGCCGAGGGGGGCGTCAAGTTCTTCGGCGATCTCGTCGTATTTATAGCCTTTGTATGCCATCCAGAACGGGCGCTTGAATTCGTCGGGCAGGGAACTCACCATTTTCAGGAGTTCTTTGTAAGCCGCGTTCGTTTCGCCGTCGTTATTTACGGCTACATCGCCGGAGTTGATGTAATAGTTGTTGGGCGTTTGGTCGAGTATAGTGCCCCGGCGAACTTTCTTGCGGTAGTTGTTGATGAATATATTGCGCATGATGGTCACGGCCCATGCCTTGAAATTGGTACCCTCCTGGTATTTATCGGCGTTGGACATGATGCGGAGCGCCGTGTCCTGATAGAGGTCGTCGGCATCAGCGGCGTTTCCTGTCAGTTTCAGGGAGAATGCCCTCAAAGAGGCGCTTATTTCCTCCAGTTGTTCATATATCGCGGTCATAATTATAGTATGGGTGATTTTTTGATTGTAATTATTTTTTACAATAATAGGCCTTATTTAGACTTTTTGCAAATAAGATTTACTTTTTGGTCCGCATTCAGCAGATTTTAAAATTTCTTTAACACGGCCTGTGAGCATTTATGGGAAAGGAGTAGTGGGTTTTTATGTGTTTTATATTGATATAGAGTTGTTTATATCTTTTGCTCGAAAAATTTCCCCAAAAGGGTATCTCGGCGTTTAAAACTTTCAAAATGCCGGCGTTGTTACCAAAACGACGAAATCTGGCCGAAATGGCCTTGAAAAGAAGATTTTCGTCGGCCGGAACCGGTCTTTCGTCGAATTGTTATTTAGGTATCAAATTTTTGGAAAGCATGAGCCATGTCCATTTCGATCCTGTCTCCACCTTTCTGGGTGAGAACATCCGGCGCTTGCGCAAGCGCCGGAATTGGAGCCAGGAGGAATTGGCCAAGCAGGTGGGGCTTAACAGGGGCAACATTGCGTCCTATGAGAAGGGAACGGCTGAGCCGAAGATCTGCAACCTGCTGAAAATCGCCCATTTGTTCGGGATCTCCATTCTCGATTTGTTGGGGCGGGACCTCAGCGATGAGGCCTCTATTCCTTTCTCTGAAAATGGGCGGGCCTGGACGATGGATCAGGAGAAGTGGGCGCAGTTTGTCGCTCATGCCGACGAACTGGAAAAGGTAGTGGAGGGCATATTCCACTGCCATTGCTTCAAGCTCAAGAACATTTCCGACGCAGGCAAGGACGTCAAGATCATCTCCAATCAATTTGACCAGCTATATGAAGCTACGCGCTCCCTGTTGAAATCGCACAAGGAGTTGCTGGGCTACATGGAGCAGGAAGTCAAAGGCTGATCAAATCGCCATCGCCTGGCTTGCGGTCTTTTCGAACTCTCCCTCCTGCCTGATTTGCAGGTTACTATTCTGGAAAACCATTACCGGAATGTCGATCATCGGCAGGCACTTCTGCTCGTAGCTGTAGCTGAACAGGCTCTGGAAGGTCTTCTGCCGGTTCCGCATCATGATCATCAGGTCGATCGAATTGTCCTGGATATAATCGAGGAGGCCTTCGGCCGCAAGTTCCTCCGGGATACTTTTCTGGTAGAGGAAGTTTTGCTTGTTAAGGATTTCCTGGTTGAACTCCCAGGCGAGGGGGTCTTTGCTAAAGTGGAGATAGTGCAGGTTGGCGCCGAAGCGAAGGCTCAGCGACAGCACATTCTCCTGGATAGAGGGGTCCATATTTCGGTATTGGCCTCCGACAACCAGGATGTTCCTGATGGAGTCAAATCCGGCGCCGGCAGGCACGACCAGCACAGGGCAGTGTGCGCTGGAGAAAAGCTGGGAGGTCTTGCTGCCCTTTATTTTTGGGAAGGTGCTGTAGGCGTGTTTTTTCCCGATCACCACATAACGGAATTGCCCGGCCAGGCATGCCGAGTTGACTACCTCGTGCAGTTTTCCCCGACGGATCATGGGATGCACGTTATCGGGAGCTTGTTCATTGTCTTCCCGGATGAATTCCATCAACTGCTGGTGGATGGCGTCGTGTTTTTTCCGGGGTAGCCAGAACCTGTTCAGGCGGCTTTCACAGGCATGTAAAACGGTAATGTCGGCGGAAAGAGCTTGGGCGAATGAGCGGGAGTATCGGAGGGCGTTTTTGGAAATATCTGAGAAGTCGGTTGGCAGAAGCAATCGGTTCATCATGGTTTTGGTTTCGATTTGGTTAAGAGCTTGTGCTTCAATGAAAAGCATGCCATATCAACAGCATATTTTTCATTTTATTGTTCGAATTTCGGAAGAAAATTTCAGAATTACTGTATATGCTGCATTTTTTTTCCTCAAAGTTTGGCAGGTGGTAAAATAAATGATTCCAATAATAGACTATTAATATCCTTCAAAAGTTCAATTCCCAGTGTTAAAGTGCGTAAAAGGGGGGTAAAAATTTGGAAAAGGTTCATTTGGGTCAGGAAGTGGCAAGTACCGGGGAAGGGCGGCTGGAAATGAGCCAGAGTCCAATGTAGGTCAAAGCGCCGTTGAGGGCGAGGATCAGGAATCCCAGGTTTAGCCCGCCCAGCAACTGTGCGGAGAATTTGTCAGCCACAAAGGAAAGCAGGGGGCAGGCGATGCAGACGAGCACGACCCATTTATCCCTGACGTTCCGTTGCGTCAGCAGGCCAAAGGCGAAGAGGCCGAGTAGGGGGCCATAGGTATAACCCGCTGCCTTGAACAAGCCATTGATAATAGCGTCGTTGTGCATCGACTCAAACCAGACGATAATGGCGAGCATGGTCAGGGAAAAGCCGTTGTGCACGATCATTCTGATCCGTCTCTTTTCCGCTTCGGTTTTGGAGGACTTTTCAAAGTTGAGGAAATCGACGCAAAAAGAGGTGGTCAGTGCTGTGAGCGCCGAGTCTGCGCTGGAGTATGCCGCGGCCACGAGGCCGAGGATGAAGATGATCCCGCCGGCCGGCGGCAGGTATTGAAAGGCGATGGTGGGGAAGAGCAGGTCGGGGCGAGGTAGGGCTTCCATGCCGCGGAAGCCGGCATAGAGGTAAAGCACAGCCCCCAGGGTCAGAAACAGGAGGTTGACAAAAACCAGGATGATGCTGAAGGTCAGCATGTTCTTCTGGGCGTCCTTGATATTCTTGCAGCTGAGGTTCTTCTGCATCATGTCCTGATCCAGCCCCGTCATGGCGATGGCGATCAGGGCGCCGCTGAAGAACTGCTTGAAGAAATTATTGGGATCTTCCCATCCTCCCTCGAAAAAAAACACCTTGTCAAATGGGCTATCCCTTACGGCGCTCACCAGGTCGCCCATGCCCATCCCCATTTCTTCCCCCATCACTTTCACGGTGAGGATCACCGCGGCGACCATAGCCACCGTTTGGAAGACATCGGTATAGACGATCGTCTTGATCCCGCCTTTGAAGGTATAGACGTAAATCAGCAGGAGGGTGATCAGAACGGTGAGGTAGAACGGTGCGCCCAGGGGGCCGAAGGCAAATTGATGGAGGACGATGGCCACCAGGAACAGCCGGAAGGAAGCCCCGATCAGGCGGGAGAGCAAGAAAAATGCGGCCCCTGTCTTGTACGAATAAAAGCCAAGCCGCTGCTCGAGGTAGGTGTATATGGTGGTGAGTTTCAAGCGGTAGTACAAAGGCAGCAGGACCGTGCCGATCACGAGGTAGCCCACGAGATAGCCGAAGACCACCTGCATGTAGGAAAACGACTGATTGAGCTGGCCGGTACCCACCGCGCCGGGTATGGAGATAAAGGTGACGCCCGACAGCGAGGCGCCGATCATGCCGATGGCGACCAGCAACCAGGGCGATTTTCTGCCTGCGACGAAGAAATCTTCACTATTGGCATTCCTGCTGGTAAACCAGGAGATGACCAGCAGCAGGAGGAAATAGCCTGCAAGCGCGAAAATGACGACTTGGGGGGAGAGGACCTGTGGCATAATTCAACAGACTATTCCTGGAGTTTTGGACCGTAGGCAAGATCGCCCGCATCGCCGAGACCGGGAACGATATAAGACTTGGCTGTCAGTTCCTCGTCCAGCTCGGCCATCCAGATATGGGCGTTCGGGAAAAGCCGTTCTAGCCTTTCGAGGCCATAGGGAGAAGCGACCACAGTGGCAAAATGGATCTGCACCGGATGGCCATGTTTGAGCAATTCCTTCAGGGCCAATTCCATGGAAGCGCCGGTGGCCAGCATGGGGTCAATGACAACGAGTATTTTGTTGTGGAGTTCAGGACAGGAGAGGTATTCCAGGTTGATCTCGAACGAGCCGTCTTTGTGGTGGCGGCGGTAGGCGGATACAAAAGCGTTTTCCGCCTGGTCGAAAATCCGGAGCATACCCTGGTGGAGCGGTATGGCGGCACGGAGGATGGGAGCCAGGACAATAGGCTGGGAGGGTACATAAGTATTGGCAATACCCAGCGGCGTTTCGACCTCATGCCGCTGGAAGGGAAGCGTCTTGCTGAGCTCATAGGCCAGCATTTCTCCGATGCGTTCGAGGTTGAAGCGGAAGCGCATCCGGTCTTTCTGGATGTTGACATCCCGGAGTTCTGCCAGAAACTGGTTGGCAATGGAATTGTGTTGGCTGAGTTTATGTACCATTCTCTGTTTTCGCTTTATCGTAAAGGTAGGAAATTTCCGTCAGCAGGTTGGCATAGACTTGCGTCCAACCCTTCCAATCTCCCTTTTCATCAAAAGAGCTGTTGTGCCAGATGAGGACGAACACGCCTCCGTATGCAGCAACTTTTTCGCACAGCGACATCGTCCTCGCCACAGCCTCCTCAGGGCTGAGCCCGAGGTATTGCCGGAGGGTGACGTCCATCGCCTGAAAGGGAACGACCAGTAGGTCTGTCTGTATTTCCCTTTCCAGATCGTACCAGCGGAAAGGGATGGCGGTGCCTGCTCTGAAGCCGGGTGCGTCTGCATAACCCATGCTGTAATCTTCCCGGATGCCTGTCTCCAGCAACCGCCGGTAAGTCAGGGGCAACGACAGCCGGAGGAAGTGCTGCCGGCTTTTGGAGAGCTCCCTGCCGGCCAACTGTTCGAGCCGCCGCTTTTCCATTGACAGAACCGCCGGTTCGTCTGCGCTTTTGTAGGATGGGTGCAGCCCTGTCTCCGACCATTCAGCCACTTGCCCGACTACCTGTCCGAAGGCGGGTTCATCAACGGGATTATTTACGTCGAAAGGGCCGGAATCGGCGGCCAGGAAAAAAAAGACGGGGGGCGAATCGCGATGGAGTTGCCTGAGCAGCAGGAAGGAGTCGAAGGGGTCTTTTTCCAGGCCGGCCCAAACGGAGAGGCGCTGGATGGTTTTGACGAAACGCCCTTGCAGGAGATCGAGCAAGAGGCCGCCGATCTTGCGCCTGAGGGGTTTGTGCGTGAAGGCCCACATCTGGTCAACGTCGATGGTGGGCAGAAAGGAAAACTTTTGTGAGGGGGCATCCAGTAGCTTGGCCAATCTGAACAGCCAAATATCCAGAACGGGTATTTCCATGAACCCATACTGGAAGGAAAGGCTTTCGGAAGCAGGGAAACGCCCGTGCGCATCGGGTGTGAACTGCCCATACTCCTCGTACCGGGATAAAAGGTAGAAGGCACAAGCGAAGAGGTCAAAAGGCTGCCAGGCGTCTTTGGCTTCTTCCACAGGAAAAAGGGCCGGCGTTTCTTCAATCCAAATCACTTCAGGATCAGGAGAATACGTTCCAACTTCGAAAAGAAAACCGGATACCGGGATGCGGATGCCAGACGGCAGGCCGGGTTCGTTGGAATACATAATGAGGGGGCCGGGGTGTGCAGCACAGGTTTCCCTGCTGTCGGTTAGTACGTAGGAAACCCCGAATCTGAAACGGAAAATCTCCTCCAGTATGTACTGAAGCCGGTTGCTTTGCCGGGGGCTATATATCAGGATGTCGGCCATAAACCAGAAAAATAGGTCAACTTTTTGACTCTTTCAGCAGAAAACCCGAGAACTTAAGAATGCAATTCGCTATATTTATTGAACATTTATTTTCCCCATGCGTAGTTATGATAATCTTTTGCTATGAACCGCAGCACTCTGGTAATTGCACTTCTGGCCTTTCTCGCAGGAAACTCCCTGTTTTCCCAGGATACTTTCCAGCCCAAGCCTTTGGACGACACCCAGGGCAAGGGCCTGGTCTACAACAGGGAGACCTCTTTCAACTTTCGCCTTCAGACAAACGGCTTCGCCCTTGGCGCTGATTTTGGCAGGTTAAAAACCTATTACCTGACCAGAACCTTCCACGTCGAGTTGGGAGAGCTAAAACACCACAAGGAATACCGGACCAATCTCGATCGTTCGAGCGCGCAGGGCAGGCTTTCCCGGGCTTTTATTTTCGGCAAGCAGAACAACTTCTTCGTGCTGCGCGGCGGCATTGGCGAAAAGCGCTATTTCTCGGAAAAGGCCAAATACAAAGGAGTAGCTGTTGGCCTTTCCTACAAGGGTGGCCCATCTCTGGGCATACTCAAACCATATTACCTGGACCTGATCTCCACGGAGAATAACGGTTCTCCCTTTTTCTCGACCAGTAGCGAGAAGTACTCGAAAGAGATCCATGATCAATTCCTCGACCCCTGGAATATTTTCGGCGCTTCGGTCTGGTCAAAGGGTTTCGACGAGATCAGCCTGGTGCCCGGCCTGCACGGGCAGGTGGCGGTACATTTCGACTGGGGGGCTTTTGACGAGTATTTGAAGGCCATAGAGGCGGGCATCATGTTCGACGTTTACTTCCAAACGGTGCCGATTATGGTAGAGACAGACAATGTGGAGAACAGGCCTTTCTTCATCAATCTTTTCATAAATTTGCAACTCGGAAAAAGGCGCTAGCCGCCGGGTTGATCAAAAAGAAATACCATCATGCTTGAGTTGCCCATTGTGGAATCGCAAGAATCCCGCAGAAGAAAGCCGGAGTGGTTGAGGGTTAAGCTGCCTATCGGGCAAAACTATACTTCGGTCCGCCAATTGGTCGACCAATACCAGCTTCATACGATCTGCCAAAGCGGGAATTGCCCGAATATGGGAGAATGCTGGGGCGCCGGAACGGCCACTTTCATGATACTCGGCAACACCTGTACCCGCTCCTGTTCTTTTTGTGCGGTGAAAACGGGCCGTCCGACCGAATACGACATGGACGAACCCCGCCGCGTAGCAGAGGCCATCAGTTTGATGAAGGTAAAACACGCGGTGATCACCTCCGTAAACCGCGATGAGTTGAAAGACAGGGGGGCTGAGGTTTGGTACCAGACCGTGAGGGCTGTGAAAGAAGCCTCGCCGGAAACGACTATTGAAACGCTCATCCCGGATGTAAAAGCCACTTGGTGGGCCCTGGAGCGCATGATCAGCGCCGGGCAGGAGGTGGTATCGCACAATATGGAAACCGTGCAATCGCTTTACCGCAAGGTCAGGCCGCAGGCGAAATACGAGCGTTCGCTCGAGCAGATCATGCGGACCAAGGAGTTTGGCAAGCGCACCAAATCGGGCATTATGGTCGGTTTGGGCGAAACCCCAGACGAGGTCTATCAGATCATGGACGATTTGCTGGAGCACGGCTGTGATGTGCTGACCATTGGCCAATACCTGCAGCCTACCAAAATGCATCTGGAGGTGGTCGAGTACATCCATCCGGATATTTTTGCACAGTACAAGGAGGTGGGATTGCAGAAAGGATTTCAGTTTGTTGAAAGTGGGCCTCTGGTACGCTCTTCCTACCATGCCGAGCGCCATTTATAAGGATTGGGGTCCTTGGGTTTTTCTACTGGCCTGGACCATTCTCAATTTGGTGCAGAGCGGCTTCACCGGCTTTTTTCACGACGAAGCGTTTTATTGGTTTTGTTCCCAGTATCTTGAATGGGGCTATTGGTATCATCCTCCCGCGGCGCCTTTTCTGATCCATTTGGGCTATGCGCTATCGCCCGGCATCTGGGGCGCACGCCTCTTCATCGTTCTGGCCAGCACAGCAACGCTCTATGGGGTTTGGCGTCTTGTAAAACCCGAAGATAACCGCTTGTTCTTTGCCCTTTCCTTCTCGATATTTATCGTTCATGTCGGAGGTTTCATGGCGGCGCCGGATATTCCGCTGCTGTTGACTACGGTTTGGTTCCTCGTCCTGTTTCGCAGGTATCAGGAAACCGACAGTTGGGCTGTGGCAACCGGCCTGGGTTTGGTAACTGCCGCCATGGCATACAGTAAGTACCACGGTGCGGTTCTCCTGATATTCCTCCTGCTGTCCAATCTGTCGATTGTGCGCCGTCCGAGTTTTTGGCTGATACCCTTGCTGGCGCTTCTTTTGTTTGCGCCTCATCTGTATTGGCAATGGGAGCATGATTTCCCGACGTTTCGCTACCACCTGGTCGACCGTGCGGGAGATCAATACGAGTGGAAGTTTGTTGGAGATTTTCTCGGCGGGCAATTGCTGATAATGGGGCCGCTGGTAAGCCTGCTTCTATTTGCAGCCGCATTCCGGTACACTTCGGAAACGCCTTTCGACCGGAGCATGAAATGGGCGCTTTGGGGTGTGATGGTTTTTTTCTTTTTTCAAAGTTTCAACCAGAGGACGGAGGCCAATTGGACGGCCATGGCAGTTATTCCCTTGATTTATCTGGCTTACCGTTTCATCCAGCCCAGGCCCAAATGGAGGAAGTGGCTGTACCTCCTGGCGATTCCCTCCATGCTGATCGTGGCTGCCGTCCGTTTGGAATTTGCCATAGGCTACATTCCGGAGAAAATTCTTCCAAGGAAAGAGACGATTGGTTGGGAAGGATGGGCAAAGGATATAGTTGAGATTGCCGGTGAACGGCCGGTAGTGTTTATCAATACCTACCGCCTGCCCTCCTATTACCGTTTTTATACCGGCAAGCCAACACATGCCCATAATATCTACGGGTACTCGGGCAATCAATTCGAGCTGATGGTAGAAGAGGAGGCTGCGCTTCAGGGGCGGCAGGTGGTAATGGTATCCACTGCGGTTGATTGGGGGACTCCCATCAATCCCGGAGGCAAGATGAAGAAAAAATATGAGGTGGTAGATGATTTTCGATCGTTCAACAGAGTAAAACTGGCGCCGGAAGGCGTACCCCGATCACTGCCCCGGAACACTGAAATAGAGTTGCGTCTTCTGGTTGAGAACCGGTCGGATAGTCCTGTGCGTTTTGGTGAAGGGAGCAGGGAGGTCAAGCTGTATTACCTGTTTTTTCAAAACGACCGCCCTGTTTTGCAGCAAGAGGCTGTTGACAGCTTACCTTCTTTGGAATTGAAAGGGAGGGAAAAGCAGAAATGGACCGTTCGGCTCCGCACGCCTGCTGAACCTGGCAGTTATCGGTACAGATTCAGCCTGCAGGCAGAGGGGTTATTTCCGGGCTGGAACTATTTTTTGAGGGATATAGAGGTAGAGTAAGCTCTAGTTGCTGCCTGCTCTATGCGTTTCAGGAATGGGAACTGATTCACTTAGCTGGAGCACCTGCCGGATCTTTTTGTGTATATCCGTATTTTCATAAATGCCGCTGAAAAGCTCGCCACCCGGGCCGTAGGCAAAGACGGGGATAAGGGTGGCGGTGTGGTATTCCGAAGTAAAGGCAGGTATCAACTTCCCTCGTTGAGATCCGGGGTTCAGAGAATATCCGCCGGTTTCGTGGTCGCCTGTGACGATGATCAGGGTTCGGCCGTCTTCCTTTGCGAATTGGAGCAGTTCCCCTATAGCGCGGTCGAAATCCAGCATTTCCTCGATGATGTAATCAGAATCGTTGGCGTGTCCGCCCCAGTCGATCTGGGCGGCTTCCACGACGAGGAAGAAGCCCTTGTCGCTGCGTTGCTGGAGAAAACCGGGAGCCATTTTGCAGGCATAGGGCAGGTAGTCTCTCCCTTTGGATACAGGCACGGGGTCGCCGTTTGCTGTGAAGAAGGCGAGTTTCTTCCTGCCGGAAAAATCCAGGTCTTCCAGTTTGGTTTTATAGTAGTCGGACACCTGATAATTTTTGTTGTCAAGTTCCTTGTAGAGGTTCCGAAGGTCGGTTTCGCGCTGGTCGAAGTATTTCTTGCCTCCTCCGATGAGAAGATCAGCCTGGGAGCTGAGGATATCGATGGCGATGGCTTCGTACATTTTCCTGTTTGGCTGGTGGGCCAGAAAGGCGGCGGGTGTGGCATGAACGATAGTGGAGGTGGTGATAACGCCAGTGGAAAGGCCGTTTTCTCCGGTTTCTTCGATGAGCGATTTGACGGGAATGGAGTCTTCGTCAACCCCGATAGCACCGTTGTAGGTCTTGATACCGCAGGCCAAAGCGGTTGCGCTGGCGGCGGAGTCGGTGATCAGGCTGGATGCCGAGTAGGGTTTTTGGATGCCGACAAAGGTGAATTGTTCCAGCGCAAGGGGTTGATCGGTGGAGAACATGGCTGCCGAGACCTGGTTGATGCCCATTCCGTCTCCGATCATGAGAATGACGTTTTTGGGCGGCAACTCGATGAGGGGTTCCGAGGCATAGGTTTGAGCCAGGGCGCTGCTTTGAGGTGGAGGGTTACAGCTTCCCAGGAGGAGGAGGGAGAGTACGAAAATGAATAATTTTGGCATAGGAAAATTACTAAAGATCAAACCGGGATAAATCTTTTGCCCGGTAGAGATTTAACCAATCCTTTGAACTCAAGGTTTAATAATACGGACGCAATTTCACTGCCAGGTAACTGCGCATGGTAAGAAATTTTGTCGATGCTCCATGGCGAGGTCTCCTGGCGGATCATGTCCAATACCATTTTTTCCTGGGGATCCAGCTCTACAAACAAGGATCCCTGCGCTGCTGTGGGTTTTGTCTGCGACAGTTCCCAGCTCATGAAATAGGCGATATCTTCCGCTGTTTCGACAAGACCAGCCTTGTGGGTTTTGATCAGGAGGTTGCATCCTTCTGATTTGGTGTCTTTAATCCTTCCCGGTATGGCGAAGACGTCTTTGTTATAGTCGTTGGCCAGGTTGGCGGTGATCATGGAGCCGCCTCTGGAGCCGGTTTCGACGACCAGCAGGGCATCGCTCATAGCAGCCACGATTCTGTTGCGCATCGGAAAGTTTTCCCTGTCAGGCCCTTTATGGCTAAGGAATTCCGTCAGCAGCCCTCCGTCCTGCCGCACCATCTCCTCTGCCAGGCTTTTGTGGCTGAGGGGGTAGATGCGATTGAGTCCATGCCCCAGCACGGCAATGGTTGGCAAGGAGGCCTGAAGGGCAGCCTGGTGTGCTGCCGCATCTATGCCATAAGCCAGCCCGCTGACGATTTGGACATCGAAGGGTTTCAGGTTGGCGATGATCTCTTCGCAAATCGCGATACCCTGGGGGCTCGGCTGCCGGGTGCCTACTACCGCCAGGGTGCGCTGGTGGTTGAGGCTGGCGGGGCCTCTCATAAATAAGACAACCGGAGCGTCCGGATAGTGTTTTAAACGTTCGGGATAATCCGCATCGGTATAAAATAAAGCCCGTATCCCTGTTCGTTCGAGGAAGGAGATTTCTTTTTCTATGCGATCGAAATCCCTGAATTCCAGAATAGCGCTGGCTGTTTGTTCCCCGATACCGGGTATTTTCAGCAGTTGTTTTTTGGACGTCCGGAAAGCGGCTTCTGCGCTTCCGCAGTAGCTGATGATTTGTTTGGCTGTAACGGCGCCGACATTGGGCACCTGGGTCAGTGCGATTTGAAAAAACAGTTTTTCCCCCATGGTAAGAAATTTTGAAGGCACATGCGCAATCCCTATCTTTCCATGAAATTGAAAAGCTAGGTTTTCTCACCTTGTGGGGAATTCATAAGAGCATCCAAAAATCAGCATTATGGAGAAGAATGCCAAGGGTTTGCTTCCAAAAGTTGAAGTGATTATTGTGGCTGTTTTTGCATTGAGCTTCCTGGTTTGGATCATCCCCAAATGCGGGGGTAACAGGGCTGCTAATGACGAGCTACCGGAAGAGTTGCTCGCGGACTCCACCCAGACCGATCCGGCGGCGAAACCCGCTGCCACCGCGACGGCAAAGGACACCATAGCCAAACCGGCGGCGCCGGTAGCTACCACAACCCCACCTGCCCGCACGGAGCCCCAGTACTCCAAGCTGTACGTGACCATCGAAGGGCTCAACCTGCGGAGCCAGCCGGGCCTGAAAAGCCCGGTGCTGGCCAAGCTCCCGCTCTTCGAAGAGGTCTACTTCCTCAACGAAGTCACCGACTCTACGACCGAGGTCAGCCTGGGGTATGAAAAGGCCAGGGAGCCCTGGGTCAAGATACGGACGAAGAAAGGCCAGGAGGGCTGGGTGTTTGGCGCCGGGGTTAACTATTACAAGAAGAAAACGCCGGGCACGCTGGAATAGCAATCACTGCGCCGCGTCCAGTTCGTAGAGTTTGTAGCGCTCGATCAGGTCGATGAGGTGTTGTGCTGTACCTTTCTCGCCTTCGTAGAGCGAGTTGGCCAGCGCTTCGGCCCAGTCCCGGTAGCCGGAAGACTGGCCAAAAGGCAGGTCTTCCTTCAATTCGCGGCTGAGCGCCAGGCTGTGATCGCGGAAACTGGCCCAGGCGTTTTCGAAATGGCGCAGGCATTTGCCCTCGTAAGAGCCGGATTGGCCCTGCCAGTTTTCCGTGCAGGGGAGGGCAAAGTGATTGTTGCCGGTAACCGACCAGCCCGCTGTACCCGCAGCGCTGTGCAGCAGCGCATTGGCCAGGGTGATGGATGCCGGCACGCCGAATTTCTTCTGCTCCGTCAGCGCCACGCGGGCGAACCGCTTCAGGTAGGCGATTTTTTGCTCTTCGCTCACCGATTCGAGTTGTTCCATCAGCGCGTCTTTTTTCCAGGGAGAGTTAAAGGCCGACGACAGATCAAACAGATCGCGGCGGCCCGCTGGAGATTCGGCTACCTTTCCGCTTCGCTGCGTCATTTTTTCCCGCCTCCCTTTCTGCTCTACCTGCGTCGGGGGCTCCTCCCCAGTGTCGGGATAGAGTGGCGACCGGAGCTGCACCTGAAAGCTGAGATCCCGCTGGAAGAATACATACAGCGCAATGCCGACCAAAAGGAGTTTGAACCAATTTTCCCGGGCAAACCGGGAAATGCTATTCCGGATGTTGATGAGCCCTGTTTTCATGGCAAACATAATTATTTGCCACAAGGTAAAACAATTTGTTTTTACTTGCAAAAATTAAAACAAATTATTTTAAAAAGCGCTTTTTGAAAAATACCAATCCAGCCCCACCAGGCTGGAGTCGGGGAAGGCTATGCGCCTGGCCCGCACGAAAGACGACCGGCGGTTTTCGGCGTAATTGGGCGCTTCCGGGAAAAGGCTTTCCACCTTGACTTTGCCTGAGGCGTGGATGAACTGTCCTTCTCCCAGGTAGATCGCCACATGGGTAATTTTTTCAGGCGTATCTTCCTCCGCTTGGCGGCCGAAGAAGAGTAGGTCGCCGGGAAGCAGGCCGGTAAACGATGAATCTGTTTCTACCGCGGCTCCCACACGGACTTGCTGGGAGGCGTCCCTGGGCAGTACCAGGCCGTGGCGGAAAAAAACGGTCTTGGTAAACCCGCTGCAGTCCATGCCCTTGGCGCTTGTGCCGCCCCAGAGATAGGGTCTGCCCATGAGGGTAAATGCAGTTTCGATGAGCGGCTCGGGACCGGAGGGAAAGGCTTCTTTCCAATCGCTGAGGGCTTGGGCGTGTTTTTTCAACACATATCCGGCGCCCCCGTCGGGAAAGGCCACCTTGAAAAAACCGCCGCTTTCTCCCGTCTTTTCCAGGATACACCCGCTGACCAGGTCTGCGTTGGTCAGGCTTCCCGGATCGGGGTTCTGCCAGGAGGCGCTGGTTTCGCCGGTGACGATGATCCTGTCCGACCGCTGCCAGCGGGCAAAGGCCTGACTGTCGAGCGGGAACAGTCCTCCTGCATCCATCCAGCCCAGGTACTGGTCGGGCGTTTGCACGCGGTACCAGTCGCCCTGCTGTTCATAGACTTTCAGGGGCGTACCTAGGGTGGCCTGGGTGGCGAGCTCTGCGCTGTGCCGGGGCTCGGTCCGGATATTGCATACGGAGACATTGACCAGTGCAAAGCCAGGAGATAATATCTGGAGGCTGTCCTGGAAGGGAAATCCTTTTTCGGAGAGCCATTGCACCAAAGCCTGTTTGGCCTCCGGCAGGTTGGTCTTGCCTTTGAGGATGAAGGGGGCGCCTCTGAGGGCTTCCACTTCCCAGATGCAAGTCCTTTTGTCGGGACAAAATTGCTCGCGCGTCGTTTCAAGGGCTTTCGCAATATCGTCGCGCAGCGTGGGCCTTTGGCACTGGGTTGCGAGCAGGCCGGCAAGGATCAGGAGGCCTGGTAGTTTTTTCATTGCACAAGAACCTTGGTCTGGCGGCCGGCTCCGTATTGTATGGAATACAGGCCTTTTGCCCAGCCCTTGATCGAAAGTGTGATTTGCTCGCCGCCCGAATAGGGCTTTGGCGAGCTCCAGGCCAGCCGTCCTTGCGGGTCGAAAATGCGGATGCGCTGATTCCTTCCTTCTGAAGGGATGCGGATGTTGAGAACCTCGTCTGCCGGGTTGGGAAAGACAAAAATGGCTAGGAAATCAGTTTTTTCGATAATACTACTGGGTTCGCAGCTGTCGATGTAATCCCTGACATCCATTCTCAAACCGGGCAGGCGGGCGTAGAGCGAATCGCCCGGGCAGGCTGTGGCGCAGCCGTCGCGGTGGCCGGAGATGTTGAACAGGTTGAGTCCGGAGCCATTATGGAAGGAAAAGTCTTCGGGGTCGATATCGCGGTCGCAGGCTTTCCAGCCCAGCAGATGTGTCAGGGTTTGCAGGGAGGTGTCGGATGGGGGTACACTGGTATAGGTGCCCATCATACAGACGCCCATGGTATTGCCGTTGGTGCCGCAGAAGTGGGCGCCGAGCAGGTCGTTGCCCCGGCCTTCATACAACACGCCCTTGGGGTCGATGAGCCAGTTGTAGCCGATGTCGTCCCAGCCATTGGAATTGACGTGGTAGTCCCAGATGCTGCGCACCACCGCGGGCCAGTCGCTGGAGGTGTTGGCGCCGGCGGAGTGGTGGACGATGAGGTGGGTGACGGAGGTGGGAACGGGGGTGGGGTCGGTGGGGCAGTTGCCGCTTGGGCACCAGCCGAGGCGGTCGAGGTAGGCGGGTTGGGGGCAAGGACAGGCCAGGACACCAGCCGCATCATTACCTGTGGGGGGCGTGGGCGTGTCGCCGGGATTAAAGAAATGGACTCTTGCGCTGGCCAGTTCAGCAGCGGCTTCCCGCGGGAGGATGCGGATATCGAAATGGGTGCTTGAGGCAGGCGCGAAGCCCAGTTGGCTGATGAACCGCGGGGCTTTTCTTTCGGAATGAGGGTCGGGGATAAGCGGCGACCATTCGCCCCAGCGGCCGGCTTCGTAAAAGCGGATTTCAAGTGAGAGGGCTTCGCTGCCTTCCCATTCCACGGACCAGGCGAGGAAGGGGGATACTTCGGCGAGGCGGATGGGGAGCAAGGCTGTGGAGCCGGTCAGGAAATCGTGCGGCAGCAGGTCGACGACAGTCCGGCTACCCGGTTGGGCTGTGAGAGAAGCTGCCATGCATGCGGACAGCAGCAGGGAGAGGAATAGCTGTTTCATTGATTTATTTGGATATGTCAGACTTGTTCTGTTTCGCTGGCTTTGAGCCGTTCGGTATTTTCAGCCAGGCGGAGGGCTTCGACGACTTCGTCCAGATCCCCTTCCAGCACTTGGTCGAGGTTATACAGGGTGAGGTTGATCCGGTGATCGGTCATGCGATTTTGGGGGTAGTTATAGGTGCGGATTTTCTCGGAGCGGTCGCCGGAGCCGACCAGTGACCTCCGGTTGGCGGCCACGGTCGATTCGTGTTTTGCCTTTTGGGTTTCGTAAATTTTCTGGTAGAGGCGTTGCAGGGCGATTTCCCTGTTCTGGATTTGGGAGCGGCCGTCGGTACTTTCGGAAACAACGCCGGTTGGGATGTGGATAAAGCGAACCCCCGATTCGGTTTTGTTGACGTGCTGGCCGCCGGCGCCGCTGGAGCGGAAGGTTTCGACGCGCAGATCGGCCTTGGTGATATTGACGTCTTCCATTTCCAGTTTGGGCATGACGGCCACGGTGACGGCGGAGGTATGGATGCGGCCCTGGGATTCGGTTTTGGGCACGCGCTGCACGCGGTGAGCGCCCGATTCGAATTTGAGCTTGCCGTATACCTGGTCGCCGCTGACCTCCAGGATCAGTTTGCTATAGCCTCCGACGGTTCCTTCTGTAACTTCGATGACTTCCGATTTCCAGCCCTGTTTTTCGAAGTATTTGGAATACATGCGATACAAGTCGCCTGCGAAGAGGCTGGCCTCGTCGCCCCCGGTGCCGGCGCGGATTTCGAAGAGCACGTCTTTGGAGTCTTCGGGATCTTTTGGGATGAGGAGGAATTTAAGGTTTTCCTCGAGTTCTTCCTTGCGGGGCAGGAGGGAATCCAGTTCGCTTTGCGCCATTTCCCTGAGTTCGGGGTCTTTTTCCTGCATCAGTTCGCGTGCGGAGGCGATGTGGGAAGAAACCATTTTATAATCGAGGAAGACGTCGACGATTTCCTTGAGTTCCTTGTATTCCTTATTTACCTTCTTAAAGCGTTCCATATCGCCGATGACAGCGGGGTCGGCGAGTTGTTCTTCCATGTTGCGGAAGCGGTCAACGATGGATTCCAGTTTATCGAGCATAAATGCGTTAGGGATTTTGAAGCCCGTGAAGTTAAGGGAAGGGCTACATTTTCAACAAAATTAAGAAATCTGCACTATTTTCACAGGCATGTCGAGGATATTGCACATTGAGTCGGCTACGGCCGTCTGTTCGGTTGCCCTGAGCGAGGGCGGCCGCTTGCTGAATTTGCAGGCTGCGGAAGAGCTCAACGCCCACGGAGAAAAAATGACCCGCCTGATCGAGCGCTGCCTGGCGGAAGCAGATTTTGGCATGGAAGAGCTGGATGCGGTGTCGGTAAGCGCCGGGCCTGGCTCGTACACCGCTCTCCGGGTAGGCGCCGCGACGGCGAAGGGGATTTGCTATGCGCTGGGAAAGCCCCTCATTAAGGTGGAAACCCTGAAGGCGCTGGCCTGGGGTATTAGGGAGGCCTTGGACGGCGTGGACGCCTTGTATTGCCCCATGATCGACGCCAGGCGGATGGAGGTGTATACGGCAGTTTTCAGCAAGGACCTTGAAACCATGCTTCCCGTACACTCGATGATCGTGGAAGAGGGCTCCTTTGATGAATGGTTTGCAAAAGGCAAGCTGGTAGTGTTCGGGGGAGATGGCGCGGGTAAGTGTGCGTCTATACTAAGGAATCCTGCGGGGCGTTTTATTGAGGTTGCGATGAGCGCCCGGCACATGATCGGGCTGGCGCAAGCGGCCTGGGAGGCCGGGACATTTGAGGATGTGGCCTATTTTTCGCCGCTTTACTTGAAGCCGCCCAATATTACCCAGCCTAAGCAGAATTGGTTTTAAATATTGTCAAAAAAATAAATTAACAAAAATTTTCTATTGTTTGGAGAAAACCCTTACTTTGGCATGCCGATTTAAGTTTATTTCACGCATTTCACACTAGTGTCAAAATTGGCATGGTTTTGGAATAAGTGAAATATAAAAAAACATGAATATGAGAAAGCAAAAAGACGAAGCTGTAGTGCTGAAAAAGGGAAAGCAGTTCGTCGCACTAGACTACGCAGAGTTGCGGAAAGCTGTATTAGTACTGCGGTCTGTAAACCACAAATTGCGCCAGCGGATCATCGACTTGCTGGAAGACAGCGGAAAATTGACGGTCACCGACATCTACGTCCGTCTCCGCCTCGAGCAGTCGGTTGCCTCCCAACACCTCGCCATCCTTCGCCGGGCGAGCGTGGTTCGCACCGAGCGCCATGGCAAATTCATTTATTATTCCATCGATAAGGAGCGGCTTGATCAGATTTCCCGTTTGGTCGAAGAACTGATAGCTTAGGATTTTCACAGAATTGGTGGGCGGAAGACAAATTTTGGATCTGCCGGTGTTAAAGGCCGGGCCAGATTTGAAATGAATTGAAAAAAGCGCATCTTTGCTATTTGAAAGAGCGATCCACTTCAAATCCGCCATCTATGAGAAAGGCTAAAGTTGTTATTAATAACGAAAAGCTGAGGGAGTCATCCGAGCTGATGAGGGCTTTGGCGCATCCTCTCCGTATTAAAATTCTCGAGTTCATCGACCAGAATGGTTCGGTGAACGTGAACAAGATTTACAATACCCTTAAGCTGGAACAATCCATCACTTCCCAGCACCTGCGCATCCTTCGCTCAGTGGGGCTGGTACAGACGGAACGCGAGGGCAAATACATCCACTACAGTCTCAACTACGACATGATCTTCCATACGCTGGGCACATTAGACCGGTTTTGGGAAGAGAGCAAACATATAGAGATGGAGGATTTTGATGATGATGAAGAATAAATCATCAGGTCTGAAAAGAAAGAGGGGCAAACCGGCCGGTTTGCCCCTCTTTCTTTTTATGCTTCGTC
>JBAQQB010000196.1:0-18700 GCA_049306275.1 Saprospiraceae bacterium | reverse complement strand
GGGCATCGACCCGGAATACGCCAGGCGCGGAGCCCTGACCCAGCCCCAGCCCCCGGCTTCCGGCAGGGAAATCTACCTGCTCCAGCGCTCTCCCGGCAAGCCGGGCAGCAAGCTGGGCAAAACAACCGCCTGGATACACCGCGCGGGCCTCAAACATCTGGGCGTCAAAATGCTCTCCTCTGTGAAATACGAGAAAATCGATGACCAGGGACTGCATATCCTGGCAGGGGGAAAACACCAGGTGCTGGAAGCAGACCATATAATCGTCTGCGCAGGCCAGGAGCCGCAGCGGGAACTATGGCAGGCCTTGCAGGGCAAAGGACTGAAATGCCATCTGATAGGCGGAGCGCATACCGCCGCCGAACTCGACGCCAAACGGGCCATTGAGCAAGCATTCCACCTGGCCCTGGAAATTTGATCACACGTATATTATAAGGAACATATGATCGATCGCCGGAAATTTCTCCAGAAAACCCTACTCCTTTCTCTGCTCATGGGGATGAAAAATGCGCTCCCCGCGTTACCTTTTGGCCACTCCCCGCGTCATAAAGCCGGTTCTCAAAAGAGAGAACCCGTAGTGCTTTCCACCTGGGACTTCGGGCTCGTCGCCAACAAGGCGGCCCTGGATGCGCTGGAGAAAAACGGCAGCTGCCTCGATGCGGTTGAACAGGGCGTAAGAGTGATCGAAGCCGACCCGGCCGTCACCTCCGTGGGCTACGGCGGCTATCCGGACCGCGAAGGCAAGGTGACCCTCGACGCCTGCATCATGGACGCCCAGGGCAACTGTGGCGGAGTGGCATGTCTGGAAGACATCATGCACCCCATCTCGGTGGCGCGCAAGGTGATGGAAGACACGCCGCATGTGCTGCTCGTGGGGGAAGGAGCCAGGCAATTTGCCCTGGCAAAAGGCTTCCGGGCCCAAAACCTCCTCACCCCCGGCGCGAAAAAAGCCTGGGAAGAATGGAAGAAGGAGTCGGTCTACAAAACGGAGATCAACCGCGAGAGGCACGACACCATCGGCCTGGTAGCCCTCGACGCGGAGGGAACGCTGGCCGGGGCCTGTACGACCAGCGGCATGTCCTTCAAAATGAGGGGCAGGGTAGGGGACTCTCCCATCATCGGCGCCGGCCTGTACGTGGATGGCGAGGTGGGGGCGGCAACTTCCTCCGGACTGGGCGAGGCGGTCATTAAATCGGCCGGATCCTTCCTCATCGTGGAGCTGATGCGGCATGGCAGGTCGCCCCAGGAAGCCTGTGAAGAGGCGGTCAGGCGGATAGTGGCGAAGCAGCGGAACTACATGGATTTCCAGGTCGGCTACCTGGCCCTGAGCGCAGCGGGAGAAATTGGTGCGTACAGCATCCACCCCGGGTTCACCTACACCGTCAGCCGCGGAGGGAAGCACGAGGTGTTCGAGTCGAAGTCTTATATTGGCAAACAGAAGTGAAATGGTGCAAAGCGCAACATGTAAAATACTGATCGCCGACGAGCACGTCGTGAGCAGGGAAGGCCTCAAGGCCGTACTTCGGCGGATGCCGGAAACCGCCGATGCCGCTATCATGGAAGCTGCGGACGGCAACAGTGTTCTTGCGTTTTTGAAAAAACAGTCGTTCGACCTGCTGATCCTCGATGTCAGCCTGGAGGAAATGGATGGGCTTAAAGTGCTGGAGTATCTGCAACAGAACCATATGCACCTCCCTTCCATCGTATTCAGCCGCCATGACAATCAGCGCCTGCGCAAGGCCGTGATGATCAGAGGCGCCAGTGGCTTTGTCTTTAAATCGCAACCCCTGGCCGAGTTGGAAAAGGCCGTCAGGACGGTGCTCAAAGGACGCAGGTACTCACGGCCCGGAAGGGAGAAAAAAGCCCCTGATCAGCCGGAAACCAGTTCCTTTAGCATGCCTTTTATGGAAAGAGCTTCCCTGACCCGGCGCGAGATACAAGTACTCCGGCTCATCTCGCAGGCCAGGAGCAACAAGGAGATCGCCGCCCACCTGTTTATCAGCGTGGAAACCGTGTGCGTGCACAGGAAGAACCTCATGCGCAAACTCGGCGTGCAAAACAAGGCCAGCCTGATCCGCGCCGCCTACGAATTTCAACTGGTGGAATGAGATTTTTTAAAAATACCCTTTTAAGGGGATGTCAAAGCGCCTAAATGCCGATATCTTTGCACCGAGTCGAATAATCCCGGTTCAAAGAAAAAAAAACCACTCATGGAGGAAGATTCCCCCCACGAGTAGTTTGAATTGCCCTCAGAAGTTTTTACTTTTGTCGGCAAGCGAAATGAAATCCCATGAACGCAACGATTTAAGAACGTCGAGTCCTGTCGTTACAAACATCTGTGCCAAGATGCGTAGGACCGAATCGCTCCCCACACCGCTGCCGCCTGGTAGATTTCTTTCCCAATTGGAATGTATTAGTTCTTTGTATCTACTCCAAATTCCGTGCCAAAAAGCCGGAAAGATGCAATGAAACACCTGTTTTGGCTTTTTTCTCTTATTGAACATATTCAACAAACATTCGCACAAACCGTAATCACATGGAAAAAACGAATTTTACAAGCTTGCGCCTGCTTCAGTGGCTCGCTCTGCCGGTTTTTGCGCTGATCCTCTTCTCCGGAAGGGTTTCCGCACAAACCATCGTATGTAACGACCTCGTTCAGGTGTCCGTAAACCCCACGCCGAATGGCTCCTGTAGTGTAAGCCTCACAGCCGACATGATCCTGGAAGGCCAGATTCCGGCAGGCAACATCCTGCTCGAAGTAATGAACGGCATCAACGTGCTGTACTCGGGCATCAACGTGGTGAACTTCTCCGGCAGCAACCACCTGGGCCAGACGCTGACCGTCCGCGCTACGCACGTGGCCAGCGGCAACAAGTGCTGGGGCCAGATCCTCGTCGAAGACAAGGCAGCTCCGGTCTGCTTCGGCGGCGAAGTGGAAATCCCCTGTACTTCCGACTACAACAACGTGCCGTTCCCGGATGCAGACGACAACTGCGACCTCAACCCGGTCGTGGAACTTGCTAACCAGACCATCAGCACGACGAACCTCTGCTCCCCCAACGGCGGCTATGTATTGGTGACCCGCACCTTCATCGCGATTGATGACAGCGGCAACCAATCTAACCCCTGCACCCAGTACATCTACGTCGAACGTCCGGCTTACGTTGATTTCCCCAACGATATCGACTGGGAATGCGATCAGTACGCTTCCTACCCGAACATCACCGCAGCCGCAGCGCTGCATCCGACGATCCAGGCCCTGCAAAACGGTATCCAGACCATCAACGCTACCAACGTCAACACGCCCAGCGTGCTGGCCAATACCGGCTCTGGTATCCCCGGCAACATCATCGGCCAGTACTGCAACTACCAGTATACCCACGCTCAGCAAACCCTGGCTACCTGCGGCAACACCTTCAAGATCGTACGCACCTGGACGGTGCTCGACTGGTGTACCAACCAGGTCATCACCAGCAACCCGCTCGGCGAAGACAACGTGCAGATCATCAAAGTCGCCGACGTGACGGCCCCGTCCATCACCCGCGCTCCTTTCAACGTTCCTGCCAACATCCCGGGCCAGCACCCGGCGCCCTGCAAGTCGCAAGGCTATCTCCAGCCCGCTACCATCACTGACAACTGCAACGACTGGGTCATCCGCATCTTCACCCCGGTTGGTGAAGCTACCTACCTCAACGGCGTCGACGGCACCAACGGCGGTTTCATTCCGGCTCCGGGCCTCGGCCTCGGCTCTCACCAGATCCTGTACCAGGCAATCGACGAGTGCAACAACATCGCTGAACTCTACGTCACCGTAACCGTTGTCGACAACATCGTGCCGACCACCATCTGCGACGAGATCACCGACGTCAACCTCTCCTCCGACGGCAAAGCCGTAGTCAACGCCTCCACCTTTGACGATGGTTCCTACGACAACTGCTGCCTGGATGAATTCGTCGTGCGCCGCATGGATGGCGACTGCAACGGCGCCTTCGACGACTTCGGCCCGACCGTCACCTTCTGCTGCGGCGATGTCGGAACGCCGATCATGGTCGTCTTCCGCGCCATCGACTGCTTTGGCAACTTCAACGACTGCATGGTTTCCGTCAATGTCAACGACAAGCTGCCTCCGATCCTGCTGAGCTGCCCGCAGGCGCAGACCATCACCTGCGATACCTACCTGCAGAACTACGCCGCCGGCGTTGAGCAGGGCAACTACAGCGTGCTCAACGGCTTCGGCCAGCCCACGTTCTTCGACAACTGCAACTACAACCTGACCTCCAACGTCACCGTCAACCTCAATAACTGCACCGAAGGCCAGATCATCCGCCAGTGGACCGCCAGCGACTCCAACGGCCAGGCCACCTGCACCCAGGTGATCAACGTGACCCATGTTTCCAACTGGGTAGTAGAGTTCCCGGCTGATGTGACCGTCGTCTGCACCGCAGGCCAGCTGCCCGATACCGGCGAACCCGAAATCTTTTTCGACGAATGCGAACTGGTGGGCGTGGCTCACGACGATCAGGTATTCACCGTGGTGCCCGACGCTTGCTACAAGATCGTGCGCACCTGGAACGTGATCAACTGGTGCATCTACGACGACTTCGGCTACAACGCATACAGCGAAGCCGGTAAAGCAGAAGTGAACCTGAATGTTGACTGGGACGGCGACGGCGACAAAGACAACCGCACCTTCCGCGACGGCTGGAACAGCACCGGCAGCCCCGGCACGCCCGACGGCTACATCACCTATAAGCAGACCATCAAGGTCATGGACAACGATGCGCCTGACTTCACCGTTCCGGCTATCGACGGCTGTATCGTATCCACCGGCTGCACCAAGACCATCGCACTGCCCTACCCGACGATCGACGACGACTGCTCGCTGAGCTTCATCGTGAAGATCACCGGCGACTTTGGCACCTTCAATAACGTGGGCGCAGGCGGCGTAAACGTTCCGAACATTGGCGTTGGCGAATACGAAGTGACCTACTCTGTAACCGACAACTGTGGCAATACCTCCTACGAAACCATCACCATCGAGGTGGAAGACTGCAAGAAGCCCACGCCGCTTTGCGACAACGGCCTTGTTGTGGAAATCATGCAAACGGGTATGGTTGAAGTATGCGCAGAAGCCTTCGACGAAGGTTCTTTCGACAACTGCGGCCCGATCGCTCACTTCAGCTACTCTTCCGACATCACGAATACCTGCCAGATCTTTGATTGCGACGATGTGCTCGTACCCCCGACCGTACAAATTTGGGTGACCGACATCTATGGCAACCAGGATTTCTGCTCGACCGTGCTGATCGTTCAGGACAACATGGGCGCTTGCGGCAACATCACCGGCCCGACTATCGCCGGCGCAATCTCCAATGAAGAAAATGAAGGCGTTGAAAACGTAACCGTAGAACTGAGCGGCAACGGTATGTTCTCCCAGATCACCGGCTCGAACGGCAACTATACCTTCGCTAACGTACCGAACGGCGGCGACTATACCGTTACCCCGGCTTACGATGCCAACCATGGCAACGGCGTGACCACCTACGACCTGGTGCTCATTACCCGCCATATCCTCGGCATCCAGCCGCTCAACAGCCCCTACAAAGTCATCGCTGCCGATGCCAACCGCTCCAACTCGGTAACCACGGCCGACATGGTGGAAATCCGCAAGGTTATCCTCCAGCTGCTGCCCGAATTCCCGAACAACACCTCCTGGCGTTTCGTCGACAAGGCATTCGTGTTCCCGAACCCGGCTCAGCCTTTCGCCAGCGGCTTCCCCGAAGTCATCAGCTTCAACAACCTGACGGCTAACGAGCTCTTCGCTGATTTCGTAGCCATCAAAGTGGGCGATGTAAACGGTTCGGCTGCCAACAACGCTACCGGAGACGTTGAAGACCGCAACCTCGAAGGCGCTATGGGTATCCAGGCCGACGATCAGGAAGTGAAAGCAGGTATGACCTATACCGTAGATTTCAAAGCCGGCGACCTCAGCGTGCTGGGCTACCAGTTCACCCTCCAGTTCGACGCCAACGCGCTCAATCTGATCGACCTCCTCCCGGGCGTGGCCGCTGAAGAAAACTTCGGCCTCCACCTGCTCGATGAAGGCGCTATCACGACCAGCTGGAACGGCGAATCCATGGATAGCGACGTGCTCTTCAGCCTCGTGTTCGAAGCGAAGGACAACGCTAACCTGAGCGACCTGCTGAGCATCTCTTCCCGCTTCACCAAAGCGGAAGCATACAACGCCAACGGCCAGCTGATGGACGTGAACCTCCTGTTCAACGGCCAGACCAAAGCAGGCTTCGAACTGTATCAGAACGTACCGAACCCCTTCAATGGCAACACCGTCATCGGCTTTAACCTGCCCGAAACCGGCGATGCTACGCTGAAGGTAGTCGATATGTCCGGCAAAGTACTGAAAGTGGTGCAAGGCGAATTCGCAAAAGGCTACAACCAGGTCAACCTGTCGGCCAGCGAACTGCCCGCGACCGGAGTGCTCTACTACACGCTGGAAACCGATGGCTTTACGGCGACCCGCAAAATGGTCATCGTGAAGTAATCACCGCCACAATGGACTTCCTCCCCCGCGGAGGAAGTCCATTTCTTTTTTTGATCTTTTGTTATTAGGTTTGCATTTATATTTGATTTTGGACATCTACTATTCACATTATTCTCAAAGACCAGGCATGAGAAAGCTCACCACACTATACAAGAGCTTGTTTCTCATTGTGCTGTCCCTGACCTGCTGGACAACACTACGCGGACAAGAAGTAACTGTTTTCGCCACGCATGAATATGGCGATCCTGGTCAGATTGTGAAAGTCAAGGTCAAGGTCAGCGACTTTGACACCATGCTCAGCACGCAGTTTACCCTCCTCTACGACACCGCTATCGTCGAATATTCCGCCATCGGCGATTTCGGCATATTCAACATCACCAATCAGAACTTCGGCGTTCCGGAAGGCCCGTTCCCTTCCCAGAAGGGCATTATTACTTTTCTGTGGGTTGCCGACAATATTATGTCCGGCCATTCCATGCCAGACAGCACGACCCTTTTCTCCATCAGCTTCAAAGTCACAGGCGCCGACGGGCAGGTATCTCCTGTTGAATTTTCCGACGTCCCTACCGTTATTGAATTCGGAAACCTTTCGGGCGAAATCGATTATTTGGCCTTCGATGGTTCCGTGACCGTTGGCGAACCCTCCTCCGCGAAAGAGGTCGCTACGGAAGACTTCATCTTTGAACCCATTTCCCCGAATCCCACGCAGGGAGAGGCGAATGTCCGGTTCAAACTCCTGCATGCTTCGAAAACCACTATCAGTATTCATAATGCCGCCGGGGAGGAAATCCACCGGCGCACACAGCGATTTGGCAATGGACTTCAGAGCCTTACCCTTGGGAAAGACCTGTTTCCGGCGCCCGGAGTGTATTACATCAGCCTGACAACAGAGAATGCACAAGCCGTGCAGAAATTGATCGTCCTGCAGTGACCCTGTGAGAAGACCGATTTTGAATTGTTGAGACTACGTTTTAGAGAACTACTTTAATTTTGATTTTTTTTCACACGTCCCAAATTCCGAACATATGAGAAGACTCATTACTATTGCAGTAATAGGGGTTCTTTCCTTTGTTTCCAATGCTGCCCTCGCTCAGCAAGTGACATTCACCCTTACCCCTGCTACGACAAATACCACCCAAGGTACCCAGGTTTGCCTGGACGTCGTCGTCACCAACTTCACCAATCTGATCAGCTTCCAGTACAGCATGAACTACAATGCTTCGGTGCTGGATTTCGATATGGTGCAGAATTTCAACCTCCCCGGCTTTACCGCCGCCAACGTGGGCAACCCCTCCGCGGGCAACCTGACCTTTTCCTGGCTCGCCAACGACCTGGTCAATGGCGAAACGGTGGCCGATGGTACCTCCATCTTTGAGGTCTGCTTCACGGCTGTTCCCGCTAACGGTACCTCTACGGTTGCCTTCTCTGGTTCTCCTATCCAGGTAGAAGTGACCAACACGACCACTACCCTGAACCCCGTGTTCAACAACGCCCAGGTCATCGTCGGCAGCGGCGGTGGCGGTGGAGGCGGTGGAGGAACCACCGACCTGACCTTCATCGCTTCGGATGAAACGGCGGCAAATGGCGCGACTGTTTGCGTAGATATCTCGGTGCTCAACTTTACCGATATCGTCAGCATGCAGTACAGTATTAATTACAACTCCAGCGTGCTGCAGTTCAATAACGCCACGGGCTTCAACCTGCCAGGTATGACTGCCTCCAACGTGGGCAACCCCACAGCGGGCAATATCACTATCTCCTGGCTGGCCAACGACCCTGTCGCCGGACAGACCGTCGCCGACGGAACCGTGATATTCCAGCTTTGCTTCACGGTAACCGGCGCGAGCGGCAGTTCCAGCAATATCAATTTCTCCGGCATGCCTACGCCGGTGGAGATCATCGATGCGGACGGGGCGGTTACACCGGTTTTTGACAACGGCTCGGTCACCGTCAGCAGTGGTGGTGGCGGTGGTGGCGGCAACAGCCTGACCTTTATCGCCTCGGATGAAACGGCGAACAATGGCGACCAGGTCTGCGTCGATATTTCCGTGCAGAATTTTACGGATATCGTGAGCATGCAATACAGCATCAACTACAACGCCAGCGTGTTGCAGTTCGCCAACGCTTCGGGCTTCAACCTGCCGGGTTTTGGCGCTTCCAACGTCGGCAACCCCAGCGCAGGCAATATCACCATCTCCTGGCTGGCCGACGACCCCGTCGCAGGGCAATCTGTGGCCAATGGCACCGTGATTTTCCAGCTTTGCTTCGACGTCATTGGCGGTTCAGGCAGCTCCAGCGACATCACTTTCTCCAATACGCCTACTCCGGTAGAGGTAACCGATACCGGCGGGATTATCACGCCGGTGTTCGACAACGGTTCGGTGACCATTATTACCGTGATTGGTCCCGATGATTTTGCCGTGATCCTGAATGACGCCTCTTTGGAGTCAGGAGATAGCTTCTGCCTGGATTTGTCCGTACAGAACTTTACCGATATGGTGTCCATGCAGTTCAGCATCAACTATCCGGGCAACCTGCTCTCCTTTACCGGTGCGCAGGGCTTCAACCTTCCGGGGCTGAGCGCATCCAATATCGGCAACCCCGGCGGCCCGACCTCGGGTAATATCACCCTCTCCTGGCTGGCCGACGATGTGGTCACGGGCGAAACGGTCGATTCCGGTACCGTCATCGTTCAACTTTGCTTTACGGCCATCGGCCCCAACTGCTCTACTGCCGACGTCGTGTTCTCCGGCACGCCAACGCCGATAGAAGTCACCGATATCAACGGCAACGTCGATTTTAACTGGAACGGAGGCACCGTGGTGATCTGCGACGCGGCGCCGCTTGCCCTCAGCGCCAGCGATGAAACGACCACCCCGGGCGGTACCGCTTGCGTAAAAGTACGGGCGGTAGACGGCTTTGTGAACATCACCGGCATCGAGCTGAGCTTCCTCTATACCCCCTCCATCGCCGAATTTACCGGCGTGCAGAATATCACCCTCTCGGGTATGACGCAGGCCAACATCGCCAACCCGCAACCCGGCCAGATCACCTTCGACTGGAGTGCGCCGGGAGGCGTTACGGTTCCCGACAACACCGTGCTGTTTGAACTGTGCTTCGAAGGCGTAGGCGCCAACGGCCAGGTTAGCCCGGTCAACTTTACAGGAACGCCCCTGGCCATTAATATTACGAATGCCTCTACACCCGTGCCCTTCATGGGCGACGACGGTTCGGTGACCATCAACGCCGATTGCCCGCCGATCAAGATCAACGGCGTGACTTTCAACAGCTGTTCCGGTAGTGGAACCGGCGCCATAGATATTACGGTGTCGGGGGGCGATGAAAACTATACCTTCTTGTGGAGCAACGGTGAGACCTCGGAAGACGTCAGCGGCCTTTCCGCAGGTACTTATACGGTAACCGTAACCAGCTGCGGTACGCAGGAGACAGAATCCTTTACCGTGGGTTCTTTCCCCTCTATCAACATCAGCCCTACCATTGTCGACGTAGCTTGCTTCGGAGAAAGTACCGGCGCGATCTTCCTGACCGTGCAGGGCGCCGCTCCCTTCTCCTACAACTGGACAGGGCCCGGCTCGATTCCCAACCCCAACCTGCAGAACATCAGCAACCTGATTGCCGGCTCTTATACCGTAACGGTTACCGATGGCAACAGCTGCATCCGGGTATCGACCTATGAGGTTGAACAACCGGTAGCGGCCCTGAGCGCAAGCCTGATGAGCGTGACCCCCGTTTCCTGCCCCGGCGAAAACGACGGCGCTATCGTAGTTCAGGTGGTAGGCGGCACATCTCCTTATACCTACAACTGGACGCCCGGTCTGCCCGATACGGGCAACCCCACGGAAGTGCCTGCCGGTACCTACGACCTTCAGGTCGTCGATGCCAACTCCTGTGTTTTTTCCATCAACGATATCGAAGTGCCCGCGCCCCAGCCGCTTAACGTGACGCTTGTCAATCTGGAAAATGAAACCGGCGCAGGCAACAACGGCTCGATCGACATCAGCGTGACGGGAGGAACCGGCGCTTACAACTACATCTGGCAAGGTCCGGGCGGACCCTACATCACCCAGGATCTCAGCAACCTGACCGCGGGTACTTACAACCTGACGGTGAGCGACGCCAATGGCTGTGTGAAAACCTTCTCCGCCGAGATCATCAAGCCGCTCAACATTACCATCGACCAGATCGTGCATCCTTGCGGCGGACAGGCTGACGGTTCCATTTCCATCTCCCTCAGTGGTGGAGAGCCGCCATTTGCCTACTTCTGGACAGGCCCGGGCGGACCGTATTTCAGCGAAGACCTCTCCGGTCTGAGCGGCGGCACTTACTCGCTGACAGTGACCGACTTCGTCGGTACCCAGGCTTCCATACAGGCAACGCTCGTGCAACCATCCCAGCCACTGGCCATCGGCAGCGCGACGGTGGTTGACCCTACCGGTCCCAATACCTGCAACGGCGCCGTGGTGCTCAACTCCATCGTGGGAGGCACGCCTCCTTATACATTCTATTGGAGTAATACAGCTACGACGATCCAGATCAACAACCTGTGCAGCGCCGATTATTCGGTCACCGTGACCGATGCCAACGGCTGCCAGGTGTTCGAAACCTTTACAGTAGAGTTCATTCCACTGCCGCTCATCCTCGACCTGAGCTCTTCTCAGAACGCCAGCTGCTTCGGTGCGGACGACGGGACCTGGACGATCTCCATCGAAGGCGGCCTGGGGCCCTTTACCTTTAGCTACAGCGACAACTTCAGCACTCCCAGCCTCGACGGCGTGGTGACGCGCAACGACCTGCCCGCCGGCACATACAGCTGCACGATCACCGACAGCGCCAACCCGCCCGACACCATGATCGTCAATCGCACCATCAACCAGCCGAGCGCGTTGACGATGCCGCTGCTGCAAATTTTCCCGGCAACGGGCACGGCCAACAACGGCGCCATCAACACCACCCTGCTGGGCGGTACGCCCAATTACGCCTACCAGTGGAGCAACGGCTTCGGCGGCCCCGATCCGGTGAACCTCGGCGAGAACTGCTACGATCTGACCGTCGTTGACGCCAATAACTGCGTTTACCTTTTCCCTGAAATATGCGTGTCGCGCTTTGAAGTAGACGGCTTCAGCGTGACTGACAACTTCTGCCAGAGCGGCGCGGAAGGCGCGATCTCCGTATCGGTGAGCGGCGGCATCAACGAGCCGCTGACCTACACCTGGCTTGGCCCCAACGGCCAGACCCTCCAGGCCGATTCCAATCAGGTCAGCAACTTGCCTTCCGGTATTTATACGGTATATGTTACTGATGCACTCGGTGTGACTACGGTGGCCCAGACCATTGAGGTGGGCTTCGAATCGCAGGTAGATGCAGAAGCTTCAGCAACCAGCAATTACAATGGCTGGTCGGTGAGCTGCCCCGGCGAAGAAGATGGTTCCGCCCAGGTAGTCGTGCTCGACGGCGAAGCGCCCTTTACCTACCAGTGGCTCGGTGGCCTTGGCAACCAAACGACCGTGACCGGCCTTGAAGAAGGTATTTATCAGGTCGTGGTGACCGACGCCCTGGGTTGCAAGGATACGGCCAGCGTATCGCTCCAGGCGCCTCCTCCCGCCGAATTCGACGCCGATATTTCGTCGGTAGGATGTAATGGCGAGGCCAACGGCCAGATATTCCTTGACATCATTAGTGGAACAGGCGATTTGAGCTTCCTGTGGGATGATCCGAAAAATCAGCAGACCAACCCCGCTATCTTCCTTGGCGGAGGTATCTATACCGTAACGATCACGGACGCCAATGGCTGCCAGCAAACTGCTTCCTTTGAAATGCCCGAGCCGGCGCCCCTGCAGGTGGAACTGGTTTCCACGCCCGACGATGGCGATGAAACCGGGACTATGCTGGCTATCGTGAGCGGTGGCGCTGCGCCATACTCCTTCCAGTGGAATACCAGCCGCCCGGGCGATAATGACGAACTGATTGAAAGCCTTGCTTCCGGCGAGTACGCAGTGCTGGTGACCGATGCCAACGGCTGTACGGCGACCGCTTTCGGCTTCGTCTCCAACAGCGATATCGACTGCCTGGAATTCCGCAACGTCATCACCCCCGATGGCGACGGGCTCAACGAGTACTTCCAGATCAACTGCCTCAACCTCTACCAGGAAAATAGCTTGCAGGTTTTCAACCGCTGGGGCCAGCTGGTCTTTGAGGCCGAAGATTACGCCAACGATTGGACAGGTGTCAACCGCCTGGGAGAAGACCTGCCGGATGGCGCCTACTTCTTCGTCTTCCAGTACACCGACGAGCAGGGCAACGCCCAGCAATTGAAAGGCCACATCACTCTCATCCGCTAATCCCGTCAACATCCAAAAACCGCAAGATCATGAAAAGAATTGTAGTCCTCATCCTCATACTCGGCGGCCTTCAGACGCTCCGTGCGCAAGACCCCGCCATTTTCAACCACTACCTCATTTCGCCCATCCTCATCAATCCCTCCTATGCGGGCTTTGAAGAGGCGCACATCCTGCAGGGCAACTTCCGCAACCAGTGGACCGGTTTTCCCGGCGCGCCGCTGACCTACGGGTTCAACTACCATGGCCCGATCGGCAGGACGCTGGGCGTGGGCTTCAACGTGCTTGGGGAGAATATCGCTTCGATGACCCGCCTGCGCTTCCAGCTCAATTATGCCTTCCGTTATAATATAGGAGAGAATGTGAAGATGGCTGCGGGCTTCTCGACGGAGTTCTCCAACTTCCGGCTGAACAACGCGGCCTTGTCCAATCCCTATTATGAGGCCGGCGACGAGCTCATCCAGTCGTTCAACAGCGGAGAGAGCATCCTCGACGCTACGCTGGGCCTGTACGCCTCTTTCAAGGACAACACTTTTATCGGGCTGTCTTTCCCCAACCTCATTGTGGCGAAGATCTCCGATATCGAGTCGGGCGACCCGGAGGGGGCTTTCTTCAAGTTCTTCATCTTTAACGTAGGCCACCAGTTTGAGTTTGACAACGGCTTCTCCTTTGAGCCTTCGTTGATGATGCGCCAGGTGATGGACGTGCCCTTCAACCTCGACTTCAACGCCAAGTTCGGTTTCCTGGAAGACCGCTTCATAGCCGGCCTGTCCTACCGCACCGGCGTCGGCGGCGCCGTAGGCTTGTTGTTGGGTACCGAGTTTGAGCAGTTCCGCCTCTTCTACTCCTACGACCTGTCGTTCCAGCAGTTTCAGCAGTATAACAGCGGGGCGCATGAGCTCACTTTAGGGTTAAGGCTTGGGAAAAGAAAATCTTGATGAGTTTAGGAGTTTATAAGGTTAGAAGTTCAGGGAAGATTCTAAACTTCTAACCTCCTAAACTTCTAAACTCTCTAAAAATAGATGTCCTTTAACAATTGGTTTTTGGGAACGCCTCCCTCTGGTTTTTGGGGGAGGCTTTTTTAAAAATACCCTGTTTGGGGTATGTTAACTCCTGACAAATTTGCTACTTTTGTACAGTATTTATCAATTAAGTGAAGATACGCCCAAACAGACGAAAAACACACACGCCGAGATACTCCCTCCAATGAAGTTTCCCTATTCGAAGTGAATTTTTCCGTGAAGTGTTTGCTTTGTAGGAGGTGTTTTGTATCTTGCGTGGATTATTTGGATGAACCCTTGCCGGAAGGCAGGTTTGTGATATAAGTTTTTTTTAGGCCTTCGGGCCCGCTACTAACAAATTTAATCTCAGTGGTAAATTGTCTAGACTTTACAGGTTTAGAAAATTGGACAAACAGGCATTGTTCTGGCGTGCAGCCAGGGCAATGCCTGTT
The DNA here is from genome assembly GCA_049306275.1 of Saprospiraceae bacterium. Classification (GTDB taxonomy): domain Bacteria; phylum Bacteroidota; class Bacteroidia; order Chitinophagales; family Saprospiraceae; genus JADJTT01. The sequence goes on along the minus strand of JBAQQB010000196.1, from coordinate 4,332 downwards.
TGCATATAGGCATAAATGATTTAATCTCGAACGTGTTTGACACCATTTATTTTTCAATTAACAAAACTTTCGATCTCATGAGAAAAGCGAATTTCAAGACTCTTTTAGCCGGCCTTATGGTCGCGTTCGCGTTTCTGCTGGCGGGAGTGCAGAGCGGCTATGCACAGTCGTCTCTGAGCACCAAGGCCACCGGCGTTTACGCGCCGCTGGGCAAGGTCACCTTCGTTTCCTCCACCGAAGCTGAAGGGATTCTCACTTCCCAGACGGATGCCCTGGCCGCTTTCGTCCAGACGCTGACGCCCGGCACGCCTGCTTACAACCAAACGCAGCGGGCTATTATGTACTTCCGCACTATCCTCGCAGGAGTAGTGACGGGTAAGAACGTGGATCAAGCCATTTTCGACGGCATCCGCCTGTTCTCGACTCCTCCGTTCGCCGGCGCAAGCCAGACGGAGAAAATGAACCTCCGCAACGAAGCGATTAACATGTTGAAAACGACTCCTGTACCCAACAACAATACCTTCTGATCAGGTAGTTGTCGAGTTAAGGTTCATCACTTCTCAAAGAAAAAATCAGACATCTCATGAAAAAAATGAATTTTACCTTTAAATCCGTACTGCTGAGCCTTGCGTTCCTGGCTATGGGCCTGAGTGCATCCGCTCAGATTGATATTGTACGGGGCTGGACAGCCGGCGCCTTTGCAGGTGAGCCTGGCTGGGAAATTTACAACTTCGCTACAAACGTAGTGTATGAATGCCGCCCTGCCGGTACGGTAACCCCCAACGGCAACGTCACCATCAACGTGCCTGCCGGTACGTATGAAGTGCGCGGTTTCGACTCCTTCGGCGACTCCTGGAACGGTGGCGTCCTGACCATCACCCAGAACGGCGTGCAGATCTTCAACACGACCGGTCCGCCCAACGCAGGTTTCCTGCCCGGCAGCAACTCCTGCACAGGTGTTCCTTCCCCGGTGAACGGCCAGTCCTCCACGATCCTTGGCCAGTTTGTCGTTGCACCTCCGTGTACGCTCACTTGCCCGAGCAACATCGTTGTTCCTAACAACACTCCGGGTACCTGCGGCGCTGTGGTCAACTATACCATCAACTCCGACGGTTGCGCATTCGTCAACCTGAGCCCGAACCTGCCCTCCGGCAGCGTGTTCCCGGTCGGTACGACGGTGGTGACCGCTTCCTCCGGCGTAGCTTCCTGCTCCTTCTCGGTGACGGTTGCTGACACGGAAGACCCCACCTTTGCTCCCTGCCCCGCTGACATCATCGTCACGCTGGATCCGGGCGCTTGCGATGCGTTCGTCAACTGCAACGTCAAAGCGATCGACAACTGCCCTTATCAGGGTCCGCTTCAGTCGCTGGTGCAGTACAACAGCAACTCGATCAGCACTACGGGTACGCTGGCTTGCTACTTCGCTCCTACGAGCTACTGGCGTATTTACAACCTCAACCAGATGGGCGTCTCCACCGACTTCCTTCTGCAGAGCGTTACGACTGCCGCTGTCAACGCGAGCAACGCTCCGTTTACGGTTCGCGCATACCGCCTCAACGGCGCCTTCACGCTGGCTAACCTGACGCTGCTGGGCAGCAAGACCCAAAACGTGACGGGCAACAATACCTATGTTACCATTCCTTTCGATGCCCCGATCCAGCTGCCTGCCGGCTCGACCTTCGTCATCGAATTGGCCGTCAACCCGGTTGGTCCCTTCGGCCCCGCAGGCCAGAACGAATTGGGTGAAGCTTTCCCGACCTATATCTCGGCTCCCGGTTGCGGTATCACCAACCCGGTTACCCAGTCGAGCCTTGGTTTTGCTTTCGTCGGTCTCTTCCATCCGAACGGCAACGTCTTCCAGGATGAGATTCCGCTCACGAACAACTCCGATATCGACCCGCTGACGGGCGAGCCGTACGACTGTGGCGACCTGTTCCCGATCGGTACTTATGCTATGAGCTACACAGCTACCGACGCTGCCGGTAATTCCGCTGACTGCAACTTCAACATCATCGTCAACGAATTCCCCAACCCGACCAACACCCTGGCCTGCAACGACAACGTGCAGATCTCCCTGGATGAAGACGGTTGCGTGGAAGTGCTCGCAGACATGATCCTCGAAGGCGGTCCTTATGGCTGCTATGACGACTATATCGTAGAAGTACTCAACCAGTTCGGTTTCCCGAACGGCAATGAAGTATGCTGCAACCTGGTGGGCCAGACCCGCACGGTACGCGTTACTGATCCCGCTACGGGCAACAAGTGCTGGGGCACCATCACCGTGATGGATAAACTGCCTCCGGTTATCGAATGCCGCGACATCACGATCTCCTGCACGGAAGAAATTCCCAACCTGCCCGCACCGGCAGTTGACGGCCTCTTCCTCGAAGTGATCGAAGGTCTGAACGATATCATTGAAAACCCGATCGTTCTCGAATACGAATTCGACCTGAGCAACTTCCCCGCAGGTTCGACCGTTCTCGACGTCGATGCACGCATCAAGCTGACAGGACACACCTGGCTGCCCGACCTGACGCTGACCCTGATCGATCCTTCTGGACAGACTGTCAACTTCCTGACCATCGGCGGTTGTATCGGCCAGGAATGGCCTATCGACGCATGGTTCGACGATGAAGGTATTACCCTCACCCAGTGCGCAGCCCTGAACGCCAACGGCGCTCACCTGCAGGGTATGGTAGCCGGCGTATCGAACAACACCCTGTTCTCGCAATTCGACGGCAACGACGCCTCCGGCGTATGGACCATCCGCATCACCGACTCCTTCCCGGCTGACGACGGTGTAGTAGAAACCGTAGGTCTGAAAGTGGAAGTTCCCGACTTCGTACAAGTTGATCCTTCTGACAACTGCGACTGGGATTACGCTAACCCGCCTTACGTAGAAACTGCTTCTCCTGGTACCTGCGACGGTCCGAGCGAAGTGATCACCCGCGTATGGACGGTTGTTGACCCGAGCGGCAATACCGCAAGCTGCACGCAGACCATTACCCGTGCCCGTCCGTCGCTGGCCGACGTTGAACTGCCTCCGCACTATGACGGCATCGACGAGCCTGTGCTCGACTGCTCCGGCGACTTCTGGGATGTCAACGGCAACGGCTATCCGGATGTCAGCGAGACCGGCGGTCCGACCATCACGGGCGTACCGTTCGTCAACGGCGACGTATGCAACCTGACCTACAGCTTCACCGACACCAAGATCGATATCTGTGGCGACAGCTACAAGATCCTGCGCAAGTGGTTGATTATCGACTGGTGCACCGCTGAACAAGCAACCTACGATCAACTGATCAAAGTCCTCGACCAGACCGGCCCGTCTGTAGACTGCCCGGATGGCCAGGTGACGATCAACGTATACCAGTCCAGCTACCAGCAAGGCGGCCCGCACACGATCTGCAAAGGTACGGTCGTGATCCCGGCGCTGACGGTTCTGGGCGACGACTGCTCCGGCCTCAACCCGGCTGGCTATGTGACGCAACTGTGGACGCTTGGCGCAGGTACCCTGCTCCAGACGGTACCGGGCAACGGCGGCACGTTCCTCAACGTGGAACTGATCGCTGACAACCCCTTCAACAACAACAACGCACAGTACACGGTACGCCACGTCTTCACCGACGCATGCGGCAACCAGAGCGAGTGCATCTACGACATCACGGTAGTCGACAAAGTACCGCCGGTGCCGATCTGCGACGAGATCACCGAACTGGCGCTGACGAACAACGGCGCATCGGGCGAAGGCTGCAGCATCCTGCCGGCTTCCGACCTGGACGACGGATCGTATGACAACTGCGGCGACGTATACTTCTACGCTGCCAAGATGAATCCGTTCCTGACGCCGCCGTACTTCTACCAGTACTATCCCGAGCTGGAATTCTGCTGCGACGAAGTAGGCGACAACATGGTCATCGTGCTCGTACTTGACTTCGACCCGGCCACGGTACCCGGCGCTACGCTGCCCGACGGTTCGATCTTCCTGTTCCCGGGCAACCCGATCTTCGAAGGTTCGTTCAACACCTGCATGGTGACGGTGGGCGTAACCGACAAGATTCCGCCGGTGACGCTGTTCTGCCCGCAGAGCCAGACGATCACCTGCGACACTTACCTGAACAACTACGCAGCCGGTGTTGAGCAAGGCGACTACAGCGTGCTCAACGGCTTCGGCAGCCCGCAATTCTACGACAACTGCGACTTCGACCTGACGAGCAACGTGAACGTGAACCTGAACAACTGTACGGAAGGTACGATCACGCGCAGCTGGACAGCCAGCGACGCGAACGGCCAGGCCACCTGCACGCAGGTGATCACGGTGACGCACGT
>JBAQQB010000195.1:0-49496 GCA_049306275.1 Saprospiraceae bacterium | reverse complement strand
GTAAATTAGAGCGGAGCGATTCCGCGAAGGAGAAAAGCTTTTCCCTATAAGTCATGGGAATGCCCATACCGGGATCGTTCAACTGGACTGTCTGCGCCGGATAGGGCGCAGACAGTCCTTTGAGTTGGCTACCATTAAAAAATAAAAGATTAATCATGAAAACCACCGAAACTCAAAAAAGTACAAATTCAAACTCTCATTCTTCAAAACCATTTTTTAATAAAGGTGGTGAAGGCACCTTCTTTTCACAAGCTACAGAGAAAGTCACTCCATTTTTTAGTCCTTACCCTATTCAAACAAAATTGGCTATTGGACAACCAAATGATAGATATGAAAAGGAAGCTGATATAATGGCCGAAAAAGTCGTCCAGAAATTAGAGAAACCAAATTATTCCAAGCCAATTCAGAGGAAATGTGAAAATTGTGGGCAAGAAGATAAATTACAAAAGATGGAGGAAGACTCAGAAGAAATAGAGGTAAAGGGGAAGCCTATTTTTGAGACTGAAGGTAATTCTCAAATACAAACTAAGTCTATTGAAAATCAATTGAATTCTACTAAAGGAGGAGGCAGATATTTATCAGAAAATACAAGATCAAACATGGAATTTGCCTTTGGAGCTGATTTTAGTTCAGTTAAAGTTCATACTGATTCAAAAGCGACTCAAATGAGCCAGAAATTAGGAGCTAGGGCATTTACACATGGCTCAAATGTTTACTTTAACAAAGGAGAATATGCACCAGAGTCTACTAAAGGGGAAAAACTTTTAGCACATGAACTGACTCACGTTTTACAACAAAAGGAAGGGTTAATTCATAATAAAATACAAAGGCAATCTATTCATAACCCATTATTTCCATGCTTTGAAACTCCATTAATGCCAGGAGGAATGGGCTTTTTCGGCACACTTGTTCATTTGGCTATTCAACAACATTATGTTAGTAGTATAGACCCTATGGCTGCAACAGAGTATACAATACCTGGTAGTGGTTTAGGTGGAGGAAATGGAAGGGCTGACATTGTAAGTTCCATTGGAGGTATTTATGAAATTAAACCTTATGGATTAGCTACACAAGGTTACACCGAGGCTGAAAGTTATGTTTTATTTGCATCTCAAGTTTGTGACCCCAATGTTAATTGGCATCTTGGCACAATTTATTATCCACCGTCAACTCCTATGGTTATTGGTAATGAAGTAATTGTTTCTTGGCTAATTGCGCCTGGAGTGATTGCTTATTTCCGTAGAAGATTGCCAGAACCGGTCCCTGTGCCAGTCCCAGTCCCTGCACCTGCGCCTCAAACAACTATGGATAAAATTAAGGATTTTGCAAAAAGAGTTATAGAACAGGGATTAGATGCCGAACAGGCAGCTGAAGAATTTTTAAGAGAAAATCCAGGCCTTGTATGGACAATTTTAGGATTAGGTGCAGTTGGTATCATTATTTTGCTTGCTGATGACTTGACGCTAGCTGGAATCGCTGATGATGTATTAATTCCTGTAATTGCAACATTAATGAGGGTTGCTTGGCGTTTTGCATAAATAAACTCAGTTCAAATGAGAAATGACTGGTTAGAAATATTAAGAAAAAAAATTAATCAAAGTGATGATTTTTTTTCTGAAATGAATTATCAACTTTCAAAGCAATTTGAGAAAGTTGTGCCAGAGTCAATTAATGAGTTTAAACTAATTCCTCCCTTCAATCAACAATTTGATGTCCAAAGGAGAAAAAATTTTTCCTTCATTGATGCCGACTTATTGAATACGGATATCGTTTATTCAGTTCAATTGGCATGGAAACAGGTTGGCAAAGACTATGAATTCTGGTGGTTAACATTACCTTTCGAGGAAATAACTACTGAATTGAACAATAGACGTAAGATTGAAATAAAACCAAATTTACCCTTTGAGGTAGAAATTAAAAGCCCTGTTTGGCCTAATCTGGAATTTACCATTCATGGCAAAAATAAATTGGAAGCCAAGCAGATACAAGACACTATCTATAAATTAATCGCGCAATGGAATGAAAATGAAGAAAAAAAAGGCGTGGTTCATAATGCAAAACCTCCAATCCAAATAAACAATAACACCTGTAGTATAAGTATTGATTTGGGTTCAACTGGAGAAGAATTTCTAAATAGACTTCTTCAAGAGTTGTGTGGTTTTAACTTGGAGAGAGTTATAATTGATAGTCAGAAAATGTAAGAAATTCACACGAAAGAAATGTTGGAAATAATTCATTTTTCAACTATCAAAAGTATTGAGAAATAAGTTCCAAAATGAGAACGGCAGCCAATCGAGTAGGGAGAGGTGAGCCATAGCGCCCACCCCAGCCCTCTCACACCACCGTGCGTCCGCACAAGCGGGTTCAGCACCCCTTTCCCCGATAATTTCGAGGTGTGGTTCGGGGAATCGTTATCCCGGAGCAAAATATCTTTTACAACGACGAGGATATCGAATATGATGAGGATATCGATGAATTGGTCATTACCAGCAGAGTAGTCAAACTCTCCTGGGAAGAGAAAGCCAGGAGGGCCGGCGTGTAATTCATCTCCAATTGCCGGCCTTGGGGAGCCAGACAGTACAGATGCATACAGGGTGCATCGATTGGGCTATTTTGAACTTTCCCCGGATGTTTGTACTTTAGATTATAAAACCGCGGCATGAAACTACACCCTTATATGGATCAAAGGATGGATCAACTCCATGAGTTGTGCCGGAAGTACGGAGTCTCCAGGCTCTATGCCTTCGGGTCCATTGTTTCCGGGGCATTTGACGTTCAAACGAGCGATATTGACATGCAGGTTATACTTCTTCCCATTAAGGATCCAGTTACCAAGGGTCTTACACTGCTCGAACTATGGGACGAACTGGAAAAGTTGTTTGAAAGGAAAGTCGATTTGATAACTGACCAACCCATCAAAAACCCTTACTTCCACAAAGCATTGGAGGAAACCAAAATCCTGGTCTATGACCGAGCAAGCCAAGAAGTACCTGTCTGATATGCTTCAAGCTATTGAGCTGGCAGAGCAATTCTCAAAAGAAAACACTCCGGATTTTGGGTCCTATCAGGCTGACTTGAAAACCAAAAGCGCCGTTGAACACCAATTGGTTATCTTGGGAGAAGCCGTTTATAAATTTTCAAAAGCGGCGCCGGAATCGCCGCTTGATAATATCCCCCAAATTGTTTCATTTCGCAATCGCCTGGCTCACAATTATGACGAAGTTGATGATACTATCGTCTGGGCGGTTTTGAAAAAGCACCTGACTCCTCTTGAGCTTGTTTGGAGCATAATAAAGTCTATTGATGGCCGGGCCCGGCGAGATGATATCGACACCACACCCAACCTTTTTAGCCCACCCCCCCTTCTTATTAGTAAACTTCGTCATGAAAAAAACTTTACCAGTACTCATTTTTTCCCTCGGCGCCAGCCTTCTTTTCTCCCAGGGCCTTCCCCTCCCATACCACACCGGCTTCGATACACCGGCTGAAAAAGCGGGTTGGGAACAATACCGCACCGGCTTCCTCAGCACTTATAGCTGGACATTCGGCGGAGGCGGGGCCTCAGCGCCTTCCTGCCTGTCGCACGATTACAACGTAGGAGGAAATCCCGCCGATACGGTGGTCGACTGGTTCGTTTCACCCCCGCTCCATTTCACCGCGCCCGGCGAGATGACCCTGAAGGTCCGCACAAGCGGGTTCAGCACCCCTTTCCCCGATAATTTCGAGGTGTGGTTCGGAACCGGCAACCCCGACCCCGAGGTCGGTACCTATACCTTGATCGCCAACCTCTCCTATATGCTCCCGCAGTTCGAATGGCTGGATACCCTGATCAATATCCCCTTCGTTTCGGATAGCGGATATATCGCCTTCAAATACAAAACCATAGGCGCAGCATGGAGCACCTACGCCGTCGACGACGTCAGCGTGAGCGTCATTACAGGGCTCGGCGGGGAAGGCGGCGGCAAGCCGGAAAGCCTTTCCTTGAAGGCGTTTCCGAATCCCTTCTCTTACACTGTCCGCATCAAATTGCCTCCGCTAAACGGGGAAGCTGACCTTGAAGTCTACGACCTTCAGGGCCGGCGGCTTCGGACTGTCAACGGCCTTTCAGCAAGAGAATTTATCCTCGACAGGACCGGGCTGGAAGCGGGCCTGTATTTCCTCCGGCTGCGGCAAGGCGGCAAAACCATCGCCACGGGCAAGGTCATGGCAGTGGAGGATTAGGGACCCTTTCCGATTCCATTTTTGAGGGCCGTTTCACCCGGAGCTTGCGTTCCCCAAAAGAATTGCTTACTTTTATCAATCTCCCAGAAGGCATTGCCCGGCATCCTTTGCAGCATTTTACAAAACTGCGCACTAATGAAAGTTAAATACGACAAAGAAGTCGACGTCCTAGTCATCCGCTTCTCCGATTCCAAAATCCAGGAAAGCGACGAGTCTAAACCGGGGGTAATCATCGACTACGACAAGGAGGGCAAGATCGTGAAGATCGAAATCCTCCATGCCTCGAAGCGGATGGACGCCCCATTCCGGGTGGAATACGAGGTGGTGGGGTGATCGCGTTAACTATAAGTTGACCTCACTCCCCCCCAATAGAATACCACGTCCCCTTCCCTACCCCATTCTGCTGCAAATGCTTGTTTCGCACCAGATTCTCCAGGTTCTTCCGAAGGGTACTCCGGTTGGCATTCGTCAAGCGCTCCAATTCGCCCATGGTGAGTTGTCCTCCTGTTAAGGCTGTTTTACGCAAAAAAATACGCATAAGTACGCATAAATCTGCTTTGGATCCTTTTAAGAATAACTTCCTGACTTCAAGAGCACGGGGACGTTTCCACCCGGCCTTAGCCGGTTTGCCGTCAAGAAACCGGCTGGAATGAAGCCCCATTCGATAGTTAGGCTCCTGCGGACCCGATGCAGGCCCCGATCATGATCGGGGCCCGGCGGAATGAAAGCCGGTTTTAGGCAAAGCGGCGAAAGCCTTGTTTTTTTGGTACTTTTTCAACAAGGAAAAAGTACACATCCAGCCAACGCTCAAACATCCAGCTGGTGTCGAAGGGGACTTCGACACTACATCACAATCACTGCAATGCACCTACTTGCGTTCCCCAAAAGAATTGCTTACTTTTAGAAGTCTGTGCATCACCCATGACCCGCTTAAACAAACAACATGCTTCTCAAACTCTACGCCATCGCACTACCCGTATTCTTTGCCATCGACATGATCTGGCTCGGACTGGTGGCCAAGAATTTCTATCGCGCCCAAATCGGCGCCTTGATGAGGCCGGAGGTAAACTGGACCGCAGCCCTTGTCTTTTACCTGATCTTCATCGCCGGACTCGTCGTGTTTGTCATCTCTCCCGCCTTGGAAAAAGCGTCCTGGAAACACGCCCTCCTCTTTGGCGCGCTGTTCGGCCTGGTTTGCTATGCCACCTATGACCTGACGAATCTGGCGGTGGCCAAAGATTGGCCGCTTCTGGTCACTGTCATCGACATGATATGGGGCACGGTGCTTGCGGCTTCTGTTTCGGTCGCGACATTTTTTATCGCCGATAAAACCGGACTATGAGTTACTACCTGCCCCTCGCGCTCCTGTTGCTCGCGTATATGAGCCTGTGGTTCGTCATTTCTCTCATCAAAAAAAGAAACGACGTGGCCGATGTGGCCTGGGGACCGGGTTTTGTGCTTCTCGCCTGGGCATCTTTTTACCTCTCCGGCGCCGGCGGACAGCGGGCCTTAATAACCTGCCTCCTCGTCAGTATCTGGGGCCTGCGCCTGGCCTGGCATATTCAGGGGCGAAACAAAGGCAAACCGGAAGATTACCGATACCAACAATGGCGCGAAGATTGGGGCAAATGGTTTTATCTGCGTTCCTACCTTCAGGTCTATCTCTTGCAAGGCGCACTGCTTTTTCTCATTGCCCTGCCGGTGCTCCTGATCAATAAAAACGGGGCCCCCTCGCTTGGCATCCTCGATTTTGCCGGCCTGGCGGTCTGGCTTTTCGGGTTTTATTTCGAAGCCCTTGGCGATGCCCAGCTCGCCCGGTTCAGGAAAGATCCGGCCAACAAGGGAAAATTTCTGCAAAGCGGACTCTGGGCCTACACCCGCCATCCGAATTATTTCGGCGAAGTCGTACAATGGTGGGGTATATGGCTTGTCGCACTTGCCGTACCGGGCGGCCTGTTCGCCATTATCGGCCCGCTCACCATCACCTTTTTGATCCTGAAAGTGTCGGCTATTCCCATGCTTGAAAAGAAAATGGAGGAGAATCCCGGATTTGCGGAGTACAAAAAGAGGACGAGTAAATTTATACCACTCCCCAGTATGAAACCACACATCATCCCTCTCCTCCTCTCCCTGCTCGCATCAACCTCCATCCAGGGACAAATCCTGAACATCCCCGACCCAAATTTCAAAAACGCACTGGTCAATACGTTTTGCGTAGACAACAATGGGGATAACCAGTTTGAGACAAATGCGGACTTCAATAATGACGGTGAAATAGATGAGGGCGAAGCGCTGTCCGTATTGTCGCTGAATGTCAGCAACCAACAGATCGCATCGCTTGCCGGCATCGAGCATTTTATAAATCTGGGCGAACTGAATTGCGCGTACAACAACCTGTCTACCCTGGAACTAAAGGATTTTCCCTATTTGTACAACCTCTTTGCCCCCTTTAACCAGCTCACATCCTTAACCCTTGAAAGGGATACGAATCTATTTTATATCTTTTGCTACGACAACCTGCTGACCACGGATAGCCTGGTCCTGAAAGACCTGAAACACCTGGAAATGCTGAATTGCAGCAACAACCTGCTGACATCGCTCGATATTGGAGAGCTGCCTGGCTTGTACAGGCTGTTTTGTCTGGATAACCAGATAAGCCAGCTGTTTTTAAAAAATGGTAATCTTCAACCCTGGGAGATAAGCTTCTCCAACAATCCGGACCTGAGCTACATCTGCTGCGACGATTGGCAGGTGGCGCCGCTACAAGACAATGCAATCCAATCGGGCTTCCCCAACTGCTCTGTCAATTCGTATTGTTCTTTCGTACCCGGGGGGCAATACTACAGTTTGCAGGCGATCAGCCAGCTGGATGGCGACAGCGATGGATGCGATGGCGCCGACCTGCCTTTGCCCGGCTTCCCCTACCTGATAAGCAACAGCAATTCATCGGGCGTATTTATCGCCGACAGTGTGGGGGCGGCTATCATCCCATTGCAGGAAGGAGAGCATTCCGTAAAGCCCGTTATAACATATCCCGACTACTTTGTCGTAAGTCCGGATAGCGCTCAAATCACTTTCCCCAACAGCAGCGATACCCTGACTCAAAACTTCTGCATTTCGCCCAATGGTATCCACCACGATGCCGGGATCGTATTATTGCCCGTTACGCCTGCCCGGCCCGGATTCGATGCCGTCTATTCATTGGTGTACACCAACAATGGAACCGAAACGGAAAATGCCGGCATCAACTTCATCTTTGACGATGACCGGCTTGATTTTGTGGGTGCCGACCCATCGCCCGCCAATCAAAACACGGGGCTTTTGACATGGGGTTTCAGCGATCTGGAGCCCTTTGAATCAAGGAAAATCACATTGACGCTCAATTGCAACAGCCCTGCGGAAATCCCCGCGGTGAATGCCGGCGATACCCTGATTTTCACGGCTTACGTCAACGGCATACCCAATGAAGAAACGCCCGGCGACAATACGTTTATCCTGAATCAAACGGTGGTTGGATCCTTCGACCCCAATGACAAAACCTGTCTGGAAGGCAGCGCGATCCCGCTCAAGCAGGTCGGCGAATACGTGCATTACCTGATCCGCTTTGAAAACACAGGCACTTATCAGGCTGAAAACATCGTCGTGAAAGATAACATCGATACCGATGTTTTTGACATTTTGTCGCTGCAGATCACCGACGCCAGCCATACCGTGGCGATGCGTACCATCAACAACAACCAGGTTGAATTTATCTTCGAAAACATCAACCTGCCATTTACGGAACCGGATAAACATGGGCATGTGGCTTTCAAAATCAAAACCAAACCTACCCTGGTTTTGGGAAACCAACTCACCAACAAGGCCGAAATCTATTTTGACTTTAACCTGCCGATCGTCACCAATGTGGCTACGACTACGGTCGTGTCCAACCCCATCCTCAGCACACAGCATCCAACACAGGAACATATCTTCCAGCTAAGCCCTAATCCCGCAACCGATTTTGTGGCGCTTCCTCCAGGTCTTGAAGCCGATAAAATCGAGATCGTTGATACCTGGGGCCGGATCGTGATGCGGCTGAAGGCTCAGAATGGGCGAATCGATATCTCCGCCTTGCCGCCCGGCATGTACTGGGTGAAAGTGCAGTGCAAAGGAGAGGAAGCATCGGGCGCTTTGGTGAAAAAGTAGCGGAAAGCACAAAGACAAATCACAGATAATCAACTGCTTAAAAAAAGCAAGTCGAGACCTGGGAGTTATTTCACGAAAAAGAGTAAAAATTTATTGTTTATCAATAAAAATTTATTATCTTTGCGACATCATCTTTAATCGTAAAAGGTATGTCAAAAAGAAACGACCTCATCTGGAAAGCAATTCAAACCATTTGCTGGCTGATTTTTGCAGGGTACTGCGTTCAAACAGGCGCTTTATTGTTCAACTACATCTTTAGCTTGTTTAAACCCGTTGCAACCCACAATCTCCATCTTGGTCTTGACCTCTCAGAACTTCACCACAAAAGCAAGGCCATCTATACTTTGGTATTTACCGTGATCATTGCGATTTCCGCACTTAAGGGCTATGTTTTTTACCTGGTTCTTAAACTATTCAAGGCGCTAAATCTGGTAAAACCCTTTAGCGAGAGGGTTTCCGCATTCATTTTAAAAATTACAAACTATGCATTTGCTATAGGCATTATCAGCGTCATAGCCCAAAATTTCGTCAACAGACTATCTGACAAGGGATATGAAACCGACCTTGCAGAGAGATACTGGAATGATGGTGGAGCCTATTTGATGATGTCGGCAATATTGTTTGTTATTGCCTTGATTTTCAAAAAAGGTATTGAATTACAAAACGAAAACGATTTAACCGTATAGCCATGCCGATCATTGTAAACCTGGATGTAATGATGGCAAAGCGAAAGATGTCGCTTAATGAGCTGTCAGAAAAAGTTGGCTTAACACTTTCCAACCTATCCATCTTAAAAACGGGAAAAGCAAAAGCCATACGTTTCAGCACTTTAGAGGCAATTTGTCATGCATTAGATTGCCAGCCGGGCGACATTCTGGAATATGTTTCAGGTGAAAACCCTTGATTGAGTTTATGTCGAAAGGTTGCTATCTTGCCCCTGAGTTTTTGAGTCAAATAGTACCCGACAATGCAATCGCCAGCAATTTCCCCCACCCCCCTCCACCAATCCCACTACCTCTGCGGCGGCATCCTGAAAGAATGGACCGGCCCGCAAGAAGACGTCCTCTCCCCCATTTGCCACCCAACCGGCGAGGGGCTCCGGCAACTGCGCATCGGCAGCTACCCGCTGCTCACCGCGGCCGAAGCGCTGGAAGCCCTCGATGAAGCCTGCCTGGCCTTCGACTACGGCCGCGGCGCCTGGCCCACCATGTCCGTCGCCGAGCGGATCGCTTGCGTGGAGGACTTCGCCCTGCGCATGAAAGACAAACGCGATCGGGTCGTCGAACTGCTGATGTGGGAAATCGGCAAAACCCTGCCCGACGCCCGCAAGGAATTCGACCGCACCATCGAATACATCCGCGATACCATCGATGCGCTCAAGGATCTCGACCGCGTCTCCTCCCGCTTCGCCATCGAACAGGGGGTGATCGGACAGATCCGCCGCGCACCCCTGGGCGTCACCCTCTGCATGGGACCCTTCAACTACCCGCTCAACGAAACCTTCACCACCCTGATACCCGCCCTCATCATGGGCAACACCGTGATCTTCAAGCCGCCCAAGCTGGGCGTACTGCTCCACGAACCGCTGCTGGAGGCCTTCCGCGATGCCTTCCCGCGAGGGGTGGTCAACACGGTTTACGGCGACGGTCAGGCAGTCGTCGGCCCCCTGTTGAGCTCCGGGAAAATCGACGTCCTGGCCTTCATCGGTAGCAGCCGCGTGGCCGACCTGCTCAAGAAAATGCACCCCAAACCGCACCGCCTCCGCTGCGTGCTGGGACTGGAAGCCAAAAACGCAGCCATCGTGCTCCCCGACGCCGACCTCTCCCTCGCCGTGCAGGAATGCCTGCTGGGAACCCTCTCCTTCAACGGGCAGCGCTGCACGGCCATCAAAATGCTCTTTGTGCACCGCGACGTGATCGGCGCCTTCCTGGAGCGCTTCTCCGCCGCCGTTGGCCAACTGAAAAGCGGCATGCCCTGGGAAGACGGGGTCGCCATCACGCCCCTGCCCGAGCCCGGCAAAACGGATTACCTGATCCAGCTGATCGAAGACGCCCGCGCACAAGGCGCACAGGTGGTGAACCCCGGCGGCGGACAAGTGGAAGGAACACACATGACACCGGCGGTCGTTTACCCGGTCGGACCTGGCATGCGCCTCTACCACGAAGAGCAGTTCGGACCTGTCATCCCGGTAGCCGCCTTCAGCGATATCTCCGAGCCGATGGAATACGTCGTGCAGTCTAGCTACGGCCAGCAGGTGAGCCTCTTCGGCAGCGACCCGCAGACCATCGCCCGGCTGATCGACCCCCTGGTCAACCAGGTCTGCCGCGTCAACATCAACAGCCAATGCCAGCGCGGTCCCGACAGCTTCCCCTTCACCGGAAGAAAAGACTCCGCCGAAGGCACCCTGTCGGTGTCGGACGCCCTGCGGGTCTTCTCCATCCGCACCCTGGTCGCGGCCAAGGAAACCGGAGCCAACAAACAGATCCTCAAATCCATCGTCACCGAACGCAACTCCAGGTTTCTTTCGACGGATTTTATTTTTTAAGCATCCTTTTGAAAATAACTTCCCGATTTCAAGTGCACAGGGTTCCATCCGGCCTTAGCCGGTTTGCCGTCAAGAAACCGGCTGGAATGAAGCCCCCTCCGATGTGCAATCTGCTGAAGACCTTATGTAGGCTGGCTACTGTCCGAGCAAAACAGGTACAGAGCCTCCCCTCAACAGTCCGTGCGAGTTTAGCCAGCCCGGCGAAATGAAGGCCGGTTTTAGGAAAAGCGGCGAAAGCCTTGTTTTTTTGGTACTTTTTCAACAAGGAAAAAGTACACGTCAAGCTTTGCATCACATTGTGCTCTTAATTCTGCCATGTGTCGAAGAGAACTTCGACACTACAAAAGAGCCGTTCCAAATCCAGAATTAATTTCCGGAACAATCCTAAATCCCTATCTTGCATTAAACAACCAGTCAATACTATGGACCAGGCTACCTTGACAATGATCGAAAACCTGTACAAAAACACAGGGAAAACGCTGGAAGAATGGATTGCCATTGCCAATGGCGCCAACTTCCAAAAACATGGGGAAATCCTCAAATTCCTCAAAGAAACCCACGGGCTGACGCACGGATTCGCCAACCTGATCGCCCACAAGGCCAAAGGCTCAGATGCGGGTTCAGCAGCCAATCAGGACGACCTGATCACCCAACAATACCTGGGGAAGGAGCATTTTAAACCCATTTACGACCACCTCATGTCGGCCATACAGTCTTTCGGAAACGACATCGAAATCGCGCCCAAAAACGCCTACGTGAGCCTCAGGCGCAAAAAGCAATTCGCGACCCTGAATCCCGCCACCAAAACGCGCTTCGAAATCGGCATCAACCTCAAGGGGCAAGCGCCCCAGGGTAAACTGCAGGCAGAAAAGCCCAACGCCATGTGCTCCCATAAGATCAATATCTCCGAAATGAACGACATCGACCCGGAGGTGATCGGCTGGATAAAAACGGCCTATGAAAATGCCGGTTGAATTGGAAATCAATTGGAAGCCATGTTCACCAACAGCGCCCACATTTATGATCTGCTTTACAGCTTTAAAGATTACCAAAAGGAATCCAACGAAATAATCGACGCCATCAAGCAGCGAAGCCCGGATAGCAAGACTTTGCTGGATGCCGGCTGCGGAACCGCGGAACATCACAAATTCCTGAAAACGGAATTCACAATCGACGGATTGGACATCAACGGCGAATTCATTGAGGTCGCAAAGACTAAAAACCCGGGCCTGACCTACCATCAGGGCGATATGACGGACTTCAGCCTGAACAAGCGGTATGACGTGGTCATCTGCCTTTTCAGCTCTGTCGGGTACGTAAAAACCTTTGATAGTCTGGTCTCCACGCTCAAATGCTTTTACAAATGCCTCAACCCCGGCGGACTCTCTATCGTCGAGCCCTGGCTCACCCCGGAAACCTGGCAGGACGGAAAGCTCCATATGCTGACCTATGACAAAGAGGATATAAAGATATGCCGTATGAACCTGAGCGAGACCCAGAACGGCTTGTCCATCCTGGATTTTCACTATTTGATCGGCGCCCCCGGCAACGGCGTACAGCATTTTCGGGAAAGGCACGAACTCGCTTTATTCACCAGGGAAGAAATGATAAATGCCTTTAGCGAAGCCGGATTTGACGTGACCTACGATGCAACCGGAATCACCGGCAGGGGCTTGTACTTTGGAAGGAAGCCTTCATGATACATTTTTTTTAATTCCCAAAAATCAAATAAAAAAAGATGGACAATTTGCTGGAATCAACCCTCTGGGACACCTGGCAGAACAGGATCGTCCTGTCGGGTTTTTGCCTCCTGGTCTTCGCCCTGCTGATCTACTTTTGGGGTATTTCCCGCGCCAAAATCAAAGCCAACCACAAGAACGGCGATGGGCTGGCCTACCTGTCGTTTGCCTACCTGCTTTATTGCGTGCTGGGCTTCACCTCGATTTTTCAACCCTACGACCCGGCAGCCATGCCCGAGGTTCCGGTTGCCTATCTCGTGCTGAGCAGCCTGATCAGCTTCAGCCTGTTGTCTTCCCAATCGTTTTTCTCCCTGGGCGTGCACCGGGCCGACGCGATCGTCAGCAGCCCCGCTTATGCCAACGGCGTCAAGTACCTGGCCTTCGCCTGGGTGATCCTGGTCGTTCTGATTGGTGGCAATCAGGTCATGCTGGTTTTGGAAAATGGCCTGCAGGCGCTGACCATGCTCGTTTTCGGGTTCTTCATCATCCGTTACTTCCTCAGGCGCAGGCTGCGCTTCATCGCCCTGGTAGCCGCCTTTTTCTTCATTACGGTCGTGCTGCTACTGGTAGTCAGGCCCGGCGACTTGCAGCAGGGGAAATTCGTGCACATGAACATTATGATGCTGGGTCCCGCCATGGCCTTGTCGGCGCTGGCGCTTTCCTACACCTTCAACTGGATCAACGAGCTGAATTTCTACGAGTTATCCAACATCTGGGTGCAAAACGAAAGCGCCACTCCCGGCGCCCAGCAAGCTGCCTACTCCCAATTGACCCATTCGGCCGACAAATCGGACTGGATGGAGCGGATCGCCCGGGACGAATTGGAAAAAGTTATCGAGGAAATCATCATCCTCAGGCGGCACCGCAACGAGGACCTGGAAAACATCCTCAACATCGCCTCGCGCAATATGCGCAACAACAATAACCACCTGAAGGGCGTGATCAAGTACGAAGACTATCAGCTCAACCGGAACCAAATTTCCCAATTCCTGATCCAGCTAGTACAGTCATGACGCTACCTCAGATCCTTCAGCCGCTGGTGCACTACGGCCTGCATTTCCTCTTTCCCGGGCTGATCGCCTGGCTGTTTTTCCGCTCCCACTGGAAGAAGGCCTGGCTCATCATGCTCGCCACCATGCTCGTCGACCTCGACCACCTGCTGGCCGATCCCATTTTCGACCCGGAGCGCTGCAGCATCGGCTTCCACCCCCTGCACTCCTGGCCCGCCATCGCGGTCTACGCGGTGTTGTTTTTCTTTCCAAAAACGCGCATCGCGGCGGCGGGCCTACTGTTTCACATGCTCACCGACTGGCAGGATTGCTGGTGGGGGAATTAGGGAAAATTGAAATCACCGTTCCAATGGCGTCTAACCCACACACTAAATTCTTCCTCAACGCGCTACTCGCCTTCGCCCCCATTCTGCCTGCCTTTTCACAGACAATAATGGTGGTCGACTCGGCGAGCAGGCAGCCCCTGGCATTTGCGACCTACCAATCGCCTATCGGAAATTGCCAGGGCTACTCCAACGCAGAGGGGAAAATAGAATTGGACGCGGCTTGCACAGGGAAAATTTCGATCCAATACCTCGGGTATATCGCTCGGGAAGTGGACGTTTCACCCGGCGCCCTGCCCGATACCGTGGCAATGACGCCCGCGGCTTATGCCCTTGGAGAAGTGACCGTCAGGGGCGCCAAAACAGATCTGTTCCGAGAAATCAGCAAAGCGGTCGCAACATACCGCAAACGAAAAAGGCAAAGACCAGCGGCCGCCTTCCTCAAAATTGAAACCTTGAATGGCGTCCTCCTGACCGAAAGAGCCCGAATACTCTCCACCGGCCTGTTATCGACCAGAGAAGGCTATAGCCAGGAGGACCGGAAGGTGGTCGGGTACGACTTTTTGCAGGCCGACCCGTTCCTCAGCCTGGACATCGACCGCCTGATGCTCTCCGTTCGTCCCTTCTCCACCGCTCCATCCTTTTTTCGCCATGTTTTCAACGAGCGGAGAGTCCTTGATTCGGCAACCGTCTTTCAATTATTGGAAATAACGGAAACCGAGGGCCGGGTAATAGCCACCGTCACATACCGCCGCGACGACGGTTGCTACGGCCTGTTCTCCTTCGATCGTACCAAGGGCCACTTGCTCAATCACCGAATGCATTTCTACCAGGTGCCGAAAGCCTCCTATCAATCGCTCAACGCGGTGATTCCCGTGACCATCGATTCGATAGTCCTCTTCCACCAATTCCGCGAAGGCGAGTTGGAGGATGTCCGTTTTCAAGTCTTTCAAACATTTGAGCGAAATGAAGAGGTGCAGCGCTACCAGACCGCCGGCGCCATTTCCATACTGGAGGCAAGGCCGGAGCGGATCATACAGCCGCCCTTGCGCAGGCGGACCATCCAGGAAGACGCCCTGCTTTCGGCCCCTTGGCAGTACAATCAAGCATTCGGCGATTTCGACCCCGGCCTGTTTGGCAATATTCCCCTGGACGACCGCTATATCGCCCCCAACGACGAACTGGCGGCAGTGATCCTGGCGCATCACGGCGCCCTGTCACTGCAATTCAGGCAATGGGAGCGGGAAAAAAGGATCAGTCCGGCCCATTTCCACCTCGCACAACAAGCCATAGCCGACCCCAACAAGCCCAATAGTTTCCTGAGCGACCAGCACAGGTTTGGCGTTGCCTGGATTTTCGACCCCACCTCAGAAAATGGCCGTTTGACATTTCAGAGCGTCCCTTCACTTTGGCTTGACAAAGAGGCGGCGCTGCTCTGCCCCAGTCCCTATCACGGCGTATTGCTTGCCAACTTGAGTTTCGACCTGTTCGAGTTGTACCGGCTCAAAACCCTGGAAATGCTTAAGGATGTAGCCACGGAGGCCAAGGCCCGCCGCCTGGTTGAAAAATCCTATCGGGAAGCACAGGAAATGGTTCGGACCATGAACCAGGCTTCAGCTTTTGGCCGCGATCTAAGCGGCCTGGAGCGCTACTTGTCAATGACAGAAAAAACACTGATGACTGATAACCTTGCCGCACTGGCGGTTTTTCTGGAGAAAGAAAGCCCCGACCCAGGCGCTTTCAGCCCCGAAGAGGGAGAATTGATGTACGCCTTTTTTGCCCAGCTCTACCAACTAGCCTGCGCTCAGGGCAGAGAAGCAACCGCTTGCGTTTTCTGGGAACAAATGCGCGCATGGCGGTCATTGGGGGAATGCAAATGCAGATAGCTTTGAAAATGACTATCTTTACCATTATTCACAAAAAACCATTTTCCATGAAAAACATTCCTTTCCTTTTCGCCCTTGTCATCCTCTTCGGCCTGACTGCCTGCGGCGGCAACGCAGCGGAAGGAGACCAAACCGAAGAAACCACAACGACCTCCTCTTCCGCAGAACCCGAAAATTTGCAAGACGCCATGAAGCAAGCCGAGGAGGCGATGAAAAACCTCCAGAACGGCCAGCAGACCGAGCCGGTCAACTTCCGCGAACTGCAGGAATTGCTGCCCGAAAAACTGGCGGGCTTTGAACGCAAATCGAGATCCGGCGAGACCTCCGGCGCCATGGGCATCAATATTTCCCGCGCAGAAGCCGATTATGAAGACGGCGACTGCAAAGCCCAGGTCGATGTATTTGACACCGGCGGCATCTCTACCGCGCTCATGGGCATGGCTGCCTGGTCCACGGTGACCATCGACAAGGAAGACGACAAGGGCTATGAGCGCACGTCCATGCTCGAGGGGTATAAGTGTTTTGAAAAATACAGAAAAAATGGCCCCAGCAGCGAACTCTCCGTCCTGGTGAGCGAACGCTTTATCGTCACCGCCAACGGCCGCGCCTGTGATATGGACAAGCTGAAAAAACTGGTCAAGGCGATGGATTTGAAGAAACTGGGAAAGATGTGATTAATTACCGCCATTTTCCAGAAAAATCATCAAATCCCTGATCGGCCCTTCACTCTCCCGGCCCAGCCAGAGAAGATGCCCCCATTTATTGTCATAGGTGATCAGGTGGGAATCGGGGACATTTTCCCTGGCATGGCGGGCGAAGTCCATGCTGACGGATTTGTCGTTTTCACTGTGCAGCACGAGCGCCGGGCATTGGATGCGGGATATGACGCCGTCGGCAATGTCCTGGTCCAGGTCAGCGGCAAAGCCCGCTCCGGAGCGCTGCAGGAAGGTCATATCCCGTATTTCACGGACCTCGTCAGGGGTGATTTTTTGCCCTGTTTTGGTAGATAGTTCGCTGAACAACACCGCTGTCATTTTTCGGGGAAAAAGCCGGAAAAAAGTACGAAACAGCAGCCAGCTCCATTTTTCGCTTTTCGGAGAAAAGAGAGATTTTCCTTTCCTGTACATCTCGTCCTCCGGGCTGAGCCATTTGCGGGTGACAGCCGAGAGCAGCACCAGCTTTTCCACCTTGTCCGGGAAGCCGGCTGCCAGTTCGATCGCGGTCAGTCCGCCAGCGGAAATGCCCACTACGATGACTTTTTCCAGGCTGAGCGCGTCCAGCAGCGACGCCATGAGCCTGGCTGCAGCAGCAGGTTGGCTGAAGGAAGCCAGCGGCGTGCCGCCGTAGCCAGGCCTGGAGGGCGTGAGGAGCCGGAAGCGGGAGGTGTCAAAGCCCTTGTGCCAAAGGGTTTCTCGGCAGTTAGAATGCCCGCCGTGGAGGAAGAGAACCGGTCTCCCTGCGCCGGTAATGGCATATTCGACCGTGCCTTCGGAAGTGGTGATCAGTTGGGTCATTTGGGGAAGTTTTTTTGGAAGATAAAAAAACATTCCCTGCCTGACACAGTTTTTGGAGAAAAGGTTGCGGGGCTCTGCTGCGCGGCCCAAAATCAGCAGGAGGCTGGCGAAGGGGTGAAAGGTGAATTTCTCCCCACGCTTCCCTACCTTTGCCCGCGTATTGATGGACAATAACCAATTTTAAAAATTCAGGAACCCGTTTCTTGTCCTCAATCACCTGTCGATGAAATCCGCCCGATTCCTCACCCTCTTCCTCGTCCTCTTCGCTTTTCATTACAGCCAGGCCCAAAACTTTGAGCTGATGACCGGCACGAAGCGGCTGTTTTTCGATTTCAAATACATCAAGATCATTGAGAAACACCCCAAGCTGTCGGTGCTCCACCGCACGCGGGCCAATGCGGAATACGACGCACAACCGGCCGACCTCTTCACCGGCACCTACCTGAATTACAGCATCAAAGCCGGCATCGGCCCAACCCTCGTCGGAAGGATATCAAGCACGGGCTCGGGCTTCGACGTGGGCGTTCACCTCTTCAAGGCCACACCCAAATTCTTCGTCTACACCCTCCCTTCGGTCCAGATAACCGACGAGTTCTTTTTCTCCTGGCTCACCTTCCTCCGCTTTTCGCCCATGCTGAAAAAAGACTGGAAGCTCAACACCAGCCTGGAGCTGTTTACCGCCTTCAACAGCGAAAGGCACCTGAAGAGCCTGCAACGCCTCCGCCTCGGCCTGGGCACAAAAGGGTACGCCTTCGGGCTGGCCATCGATTTCGTAGAAAAAGGAGACCGGCTGCAGGATTTGGATACCAACCCGGGGGTGTTTGTGCAGAAGCAGTTTTAGGGGTGGTGTTGTTTCAGAATTATGGTTAGATCTGCCGTTTTGAGTCAATTGACACGAGACTTTTCCTTGTTAATAGGTGAGATTAGGGTAGCAATCAGAAAACAGACCACCTACAGGTAAATATTATTGAGGAAAGTGATATCTTGTCATGTGGCAGTCGGAATAATTTTGCCATCAAACACTGGCAATGGAGACGTTTGGTCATTCGGTTGGGCCAAGATGAATGCTGAAAATTATTTATTTTATTCAGTCAAAGAAAAAGCTCTGTCATGAATATTGACGATCTAAAAAAAGAAATAAAAGTCCTCGTAAGCCATTCGAAGATTGACGAGGCACTTGAAAGGATAAAGGCTTGGTTAAATCTCGAATCCTCGGCCGCCAACCAATTTATCCTGATAAAGTATAAGTTTGAAAAATTTAAACAGGAAAAAGGGAAAAAGACCATTTCTTCAGAGGAAAGCGAAATCAGGGAAAATCTTATTGTTAATAATTTGATCCAATTTCTTGAGTCACTCTCAGAAAGCGATCTGTTATCCGAAAATGAAGCAACTCTTAGTCCAAAAAACATCAAAACCTATCGTGCTTCGGGAAAATTCGAAGAGCTAAGAATCCCTCAGCTCAAAGATGATTTCAAATCAATCCATTTGATTCCGAACTTTGACTATTCGGGGATAGATACTTTTCGGGGAGACATGTATGACATCATTGTCACCAGAGAGGATAACAGGATTATCTTCGCAGGCGAGCAAAATGTTACATTCAGAAAAAAGGCCAATGAGGAAGCAGGAAAAATTGTTAAAGAGAATATCTTCGGGCAGGGAAAAATTGAAGGTGAATACGCCTATTTGGATTACTTCACCAAACAAATCGATGGAATAATAATCAGAAGCGGGAAGTTAATTTTTAATATTTCCGACAACCAACAAATTTATGGCTATTTCATGACTCCCGACATTGAATTGTCCGGAATTATTGCAGTTGGCAGAATGGAGTTAAAGATCCATTCCACATTGGAGTGAAATGAATATCCAGATCATAGCCCCCCCTCACGCCATAACCCGCTCCAGGCGCTCTTTCCAGCGCTCCCAGTCATTCATTTCTTTTGTTTGCAGCTCGAAGAAAGCGGCGCTGTGGTTATGGTGCACCAAATGGCACAGCTCATGAACAATCACATACTCAATACACCCTTTGGGCGCCTTGATCAACTCCGTATTCAAAATGATCTTTCCCCGGGTGGTGCAACTGCCCCAGCGCTTTTCCATCCATTGAATGACGAGTGCGCTGGGCTCGACGCCGTATTTTTTAAAACGGCTGGACCATGTTTCAGCAAGTTCGCGAAATTTTCGTTCCGCCCTTTCAGCATACCAGGCCAATACCAAATCCTTCACTGTTGAACCGCCGCTCGTGTAAACCTCCAAATAGCCGCCATTTATTTTGACTTGATCCCTTGTGGCCTGGAATATTTTCAAGCGATAGCGGCGGCCCAGATACAGATGGGTCTCCCCGCTGAGGTATTGTTTGAGGGGACTCAGCGGTTCAAATGACAAAAAGTAGCTCTGCTGTCTCAAAATCCAGGGCGCCCGTTTGCGAACCTTCTCCAATATTTTCTCCAAAGAGGCGCCAGCAGGGGCTTTCACCGTCACACGCCGGTCGGGATGCACGGTGATGCCGAGGGATTTGCGATCCTGGTACTCAAGCTCGAAATCGATCAGGCGGGAACCGAATTGTATGCTGCCGGTCATCGGTATCTTAGTTTTGCGATCTCTATGCTTTTGCCCGCTATGTCGTCGATGTCGCCGAAACTTAGTTGCAGTCCGTAAGCGTCGCGGATGTGATCTATTAAATAATCGCCGATAGCGATTTCCAACTGACCGATCAGGTTGGACTTTTGCTGCCAGTCGATTTTTGGCCTGCCGCCATCGAGTACGATGCCGCGCACCAGATCGTCGATGCCCAGGCCTGCCTCTGTGGCAATCGAACGAACCACAGGTTCGTCGGGAAGTTTGGGCTTGAGCGCCTCAAAGGCTATACCGTAAAAGGCCTGGGCGATTTCCCGCCCGTGGAGCTTTTCCGGAATATCGCTGCCCGTGCGGTGCAAAATGGACTCCTCGATCTCCCTGGCCCTCTTCAGGTATTCGGCTTCGGAAATGCGCCGCTCCTCGTAGGCACGGATGGCTTCCTTCAATAACTCGGAAAAGCGCTTGTAGAAAGCGGGATCCTCCTCCATTTTTTCGTTGATGTGCCGGGCAGTGCGGTGGGCGATGGTATCGGCGCGAGCGGCGGTTCCCACCAGTTTTTCGACCTCTTCTTCAAATTTTTCCTTGTCGAAAATATCCACCAGCCCTGTGATGGGTCTGACCTCGTGCGTGGTGACATGCTTGTCGATCAGCTTCTGGATCTGTGTTTCGTATGATTTGAAGTCCACCGCATCGGCAAAGCGCTGGCGTACGGAGATACGAAGCCTGGAGAAAAACCCAAGGTCGTACTTATAGCGATCTATCTCTTTTTCTGGCGTTTGGGTATGCCATTCGATGCTCGACAAGGCCAGCTTCAACAGGCGGGCAAACTGGCTGAGTTTGTCGTAAAACAAAGCCCTGGCCGCTTCGTCGCGAAGCGCCTCTTCATAGGCCGGCTCATCGTATTTGTTGCCGACGGCTTTGAAAATATCCCACAGTTCAGAATGAGACTGGGGCAATTTTTTTACCTCTTCCAAAATATTTACCAGGGTAAAGGCAAGGTCTTCGGGATCGAAATCCTGGAAGCTGGACCAGGTGCGAAGGGCTTCGTCCAGTTCTTTCAGCACGCCATAATAGTCGATGATGAAGCCGTAGTCTTTTCCTGGGTGCACCCTGTTTACACGGGCAATGGCCTGCAGCAGGGTGTGCTCCCGAAGGCTGCGGGTGAGGTAGAGGAAGGTATTGCGGGGTGCGTCGAAGCCGGTGAGCAGCTTGTCGACCACGATGATGATCTCCGGATCGTCGTCGTGCTTGAAGCGATTGATGATCTGCTTCTCATAAGCCTTGGCGTTGCCGCCGAATTCGTCCATTTTTCCCTTCCAGAAGCGCTTCACGGCGTCGCTCGACTCGTCGAAAGCACTGTCTTCGCCCTCCCGCATATCGGGCGGCGAGATCAGCACATCGGTGGAAACCCGGCCGATTTCATCCAGAAACCGTTTGTACTGGATCGCCGCGGCCTTGCTTTGGCAAACGAGCTGCCCTTTCCAGTCGGTACCATCGCTGGCGTTGCGGTAGTGTTCGCTTATATCCCAGGAAATGGCGTAAATCTTCTGCTCCGCTACGTTCAACTGATCGGCCCGGCTGAATTTCCGCTTCAGATCGGCCCGTTGGTAGTCGCTCAGGGGCTCCGACACTTTCGCGAAATAGGCGTCGAGCGGGCGCTCGTTGACTTCCTGCAGCGCGTGCCGCCCCTCGTAGAGGAGTGGAACCACCGCCTTGTCCCTCACCGCCTGATCGACCGTATATTTGTCGATGAGGCCGCCGAATTTTTTGGCCGTATTCTTTTCCTTTTTCCGCAAGGGCGTGCCGGTAAATGCGATGAAGCACCCGTTGGGAAAGGTCTTTTCCATGCTGATGTTGAAAATGCCATGCTGGGAGCGGTGGCCTTCGTCCACCAGGACAAAGATGTTGGGAGATTCGAAAGGCCGCTTCGCCTGGTTGACGGCCGTGTCGAATTTGTTGATGATGGTAGTGACCACCGCGTCGCTCTTGCCCCCGAGCAGGGTGAGTAGGTGCTTGCCCGTAGTGGCCTGCAAAACGGGAATCTGGCACTTCTTAAAAGTTCCGTAAATCTGGTCGTCGAGATCGACCCGGTCGGTGACGATGACGATCTTGGGGTTGCGAATGGCCTTTTCCAGTGCGATGGCCTGGGCCAGCATGACCATGGTGAGCGATTTGCCGCTGCCCTGGGTATGCCAGATCACCCCCCCCTGCCGCTTCCCGTTTTCCATTTGCAGGATGCGCCGCATGGTCTTTTTGATCGCGAAATACTGCTGGTAGCGGGTGATCTTTTTAATGCCAAAGTCGAACACGATGAAGTTGAAGCTCAGATCGAGCAAGCGCTCGGGCCGGCAGATGCAATAGAGGTAGCGGTCCTGCTCAGTGACGACCTTCTCCTGTCCGTCCGGGAACTGGTTTTTGATCGATGAAATATCGGCCTCCTCTTTCCATTTCGACCAGAATTTTTCACGCGTTGCGGTGGTCGCGTAGGCCGCGTCGTTTGTAGCCACCGACAGCAGCACCTGCGAGTAGGCGTAGAGCAACCGGATACCGTCTTCCTGCTGGTTGCGCAGGTGCTGGGAAATGGCCTGCGCCAGGGGCTCTTTCATATCCGGCCGCTTGCATTCGATCACCGCCAGCGGAATGCCGTTGACGAACAACACGATGTCGGGCACGTAGTGCTCATGGGTTCCGGCCCGCTGCACCTTGAATTCTTCGGTGACGTGAAAGACGTTGTTGCGCCAGTCCTTCCAGTCGATGTATTGAAGCGTGTAGCTTTTCTTATCCCCATTGATGGTCTGTTCCAGGGCTTTGCCCAGGGTGAGCAGGTTGTACACCGCCTCATTGGCCGCCACCAAGCCTTCCTGCAGGGGCACGTCCTTGAGCGCTTGCACGCCCGCCTGTATGTTGGTCTCCGAGAAAGCATGCGAGCCACCCTTATACTGAATCCTGTTGAGAATGTGCAGCTGTTCCCTGAGCACGCCCTCCAGCAGCACCCCTGTGGTTTTGCCCTCGCGCAGCGAGAGAGCTTCCTCCGGGCTGAGGTAGGTATAGCCCAGGTTCTGCAGCAGCTGCAGCGCCGGGATTTGGGAGATGTGGTCTTCGCGGAAGGAGGGTGGGGTCATGATTTAGTGATTACATTCATATCCCTGGAGGTCGGAGTCAAGACTCCAAATTTTAACCAAGAAAGCGGGAAACCTGGCGCATTGTTCTTCCCATTGCTTAATGATGATATGGTCGCCCAAGCTGATACCAGCCTGTGCGTGGTCTGGGAAATCGGCAAGCCATTTTTTGACATCATCGTTTTCCGGGAATTTCAGTGGTTTCCAGGGTAAAGTTCCCTGTATTGACTCAATAACCTGATCCGAAAACTTCTGCGCGTATGCACGCCGCTGATTTCCGTTATTGATCTGAGCAATGTGATTGCCGGTTTCGATTACCGTAGTGACCGGCAACAAAAAAGTATCCCCATTTTCTATCCGGCTTCTGAATTCTTCAAGGACCTCATCCCTATTTTGATTAAATTGGGGAACGTCCAGCACGTTTAGAAAAACGGTGGTATCAATAAGCCAGATAACAGGTTTTTCGTACATACTTTCCAGGCTCATTTGATGGATTCAAGCCACTTCAGCGCCTGTTGCTTCTTGGCTTCAGCGCCTGGGTAGTTTTTCACGAAGCGGTCGATTTGGCCCTTGGTCAGCAATTCTCCCAAAGCGCCCTGGGCGATGAGTTCCGGATAGCCAGGTAGATCGGCCATTTGCAGAAGTTCGCTCCATCCGTTTTTGGGGTTTCGGTAACAAAAGACCACATCTGGAACTGCCACGTCGGGCAAGGCATCCAAAAGGGCGGGATTGTGGGTGCTTATCAGCACTGTGAGATTCTTTTCCGCGACCACTTTACTGATGGCTTCCAACAGAGAAGCTGCCCTACTGGGGTGAACGCCATTGTCCACTTCCTCGATAATGACCAAGCTTCCCTGTTCGGCCGATAATAAGGCGGCTGCCAGCGCCAGGACTCTCAGCGTACCGTCGGAAAGCAGACCTGCGTCGCAATAGCGGTTTTCACCGCCGAAGGTTTCCTTTAGCCGGATCATGACTTCACCGCGCGGGCCGCGGTGAAAATCCATCTCCGTGATGTCCTGCTCAGGAAGGCTTTTGATAAATTGCAGCAGGGCATTCCGGTTTTCAATTCTGCGGCCTTCGGGACTGTCCCAAAGGTGAAAGAGCACCGCGGAGAGGTTACTGCCATCACCCAGCAGCTTTTTCTCAGACAGAAAGCTATAATCTCTCATCTTTTGCGGCACCGGATCGAGGAAAAGAATACCGGCAAGATGCTCTTCAAAGCTCTTTGCCACTTTCGGAATCAAGCCCTTGGCTTTGGTATGACCGTCCGCAAAACGGGCGGCGCTTTCCATCTGCAGGAAGATAGCCATTTGATCCGTACAGGACAACTGGGGTTTTCGGCCGCCTCTCGCAAAATTGTTGTAGTCTACGTTTATCTGGTTACTCAACCCCTGGCTGGGTTTAAGCGTGCGATAAAGATTATAGGAACGCTGAGGCGCTAGTGCGATAACCTCTTCTCCTTCTATGTGTAGTTCATCGTTTTCTCTCAAGCCCAGGGTGATATTGAGCATATGCGGCGGTTGGCCGGAAATGGCGCATCCCAGGGAAAACTGCCTTGCCCCCCGCCTTGGGATATCTTCAACTCTGCCTCTCACCACCCTGTCATTTTCATTGACCAGGTATTGCAGGGATGACAGCTTATGCCCCTGGGCCATCCAGTTCAAAAACCGGATAGCTTCAAGTACATTGCTTTTGCCTGAAGCGTTGGCGCCTACCAATACTGTCAGGGGCGCTAGCTTGAGTTCTGCTTCTTTATAGCTTTTAAAGTCCTTAATCCAAATTTTCTCGATCATACAAGGTTGCTTTAATCTATCCCAAGTTACGTCTTTTTGCCTAAAACTGCCGCTAAACCTTCACCCGCGTCTTCCCAGTCAACAATTGCTGCATGAGGCCTTTTTTTTGGTGTTTTAAGGCTTCAAGATGATTTTTCAATAAAGTAATTTCTCTTTCACTCTCTTTTATTACCTCAGCAATCTTATTTTGTTCCTCAATGGAAGGGAGGGGAATATGGATGTGCGAAAATGCCCCCCATCTCAAACTCCCTCTCCTGTCAACTGATGCTGAAGTATTGGCCTGATAAATGTGGATAAACAAGGGAGTTTTGAGTAGTTTAAACAGAAAGAAATCATTCACATCTTTATTCGCTTCAAAAGCAGTGTACATTGGACTGATCAAGGCTTTTTCGTAAAGGTCCTGATAGCCAATAGATCCCTCCTCGATGTGGTTTGTAGCATAAGCAAACTGTCCCTTTGAAACCACTTTGTAAGTCGATGTATCTTCGCTATATATCTTTTTGCCAAAATATTCTAAAGAATCAACCAATCCACGATGTTTCGTGCTTGACAACACTGGTAACTCCTCCCCATTTTCATTTTTTACAGAAACTTCTTTTGCAACTTCTTTGATTTTCGGAAAAGCCCAGTCTTTCGGATATTTACCAAATTTTGAATGAAAAGTTTCTTCTGATCTGATAAACTTACGGAACCTCACCTTCCCCGTCAACAACCGCTGCATCAGCCCCTTTTTCTGTTCTTCTTTAGCGTCGATGAGGGATTGGGCCAGCTCGATGGCTTTGTCCCAGGTGGAGAGAATGGCGGCGATTTTTTGTTGTTCGGGGAGGGGTGGGATGAGAAGAGGAAGTTTACGCAAAGACTGAAGACTCAGTCCGGATTTTGCCCCACGGTCATCTAAATCAAAAAAGAATTTTTGATAATGTCTGCTCGAAAAAAGGTAAGCAACAAATTTTCTCTCAACTCTTTTATCTTCTATTCTCAAAAGAGCGATGTGCTGATTAACATATCCATTTTCTTTAGAAAAATCCCAATAACCAATCCTACCCAGATCAGCTGTGATAGAAATTAAGATGTCCCCATGCTTTAGACGTGTTCTTTTTCCCTCGTTGTTTTCGTGTGGCAGAAGAACAAAAATTTTGTCTGTCAAATCAATTTTTATACTATCTCTGCTAAGGTTAGAAATTCGAACAAAGACATCTCCTTCCTTTTGATAAAATTTTGCCCATCCCCTCGAGCCACTTGTAACTATAATCTTCAAATCTTCTAACTTAACGACTTCCCAGTCTTCTGGGAAAGAATATTGCATTATTTCCTCAATCATACTATATTCCATATTTTTCCATATTAGCGACATCTCCTGCAAGGGATATAACTAAGACAGAGCTATTATTTTTCAATCCGTTTTTCTATTCCTTTCAATTTGTTCCAACACATACGCTCCCACCGCATTTACAATTCCCTCCTGCTCGTTGGGATTCAAGACCTGTGTATAGAGCTTCGACAAAGGCTTTTTGGGAGCATTTGGCGTATGGATTTTATACTTGAACGGTTCATCCCAGGAGATTTCCACATTGGTAGAAATATTGAAGGGGTTGTCGCCGTCTTTTTTATAGCCTTCCCACCGGAAATTGATGAAAATCTTTTGCACCTGGTCCAACAGCTTTTTATCGGACAGCACCATGAGGTAAGTGTAGAGAAAAAGCTCTCCCCTTGGGGGCAAGGCGACATTTGAAAAGCAGGAAAAATCAACAGTTGATTTGACGAACAGCTCGTCAATTCTACCCAATTCCCGGCTGAGTTTTTGGAAAAGAGGGCTGAAGCTGTCCTCTACCCTTTTCATGAGCAACCTGGCAGTTTTTTCCCTGACTTCTCCGCCGCGGCTTTCACCCTGTTTCAGCAACTCCACCTTCTTCTTCCAGTCTCCATCCTCCTCTACCGGTTCGCCCTTGGCTGCGGCGATGGCGAGTTCCAGCGACCAGATCGCCTGGCTCGCGAAATAGCTCACAAAGGCCTCCAAGTCACCGGCATCGGCTTTATTGAGTGCGCCGAGGTAATTCTTTTTATCGGCCGATTTGATGACGACGGGGGGAAAGCCGCTGCGCATCAGGTGATAATTAGCCATCAAGCGGGCGATGCGGCCGTTACCGTCGTCGAAAGGATGGATGCATACAAAGCGGTAGTGGAGGATGGCGGCTACCTCCAAAGAATGTAATCCTGCTGTTTCATTGCGGTACCAATGGATGAGGTCCTGCATTTGAGCAGGCGTCTCCTCCGGCTTTGCGTAGCGAAAGAGCTCTCCATTGGGAAGCCGGACGTGGTTAGGGTATTTTTTGTATTCGCCGATCTGTATCAGTCGGCGGGTAGGCTGCCCGTCTGGGGTGAGCGCCTCTTTCCAGAAAGGCTTGACCAGAATAATTTTGTTGAGTTCGCGGATGTTAGCTTCTGAGAGCATGCGTTCAGGGTCTCGGGCCCATTGGCGGATCATTTCAACAGCTACATCGTGGGCGCGCATCTCGTCGAGTTCGCGCGTGTTGTGGTCGCCGGTAGTCTCTTCAAATAACAGCAAAAGTTTGGTTTCTCCGTACGTCAGCGTATTGCCTTCAATATGGTTGGAGTTCCAGTTCCATTCCAGCCGCAGCTTTTGCCAAAGGCGTTGTTCATCGGCTTCCTTGAGGGGGGAGAGCCTGTCGAGTTCCTGGCGCAGCGCGTCAGCTTGTTGGAGGATGTGGTGGTAGGTGGTCATGGGGAAAAGTGGGTTAAGTTCATTCGGCTTTGTTTTATGCTAATGGTTTTCAGGACAATAGTTCAAAATTGTGATCCAGATTAAGCATCATTTCGAGAGGGAATCCCTGAAATTCCAGGCTCCGGTAATGTAACTGCTGAAAAGAAAAGAACTCATCAACATTTCGGGCATCAGGCGACGATTTTGAGAAGTAATCGATAACCATGCTAAGTGAGAACGCGAGGTAATAGCGCAAATTTGAGGTTAGAATCTGGTTGTTGAAGCTATGCTTCGCCTCGTGAACAACTTCGTTGCGTTCCCTGTATATTCTGGCAAGATGCCACTCAAGATGCATCCGGTGCGTTTGGATATACTGCTTTGCACCGTCCTTCAAAAGCACCAATCGATTTAGGATTTTCCATGCCCTGTAAGCAATCAAAGGATGTTCGAGGAACAACTCATCTCTGACACTTTCCAAACATCTTTGCTCCATGATACAACTGGTGTTATCAGCTGAAAAATGGGGCAACTGGGTTATTCCGTCAATTTGACAAAGGGTCCTATGAAAATCCCTGAAGTTTCGTTGAATATAGACCAAGGCCTGTAAGACAGGGAAAATTGTCTTGATTCTGGTAAAGGTACTATCGCGATCATTTGAAAAAAGATATTCAAGGCCTATCCAATAGTTAACAAGTTGATGTTCCAGTTCAAGTGATTCGTTGCCATAGCGCAGGTAGCGCAAGGCAGATTTAACTTTCTCCTTCGTCTCAGGGTAGATTTCAGGGTTGTCCAAAATAGCCGGGGTCTTTTGTTGTAACTGATCCAACACACCCCCTCCCGAAGGGAATTTTCCATCATGGATATACTGCACTTTTTGCAAATCTGCAAACTTTGGCCTGTCACTAGGATAGACCAATGCTGTTGCATGCACCTCAATTTTCCTTTGATGATGGGCCAGTCCTATGAGGTCAAGCGCTTCCGCCAGGTTTTGCTTAGCAAGTCTCAAAGCAGAGAAGTGGTCCCTTGCCTGAAACTGAGACCCAACAAAAAAGCGGCCACGTTTTTCATCCAGGAATGAATGTATTTTGGGCTTTATTTCTTTTGCGAGATCAATAAGACTGGATTGAATTTCCCATTGGGGGAATTCAGGCCAATCAGAAATTTCGAGTCCTGGGGCATAAACCTTAAACCATACTTGATAATCCGTCTTTCCCGAGATCAGGAGGTTTGAGAATCGATCGAAAGAGTTCTGAAAATATTCGGAAGGATCATTTACAAAGAGCCTGTAGCATAAGGAATATAAAAAACCTTTATCATAACCAAAATGGAGTAGCTCAGTCGCCAAAATACCAGTGAGCTTATAAATCCTATCCAATTGTGGAAAAGGGTCTTCGCCTAACGGCTCTTCAATTACCCGCCGCAGAGCCGTTTTGACGTTTTCTGTATATTGATGATTCTCATTGATAATCGTTTTTATTACATAGCGGGTGTCTGGAAATAAGAATCCGAAATTATCCTTATTTATTTTCCTAAGGACTTCAGCTTCAAAGAATTTTTTCTGTATTGACTGGAATATTACCGTATTATCTTCCTTTAGCAGGAATAGCGTTTCTGCAATGCACATATTGAGGGTTTCGAAATTTTTGACACTTCCCTGCACTAAGCCCTCATAAACCTTCAATAGCTCTCTGAGTGCCAAAAGGGGATTGAGTACTCGCACTCTGTAAGAGTCGATTGTCTCTCTATGCAAAAGCTCAAGCAACCTTTGGACGAAAAATTTTTCACTAGTTGATGTCATTTATCTGATCAAAAATTTGTTAAAGTGTAAAATATGCTTGCTTCCTTCTGATGATTGAGTTAAATTTGTGCCAGAAATCAAGAGATTCAAGATAAAAAGGCAGGCAGACTTGACGCGATTCGACCCGAAAGGGCGCCGTTAAGACCCCCCTGCCTAACTTTTACAAGGCTCCCCTCCCAGGGAGCCTTTCTTGTTTCTGATAACTCCATTGCAATTTATAACTTTAGGCATTCTTCTCCCAACTGTTGTCATTTTTGCAACAGTTGGTGTAACTAACTCAACCCCAATCCCTTCAAATACGCCGCCATCTGCTTCTGCACCTCAGCCAACTCGCTTTCGATTGTCAAGATTCGCTCTTGCACAGCTTTTAGATCGACTTCGGGTTCTTCTTCGAAGGTATCGACATAGCGGGGTATGTTGAGGTTGAAGTCATTATCCTTAATCTCGGAGAAGGTAGCTACGTAGGCGAATTTATCTTCCACGACGCCGGGGTTCAGCTCGCCGGCCTGGAAGCGCTCGTGGGTACGCACGATCTTTTCGATGTCGGCGGCGCGTAACACGTTCTGGTTTTTGCCCTGCTCGAACTGCCTGCTGGCATCGATGAACAGCACGTTTTTATTGCTTCCTTTGCCTTTGTTGAATACCAGAATAGCAGCCGGAATACCGGTGCCAAAGAAGAGGTTGGCGGGCAGGCCAATCACTGTTTCCAGCAGGTTTTCCTCGATGGTTTTTTGCCGGATCACCCCCTCCGAGCTCCCCCGGAACAGCACGCCGTGTGGCACTACGACGCCTACTTTTCCCCTGCCTTCGTAAGCCGTTTCGATCATGTGGGAAATAAAGGCCCAGTCGCCTTTGCTCTTGGGCGGGATGCCCCTCCAGAAGCGGTTGTAGGGATCGTTTTCCACCTCATCAGCGCCCCATTTGTCGAGGCTAAACGGCGGATTGGCCACCACGGTATCGAATTTCATCAGGGCGTCGCCCTCCCTGAGTTTTGGGTTCCGGATGGTATCTCCCCAGCGGATGGTGGCGTTGTCCATGCCGTGCAGGAACATGTTCATCACGGCCAGCGCCCAGGTGCTGCCGTTTGCTTCCTGCCCGTAGAGCGAAAAGTTGTCGGAACCAACCTCCTGCCCGGCTTTGATCAGCAGGGAACCGGAGCCGCTGGTGGGATCGCAGATTCTGGCCCCGGGTTTGGATCGTGTGAGCCTGGCGATCAGGGAGGAGACTTCCTTGGGGGTATAGAACTCCCCGGCTTTCTTGCCTGCGTCGGACGCAAAATGGCCGATGAGGTATTCATAGGCATCTCCGATCACGTCTTGCCCCTCGAGCATGGAAGGCCGCAGGTCGAGTTTCTTATCGCTGAAATCGATCAGCAGGTGTTTGAGCCTTGCGTTTTTGTCCTTTGAGTCGCCCAGATTGCTGGAGTTAAAGTCGATATTGCGAAAGACCCCGGAGCCGTCTTCGCCCGACAATTTGCCGGGGTTAGCCTCTTCGAGGGCTTCCAGTCCCTGGTTGATCAATTCGCCGATATTGGGTTCATTGCGGTGTTCATAAAGGTAGTCAAAGCGGGAGTGAGGCGGCACGACGAAGCGTTCGCGTTGCATGGCCCAATCGGCGCGAGCCTGGTCGCCGTTGTATTTATCAAGATACTCCTGCCATTTATCCTTCCACACATCGCCCACGTATTTGATAAAAAGCATGGTCAGCACATAGTCCTTGTACTGAGCCGGGTCAATAACGCCGCGGAAGGTGTCGCAAGCGCGCCAGACCACTTTGAATACGTCTTCTTTCGTCGTTTTATGCATGCCGGGAGGTTTTTGAGTTTGCGAGATGGAGTAAGAGGTTTTCGTAAAAGACCTCCTTTTGCCTGATCAATTCTGAAGCCAGGACGCGTTCTTTTTCCCAAAGATCAAGTACTTCGAGAACCTCACGCTGTATTTCCAGCGGAGGGATATCCAGTATCAGCGCGGCGAGTGCCTTTTTGGAAATGGAAGGCGTATGGGTCCCCCTCGCCAGTCCTGCCAGAACGCTTTGCAGCGGAGAGGTATTGAGCAGCCAGTGCAAATAACCGGGTAGCGCCAGCTGGGTTTTGAGCCGGAGCACGAAGAAGGTCGAAGAAGCCACCGCTTTGCCGATATGGGGGTCGTATAGGCAGGCCCGGTTGCTGTCGCCTTTGGCGATGAGCAGGATATCTCCTTCCCGGAGCAGGTGGTTGGAGATGCGTTCGCCTGCTTCAATATGGGGCATCGGCAGGCCATCATCCCTGAACCGGCCAAAAGCGTCGAAGTGCCTGGCCTGCAGGTAACAAGCGCCGCCACCCGGGCTTTCCTTTTGGTAAAGGCCGGTGGATATGGAGACGATGTCGCTGAGCCTGGACTTCATTTGTAATGCGTTTCCGGAAGTAAAGCAAGAATTTGATCAAAAAATATTCCGTATAAGCATTACAAATTTAGGAAGCATCAGCAAAAAAAGCAAGTTTTGCGCACGGATTTTTTAAAAAAGATGAGTTAAAGACCCCGGCAGCATATCAAAACTGGTAGGCATACCCAAGGGACAAAAAGCCGCCGGCCTTTAATCTGGCTACAGTGAGCGTTTCGGGTTTTTGGGGATATTCTTTAGTTAGATCAATGGCATTGCTCAAGCGATCAACAAAGCCTATTACTAACCCTGCATCAACTGCTACCATGTGTTTTTTTCCAAAGGAAATCCCTCCCCCCAGCATGA
Organism: Saprospiraceae bacterium; assembly: GCA_049306275.1. Classification (GTDB taxonomy): domain Bacteria; phylum Bacteroidota; class Bacteroidia; order Chitinophagales; family Saprospiraceae; genus JADJTT01. Next base: position 17,337 of record JBAQQB010000195.1, on the reverse strand, counting down.
GCCGGGGCTTAACCTTCCTGGAAAGTGAAACGCCAGTGCCAAAGCTGAAGTGACAACCAATATTATTTGAGTCATTGATTTTTGTTCCATACCTGAGCAGTGCTGCCAAACCAATTTCGGCTGATCCATTTTCCTCATCCACAAATGTAAAAACGGAAGTTGTGTCGTTAACCTGGGTTTCAACAGTTGTAAATGCCTCGTCATACAAGGAAGAGGCAAAAAATGACATCCCCACTACAGTATAAGGCTTGATTTTTGCGGGGATAGTCAACTTGGTCTGATAGCCCTGAAGCTTAAACCTCTCCTCTTTGGGTTGGATCGATACCCTTATGAGGGTCTGTTCGCCATTAAATTGAAAGGGTAAAGAAGTAAAGGTGGTATTCGAATTATTTTCTAAGAAGACAAGAGATTCAAGAAGCTCCATTGTCTTTTCCGCTGAGATAGAAGCGGCCGCGGCTGAAACGGCAGTGGACAGCGCCTTGTATCCCTCTTTGATTAACTTATCCAACTCAGGGTATTTTTTAATGATAGTATCGCGATTATTAGCAAAAAATTTCAGATACCCATTTTCACTTTCAGCAATTTTATCGACCAAAGCAAATACACTACCTCTAATGTTCTGAGCTATTTCCAGTTCATCTTCGTAATTAAAAGCAGGTCTTTCATGTTCTAATTTATAATACTTTAGTCTTTTCGAATAAATATTTAATTTAAAATTGTCAATATCTGCCAGATTCACTACAACTTCACTTTTAAACGAAGACATTTTATCCGCTTCAAGTTGAATGCCAGATGAAATCAAATCGCTTTCTTTCTGGGGGCCAAAAGCCTTTCCTAAGGCACTTTCAATCTCATTTATTACAGTAGCAAAGTCGCCAATGGCAGGAATAAACTTCAAAAGATCATCAGTAGGTAGAAGCCCAAAGGATGGAGTTTGCTGAGGCTTACTAAGCGTCGTGTCTTTCGTATTTATGGACACGTTGTACAAATTCAAATTAATATTACATATCTTGACTTGCAAAAATTCTACCTCTTTTAAAGAGCAATTATCAGGAATGCATATTTCTTTTGTCTTAAAGTCGATTTTTATTACTTCTGGACTTTGCGCGGGCAGAAAGGAAGTTGCAAGTACAAAAAAGATAGGAGTAGCGAATATTTTCATATGAAGATCAGTTAAATGACAATAAAAATGAGGGCCTGCAACTGCAGAGCGCAATCTGACATATCATAACATACTGATTTCTCCTTGCCAATAAAGGGGGGATAACAGGAAAGAAAAACCAGGCTTCAGTGTCTATTCCTTTTACTCTCTTAATCGCGTTTTCTAAATCGGCAAATCGAAATTAATACAAACCATCTTCCAATGCAATACCTGCCCCGATATTTTTTTTGCCCCCCGGATGCACCCTGGAAGAAAATCCCGAAATTTTCCCTACTTTTATCCCATTCCCGTACCAAACCCACCCCACCCCCATGCGAACCCCATCCAACAAAGCCGCTCAACAATCCTGGAAAAAGCTGGAAAAGGGCCTGCCCTTGCTGCAAAAAGACTTTTTCAACATCGCCCGGAGCTTCGCCGCTCTACCCGATCAGGACAGCTCATTGCGCCAAATGCGCGACCAGAACCAAAAACTGGCGGAAACCCTGATCATTTTCAAAAAAAGACTCGCCGAAGCTGCGGACCTAAAGCCGGCCATCGACCAGGCCTACCTGCACTACATCATCAACACGGATGGCCAAATACCGGGACCAGAGCATGCCGACCCATTCGATGCTGTTGAAGCGGTAACCCGCTACGCCGGATCGATCGCCGTAAGTGTCATCAAGGAAACGGATGGTCCCCTTTCTATAGAGGTAGACGAGAAAAAGCATCCTTTCCCGGAACAGGCGCCCGGTTTGAGCGCTCCCGGAATGCTCCGCAGCCTGGGCCAGTTGGTCAACAAGGTGCGCTATGGCCGCGACGATATCATCCCCTCCCATGTCTTCGGCTTTGATGAAAGCGCGGAAGACCATACCCTGCCCAATGCCATGACCCTGGCCGACTTTTCCCACCTGGCCTATTTTGGACCTGCGTGCGTGGAAAAGCAGTTGAGCCTGTGGGGCTATGATATCTTTCACTGGGTAGAAGATAAAAAGACTGACACCCAGGTTTTTGTGGCAGGCAACGACAACCAGCTGATCGTCTGCTTCCGCGGAACGAGCAGCGGGACCGATGCGCTGGTAGATGCCCACTTCCTCAAAACGGATGCATACGGCGGCCGCGGACGCGTGCACCAGGGCTTCCAGGGAGCGCTCGACAGCGTCTGGAACAAGCTGCAGGGCGTTGTGGCCCCATTGGCGCCTTCCAAAAAATTGTTCATTTGCGGCCACAGCCTGGGCGCAGCATTGGCACAACTGGCCGCCCATCGCTTCGCACTTGCCGGTTATCCGGTGACAGGGGTGTATGTGTACGGCTCTCCAAGGGTTGGCAACCGCGACTACATGAACGCCTATAATGAGCTTTTGGAAGAAAAAACCTTCCTGCACATCAACAACAAGGACATCGTTGCCCAAATACCGCCCCGCGTCCTGGGCTTTAACCACCTGGGCGGCAGCCCGCGGCAGTTCGACAAAGGGCACGCCATCACCCTGATCCCCAAGTCGCGGAGTATTTTCATGGAGAAAGAAGTGGAAATGGACTTCGAAGAGCTGGATCCGGCAAAACAAGAGGAAATTATGCGGGAAATGGAAAAGGCGCGGCAATGCCTGGAGGAAGACACCCAATTGTTGAACGCTCCCTTGGAGTCGAAGGAGGAGCCTGTAGCAAGGGGCCTTCTCAACATCGCGCCGGTCAATGATCATGGCATTGATCAATACCTGTTCAAGCTGGGATGTGCGATTGTTGACGACTACCTCCCTTAATCCTTCGCAGGCGGCGCTGGCCCGTGCATCGTATCCTCCTGCACCAGGGAGATGCTGCCGTCTTTTTCCAGCCGGAAGACCTGCCGCGTCTCGCTGCGAGGCTGCTTCTCCGGTTCGCTCTCCCACCCGTAGCGCTCCACCACCGTGCGGCGGATCAGCCCGCCGTCGATCTCCGACTCAATGACCAAGTCGTAGCCATCCTTGCCGAAATGGTGGTACAAGGGCAGGCGGCAGATCGAGTCGCCTTTCACCGAAACCAGTTCGATGGCGTCGTCGCTGTGGCCGCCCTCGGTGCGGCGGTAGAGGATGTTAGCGGTCTGAAATGTCCGCAGACAGATAAACTGGCCGTCCTCATTGCCTGTAGCGGCGCTGGACTGCGGGAAAGAACGGATAAAATCCGCATCGTACCTGGCGAGGCTGCCATATCCGGCCTCCCCGCAACCGGGCTGCCAGGGGCTGGAAGGCTCCATAATCACCCCGGGGCGAGGCAAGCTGGCATACTGTTCAATGATCAGGCGGGTAGCGCGCTCCATTTCCTGGAGTTCGCGCTCAGCTTTTCCTTCGGGGCCGGGTTTGCTGGCTGTGGTAGCGGGTGGCGGGGGTATCTGCCCGGTTCCGCGGGTTTGGCAGGAAAGGCAGAGCAGAGCGATAATGGGTAAGAAAATGTTTTTCATTTTTTAAAAACGGTTTTCATCTGGTTTGGCGTATGCGGGGGAGTTTTTTTTAGAGGCGTTGTTTTGTCAGAGGCCATTCCGGGTCTCCAATTTACTCCTTTCCCGTCTCCCCATAAATTCGCTCCATCCAACTATCCCCGATACCCAAAGCATCCCCCACCCTGCGCTCCAATTCCCGGTCGGGGATGAGTCCACGGCCAAAACGGGCCTCTTCACAGTGGTTGTCAATATGAAACTCGGGAATAGAAACAAATACGCCGCTATGCGGTAAGATGAGCTTGTACGACAGAATGGCATTGGTCCCCGCAGCGCCTCCGCCGGTTTCCTCCCCGACCAGGGTCACGTTGGGCTGCCCGGCGAGCATGGCTGCAACGTTCGAGCTCAGGGAAAATGAGCCGCCGTCGGTCAGCACCTGTATCTGCTTGTCAAAATGATGCCTTCTTAAAGGTTTATAGCTCATCACATAGTCGCGCTGATCGTTCTTTTGCCGGTCGGGCATCATCCGGAAAGCCAGACGGGTGGCCCGGGACCAAAAGGCCGACTTCAGGTAAGGTCCCTTTTTGATCCTGCCCTTCGGCCGTTGAAAGTGCATAGAAAAACGCTCGTTCTTCAAATACCGGAGCAGGCGGTTCCCATTCAGAAAATAGCCGCCCCCGCAATCGCGCAAATCGATGGCCAGAACTTTGATGTCGCGGTGCGCGATTTCCTGAAATACTTTTTTATAAAAACCGGTATATTTCCTCATGCCGAATTCCGAAAAACGGATAATGGCCAGAGAGTCGGCATGCTCCGGAATCCCCATCCAGGCGCCATTTCCTTCGATTCGAAGGGCATATGCGACAGGGCTTGATTCCCTCGCAATAGCAGCGGTTCCTGGTATGACACAAGCCACCTTAGCCTGCCTGCGCAGGCCCAGGGCATCAACATATTCGATTTCTACATGGCTGACCGAGCCAAACAGAAAGGCGAAATAAGTCCTGAAATTATCCTCGATGCTCCGGTATACAAAACCCAGATGATTGCCGTCGCGCTGCTGCATCCGAATCATACGGGCTAACAACTCCCCGCTGCTCAGGCCAGCGACCGACAGCAGCTTGTCGCCCGGCCGGCAAGGCAAGCTGTCTGAAAAAATGCGGCTCACCAGCATCTTATGGCCCACCAAAGCGATCTCGAAAGGCAACACTTGTTTTTGTTCCCTGAAATACCGGTACCAGCCATCCGAAGGCTTGGCATAGGTGTGCCCGCACCGGATGGCGGCGATCAACTCGCGCACCTTGAGGTGAAATTGCAACTCTGTTAGGCTGTCGGTCAGTTCCGCTTTGAGGCGGCCGGCTTCCGCATCAAATGCTTCTTCTGAAAGGAATTGGTAGAGATAGGGATGTACTTCCTTCAGGCTTGCGGCAAGGATGTCTATATCCTGCCTGAGCGTTTCCGGTGCGTATCTGGCATCGGGATCGTAGGCGTCCTGGGCGCCAAGAGAAAGGGCAAGAAGCCCTCCGGCGAGAAGTAAGAGGAATTTTCGGGTCATCTTTTCCGGTTTTGTGTTTTGTGCAGGGCAATTTAGACATTTTCTTCCCTATCTTCACCCTCGACAAACCGCCACCACCATGCTGATCCTCGGCACCGCCCACTGGGGGGCCAAAACCGGCGCCCCCACCGCCCACCAGATCCTCTCCGCTTTCTACGAGGCCGGGGGAAGGGAAGTCGACACCGCTACCAACTACCCCATCAATAAAGTCCCCGCTGATTTTCGAAAAGCGGAAAAAATACTCAAGGACTGGATCACCGCCCACGGGGTCTCCGACCTGAAGATCACCACCAAAGTGGGCAGCATCGACAATATGCGCAGCCCTGACCACCTGCTCACCCAGTCCTTCCTGCTCATGTGCCTCGACGACTACCTGCGCCTCTTCGGTCCCAACCTCCACACTTTCATGATCCATTGGGACAATCGCGACCAGATCACCGAGATACGCGAGTCCATGCAGGCACTGGCTTTCGCCGCCGAACAAGGCCTGCGGCCCGGGCTCTCCGGCATCGCCCACCCCTGGCTCTACGCCAAAGCCAATGAGGACTTCGGCCTCGACTTCCGCATTCAGCTCAAACACAACGTGCTGGAATCGAAATACGAACACTACAAGCCCTTCCACGGCGCCCGCCGCTTCGTCGCCTACGGCATCAACGCCGGCGGCGCCAAACTCGGGAGCGATGAGCGCCTGGATTTTCTGAAACCCCTGATGGAAAAAGCCAATCAAAACGCCGCCCAGCCACCCCTGGAGCATTTTTATCAGGTGGGACTCATCTTTGCCTATTTTCATCCCGAAATAGAGGGTATTCTCATCGGGCCATCCTCGATGAAGCAACTGGAGGAAAATCTGGCATTTTATCGCCTTCTTGAAAAAGGGAATTATTTAGAGGTTGTTAGGTTGTTGGGGAGTTAGGACCCAACAACCCAACAACCCAACCACCCAACTATGTCCAATTCAACTACATACGACTTTATAATCATCGGCGGCGGCCTCTTCGGCGCTTACTCCGCCCTGTACCTGGCCGGAAAAGGCTACCGATCCTGCATCATCGAAAAGGAAAACGCCCTGTTCCGCAAAGCTTCTATCGTCAACCAGGCGCGGCTGCACGGGGGGTACCACTACCCCAGAAGCGTCGCAACGGCGCGGATGTCGGACGACCACCGCGAGCGCTTCACCGAAGACCACAAGCAGTTCGTCAACTTCGAATTCGAGCAGTACTACGCCATCGACAAATACGGCTCGCTGACCGATGCGGCGCAGTTCGAGCGCTTCTGCAAATACATGCAGATCCGCTGCGAACGGGTCTACGGCCACCCGCTGTTCGACTACGCCCGCCTCGAAGCCCTCTACCTGACCACCGAATATTCCTTCGACCCCGTGCTCATCGCCCACTACTACATGGACCGCCTCAAGGCCGAGCCCCGCATCGAAGTGCGGCTCAACCAGGAAATACTGAGCGCCGAAACCGAAGGCGCCCAGTGGCGGGTGCAGCTGCGCGAAGGCGAGGTGCGCGCCCCCACGGTCATCAACGCCACCTACGCAGGCTCCAACGCCATCAACCGCCTGTTCGGCTGCTCGGAGATAGACCTGATGCACGAGATTTCGGAAATGGCCTTCGTCGCCGCCCCCGCCATCCAGCACCTAGGGCTCACGGTCATGGACGGTCCCTTCGGCTCCATCATGCCCTACGGCAAATCAGGGCTCCTCTCGGTGTCGAGCGTGGCCTACACCCACCACCGCGTCTCCTACGAACGCCTCCCCTCCTACCCCTGCCAGACGCCAGAAACCGGCTGCCGCCCCGGCTACCTGGCCGACTGCAACAGCTGCGTCAACCAGCCGCCTTCCAACTACCGCAAAATGCTGGCCCAGATGAAGCAATACTTCTCGGGACAGGTCGAATGGCAGTATTTTTTCTCCTGGTTCACCATCAAATCCAAGCTCCAGGCCAGCTTTATCGACGATTCCAGACCCACGGAGATCAGCCATCTGCACCAACATCCGCATTTTTATTGCATCTTTGCGGGTAAGATCAACTCGATTTATGAGATTGAGAAAATTCTTTGATCAGGTGAAGGGTGAAGAGTGAAGGGTGAAAAAATCCCTTCACTCTTCACCCTTCACCCTTCACTAAAAAATTATGAAGCACAAAGTCCACGTCTCCTCTGAAATAGGCCGCCTTCGGCGGGTCATCGTGCACCGGCCCGACCAGGGCATCGCGCGCATCACGCCCAAGATGGCGACCGAACTGCTGTTCGACGACATCGTCCACCTGCCGCGCATGCAGGAGGAGCACGATATCTTCACCGACGTGCTGAGGGCCTTCCTGGGACCGGAAAACGTGCTCGAAACCCAAACCCTCCTCGCCGAAGCCCTCGAAGCGGACGAAGAAGGCCGGCAGTGGATCATCGACAACATCATCAACTTCGAAGAACTACCCTCCCGCTATAAAACCCTGCTCGCCCAAATGCCCAACGAGCAGCTGGCCGACGTCATCATCTCCGGCTACCTGCCCGAGGAAGACCTCTTCCTGTTCAGGCCCATCCCCAACTTCATCTTCACGCGCGACATCGCCGTGACGATCAACGACCACGTCATCATCACCAAGGCGGCCAAGGAGGCGCGCTACCGCGAAAACTTCATCACGCGGCTCATCTTCTGGGAGCACCCCATTTTCCGCGACCTCAAAAAGAAAGGCAAGCTCATCAACCTCAACCACGTGGAGGAATTCCCGCCCTCCAGACAGGGCGAAGGCATATCGATAGAAGGCGGCGACGTCATGGTCATCGACCGCGACTACCTGCTCATCGGCTGCTCAGAGCGCACCACGGGCCACGCCATCCGCTCCCTGCGCGAAGTGCTGTTCCAGAAAGGCGTGGTCAAAAACGTCGTGCAGATCAATATCCCCTTCGAACGCTCCTTCATGCACATCGACACGGTGTTCACCCAGATCAACACCAACCACATCGTGGCCTACAAACCCATCGTGGTAGAAGGCCTCAGCTCCTACGTAGAGGTGCACCGCTCCAACGGCGTGTCGATGTACTACGACTCCATCTACGACTTCTTCAAAAACGAGATCAACCCCAATATGGAGTTCATCCTCAGCGGCAACGGCGACTCGCCCTACCAGGAGCGCGAGCAGTGGACCGACGGTTGCAACCTCGTGGCCATACGCCCCGGCGTCGCCATCACCTACGACCGCAACCCGAAAACGGAAGAGGCCTTCAAACAGTTTGGCTACCAGATCATCCACGCCACCGAATTTCTTGAAAAAGTGAAAACCGGCGAACTCGTCGCCGAAACCCTCCGCAACACGATCATCACCATCCCCTCCGACGAATTGTCGCGCGCCCGCGGCGGAAGCCACTGTATGACCTGTCCGATTGAGAGAGACTAATGGCCGTTTATCGTCGATCGTTTATCGTTTACGTAAACCATAAACGATCGACGATAAACGTTTACCCCCAAACCTCTGATTATGAAATTCTTAATCCTCCCCCTCCTCCTCGCCTTCGCCCTGCCTCTCCAAGCCCAGCTTTTCAGCCTGGACGAAGAGGGCACGACCTGGGCAGTTGTATACGGCATCTCCGAATACCAGGAGGTCGCGCCCAGCCTGAAATACGCAGACAAAGACGCGCAGGAATTCGCCAAATACCTCACCGGCTACGCCAAAGTGCCGGCAGCCAACATCCGGTTGCGGGTCAACAAGGAAGCCACTACCGGCAATATCTGGACCGACCTGGCCTGGCTCAAGGAAAAAAGCCAGAAAGGCGACCGCGCCATCATTTACTTCTCCGGCCACGGAAGCAAGGAGACCCAAACCAGCCTTGGTATGGGCTTTCTGCTTACCTACAACTCGCCCAAGACCAACTACCCCGCCGGGGCCTTCGGCATACAGTACCTCAAGGCCATGGTCAACGATATTTCGCAGAAAGGCGCCACGGTGCTCCTCATCACCGACGCCTGCCGCTCTGGTATGATCGCTGAAAACCAGCTTCAGGGCATGGACGCAGCCACGGCCAGCCTCAAAGAACAGTTCGTCAACGAGATTAAAATCCTCTCCTGCGAACCCGGCCAGCTCTCCTGGGAAGACGCCCGCTGGGGCGGCGGACGCAGCGTCTTTTCCTACAAACTCATCGAAGGCCTCACCGGGGCGGCCGATGCCGACAAGAACGGCCAGATCACCTTGCTGGAAATCGAAAACTACCTCGAAAACACCGTTCCCCGCGAAGTAGCGCCCAAGAAACAGCTGCCCTTCGCCGTGGGCAGCAAAGAAACCGTCATCGCCTACGTGACGCCCGGAACCGGAGGCCCTGCCCCAGCCGCCGCGACGCCCGCACAAGACGGCGCCAGCCTCGCCTCCAAAGGCGTGGAAGAGCCCAGCCCCGAAGCCCTCGCCCTCGAAAACAATTTCCAAAAAGCACTCTCTGAAGGCCGCCTGCTCATGCCCATGCGCGACTGCGCCGATTATTACTACCAAAAGCTGCTGGGCGACCAAAGCGTGGCCTCGAAACACGCTGACTACAAACTCGACCTCGCCGGCGCCCTGCAGGATGCCTCCCTCGCCGCCTACAACATCTACGCCAAGTCAGACTCCCTCGACCTGGCGCGGATGTACAAATCAGACGAAAATATCACCCTCTACCCAGCCTACCTCAAACGGGCCTCCGACCTGCTGGGCAAAGACCATTACCTCTACAACACCCTCAAATCCAGGGAACTGTACTTCGAAGGCCTGCTCAAACGCATGGAGTATTTCGAAGCGGGAAAAGATAAAGAGGTGCTGAAAGAGGCCATCGCCAAACAGGAGGAAGCCCTGCAATACGAAGAGGTCAAGACGGCCGACGCCTACTTCGAAATGGGCGTGCTGCAATACGATGGCGAAGACTACACCAACGCCATCCTCAACTTCAAAAAAGCCGTAGAGCTGTCGCCCGGCTGGGCCATGCCCTACGACTATCTAACCGGTTGTTACCTCATACTGGGCAAACTGGACGACGCGGAGAAAATGGCCAGAAAAGCACTGGAAGTAGCGCCCGATGATTTACAAGCCTACCTCAAAGGCGAACTGGCTTCGGTGCTGGAAGCCAAAGGGCAAATCTCAGAAGCCCGGGCCCTCCGCAAAGAATGCGCCGGACTCGATACCGACGACCCCCGCCTGCAGTACGAGCTGGGACAGATGTATTTCGATGAAAAAGACTTCGCTACCGCTGCAAAGATCTTCCGGGAGATCGTCGCCAAAGAACCCGGCTGGCAGGTGGCCTGGCTGGCCCTCGGCATCACCCTGCGCGATGACAAAAAATACGACGAAGCCCAGGTAGCCTTTGAAAAACTGCTCTCCTTCGACCCCAACAGCACCCGCTACCTCTATGAAGCAGGCGCCAACTACTACTACAAAGGGGAAAATGAAAAGGCGGCCGAGCTGGTCGAAAAAATGCTCAGCCTGGCGCCTACAGACGAGTTTGGCAACTACCTCCTGAAAGCCATCTACGAAAGCATGGGCGATTCGGAAAAACTCCGCGAACTGGAAGACAGGAAACTAAGCAACGCCGATCAGCTGGACCGCCTGAAAACCGAAGCGGTCGAACTATACGAGGCAGGCAACGCAGAAAAAGCCGAACTGACCTGCCTCCAGATCCTCAGTATTGCGCCTTCCGACAAGGAAGCCGGGTATATCCTCGGCGTGATCTATCACAACTCCGAACGCTTTTTCGAAGCCATCGAACTGCTCGACCCCATGACAGCCGGAGTGGCCCCCGGCGATTTCCCCGAACTCTACTACCTCCTCGCCGCCTGCTTCGCCGGCATCGGCGAACTGGACTGGGCCCTGGAAGAAATTGACATCCTGCTCCATGAAATCGAAGATTCCCTCCCCGATGTCTACCAGCTGAAAGGAAGCATCCATGAAGCACTGGGCCAGACGGAGGAAGCCCAAAAAGCCTACGCTAAATATAAAGAACTAACCAGGGACTAAACCCCTTCACTCTTCACTCTTCACCCTTCACTAAAAATGTACATCCACGACTTCCAAAAACGCGTCCGATACGGAGAAACCGACCAGATGGGCTACGTGTACTACGGCAACTACGCCCAGTACTACGAGATCGGCCGCGTGGAGATGCTGCGCTCCCTGGGCATGACCTACAAGGAGATGGAAAAGGACATGGGCGTCATGATGCCCGTCGTCAACCTCGAGATCCGCTACCTGCGGCCCGCGAAATACGACGACCTGCTCACCATCCGAACCTCCCTCCACGACCTGCCCGACCAGAAATACATCACCTTTTTCGTGGAAATATTCAACGAGGAAGGCAAACTCATTAACGGCGGCAAAGTGCGCCTCTGCTTCGTCGACATCGCCTCCGGCCGCACCGTGCCCCCGCCGGAGAAACTGATGGAGAAGCTGCAGCCGCATTTTGAGGAAAAGCCCTCTGATTTATCCTGGTGAAAAATAAAAGGTGAGGAGTTGAGAAGGTGAGAAGTGGAATTTTCCCTTCTCCACTCCTCACCTCCTCACCTTCTCATCTCATAAACAATGCCTCTAAAACGCCTCCTCCAACGAATCAACCTCCAACGCCTGACCACCTGGTTCCTGGCGCTACCGGTCGTGGAGGAGTTTCTGAACTGGACGAAGCGCAAATCTTTCCCCGGCTTTTTCGGGGTGCCGATCTACGACGTGGTCGTCTTTATGCGCAACGAGCTGAAGAGCAACACCCTGGGGGGCAGGGCCAACGCCATCGCGTTCAGCTTTTTCCTCTCGTTGTTCCCCTCCCTCATCGTGCTGCTCACCCTGGTGCCTTACCTGATGCAGTTTTTCATCCAGTACCTGCCGGGCGGGAACGATTTTTTCACCATTCTCTATCGCGAGATCAAGTTCATCATGCCGGGTAATACCGGCGATCTGGTGTTTGAGGCTATACAGGATTTTGCGACCAAACCGCGGTTTGGCCTATTGTCTTTCGGTTTTATCCTCGTCATCTTCTTCTCCTCCAACGGCATGATGGCCATGATGGCCGGCTTCAACAAGTCGTACATGAAGACCTTCAAGCGGCGCGATTCATTCCGCAAGCGGCTGATTGCCATCGGACTTACGTTTGTCCTGGGCTTCCTGGTCGTGGCTTCCGTCGTGCTCATCATCCTGGGCAACTTCATCATCGGCTGGCTCTCCATCTACATCCACCTCGACTGGTTCGCCACCGTGTCGATCTCGCTGCTGCGCTACCTGGTCATCTTCGCGCTCTTTTACAGCGGCATCTCCCTGCTCTACCGCTTCGGCGCGGCGGTGCGCAAGCGCTTCAGCTACTTTTCTCCGGGCACTACCCTGGCCACCCTGCTCTCGCTCCTCTCCTCCCAGCTCTTCTCCTACTACGTAGAGAATTTCGCCTCCTACGACAAGCTCTACGGCTCCATCGGTACCATCATCGTGGTCATGCTCTGGATACAGCTCAACTGCCTCATCCTGCTCGCCGGCTTCGAGCTCAACGCCGCCATCGCGGTGAACAGGGATTTGAAGAAAGAAAGGGAAGAGGAATAGGAAACTGAATCCGCGTTGCTTGCATCCGGTTTATCCGCGGGCCATCATCATTAAAACCGATAAAGGCACGCGGATGACGCGGATGCAAGCAACGCGGATTTTGACAGTACGTTTAACCCAAACCTCAGTTTATTCCCTAATAACCATTTTCCCTATCCCCACTAAGGCGCCTTCCCTTTCTATCCTGAAAAAATACAGCCCCGCAGGCAGGCCGCCACGCCGGAATTCTAAACCCGTCCCGAAAGTCTCCTCCACGCGCAACACCTTGCCCGACGTGCTGGCCACAGTGAGTCGAAGGGCGCCGGGCGCCGCGCCTTCCACCTCCAGCCAGGCCGTGTTGTCCAGCGGATTGGGCACGACGCGCACCCGGCTCACCAAAGGAGCGTAATTTTGCGTGTTTGACAAGCCCCAGGGGAATACCTCGCCCAGGCGGTGTATCTCGGTATTCGTCTCGACGGGCTCGTTGAAGTCGAAGTAAATCAGGGCCTTGTTGGCGATCTCCGTGCCCAGGGGCAGGCCCGGCTGCTGCGCGATCCGGAAGCGGACGAAGCCGTTGGAGGCCTCCAGGTTGGTCGCGCTGTCGGGCAGCAGGATGTCGTTGAAGGTGAAAAGGGGGCGCCCCTCTTCGTCTACGGAGTAGCTATAGGGATGGCTCGAAGCACCGGGACGCAGCGTCGTCAGGTCGAGCTCGGGAGGCAGCACGTCGGCCACCACCACGGTGAAGGCCGTGTCGGTGCCGGTGTTTTGAAAACGCAGCAAATACTCGAGTTCCTGCCCCGGCTCTATGAGTTTTTCTTCCGTGAAACCCGCCGGGAAGCCGGTTTTGTCGTTGGGGTCATAACTTCCGATGTTCTCCTGGCAGTCGGTATCGGTGAAAAGGTCGCCGCCCTCATTAGCCCATTGCGTGAACAGGCCGATGCTCAGCCAGCCTCCGCAGCCTTCCGCCGTAGCGCCCGCTGAGGGACGCCCGCTGGGGTGGCCCGGCGATTGCTGCGCCTCCAGGTGCAGGGTGGCGCCGGTGGCCTCCACGGCAGTTTCCATGGCCTCCATGGAACCGAGCTGGAACTGGCCCTGCATCAGCACGATCTGGTCTTCGATAATGATGTATTCGAGCGGCGCCGCCATAGCGCCCTCGCCGTTGTTGATGATGAAAAAAACGACGGAATCACCCGTGCATTGAGCCTCCACGGAGATGGAGGCGCCGTCCCACAGCGGATCCGGCGGCGTGCAGAGCGAATCCGGGAAGATATGCGCCTCGGTGCAGTGCGTCTGTCCCAGCACAGTCGAATCGCAATCGAGGTAGACATTGATGTGAAAGCTGCCGCATTCACCAATAGCCAGATCGCCGAGGGGAAAGGTGAAGGTGTTGCCATCCTGCTGGGAAAAGGGAATGGCCGAGGAAATGTATTCCATAAAGGGATCCAACGTCACTTCGACGTAGGCGTCTTCGGCCGCCGCGGTACCGTGGTTGCAGTAATGAACGAAGTAGGCATTATCGAAACAGCGCCGAAGCAAGGGCGCGGAAATATCGACGCTCAGGTAGGGGCAATCGGCCAGGGGCTGCGCCGGGAAGTCGAGCGAAAGGGTATCGCCCATAGCCACGATGCTGGCCGGACTGTTGCACATTTCCCAATACGGCCCCTGCGGGAAGACCGTCACCTCGTAGCTCCCTGTGTCGACCGGCATGAAAAAATGCCCGCCGGCATCAGTGATATCGTAGAAAGTGTACTGGCCTTCGGCCCTGACCAGCCAGCCTTCGAGCGGTGTTTCGTCAGGGTCGGGCAGGCAGTCGCTCTCCGGGTCGAGGTGGACGCGGCCGGCGAGGGCGGAGTTGGGGTTAAACAATTTTACGACCCAAAAATCCCTGTATTGTCCGGCATATTGATCGGTATATCCGGCCAGGACATATCCCCCATCGTTGGTCAGGTTGATCGAATAACAGTATTCAGGCCCCGGCCCGCCTACTGGCAATTGCCATTCCAAATCTCCGGCACTGGTTAGTTTCACGACCCAAAAATCGAGATAGCCGTTGTTTCCGGATACGTCCCCATTTACCGATGAAGTATAACCCGCCGCGACAAATCCTCCGTCTGGCGTTTGCAGGACGGAATGGGCGACTTCAGGGCCTGTTCCGCCCAGGGGTCTTTGCCATTGCAGCTGACCCGTTTCGTCGAGTTTGACCACCCAAAAATCGATGTCGCCGTGAAAACCCGATACGTCGCCATCGTCCGATCTGGTGGAACCGGCCAGGATGTATCCGCCATCGGCGCTCTGTTGAATCGAATTGGCGTATTCCTCGTTGGAGCCGCCGAGCGCTTGTTGCCACTCTATGCTGCCTGAATCGTCGAGTTTTACCACCCAGGCGTCACGGCCGCCGTTATTGCCTGATACGTCGCCATTGTTCGATGCCGACATACCCGCAACAATATACCCTCCATCGCTTGTCAGACCAATGGAATTTGCCTCATCCTGGCCCGTTCCGCCCATCGGCTTTTGCCATTCAATACCGCCTGATGCATCCAATTTGACAACCCAGGCTTCGAAACTTCCTCCTCCATTATTGCCCGACACATCGCCGTCGAGAGAGGTCGTCCGGCCGGCAAAAATGGCCCCGCCATCGGGCGTGGGCTTGATATCTTCAGCGTAATCATAACCCGAGCCGCCCAGCGAGCGCTGCCATTCGATATTGCCCGATTCGTCCAGCCTGACGATCCAGGCGTCATTCAGCCCGTGATTGCCTGACACATCCCCGTCGTTGGAGGAAGAATGTCCCGCCAGAATAAACCCACCATCCGCCATTTCCCGAATGGCTGTCGAACCTTCCGCCATCGATCCGCCGAACGATTTTTTCCATTGGACACCACCGGCGGGATCGAGTTTTACAACAAAAATATCGCTGGCGCCATGGTATCCCGTACCCCAAACATCGCCATCCATTGAAAGCACATTTCCTGCCACGATATACCCCCCATCGCTGGTTTGAAGGGCAAAATTGGCCTGGTCCCATTCCGAGCCGCCAAACGTTTTGTGCCACAACACCGCAGGCTGCTGCGAAAACGCCGGCATCACGCAAATCAGGAAGGCGATCAGAAAAAGTAGCGCTCGTTTCATGGATGGTATTTTTGTACGCAGCAAAAATGCGGGCAGCCGTTTATCTTAACAAGGACAAAAAACAGATTTTTCCAAAAAAATACTAATTTAATTTTTTATTAATAAATTGTTTATCAATATTTTAATATAATTTTTTACCAAAAAAATGACCAACTCACGCCTTCTCGAATTGCTCCTCACCTTCAGCGCTACAGAATTGACAGCTTTCGGCAAATACCTGCGCTCGCCCTTTTTCAACCACCGCGAAGATATCCTGCGGCTGTTTCAGCACTTTTTGAAAAACAGGGAAGGCGCCGGCAGGGAAACCGCCTTCGCCGCCGTTTTTCCGGGCGAGCCATTTGACGAGAAGAAATACGGCTACACCCTGTCTTTTTTGTACCAGGCGGCCCGGCAATTCGTGGTGCAGCTGGAAATGGCAGGCCAGGGCGAGCCCGCTTTCCAACTCAACCTGGCCAGAGCCCTTCGCAGCCGCGGACTCGGCCGGCAGTCGCTTACGGCCCTCCAAAAAGCGGAAACAGCGCTCCGGGCCCAGCCTGAACGCAACATCCAGTACCACCAGCACGCCCAGCAACTCCACCTGGAGCGCTTCGAGTCGGAAGCCAGGCAGCGGCGCTCGGCGGCGGGCAGCTTTCAGGCCATGGCGGAGGAGGGAGATATCGGTTTCGTGGCGCAAAAACTGCGGCAGGGCTGCACCGCCCTGGTGTACAAAGCCGTTTCAGAGGCCGACTACCAACTGGACTTTCTCGAAGAAGCCCTGGCAATGGTAGAGCGGCGGAAGTGGCAGGAATTGCCGGCGGTGGGGCTGTACTACTTCGCGTACCGCGCATTATCGGAAGGTGGCCAGCAACATTGGTTCGAGCAGCTGCGGCAGGCCATGAATCAACATTTCCAGCGCTTCACTAAAGCCGAAATGCGCGACATCTACACACTGGCGGTCAATTACTGCATCCGCCAGATCAACACGCGGCAGGGCGAGCAGGGCTTTTTCCTGCAACAGGTGTTCGACTTGTACCGGGAGGGACTGGAAAGGGGAGTATTTACGGAAGACGGCTCCCTGTCGCGTTTCACCTACAACAACATCGCCAATGCCGGGCTCGGCCTCAAGGCCTTCGATTGGGTGGAGGGTTTTCTGAAAAAATACAAAGACGCCCTGGCGCCGCAACACCGCGAAAGCGCCTACCGCTTCAACCTGGCGGTATTGCAGTTCCGGCGCTCGGCATACGGCGAAGTGCTCACCCTGCTCACCCAGGCGGAGTTCGACGACGTGCTGCACCAGCTCGACGCCCGGCGCATGCTGCTGCGCAGCTATTATGAACTAGGAGAATTCGACGCCCTGGACTCCCTGCTCGACAGCTTCCAGATCTTCCTGCGCCGCAGGCGCGACGTGGGCTACCTGCGCCAAAACTACCTCAACCTCATCCGCCTCACGCGCAAGCTTCTGCAAACGCCCGCGCACGACCACGCCGCCCGCGAGCGTCTGCGCGACGAGATCGCCCGCTGCAACCCCCTCGCCGAAAAGGAATGGCTCAAACAGAAAGTCTAATCGCCGAAGGGCAATTTAAATCGTTTATCGTCGATCGTTTATCGT
>JBAQQB010000194.1:0-34389 GCA_049306275.1 Saprospiraceae bacterium | reverse complement strand
CTCCGGGGCTCGGTTGTTTTTTCTTTCCTCAACCCGGGGCTCACGCCCCGGGCTACAAAGATATCGCCCCTAGCGGGGCTACTTTTAGTACCCCCTGCAAGATTAGTCTCTCGCCAGAGAGGGGCGGGGGTGAGTCGGCAGCGCCGGGCATTTACTCAGTATGTTGAGTAAACTTGCTCAGTGTGCTGAGTAAATTTATGAAAGGATTGCAAATGGTTTATTTGCAGTCGCTTATGAAAAAAGTAAGAAAAACTAATTTTTAGGGATTAAAATCCTTAAAAATTATGTATTTTTGGGAAAATTATCCATAAAATGGTAAACAGGATACTGGAAGAAAAGATCAAAGCAAAGTTGGGAACAGGGAAGATCATTCTGATATTTGGCGCCCGGCAGTTGGGTAAGACCACTATGCTGAAAAAACTCTTTCTCTCCCAGCCCGGCACGCGCTGGCTAATCGGTGACGAACCCGACATACAGGCCATTTTTGACAATGCAACGTCATCCCAGCTGCGTCAGCTTTTTGGGGGGAGTAACCTGGTGGTGCTCGACGAGGCGCAGCGGATCTCCGATATAGGTCTCAAGCTGAAGTTGGCCATTGACAATATCCCTGAAGTTCAGATCATTGCCACAGGATCCTCCTCGTTTGAACTGGCCAATAAAACCAATGAGCCGCTCACCGGCAGAAAATGGGAATACCGCCTGTTTCCCCTCTCTTTCGAAGAAATGGTTGCCCACCATGGCTTGCTGGAGGAAAAGCGCATGCTGCATACCCGGCTTCTATATGGGTATTATCCGGAAATCGTGACCCATCCGGGACAGGAGAAGGAGTTGCTTAAAATGTTGACCGACAGTTTTTTATACAAGGATATTCTCCTATGGGAAAATATATTCAAGCCCGACAAACTCATCCGCCTTCTTCAGGCCCTCGCCTTTCAGGTTGGAAACCTGGTTTCCTACAATGAGTTGGGCAATTTGATCGGATTGGATAACAAGACGGTAGAGCGGTATATCAACCTGCTGGAACAGGTATTTATCATCTTCAGATTGGGCTCTTTCAGCCGCAACCTGCGAAACGAGTTGAAAAGCAGCCGGAAGATCTATTTTTACGACAACGGTATCCGCAATGCTGTCATTGCTGCCTTCCAGCCCATTGGCCTTCGTCAGGATACGGGCGCTCTCTGGGAAAACTGGCTGGTCAGCGAGCGCATGAAGCGCCTTCATTACCACGATATCTGGGCCAACAGCTTTTTCTGGCGCACCGCCCAACAGCAGGAGATCGACTACGTCGAAGAAAAGGACGGCGAGCTTTTTGCCTATGAGTTCAAGTGGAATCCCGGAGCTAAAGCGCCATTCCCCAAAACATTCACTGAAAAATACCACCCTAAAGCACAGGAAGTCATTACGCCGGAGAATTTTATGGATTTTGTTATGGAGAGAGGGGGAGCTTTTTGAGCTTGCCGTTTTGCCTGAAACCGGCTAAACTGTCTGAACTGTGATTTTTGTGATTCTTATGATGACGCTGATTTTAATCAAGGGAATCACCAATCACCAATCACCAATCACCAAATACTCCCCCGCCACTTTCCCCGCCTCAAAATCCTCCCGCACCACCGCGGGCGCTTGCTGGCGGATGCGCGCCCGCTTGACCTCGTCGGCGCGGGCGCTGCCGATGGCGGCGGCGATGGCGCCGGCGTCGAGGGGCGTCACCCAGCCGAGGTCTTTGGCCTGGACGTAGCGGCTCAGGCCCACCTGCTCGCTTAGCAGCACCGGCGTGCCCACGGCGAGGGATTCGATGACGACGTTGGCGAAGTTTTCATTATGAGAAGTCAATACCAGCAGCTCCGCTCCGGCCAGGAGGCGGAACTTCTCCTCGCCTTCCACCCAGCCCAGCCATTCGATGCGGCCGGCAATGCCCAAACGCTCAGCCAGGGCCTTGAGGGAAGCGATGTAGGCAGGGTCGCCGGAACCGGCGATGAGGAGGTGGTCGTTGGTTTGAGCCAGGGCCTGGAAGAGGAGCTCCAGCCCTTTTTTGGGGTCGATTCGGGAGAGGAAGAGGAGGTGGTTGGGTTGTTGGGTTGTTGGGTTGTTAGGTTGTTGGGTGGGTGGATTGTTGGGGAGTTGGGGGAGGGGGATGATGTTGGGGGCGATGAAGTATTTCCAGCCGGGTACGATCTTGAGGCATTCTTCTGCTTCTTGTTCGGTCGTGGCGTGCAGCACCCCATACCTAACCACCCAACAACCCAACCACCCATGAAAGATGCGTTTTGAAAAACTGCCCAGCGTATACGGGCTGAGCATGCCGCGTGGAGACAGTACGAACCGCTTGCGGCGCAGCAGGCAGAGGAGGGCGGAGAGCATGGCCACGAGGTTCCACCAGGAGTGGATGTGGACGATGTCGTAGCGGCGGCACTGCAGCCAGACCTGCCGCAGCAGGGCCGGGGAGAAATGGCTGTGGTCTTTGGTGAGGCGGCAGTAGTAGTAGACCTCCACGCCGTTGACGAGCTGTGGCACACCTCTTGGCACGTCGAGCTCAGCGGGTCCGTTGGCGGTGGTGGTGAGCACGCGCACGGTGGCGCCGAGCTGCGCCTGGGCTTCGCAGAGGCGGGAGACGCTCAGGGTGGGGCCGCCGTAGATGGTGGCGGGCCAGTAGGACGGGGTTATGTGGAGGATGGTGATGGGTTGAGGGTGTTTTACCGCCGGCTACTCCTTCTCATCCGCAATATAGTTCAGTTCGAAATCGAGGCGCTGGATGGAGGGGATGCCGCCGAGGCGGCCGGAGAGGTACCATTTCTCGTAGGGCGCGTCTTTGAGAATACCCCGCACATCGGCCAGGGAAAACAGCTCGGAGGCGCCGGACTGGTCTTTTTCGGCAATCCATATCTGGTCGCGGCGGAAGTTGTTGCTGCTCAGCAGGTTGGTGTCGTGCGTGGCCAGGACCAGCTGGGCGCCGGCCGTGTTGATGTTCGGGTCGTGGAACAACTGGATCAGGTAGCTGCTGATGAGCGGGTGCAGGCTTCGCTCAAATTCGTCGATCACGATGATACGGCCATTCATGAGCGCCCGCAGTATCAGTCCGCCAAGCACGAAAAGCTTTTGGGTGCCGCCGGATTCCTCCTCTATCGGATAGGCGGCGAGTCCTTGCTGCACACCGGCATCGTCGCACACGTCGTGTTCAATGAGGATTTCGTATTCTTTGCCGGGCAGGGGCGCAAGCGGTTTGGATATTTTGAAATCGCGGATACCCGTGTCGAAACTTTTGACCAGCAGCTTGAAGTTCTCCAGAAATTTTCCGGAGCTGCCGGATGTCAGTTCCCTGGCAATCCTGTCGATGTAAAGATTGTCGGTCCAGTTATCGAGAAAGGGAATGGGCATGAGGTCTTTGGCGAAGAAATGATACACGGGTTCCAGCTGCTCCATGTTGTTGCGGGCGGCTTTGGAGAGAAAGAGCTGGTTTTTGCCGGTAAGCCGGGAAACGACCGATTTTTGCCCTTTGAGGTAATCGCCAAATTCAAACTGCTGGCCTTTCCGGATGAAAAGCTTTGATTCGCGGCCTTCCGGGTAAAAAAGCAGGCGTTCTTCCACAATCTCCCGTTGGAGGAAGGAAGCATGATAGTGATACCGGATATTCCCGGCCATGAAGTCGATCTGAAAAGTGCAGGGCGCGGCGGCGGTGCGCGGATTGAAACGGAAGGGATCGTAGCTTCCGATCTCCTCATCGGGCGCCAGGTCGGCGGTGGTGAGCACGGCGTTGCGCAATGCCTGCAGCGCGCGCATGAAATTGCTCTTGCCGGATGCGTTGGCCCCGTAGATCACGGCCGACCTGAGGGCCTGGTATTTGCCGGATATTTCCAGGATGTGCTCCGGCGCTTCCTTCTTCCCTTCGTCCGGGATCATGGAGAAGCTTTGCGGGTCGCGGAAAGAGCGGAAGTTTTCTATGTTAAATTCAAGCAACACGATTTAATCATCTATTTTGGAACTTTCATCCAAATTTAGGCAATAAAAACCAGCTTGTCAAGGATTTGCCAGGGAATTTTCCTATGGCCTTTTTCACGCCTCTTTCCCCCAGCCTTTTTGGTTACCGTAGGTTTCAAAGTTGAAGGGAGGGATATAGACCATGTCTTTCCCCGTCTTTTTATTGTAGGCCTCCTGCGGAAGATACAGCAGCGCCTCAAAAGTAACTTCCGTAGGCATTTCAGCGGGATGGTGGAGGACGCGCTCGTAGAAATCCTTGCCGTTTGCGACGACGGCGCAGCGGGCATAGAGGAAATCGTCGACGGAGAGGTAGTCATCTTGCTCAAGGAAAACCTGGGCATGAGATTGGGTGTCGAGGTTCCAGAGCTTTTCAGACAGCCAGTCTGCAAATTGGTAGATGTTGGCGATGGAGAGGGATTGGAGTTTTTCCACAAGAGGGGCAACGACCTTTTCATCGTCCTGATCCCCGAACGACCAATCGAGCAGGCTGATCAAAGCCCAGCATTCTTCCTCCGATAAGGGAGGCGGCGTATCGCCGGCGCCAACTGACCTGATTTCGAGATCCGCATTGCCAAAGATTTCCTGAATGGAACTAATGGCATTCAGGTCCAGGTCTTTTGCATTGATATGAATGGTAGTTGGCATAAGAATGCTGAATTTGACTAATAAAGATAACGATTTTCAGGAAAAAAAATTCCTGATGCCGTTCCTCAAAGTAGATGGTGGCGGGCCAGTAGGACGGGGTTATGTGGAGGATGGTGATGGGTGAGTGTTGAGGGTTGAGTGTGGAGTGCGTAGGGTGGAGGGTGGAGGGTTTTTCTTCACCAGCCCGAGTGCCCGGGATATCAGAAACAGCAAGGCCATCGTCACAAAGCTCCAAAACACCGTATTTGCCATAAACTCGATGCAGTTGCCGCGCCAGAATATCTGGAACAGGCCGGTGTACACCAGGGCGGTGCCCCAGAGATAGCCGCCGAAAAGGCGCTCGGCCAGCACGGAGGCGGTGGCGGAGAGCAGGCCGATGACAAAGCAGAATATCCAGACCCCGAACTCGCCGAAGGAGAGGTAGCCGTCGACCACGATCTGCGGTTTGGCGGAGACTTTGTCGAGCGAATACCACTCGATGATGCCGTTTTCCAGCACCCGGTCCATGACCACTGATTCCATGAAGGGCTTCCCGGGGTAGAGGGCGGAGGGCACGAGGCCGGTCAGGGCCTGCTCGATCAGCTGGAAGGCGTAAAAAGGCCGGTTCTCCGGCACATTGCCGAGGTATTTGGTGAATAGCGATATTTCCGAAAAACGGTAGGTGAAAAAGCCCCAGTTGCCGCTCACGAGCTCGTCGGTGCTGGTTTCCTGAAGGTTTTCCAGGGCTTCGGTAGCGGCCTGGCCGGCTTCCTTGCCTCCCGACCAGGACTCGTCCCGGATGTATTGGGTCACGAAGGGCAGCACGAAGAGCAGCACGACCAGCGCGGCAGGGGCGGTGAGCAGCACCAGCCGCTTGTATTGCGGATAGAGCAAGGCGCCCAAAATGATCAGGGGTACGAGCACCGCCTCCTTGAATCCCGTCAGGGCCGACTGATAGAGGTTGAAGCCGAACAGGGCGACAGCCAGCAGAGAATAGCCCCATTTGCGCTCGGGCAAGACCAGGGCCACGGCAATGATGCTCGCCACCAGGCTCAGGGCGTCGAATTTGACGGCAAACTGGCCCAGTCCGGGGATGAGCTTCAGCAGGATCACCATGCCCGAAGCGCCCAGGGCCAGCGCCAGCGCACCCCCTGAATAGCTCTTGAACGTAAGGTGAAATTTGGGCTGTTTGTACCGCGAGGCTACGAGCAGCCCGTGCACCAGCGCCGCATGCCCCAGCAGGTAGAGCTGTTGGGCGTAGGCGATGAGCTCAATATGCTCCGCCTCCCTGCCGTCGCCGGTTTTGGTGAAATAAAAATAGCCTTTGGCGTGTAGAAAGTAAAAGACCGAACTCAGGGCCACATACACCGCAAAGATCGCATGTGGCAGGTACAGCGGCCTCAGCAATTGCTGCGCCCAGGGCTTCCGCTCCGGCGGACGCTTGATCAGCCCTCCAAACACCAGCAAGAGGATGTACCACGATCCCGCCCAGGCTGTCCAGTAGGTCAGCTCATGGGCGCCCCAGAACAGGAGGGAGATGAAGAAGGGGATGTAGAGGAGGAGGTACCTCAATTAGTTGAGAGTTGAGAGTTGAGCGTGAACAGTTGTTGCTCAAAGATATGGACTTGGGTGGAGAAGTTCCAGGTTTCTTGCATCAGGTTTTTGGCTTGGCCGGATAGAAGCCGGAGGTCGCTCGTCAGGGTTTTCTGGAGGGCGGCGGTGAGGGAGGCGAGGTCGCCGGCCTGGAATTGGTGGCCGGTTTGGCCGTCGATGACCAGGTCTGTGGCGCAGCCGCATTGGGTGCTGGCGATAACGGGGCGGCCACAGGCCATCGCCTCATTCACAGCCAACCCCCAGGTCTCGCCCGGCCCGCGGGAGGGCAAGCAGAAGATGTCGCCCAGGCGGTAGATCACGGGCATCATCGTCTGGTTCTGGAACTCCAGCCAGCGCATGTTGGGGTTGCAGGAGATGATGGCTTTCACTTCGTTTTCCAATACGCCATTGCCCACCATGATGAGCTTGAGGGAGGGGCCGATTCGTTGCACGGCTTCCAGCAGCAGCAGCGGGTCTTTTTTGGGCTCGAACTTGCCGGCGAAGAGCACTACGACATCGTTGTCGGCAAAGCCCAGCTCCTGCCGCCAGGCGCGAGCCCGCGTCTCGTACTGCCGCTCCTCGTTATCCGCAAAGCGCTCGTTGTCGATGGCGTGGGGGGCGAAGACGAGCTGGTCTTCGCGCAGGCCGTGCGCCAGGAAGTAGTGTTTGTTGTGCGTGCCGACGTAGAAGGCTTTGTCCACATGGCTGTACACCCAGCGCAGGAAGAGGCGTCGTGCCCATTGGCGCAGGCCGGGGCGCTCGTCGAGCAGCGTTGAATCTCCGCGGAACCAAACCGCTGTTTTTCCCTTAAGCATCCGCATGGCTTTCAAATGCCCCGGAAAACTCCAGCCAAACACTAAAACTGCATCAGGAGAATATTTGGAAATGGGCGACACTTCGCCCATTTCCAAATATTCATACGCATACCCCTCCAGCAGGGGTATATCCCACTCTACTATTCTTCCGAAGCCTTTGTCGTATTGAGTGGTTTCGGGGGGGCGGGAATAGAATACTTTGACCTCGATCTTGCCGCGCTCGGTGAGCAGGCGGAAGACCGGGGCGTAGTATTGGATCGGGTGGGTGGTGAGGATGGCGAGTTTTTTCAAGGTTGGCGTTTAGCGTTTTAAGTGGAGGGCCCTTCGCGGATTGGGTGGAGGTCCCGCGTGGCGGGACTGGGTGGAGAGGGGGGTAAACGTCGGGGCGGAGACCCTCGCGAGCGAGAAGAAGAGAAAGGGCAATTATTTTGCTGTGTATAGGCTCAATTCCGGAATGAATCTGAAATCCCGGATGTTAATTGTGAATAAGGGTATCTGGAAATGAAGGGCAGTTGCTGCAATAATGGCATCCGGAAGGTTGAGCTTATGACTAATTGCTGATTCGCCATGCTTCTTTCCTCAGTTGATCGGCATTGATATCCCTACCTTCAAATAAGCCTGCGGATTGAAAAAAATCGTAGGGTGTTTCCTTCGATTTGCCCTTGGCTTCCTGCTTGACTTGCAGTTCCAGGAAGTCAAACTGGGCCAAAAGTTCGAGGAGAAAACTTCGTTTGCTCTGGTCCTTAAGCTTGATGATGATTTGTTCCATGATGGCGATAAGTAACTTGAACGCAATTCAATATTTAACGAATATAAGCAGTATTTAGTTCCTAGTGGTAATCCTCTTCCCCCTCCACTCCTCACCTCCTCACCTTCTCCACTTCAAAAAACACCTCCACCTGTTTCCTCGCCCGCTCCTTCGCCGTATACGGCCCGAAGGCTTCCCAGTCGGTGTCGGGCATGAAGGGGAGGCGGGCAATTTCCTGGACCAAGGCGGGGAGTATCCGGTCTGCGAGGCTGTCGGCGGATTCTCCGGAGGAGAAGTTGACCTGGACGGGCCGGCCCAGATTTTTCAGGATGGCATTGACGTTGCTTTTCTGGTGAAAAACAGTAAAAATGGGCTTCCGGGAGGCCACATAGTTGTAGACCTTCGAGGGGGTGTAGGCCTCGTCCTGTGTGCCGGGGAGCAGGAGCAGATCGGCCGATTGCTGGATTTTGAGGGCTTCAAAATAGCCGATGCGGCCGGTGATTTCCGTAACATGCGCCGAAATGCCCAGTTCCGATGCGATGGGCGCTACCATTTGCTTTTGCATCCCCTCCGGCGCATAGTTGGTGCCGATGAAGAAGAAATGGACTCCTTCCCAACGGGGGGTCTCTGGCAGTCCATTGCGGAAGGCGGTCAGTATGGCCCTGATAGTGATCAGCATGGCGGAGTTGACGACGCCGGTATACACAATCCTCAGACGGTCTTTGGCCGCCTGGAAATAAGGTGGCTCTTCGGTATGGGATTCGGCTACTTCGTAGTCTTTGGGGGAGACGCCGAATGGTATCTCATGGCACTGACTTTCAGAAATATGGGGATATCGCTCCCTTAGCGTATCGCAATAGGCCGAAGTCACGGCGATAATGGCATCCACGCGGCGCATGGCGATGGGCTCCAGCCATTTGTTGAGGCGGTAGGCGAACCAGTATTTCGGCGGCCGTTCCGATTTGGGTTTGGAGAGGTAGTAGTCGGTATGCCAGGGGTCCTGCATGTCGATGACGAAGGGGATGCCGAAGCGGCGCTTCCAGTAGGCGCCCAGTATCATGACGGGGAATTGGGTGGTGGAGAAGAACACCAGGTCGAAGCGCTCTTCTTTCAAGAGTTTATTGACGGCGCGCCAGTAGAACCACAGCGAGCGCAGGGCCAGGCTGCCCAGCCCCACCTTTCGGGTGTATTTCGTAGAAAAAGCCTTCACGCGTATGACGCGCAGGCCTTCCGGAAGGGTTTGTTCGAGCAGGGGGTCTTGCGCGCCCTCCACGTAGTCGGAGTGTACGGTGACCACGGTGGGTTTCCAGCCAAATTCCTCGTAATACCCCAGGCTTTGCCGTATGCGGTGCATGTCGGCGCCGTTGAAGGGGGGGAAGTGGGGGGAGATGATTAGGAGGTTTTTGATGAGAGTGGAGTGTGGAGTGTGGAGGGCCCTTTGGGCCTGGGTGGAGGTCCCGCGGGGCGGGACTTGGTGGAGGGGTGTATACAAATTTGACAATCGATTGTCAGATCTGTATGAAATTCAATCGCTGATTTTGACATACTCCACCTCTTTTTCGATATATGGCCAGATGTGCTTGCTTACGGACTGTCTGGTGACAAGTTCTACTTCTTTTCCGAATGCGGCCTCCAGGAAGTCGGCTAACCCGATGAAGTTGTCGTAGGTCTTGTGGCCTTGTTCGAATTCCACCAGAAAGTCGATGTCGCTGGTGTCTTTTTGTTGGTTTCTGGAGTAGGAGCCAAAAAGGCCGATGCTCCGAACCTGAAAACGGACCAGCTGGGATTTATGGCTTTTGAGAAAGTCCAGAATCCCTTTTTTATTCAGTG
Source organism: Saprospiraceae bacterium (assembly GCA_049306275.1). GTDB lineage: Bacteria > Bacteroidota > Bacteroidia > Chitinophagales > Saprospiraceae > JADJTT01. Next base: position 24,807 of record JBAQQB010000194.1, on the reverse strand, counting down.
TGGCGGCCGTTTTTATCATTCATGCAAGTTTTTCGTACACCAAGATTTTTGTTTCCTCCAACGCTTTCCGGAAGAAGGGGTTCTTGATGGGTTGGTCGGTCAATAGATCGACTTTCCTTTCAAACAGGTTTTCTAACTCATCCCATAATTCCAGCAGCGTAAGCCCCTTGGCAACAGGGTCCTCAATGGGTAGCAATTCAACCTGAAGATCTATGTCGCTTGTTTTGACATCAAACGTTCCCGATACTATGGAACCAAAGGCATAGAGCCTTGAAACTCCATACCTTTGGCACAACTCATTGAGCTGATCTATCCTTTTTGCCATATATGGGTGGAGTTTCATGCTATCGCTTTACTATTCAAAAGTACAAATGCTATGGGAAAGTTCAAATAGCCTTCTTCTTTGATGGCGCCCGTTTCCGTTCCAGCAGCGTCCTTTGCGAGAAACGCTGAACAGACAAAGGCTACCTTGTTGCCCCCACATTGAGAAAGGTAGGACTCTTCAGATAGACCGGACTAAACTCCTCCAGCATGGGAACGGCCCCGTATTTGCCCTGGAGGTAGTTTTTTTCATAGTTCTCTTCCCTGCGAGCTTCGTAGTCGCTCAGGGAGGAGAGTGATGCTGCGCCGTACTGGTCTTTTTCTACAAACCAGATCTGGTCGCGCCTGAAAAGACCCGAGCTCAGGAGGTTGGTGTCGTGGGTGTTGAAGATAAGCTGGCCGTTGTTGGGGTTTTTGTCTTTGGAGTTGAACAGTTCCGCCAGTTTGCAGACCAGGTTGGAGTGCATTTTTGATTCCAGTTCGTCGCCCACCAGGACCTTGCCTTGTTTGAGGGTGTCTAAAACGGGGCCTGACAGGGCGAAAAATTTCCTGGTACCGGAGGACTCGTCTTCATCCAGGGAGAACTGTACGGTTCCGGCTACGCGCTTGCTGGCGTCGTATTTCTTGTGGGAGGTCAGTACGTCTGTAAATACTTCTCCCCCCTCTTCGCGAAGCTTTTGCTCAATCATTTCCCTGAGTTCCTGTGGCATTCCCTTGGGGAAATTACCGGGATCGAGGTATTTCAGGCTCAGGTCGTCGATGCCCATGTCAGCTGCTTTCAGGAGCGCCAGTATTTCCTGTTTTGCCTGGTCGTCTTTTGTTTGTCCCATGGTGAAGCCCTGGTACCCTTCCTCTTGCAAGCCGGAAATGATGTTGAATTGCTTGAACCATTCCAGTGCCTTCCCTGCCAGTTTGTCGTTGAACTGGGCAGCCACGGAGAGCAGCAGGGCGTTGGAGCGGATCATCTTTTTATCGACCAGGGGTTTGGCTGTTTTGAAGCGGGTGTCGTGCAGCTCAAATTGCTGCCCGTCGCGGTAGAAGATTTCCACTTCTTTGGTCTTTGCCCGATGGAACAGCCATTCTGCCTCCACCTTTTGGGGCGATACTTCGAAGCCATAGCGAAACAGCTCCGAGTCGTGCAAGAACATGATCTCGAACTCGGAAGGCTGATTTTCCGTCTCCGTACTCAGCAAAAACGGCTGCACGGGGATCTTGTCGCCCTTTTGTGTTTCTCGGGAAGAGTGGAGGGCGAAATTGCGCATGAAGCGCATGCCCTCTGCCAGTTTGCTCTTGCCGCTTGCATTGGCCCCGTAGATCACCGCGCTTTTCAGCAGTTTGAGCCCGAACGCAGGCGCTTCGGCCACGTTATCTTCAACCCTGGTCGTCTTGTCATAGTTGGAAGCGACCATGCTGAACCGCAGCTCCTCCTTAAACGGCTTGTAGTTCTTCAATTTGAACTGAACTAGCATAATGAGGTCGTTTTTTGCAAATTTAACGCAAAAAACGGATTTATTGTTGAGTATTTGAAAAATTTACTAACTTGGTAAGCGATGGAATCCTTTCGGAGAAAGATTTGTTACCAAATCAGGCAATAACTTGCATGCTTTCATCCCCATGAGAAAAACAGCAAAAATTCCCCGCATTATCCAGATTGTTGATATAGACGGCTATAAGGTGTTCTGCGCTTTTAATAACGGCGAGTACCGGATTCTTGACTTTCAGCGCTTGTTTCAATCGGCTTCCTTTCAGAAGGACCCTTTCCTGAAACAGTTAACGGACCCGGATCATTTTTCCAGGGTTGAACTGAGGGAGGGGACGCTGTGCTGGCCCCATTTGGTCAAAAAGATAAAGCTGTCTAATGGTGTGGAGTTCGATGCTCCGCTTGATCTGGACCCTGTGGTGTTGTACGAAGAAAGCCTTCCTAATGATGAACGGAACGGCTAGATCTCACTATTTCAACTTCTTCCGTGATCTCATCGAGGCCAGGGGCTTCCTCTTCTTTCGAACGAAGTTTTTTCAATAAGGCAGTATATCGCTTTTGGGGTTCTTCTTCTTCCAGGATATTGATCAGGTTCAGCTTGGCCAGGTCTTCCAGCAAAATTTTCACCCTCGGGTCAACCAATTCAATTCTTAGAACTGTCATTTTGGATGGTTTTGATCAATGAAGGACCACTGTGTCTTGGCGCTTGGGGAGCGCTGACTTCTCTATCTCAACTCATTGACATACTCCTGAGCGTCCGTTTCCCAAACGCCTTTTCCGAGGCCAATGTATTGGTCGAGAATGGATTCGATATGCCTTTTTCGCTCAATTCGCTTAAGAAGCGCTTTAAGGACCTTTTCGAGTTCATCTGCTTCAAGCAGATTGATCTCTTCGATAATATGCTCCAGCCTTTTGGTCATCCTTTAGAAAATTTGTTCCCCAATTTAGTCTTTTTACACAGAAGAGGCAAGAATAGTTCCGTTGCTACCCCCCTTCCACCCATTGCCTGATCGCCTCCAATGCCAGTTGTTTCGATTCGCGGGATAGCTCGAGGGAGATGACCAGTTCTTCTACTTCCTGGTCGCTTTCAAAGGTGGTTTTCTCCGTCCAGCAGCCAAATTCTACGGTAGGGCTTTCGGGTTCTTCCTGTACGATGCGCAGGGCTTTGTCGGCCGAAAGGCGGGCGCTGAATATCGGGTTTCCATCCCAGAAGGGGCGGCCGTTTGAGAATGTATCGCTTACCCAATTATGAGAAAGAGGGCGCTCAGTGCCTATTGCACTTTGCACCTGCTTCTTCCAAAAGGCCTGATTGAGGCGGTAGACGCGTTTGTCGGCCAGGAAGTTTTTGAACAGGTAGCGGGGATACCTGTTATTGCCGGACGGTTGTTGATCGTTTACCATTTCTTCTTCTTCATCCGTTAAGAGGCTTGGAATCCGTATCTTCTTTTCTCAACTCATTGACATACCCCTGAGCGTCCGTTTCCCAAACCCCTTTTCCGATTCCAATGTATTGGTCGAGAATGGATTCGATATGCCTTTTCCGCTCAATTCGCTTCAGGAGCGCTTTAAGGACCTTTTCGAGTTCATCTGCTTCAAGCAGATTGATCTCTTCGATAATATGCTCCAGCCTTTTGGTCGTCATTGAGAAAAACTTGTTCCTCCTTTACACGGAGGAGGCAAGAAAAGTTCCGGTTCGTACCAGCTTCTTTTTCACCGCTACGACGCTACGAACGCCACGTCGCGTCCGTAGCTTTCGTCGCGGTGAATCATAAAACGCTACGGGCGCTGATGGTAGAAAGATCGGAATCCCCCCGGTTAACGTCGGAAAAACGTCGGAAAAACGTCGGATAAAACGTCGGATAAAACGTCGGATAAAGTGTCGGTATAAATGTCGGGGAAAGTGTCGGGGAAAATGTCGGGGAAACCCTTCGTTTTGATCGATTAGGTGAATTATAGAAACGCTCCGAGGCACAGACCTCCCCAGTTCTTGCATTGGAGCAAAAAGTTCGGTATAAAGTACGGTGAAAGGTTCGGTATAAAGTTCGGTATAAACACGCTGGTCTTGACAATAACAGGCTTTATGCCTTTTCACGGCGATGGGACCCTCCGCACCACCGCCAACAGCCTCTCCTGCTCCTTCTCCCAATTCAACTCCTCCCTCGAACATGCCAGGGCCGCCTGCCTGGCATTGGCGAGGAGAGATGTATCATCCGCCAGCATTGCCAGTTTTTGGGCTAATTCATCTTTATGCCCGATCAGGAAAACGGCGTTGGGAGCCAACTGCGCTACTTCCTTTTGTCCGGCAGTCTCAGTGGCGATTACGGCGAGGCCGGACTGAAGGTACTGAACGATCTTGTTGGTGATCGTGAGGTTGCGGCTCTCAGGCGTGGATTGTTCGAGCGCCAAGCCGATGTCGAAGCGCGAGAGGAAGGCGGGGAGCGCCTGCGGCGCGACAGGACGGTGGAAATGCAGGGAATGAATACCGGGGTATTTCAGCCTGCCTATGAGATCAGCGCGGTATGCTTCGGACACATCCCCTGTGAGGTGGATTTCAAGGGGAGTACGGGGCAATAAAGAGATGGCCTGGAACAGCAGTTCGAGCCCGCGTCCCGGACCGATCGTCTGGGAAAACCAGGCCAGGCGGACGGGCTGGTTGGGGTGGCTGCGGCTTTCCAGATCGTGGGGAACGGGGAATACATTCCTGATCACCTCAGGCGGCGGCGTTTGGAAAAATTGGCCCATTTCCGCTGCCATGGCATGGGAGGTGGTTAACGAAAAAAGTCCGTTTTTCAGTCCGGACTTTTCCATGTTTTCCAGGAGTTTGACGGGCCTGGAGGCTCTGTTTTCTGGCAGCAGGTCTTTGGAGTACCAGTCTTCGAAGTCGAATGCCACCTTGCGGCCGGCTTTGAGCAGCCAGGCGCCGAGCACGAGCCCCGTTTCCTGGTGGCAGATATACAGATCTGCGTTTGTTTTTCTTGCTTTTCGGAGAAGGGGAAGCAGGGCGTAATTGAGCGAATGGGGTGATTCAATGCCCCATCGTTGGTTCAGCTCCTGGAAGAAGCGCCTGAGGGCGCGGTAGAAGAGGGAAGCCGGGCTATTCCAAGCGGTGAGGTCGATGCCGGCATAGTGAATGGAAGGATGTATGAGGGTTTTGTCTGTCTCCAGCCATTCCTTGTGTGTCCAGACCGTGAGGATGGAGACCTGATACCCCGCTTCGGCCAGGGCATTGGCTTCTTTTACCACGCGGGGGTTGCGGGAGAGGTGGGCGCCGGTGAGGAGGGAGATGGTTTTCAAATTGCCTGACTATGCAAGTCTTCAACAATATCAATATATTTTTGGGCGCAAATCTCCAAGGTGAGGTTTTCGAGGATATAGGGGCGGGGGGAAAAGGTTTTCAGCCGGTCAATAAAACCAAATAGTTTGAGTGAAAATTCATCAAAGTTTTTGAAAGTCATTCCGCAGCGTTCATCCCAATAAGGAACTGACGAGACTCCCTGGCCAAATTGAACCTGATTTGGGTAATAGACAGGATCCTGCCAAAACCCGCCACGGTCCCATGCAAATAGGGGTATGTTCCTGGAAAGTAGTTGCTGGTAAGCCAAACCTTGCGTCTCATGTTCACAAAGGAAAATAACTGCCCGTGACCGGCCGGAGAGTTGCATCAGTTGGTCCGGAGTGTAGTTGCCATACCGGATTACTTGAAATTTGAGATTTCTTTTCTCCAGTTCTGTGCAAATTGGCTGGAATAATGTCTTGTCATAATGAGCGTTCTCCCATCTGATTTTGTAGTAAATCAGGAAGTCGAGGTCTTTCGGATCTTCTGATGGACGCCAATACTCCGTATCAATCCCAACTGGCCAGGCAACGACCTTATCTCCATAGTAGGGCTCGAACATCTTCCGCATCCACTCTCCAGGAACTAAAATCTTCTTAACGGGATACTTTTCAAACAAATCCGGGCAGTCGAGAGGGTGGGAGAATACTGAGGCACCAAACAGGACCGGATTCTCCCATCTGCGCTCATAAAGCACATGGGGTTTCCCAATGATACAGGCCAGTTCTTCAGGATGTTTTTTCGCGTGCCGGAAATCATTGACTCTGTAAGGATAGCCGAGTTTATCGAGACCTTTGACGAGGTTAATGAATACCATTTGCTGCCCTCCGGGTCTGGGTATTCCCCTCACTATGCGCCGGATGATACGGCGCGGGTAGCGGTCGTATTTGAACCAGCGGTCGGGGTCTGGTTCCTGGTAGAAGAGGTTGAGGGGAGTGGGCATTATTCCATTGATTTGCCTATTCTGATCCATAAATCAGCAGCCTTCTTAATTTTAGAATTCTTTGAGTCCAAAGAAACCCCAAGTTGTTAAACAAAAGACCAAGAATGCCTTTTTCAGGGATTTTGAAATCCGGATTTAGATCAAAAACCCAATCTGCAACTTTTTTTCCCTCTTTTAAGTGGGTTTTGGAAACCCAATGTGCTAGTATCCAAAGGATATTGCTTGCTGCTTTTTTTCTAGGTTCTGTTAACTTTCCTGAACTAGCGAGTTCTCCAAGGATTTTTTTATAAATGTTCAGGTGTTGCCAATTTGCAACCACGTTTATCATTCCTGCATAGCTAGTGTGCATCTGTGATTTGTGCCTGACCCAATATCCTGCACACCCAGCGACGGTTGCTAGTTTAGGTTCCTTTAAGCCGACCTCTAAGAGAAACATCCGATCCTCCCTTAGTGCGAAATCCGGGCGTCTCGGGATGTCTTCAATCATCTCTTTTTTAAAAAGCATACCCAAGAAATGACTCCCGTATTCAGTGCCAAGCTGAATTTCCAAAAAATCTCTCCACAATGTCGTGTCGGGGTGTTCCTGAAATACTGCTTTGGACGACTCGTCGTAATGATCTACTCTTGAATAAACAATATCTGCTCCGGTTTCCACGGCAGTTTCATATTGGCGGTCAATAGTTCCCTGGCACAGAAAATCATCAGAATCAAGGAACCTGATATACCTACCGGTTGCATGTTCAACCCCTCGGTTTACCGCCCACGTCTGCCCCTGGTTTTTTTGAAATAAGGGGATAATATCACTTTGGCTCTGAAGCCACTCCCATGTGCCGTCCGTGCTTCCGTCATCTACTACGATTATCTCGGTCTTACATTTTGTATTTCGGCAACTGTCTATTGCTCTGGGAAGGCACCAAAGCCGGTTGAAAGTTGGAATAATAACGCTTACATCAGCTTTCATGGGTGAATTTTAAATGCGATCTGATTGTTTAACCCTTCTAACGCCGAAAAGAATCCTGTAAAAGGGCCGTGCCCAGTTTTTAAAACTGAGTAAAATGACTTCCGGATAAAATATCAATATTTGAGAAATACCGTCAGCAATAGAAGGGGGGATTTTTTTTCTGGAGTAGAGATCTAAGCTGAATGCCTCTCTTTTGTAAACAGGTTCATGGGTATGGTGACCCAGAAAATGTACGATAGTGGGACTGACTTTGTAAAAAGGGTACCATGATTGGTGTTTTGGATCGGGAGGAGGCGGGTTGATCAGGAAAGAAAGTCCTTTTGAAACTTTGAGGTCATATGGCCCCGGACAGGCTTGGGGGTCACTCATAATAGTACCATCATCGGGAATGGGCGTTAGCCCGAAATATGCCATTGAAATAGACATGAGCAACTCATCATTCGGCCTGTTTCGTAGCCTGATTAAGCCTAGTTCATCGTATTGAGATTCTAATTCTCTGGCCTTCTCATAAACCTGGTTAGATAGCGAGCCTTTCTCAAGGTAGTATAGCCCTCCGTTGAACTTTGGAATTTTTTGAAATCCAAATTTTTTACATAATTTTTTTACATTTCCGAACCATTCTCCTTCCGAAATAAATCCTCCAACAACAGAGACTGGATTGCCCTGAAATTTATTGAATATGAAGTTCAGATTTGCCGTGATTAAACAATCACTATCAATAAAAAGTGTTTGTTCTGTCAAGGCAAGTTTGTCGAGGTAAAGCTTTGGAGAAAATCCTTGTCCGAATTCCCCTGGCTTAATTGGAATTGTAGTGATTTTATCGATTAAATCAGGGGGAATTAGTCTTGGCTGATCGGTGGCTATGGCAAATTGAATTTGGTCATCTCTGTGCCAATAAAAAAAAGATCTTGCCAGGTTGACGGCCATTCTAATGTAAACATCTTTGCCTGTAGCAATGGTTAATACGGATTTTGACACCAATTTATTATTTTAAAAGAAACTTTCTTAATGTCTGATATGATTTTCAGGAATTTCCAATTAATATATGGGGATAATTTTTGTAAAACCCTATTGCCTGGTTTATATGGGTAGGCAAGTCCTCCAAATTCCCTGATTTTTTTTCTTGCTTTAAGCATTAATGAAGGATAATAAGGGAAGCAACTGTAGTAAAAAGAGGTGTATTGGTGTGCAATGGCACACATAACGAAAGGGTTTTTTCCTTTTCTTAGAATTTGTTCTTCTTTTGAGGAGATTGATTTGAAAATGCTTTCATATGCTTTGTAGTTTTTTAGTGCGCTGAGATTCTTTTCCCCTGCTGGGTATTTTCTGTAGTAATTAAGTCCTTGGAAAGAGAACAGTAACCCATCTGAATTAAGAATGACTCTGGTGAAATATTCCCCATCATCATCGACAGATATATCTTCTCTCCACATACCAGCTTTATTAAGTATCTCGCGTGGGCAAAGCCAGGCATTTGTTTGAATCATTCCGGTATTCTGATGCCCGTATCCTCCCCAAAGACGGACAAGGAATTCTACCGGATCATATTTTTTAGCCTGAGAATGCCAGGGATCCCAAGAGATGATATGCTCGTGAATGGGATCTTTCCCGTCAAGAAAGAAGCGTGTCTCACAAAATGAAATGCAATTATGGTTATTAAGCAAAATACTAACTTGAGATGAAATTTTTTCCGGACTAATTAAATCATCGGCATCTAAAAATTGGATATATTCTCCATTTGCTTCTCTCAGTCCCGTGTTTCTAGCCGCACTGACCCCTTGATGTGGCTGATTGATTATTTTTATTTTATCGTTAGGTACGCGCCGGATGATATTTGCAGTATTATCTATAGAGCCGTCGTTTATGACAATGATTTCAATGTTAGAATATGTTTGTGTTAATGCTGATTTTAGTGCATCCAGAATGTGATATTCAGCATTATATGCCGGCATTATTATAGACACTAAGGGTTTTTTTTCTGTCATGTTGCCGGAGTTTGAAAAAGACTCCCTTTTTCTTTCAAAAGACTAGATATTTCATCGTAATTTTCAACAACCTCCTGAAGTGAATACTTCGCTTGCTTTTTTGTTGGAGAGTTCATTTTTTTTTGGGGTAGGTTTAAAAACGTTTGAATTTTGATTAATTCTTCTTCCCTGTTTTCAGTCAATGCTTCATAGGTGGTTTCAAGTAGAGAATTGTCTTTAAAACGTTGTCTTGTTTCTTCCCTGAAATATCCTTCTGCTTTAAGGTCGTTCAATATTTCTTTTGGGTTAAGGTATACCTTCTTAAATCCTTTTCCAATAGATTCCCTTGTTGTTATCATACTCCATTTGCCAGTTTCTTGAGCAACTAGTGAAGAAACCTTGCTTTCCAAGAAGTTATTGCGGGTAAGGTGTATGATCCTGATTTTTTCACTTGCAAGGTATTCCCATACGCAACGTTTACCTGTTTCCCACTTGGGTTCTATTCCAACATTATGCCACCAATATGCATATTCTTCGCCTTCCCAGAACTGGAACCCTTGTCTGCACTGTGTGTAAAGTAGCTTAAATCCTACGGCGTAAATGTTCTTTGGGTGTCCTTTAAAAATATTTTGCTCCAGAAAACCTACAGGGTTTTCATTTCGAAACTGGACATAGGCAGGATTAGCACCTCTTCTCTTGTAGCCTTCTATTCCAAATGCAATGCTGTCCTTGTGTCTATGAAAGAGTTCAGAGAAACAACGTGCATTTGGGTGGCTGTTGATGAGATTTTGTAGCATGGTAGAGCCGGTTCTAATATTGCTGATAATAACAAAGCGTGTTGGAGGTATTCCAGAGGCGCTTTTTTCAGCAATGATTTGTTTTAACCAAGCTAAGTCTTCTATTGCCTTGGATCTAATTTTATGAGCAAGATTCATTAGGGCATACTTGTTTCCAGGAAATTTTGAAATACCATTCCTTTGAACTGTCTACGTAGTGGTGCATCGTGCCCATATTGAGAAGGACTTGTTCTTTTGAAGGCATGACAATATATTCGTTTGATGGGCCTATTGTGCAAGAGTTTTGGCCAATTAGCATAGCAGTCAGGGCTTGCTCCAGGAAATAGCTTGCGCCCTTTTTTTCTTCAAGCTCTTTTCCCCATTGGTCTAACAATTTCCAATTGATCTCTTCACTCTTGATCCCCACTGCACCTACATTCACTTTTTCCTGGATTGGATTTCCTGAAATCTTTTCCATTAAATTGATGGGATATCCATATGAGTTAATAATGTCCAGGATATGGAATGTTTGTTGAGGGCTGGAAAGCCATTTTATTAATAAATCCGGGTTTTTATAAAACAACATATCCGAATCCAGCACCAGCTTCCAGCCCTGGCTGCCGGCGTGGATGTCGGTCAGTTTTTTGAGATGGGGATAGACTCTTCGCTTGCGCCAGAGGAAGGGGTAGTCCTGCTCCGGCAGGCAGACGCGAAGGCGGGCTTCGATCTCCTGCCGCGTATGCACTACTGCGCCCGGCGCCTGCGCTTTCATGCGTGCGATCAGGGCTTCGTCGAAGGTGCCGTCGTCGTAGAGGTGCCAGCGGAAGCTGCGCCCCGCCGCTTTTTGCAGGGAGTACATGCAAAATACCGTCTGGTACCAGTAGTGCCGGCCGGTCAGGAAATGCACCTCCAGGGGCGCGCCGGCTTCTTCATACGGCACGAACAAGCGCTCGGAAGCCCGCTCCATGGCGCGCCGCTCCCGCTCTATGAGGTGGCTGTTCCACCAGCCGCCTTGCTTGCGGATTTTGAGCAGTCTGCTCTTCGGGTAGCGGTACAGCTTGTCAATGATCCGCTGCAGCGGGGCGGGTATCTTCTTCGAGAAAGGGGGCAAAGGGGGTATCTTTAAACTGCCGGGCAAGCGCTTCATGGTTTTCGATGAGCGAATGCCTGGGGATCGTGATCAGTTTGTTGGTGCGGGTCTGTACCGGATGCTTCTCCAGTCCCAAAAAGGTGAAAACGGCATCCATCTCCTCCCGGGGTTTTTGTACCAGGTCTTCGTAGTAGAGCGAGTGCATGGGCATGTGCCTGAACAGGGCTTCGTACTTCTCTTCCAAGGCTTTTATCCTGGGCACGAAGGCTTTGAATTCTTCCGGGTCGACCGCGATCCGGGTATTGTTCGCGCCTGCGGGCTGCTCCGACGACCAGGATTTTTGCTGGCGGGCTACTTTTTCCGATACGAACTGGTCGAGCTTGTTGCGGCGGCGGAGGTGCAGAACCTTTAAGCCTGCGATGCCCAACACGGCCGCATTGTTGTTCTGCTGCCAGCCTTCTCCCTCGCCGTGCCAGTAGATATACTTGAAGCCTGTCGCTTTGACTTTCGCGGAGCGGGGGCAGAAGACGTATTGTTCGAGAAAACGGGCGGCTGATTGCTTTCGCAGGCGGTCGCCTCTTTCTTTGAGAGAATGGTCGAGATGGGCGTACCCGTAAAGGGGCCTGTGCAGGTGGAATACCTCGTTGTAGCACACGATGCCCGGGTGCGAGCGCAGGTACTGGATCAGCAGGTTGGTGCCGGTGCGGCCGGCGCCCAGGATGATAAAGGGCTGGTAATCGCGGTTCTTCCAGACCCAGCGCCGCAGGAATAGTTCCCCGGCCAGCCGCAGGAGGCTCTCCAGGCGTTTCAGGGCTTTTTTCAGCTTGTTCATGATGCGATTGCCGCCCTCCCCTCAAAAAGCCCGCAGGCGCCCTTCCAGCGTATGTAGGCCAACGGACTCCGCCATGCCCGCGTGCGAAACCAGGAGCGTGCCTTGCGAAGGGGCAGGGTCCATGCCGGGATGGGAGGCCATTTGTTGATGCCATGCACGGCCAGCACTTGTACCCAGGTCCTGGATGAGGCCCGGTTCATCTCCGCCAGGTAGGCGGGCTGAAGGCGGTGGGAGGGAATGAGGTGCTTCAGCGACAGGCGGGGTTCGTAGGCTATTTCCCAGCCTTGCCGCATGAGGGTGAGCACGATGTCGTTGTCTTCGCCCGAACTGAGCGATTTACCTTTTCTGCCCAGGGCTCTCCGCACCGGGTCGTTTTCGGCTTCCGCGGCGTAGGCCAGAAAGGCGCTTTTTCTGATCACCATGCCCGCGCCGATGGGGGCGTAGGGCGGGTATGACTTCAAAAGCTTGCCCTGCTGCCTGCTTCGTATGGGGTGATCGCCAAGGTCGCGGCAACCCAGGGTGATATTCAGCTCGCTGAACCACAATGGCGGTGCGGTTTCGAAAACCGGGAGCGACTTTCCTCCCGCAACGCCAGTTTCGGGGTGCTCTGCCATGATGGACAGGCTCTGCGCCAGGTAGTCTGCGTCCAGCACATTGTCGTCGTCGGCAAATACGATGATCTCGCCGCTGGCTGCCCGCACCCCGCTCATCCTGGCCAGGGTGAGGCCCGGCCGGGGCTCGTCGGTCAGCCGCGCTGCCGGATGCCAGGAGAGGTCCAGCCCCGCCTCGAATCCGTTGTCGCTGCGGTTGTTGACCAATATCAGCTCCCATTGATCCTGCGGCAGGGTCTGTGCGCGCAGGCCGTCGAGTACCCGCGCCAGGTAGTCGGGACGCGGGTTGTAGGTGCATAATACCACAGAAACTTTCATCCGGGCGTGGATGATGGTTACTCCAACCGTTTTAGCTCTTCCAAAAACTCATCTGCATCAATCACTTCGACTGGAGGAAATTCTATCTCTTTCAGCACGCTGAAGTGGCTATCATTGGAAACGATAAATTTTACATTCGCAGAAATGGCGCAATCAACAAATTTATTATCGTCCGGATCTGCCGTTATTAAGTTCCAGCGGAAATAGATTTCTGTGTTTTCAACGTTTTCGAGTTGGGAAAGCAGTTCGGCAAAGTTTTGAGCTATTTGTCCGGTTGTCTTTCTTCCAATTATTTCAATATACTCCTGAAGGATCGCCTCTGAGATGGCCAATTCATATTTTGAAGACAAAAGCCCGTCAAAAATTGGCCTGAACTTTGAGATTTTGGGGATAGACATCAAAAGAACATTGGTATCGATTACTACCTTCATTACCCCTCATATTTCGTTCGCATGTGTTCTTTCGACCACTCATTGATCTTTTCCTCCCCCCACTTATTAGATTCGAAAAGGGCGTCCATATCAGACGTTACTTTCTCGGCAAAATAAGCGGCCAAGAGTGATCTGATCTCTTTGATCTGATTCTCGCTAATGTCGAACCTGAATATTTTCAGGATCTCAAGCTGCAAGTTTGTCAGTTTTTTGGTTGTTTCCATCACGTTCTTTCCCCTAAAATAGTTGAATTAACCTTGTCATGCAAGTGGCTTATTATTTTTTGATAAACAGCCTCCGTTTTGGCCCCAATTACATCGGCGTTGTATCGCTCCAGCACTATCTGGCGGGCTCTCTCGCCGAATGTTTCCCTCATTTCCGGGTTTTCCAGAAAGGTGGAGAGCGCCTCGGCGATGGTGGCGGGTTTGTCCGGATCGATCAAAAGCCCGCATGGGGGGGCTTCCAGCATATCCCGCATACCGCCGTTTTTACTTCCTACAATTGCCCTGCCCGCCGACATCGCTTCCAGGCAGACATTGGGAAAGTTCTCCCAGAGACTCGGAAAAAGGCAGATATCGGCATTTGCCAGGTGTTGCGGTATGTCGTTATACGGCGCCTCTCCGGTGAATTCCAGTTGTGCGCGGTAGGCCGCCAGTTTTTCTGTCAATAGGGCCTGCATGCCGGGTCCTCTTCCCGTGAAAACAAATCTGGCCCGGGGGTATTTGCGGCAAATGGCAGGGATGACCTCCAGCAAGGACAGAACTCCTTTTCGTTTCTCCAGCCGCCCGAGGAACAGTATCCGCACGTCTTGGCCTGCTCTTGCCACCGCAGGAATATCCAGTAGTGCCTGCGAAGGTTGGAAAGGGTGTGGCAGGTGAATGAAACACTCGCCTGGAATATCCCATTCCCGCTGCACAATGGCCGCGATATCTTTCGAAGGATGAAGCAGGAAGGGTACGGACCGGGCGAGTTGGTACTCGGGGTCGCCGGCCTTGTCATACCTCCAGAAAGGCTTTGGCAGCTTGCCGCGGAGGAGCCCCCCGCCATAAAAGCGGAGCTTTTGCGGCAGCGTTACCCGGCCCCTGAACAACCTGCCGACCAGGAATGAGGGCGTATGCAGTCTGATGGCGTGGGGCAGTTCCGGAAATGCCTGCCGGATGGACAAGGTGTCGGCCATATACTCGGGGCCTTCTACGATGTCGAAAGGGCGCTCCTGATGCCGTTCCCTGAAAAAGCTGAGGATGCTTACGTGGAACGAGCGCCTGTCATAGGCAGGGATGCGATGGATCAGCGCCCGTTCTTCGGCAACAGACGAGGATTTACCACAAGTGAACACCTCCACCTCATGTCCGCGTCCGGCCAGCATGCGGGCTGCCTGTTGGGTGTACACGCCGATGCCCCCGCAGCCCGGTTCGGAGGGGTACTCATAGGAGACCAGTGCTATTCGAAGTAGAGCCAATGGTCGAGGTTGCGGTTGATCAGCGCGGCGAGCGCCCGGATTTCGGGCTCTTTTTCCAGGATGAGTTCCCGGCGCCTTTCTGGTGAAAGCGGCGGGGGAATACGGGGAGCGCGCTCGAACTTCTTCAATCCCTGCAGGCTCTTTCGGATGCCGTCGGGTAGCAGGGTTCGCACCCATTTCATCGCATCGGGGTATTTGCGATTGAGTACTTTGGAGGAATCGAACACCACATCTTTCGTGCGGTTGGCGTAGAAAGACATCCTTTGGAATTCATTTTCCAGGCCCAGGAAGAGCGACAGTTCTCTGAACATATCGCCGGGCCTGTTCACGAGGTCTTCATAGAGGAAGACCCTGATGTTTTCGGGCGGAAAAAGATCGTAATACCGCTTTAGTTGCGCTGCGTAGCTGGTGACCGACCGGTAGAGCAGCGCTTCTTCGATAAAAACGGCGCGAGGTATGCGCTTGCCTTGTTTTCTGAGAGGTTCAGCCTTTAATGCCCGGTCGAAATCGGGTATGTTTTCGGCGCCATGCCGCAGGCTAAACAAGAAAAGCGAGTACATCGCATCAACCGGCTGGCGGAGGATGCAGACGATTTTGGCATCTGCATTGAAGAAATATAGATTCTGTGGGGCTTGTTCGGAGTAGAGGTAGAAAACCGAAGCGTCGCCCCAATACATGGCGTCTTTATCCGCCGTCTCGTACAAGCTTCGGTAATCCGCGATACTGGTTTTGTAGCTCCCATTGCGGAGTCCGATATCCGTGGCAAAAAAATGGGGTTCCTTAAGCCTAGGGAAAAATATCTGGCTATGACTAGATAGATATTGGTAGAGGGTGGTGGTGCCGCAGCGGGGGGCGCCGATGAGAAAGAGGTTGGGTTTGTATGGAGCAGGGGGGGGCAAGATTGATTTATAATTTTTTGTTTACAGAGGGGGTTAGGCGATTTTTTGTTCTTGTTAATGTGAAGAAAATAAGCCTCTTGAAAAGAAAAAGCAAATTGGAGTAGTATCCTTCCTTTTTCTTCTTGTCGACTATGGCGCATATTAATTTACTCCATTCGCCTAAGAAGAAAGTCATAGAAAACTCCTCGCCTTTTTTTTGGGATGCTTTCCTGTATTCTTCAAGGAGGTTTTTGTTATTAGTGAGCAGGTGTGTCTTGTTTTTTAAATTATCATAGGTGTCTATAAAAATAATTTCATTTTCAAGCTTACAATCAGCTAAGTAAGCACTTTCCTTTCTTGCAATAAATGGAACTCCAGCAATCCATGCATTGACCAGCTTAGAGCTTGGCTTGTTATCGTATGAGTTTGAGTCGTCAAAAGAGCGGACTGCAAGAACTAAATCTGCATTCCGGTAATCATTCCATTTCTCCGAGGGGCATATGTGAAATTTGAGGTTGTTTCGGGAGCAAAAATCCGCCCAATCTTTTTCTTTGAATTCTTTTGCCAGGTTTTCCGCTGTTCCAAAATAGTATATATTTTCAAGAGGTTTCCCATGCCTTATGGATGGCATGATGTTAATTTGAGGCCAATGATGTACAAAGTAGCTGCATGGCCACTTTTTCGCTTCAATAGGGTTTTGAAAAATATTTATTTGGCTATAAATGTGCCACGAGCTGTCCCCTACCATACACACCCAAAATTGCCCTGGCTTTGGCTTTTGGAAAAAAGAAACGGAGCCCCTGAAGAAAAAAATTATTCCTTTCTCGGGCATCGTGTCAACCAACTGACATGTGAAATGATCGCGTAAATGCAAGTATGTACGCAAAGTCCAACTCCACCAGGTGCTTGGCGCCATTTCTCTGACCAACTCCTCATTTTTCAGGTCGAGGTTGTCGAGATATTTGTATGGAAACCGCTCTGGTTCGAGGTAGAAGTATAGCGTTACTTCAGTGTCAGACATTTCTTCATTGCACCTAAGGAGAAGCGATTAAGATGCTCATCCGGTTTTGTTAGGATTAGCTGGGCAATTTGAAGGGCTTTACCCCATCTTGAACCTGCCCTGGATTGGATGGCTGCCAGACGATCTTTCCAGTCCCATTTTTGATGATGGTTTGCTATCGTCTCTTCAATCATTGGATGGTACTCGGTAAATCTGGAGTCTCTCAGGTATTCATCAAACAACCTGAAAAATTCCTCGTGGAAGCGAACAGATTGAGCAACGGACTTCGAGCTTTCATGAAGCCTGAAGTGAGCAAGAAGTTGAGGAATGTACTCAATGCGTGCTCCCTGATAGAGCAATTCGATCATCATTTTGTGATCGAAAACGTAATGATAGGAGCGGTCAAGGGCTTGTACAATATCCCATTTTTTTAAGGGTATCCAAACTCCAGGTTGGTGAAACGAGAAGTCCTTCGAATTAAGCATAAAATTTTTGAAGGACAAATTCTTGTTGGCAATGATTTGTGTGCTTAACCCTTGAAAATTCTCCACAGGACCTGCGATGATGGCATCCGGGTTTTCTGCGTGGGTTTTCCCGATGTGCCAAAGTGCGTTGGGCGCAAGTAAATCATCGCTATTGATCCAATTGAATATGTCTCCGGTGGCTATCGAAAGGCCTTTTTGGATGGCATGGGTTTGACCCTCGTCGGGCTCACTAATCCAATGGGCGATACTTTTTTCATATTTTTGGATGATGTCCACTGAACCATCAGTACTTCCTCCATCTATTATAATGAATTCTAAATTGGGATATTTTTGCTGTAGTACTGATTGAATTGTGAATTCAATGTATTGACTTTGATTGAAGCTGGGGGTAATGATTGATATTTTGGGCCAATGTGATATCGATGAATACATACCATTTCCTCTTGGCTCTTCAAGGGATTGGCCTGGGGGATTTAAAAAATTCGAAAGCAATTTTATTTGTTTAATTCTTCAAGAATGGAAATGAAGTGCTTCTCCCATTTTTCAATACTCTTTGGTGAGGGAGGAACAGGAAGTGGGGCTTTCACCAATTCTCTTAGATCTTCCTTTTTCTGGTAAATGTGTATACCCTCGACTCCGTAGTATGAGCGTGCAGAAATGTAATTGCATATCACCGGAACACCAGCAATTAACAATTCAGTTATCCGAGTTATCATTCCAGTTGTTGGAGGTTGGTGAATGATTACTCCTTTTGTTGATGCTATTTCGGAGAATAGTTGCTGATTACTTAACTCCCCCAGTAGCTGAATATTTAGGTATGGCTGGACTGACTTACGAAACTGTTCTGTTCCGAATCCAGCTATTTTAAATGTTTCCAATTGAATGGAATTCCCTACCGTTTCTATTAACTCCAGAATTCCTTTTTGTGTTGGATAATTACCAGCCGATCCCATAATAAGATACCCCTCTTGGGGTAGCTCCTTTCTGACTTCCCGAATATCCTTCAAATAATCGAGTGTTTCAGACGTGGGATAGTAGGGCAAGAAGTGTGCGTTTATGTCAAATAGTTTCAGAAGCCAGGTTTCTTCATGGGATATTGTGAAAACAGCATCACATTGCGACAGAACCTTAATTTCATTATTAAAGTGGGCGGCTTTTCCGGGGCGGATATTGGAAGGGGTGGGATTAGGAACTAAAGACTCCAGGTTATGAGGTAATGCAACTACCTTTAAACCGGCCGAACGAGCCGCACCCAATGCGAAATAATCTCGTGGGAAGGTGCTTTCCCAAAAAAAAATTTTGCTGTTGCCAGATTCTCTAAGGAGTTTTTCCCTGAAAGAAAGAGCTTTTCCTGGTTCGACAATTTTATTATAGCAAGAACTGTAATGGCTAGTACTTGTGCCTTTAAATGGCCATTTTGTTATGTGATTAATTTTTTTTAATGCACTATAAGATTCCCAATCTGGAGTGATTTGTCTATATGGAAGGGAATGTTTTTTTAGAATCGCCGACACTTGGGAGTTGCGCTTTTCTCCTCCATGGCCAAATGGATTCTCTTTGAATTGAAAAAACCTTAAAACTGAATTTTTATTTTCTTGCTTCACTGGGGATTCGGGTGAGTTGGAGCTGAATTTTTTTTGCTACAAAGGCAAGTAGCCGCAGTAGAAATAGATTATCAGATTTTATTGCTTCAATGATTGTTTTGATATGTAGGAGGACGTCTTTCGGTGTATTATAGGAAAATGAGTTTTTGTGTGTCCACCATCGATTTATCAATTCTTCAAATGCTTGTTTAGCTCTTTCATTGTTGGTTTGAAGGCTTTTGGGGGTGGTTTTGAGGATTTGGCGGGTTATTTGATATTGCTCCAAAATTGCAATTGGACTACTTTTGTTTATTCCTGTGACAGATTTTTCGTGAATTCTCCATTGGTTTAAAGTTTCCTTTATGATACAGAGGTCGGACTTTTGTAATATATCAACCCAGAATTTTAAATCTCCTGCTTGTTTGAATTGGGTGAATTGTTCAATTGAGTCAGGCAGAAATTTTTTTCTAAAAACTGCACCACTAGCATTGAATACCAGGTTTTTCGAGAGCATGAAGTCGTAGAGAAATTTTTTTCCATTTTTCATGAAAGGTTCTGTTTTTTCTTCATTTACAAATGGAAGCCATTTCTTTGTATTGAACATTAGTTCTCCAGATTCATCAATCACATCGAAATAGCAGGTTGCAATGCCAATAGTAGGATGTTTTTCAAGTTGAAAGATTAGTTTTTCTAGGAAACTGAGGTGTGCAATGTCATCGCTCTCCGCAATCCAAATAAATTCTCCTTTTGAAAGCTCAATACCTTTTTTCCACTGAGCAAACGGATTACCACTGTTTTGAGAATTTGTAATAAAGTGAGATGTCTTTTTGTGGGATCGAAGAGGAGCCAGAACATCCATGCTGCCATCACTTGAGCAGTCATCAATGATAATTAATTCATAATCCTGGTATGTTTGGCCCAGAATGCTTTCGATGCGTGTTCTCAGGAATGCTGCATGATTGTAATTTGGAACAATTATGCTAACTTTTGGGCTGTTGATATCGTGCATTCGAAATTACTTGCCTTGTTGTTTCCAAATAACTTACCCCCCATCGTTGACATGGCTCGAGATGATTTCCCTCCGCCCATTCATTCCATGCATTGATAAAAACGAACCGCTGAGCCGATGGAAGCTTCTTAGCCATTTGAACTGCATGCTCTAGCCACTGGCCATAAAGCTCCGGAGTTGAACCTTTGAATATCACTGCTCCTTGTTTCCTCCTTGCAGTATTATCCCAAGATGGTGTCACGCAGGGAAAGCGGAGGTAGGAAGGAATAGGTTTTTGAGTCATGCGGCTAACAAGATCGGCATAATAATAAATTCTGTTGTCTCCATAAGCTTTATTGACCAGTCCTACCTTTCTTAGATAGCTCCATCGCCTTCCCCATTGGAGAGGAAGTGGTAAGTTAGCCCAGTCTGGCTGGAATTCAACGGAAGCATCAAAGCCAAGGTCTGACGGTGAAGAATGTTCACTTGGAAAACTTTCTACCCGGCAAAGGAAAATTTCTCCAATGCCTAACCTGTTAGCTTCTTCTCTCCAGATATCTGTCGTTTTTTTAGCATCAGGGAGGGCAGATGCCCGATATACCAGAAAAAGAGGTTTCCCCTCTATCCTGATATATCTTGGGTCAGAAAAGGCTTTAGCGAGATACCGAATATGCTTGAGGTCGTCTTCCTGGCTGTAGATTTGCTTAGCAAGGATTTCCTTTTCCTGTCCATCCCATCTTCTGGTCCAACTCTCATTTGCCCAGCAAAGGCAGAATGGGAAGTCAGGCTCTCCGGAGTTGAGGACTTCTTCAAATGGTCTTTCCAAGAGACGCTTGCCATTAAACCAGTAGTGATAGTAACAAAACCCGTGAATCCCATATTCCTTGGCTAAGTTGGCTTGTACGATGCGAGTTTCCGGCAGCCTTAAATCGTAAAAGCCCAGATCAGCAGGAAGGTGAGGCTGATAATGTCCTTTGAACAAGGGCTTTGTCTTAACGACGTTTCTCCATTCGGTGAAACCTTTGCCCCACCACTCATCGTTTTCTGGAATTGGATGATATTGGGGCAGGAAAAAGGCAATCGGTCGTATCTTAGACATGGGTCAGGCGTTAAAAAGATTTGGTTTTCTGCTTATGAAAACCTCAAGAAATTCAGCCTCCAACCCGAACTTTGGATCGTTGTGGAGATAGGTGGTAGTTGTCATACCACTACTCTTGTAAATGAAATCAATGAAGTCTAATCCCCAATCTACTGTTACTAAAGAGCCGGAGTTATCTATAGGGTTCCCATGGTATTGAGGGGGCTCAAGGTGAACAATCTCGCCTTGCTCATTAAGGGAGGCCCGGATTCTGGATTGAAGTAGCTTTAGATACCAGGGCATGGTGAAAATATGAGCCCCTCCAGGCTTTAAAACCCTGGCAATTTCCTTGAAGGCTTTCTCGGGTTCTAATACATGTTCAAAGACATCCTGTGTAATGATCAGGTCAAAGGTATTGTCATCAAAAGTCAGATTCGATAGGTCTTCCGAACGAAATTTTCCCTTATAGGTTCCTCGCGGAACATCCTGATAGAAATGCGAACCTGAGTAGCCGCTGCAATTCCTCTCAATGAAGTCTGAAGAAACGCCTCCGGGGGAAGATTCATGGATTGCCAATTCCCGCCATTTCGGAAAGAATCGTTCTATAGCCAGAATGATAGCTCTTTGCCGTGGTATGGATCTGCATCGAAAGCACCTGTAATTGTCTCTTAACCAATCACTTTCTTTAACAAAGACGGATGATTTCTCACAAATTGGGCACGCCCCTGTATTAGATTTTCTAAATGCTTTCAAGAATAACCCATAAATCTTTTCATCCTTTCGGAGGATTCTGGAGGCATATCTTTTGATGATTGAGCTAATTTCTTTTTGCATTGAGTTTTGTGTAGCCTTTTGATTCCCTTTGGTTATTTAGGGGAATGGGATGATATTTGGACAGATGAAAAGCAATGAACATAGAGAAGAGACTTCTATTTATCAATTCAACATCCTATTTATCTCCGCTAAAACTGCTTCAGCGGAGGCTTGTGTAGAATATTTCATCCCAATCGTTTCAAACGCTTTGTTTGCGATTCGTTGAGGAAACATAGGATTCTCAATAAACCGGACCATAATCTCGGCAAGTTCTTCGACTGTGTTGTAAAGCACTCCAACAGACCCATCGCTGCCAAGAAGTTCGGGGGTAGCCCCTCCGCAAAATCCAATCACAGGCTTCCTGCAAATAATTGATTCAATTGTAACTCTCCCGAAGGCTTCTTCCCTAGAACAAACCAGTGAGGCATCTGATTCTAAAAGGACTTCGTAGGTATTATCCAAGAATCCGGTAAATGTCAATTTATCCTGAATTCCTAAATTAAGCGCGATCTCCTTTAACCGCTTAATTTCTTCCGCTGAGCCATTTCCAACAAGGGTTAACCTGGCTTTGGGGTAGGCCTTAGAAATCAGACCAAGAGCGCGAATTGCATCCTTCTGTCCCTTGTTTGGGGTTATATGTCCAATAATACAAAACGTAGGGTCTCCTGTTTCAAATATTTTCCTTTGTAAAGCTCTATTACTTAATTCCTGGATCCTAACTACTTCTTCAACTGGATTCGGGATGATCACCGCATCATGTAAAGCCAAAAGTTTTTTCTGATATTCGCTGATTAGAAGGATTTTATCTGATCTTTTTACAGTTCTCCAAATGAAAGGGAAAAGAGGTTTAATACCATGATCGAGCATTGTCTCTCTGATGTGCCAGAGGTGCTTTACTTTAAGTTTTCTGGATAGCTTCCAACCAAAGTCCATTACTATTGTGTTGGAATAGACTAAATCAAAGTTACTTCCAGATAATTCGGAAATTATCTTTTTGGAAAGATTTGCATTGCCTAACAATAAGCGATAGTATTTTTTTAAAAAATACCAAGGCTGGGACAAGAAGGTTTTAACCAAATTGGTTTTACACCACAGTTCTACCCATAATTCAAAGGGGACTATTCTGATGGGGATTCCTGCATCCTTCATCTTTGACACAAAAGGCCCGTCATTTCTGCATGTTACAGAACAATCAGCTAATTGGTTTTTGTGGAGGTGAATAATTAGATTGTAAAGAGATTTTGACGCTCCATACATTGATCCATCATGGGCAATGAATAAGATGCTCGGTTTTTTCAACTCGGATTAATGATTTGCTCCAAAAGAAACGGAGTTGGGCTAAAGGTATCCCCTGAAGAAATTATTGAAAACCTGACAAACCTCTGAGTTAGTAGATTGGGAAACTCTTGGCTCCATTTTTGGAAAATTTCTTGCTCCTCTTTTCTGTTAGTATCATCCAATAAGATAGAAAATTTTGGGTTTAAATGTTTTTTAATAAATGGCAATGCTCCATATCTCGAATAGGAAAGAAAGCCTTGAGGCCCATCGACAATAACCATGTCAAATTTTATTCCTTCAATTTTTTCTTCAATACATTGGCTATCATACCATGCTGTATGAGATTTGAAACTATAGGGGCTATTCTTGATTGGGGCATGAATAAATTGAATGTGATGCCCTAAATTTTCGCGATCAATGAACGATTGCAATGTTTCAATCCATTTTTCGTCCGACTCCACTGAGAAAAGAGTGCTGTCGTTGTCGAACTTCTTAAGAAATCTTCCGATAATAATAGTTGAAAGCCCTGATCCAAATTCAATGATTTTTTTTCTTTCATTGATCAAAATGTCATTTACAATATAGTTGGCTGTAGATGGCGAAATACTAGAGCTTGTCCAAGGGAAATACGTGTGGTTTGAAATAAGTGGTGAAAGTAGTTGTAGTGCCAAATTTTCTTGCTGAGCGAGAATAACAGTATTTTCTAGTTGGTGGATTATTTCTTTACTTCTTGAGAGTTTTCTAAAAAGACTGACCAATTGTTTTTTCATTTAGACTAGTTCAAATTTTATTAAAAAATCACTTTGCTCTTTGGGTGGGAGTTTCCCCGTATGATAAAAATCTCCTTCGGTAATTTCAAATGAATAGACATTTTGGATCCAATCAGAAACATCATTACGAATATAGGCACAAGTGGTAATTGCGTAAAGCCCAGAATTGAAAGGGCAAGAAGGGATCTTGAATGTGATTTGGTCTCCTTTAATTTGTATATCATTAAGCAACGTTGTACTTAGCCAACCCACCCTAAGTCCAAGATGGTTTTCAATTCGAAGGTCTATCCGGATGTCAGCTTTTGAAAACCCTCCTAACTGTGAGTAATGAAGGTTGATAAATAAGTCTTTACCAGCTACTGGCTTTAAATTCCTGTTTTCTGGGTCTGAAAAAACGTTGATATCTGTCAGCTTTGTTTTCCCATTCCCTTTTCTGGAAACTTTGCTTAGCTTCTCCTTTTTGCTTATGTTGGGGTCTCCTGCCAAATATCTGTTCACGGCAGTATTAACCTCTCCGTCAAATGTCATTCTCCCATTTTCAAGTAAAACTCCCCTTGAGCACAAATGAGCAACACTCGCCATATTATGACTCACAAACAACACCGTCCTCCCCCCTCCCGAACTCACCTCTTGCATCTTCCCAATCGCTTTCTTCTGAAACTCCGCATCCCCCACCGCCAGCACCTCGTCCACGATCAGGATCTCTTCTTCCAGGAAGGCCGCCACGGCGAAGCCCAGGCGCACGGTCATACCTGAGGAGTAGCGTTTAGTCGGCGTGTCGATATAGCGTTCCACCCCGGCGAAATCGACGATCTCGTCGAGTTTGCGGCTCACCTCTGCCTTGGTCATGCCCAGGATGGCGCCGTTGAGGTAGATGTTCTCGCGCCCCGTGAGCTCGGGATGGAAGCCCGTGCCCACCTCCAGCAAGCTGGCGATGCGTCCTTTGGCCATGATGCGGCCCGTAGTGGGGCCCGTCACCTTGCTCAATATCTTCAGCAGCGTGCTCTTGCCCGCCCCGTTCTTCCCGATGATGCCCAGCACCTCCCCCTGCTTCACCTCCAGGTTGATGTCGCGCAGGGCCCACACGTATTCCGAGCTGCCCCTATGCGCCCGGTCGTTCGTCTCCCCGATCTTCAGATACGGGTCTTCCTTCCCCCTGATGCGGTGCCACCAGCGGTTCAAATCGTCGTGCAATGTACCGGTGCCTATCGTGCCGAGGCGGTATTGTTTGCTGAGGTTTTCGATGCGGATGGCGGTGTTGCTCATAGCTTGGCGTTTGGGTGGAGGCGCCTTCGGCGCTGGGTGGAGGTCCGCTTCGCGGCCTTGGTTGAGGCGCGCAAGCGCGCTGGGTGGAGATCTACACCAAGTTCGCGTAGCGAACCTCCACCCAGTCCCGCTTGCGGGACCTCCACCC
>JBAQQB010000193.1:0-16843 GCA_049306275.1 Saprospiraceae bacterium | reverse complement strand
AATCGACCACACCCGTCGTGGCAACGAAGGCACCCGTCAGGTGTCTCATCAGTGTGTCGGGCAGCAGGGCATATTGTGTCAGCAGGCGGCGGGTAAGTGCCTCGGTCAGCCCCAATTGAGCGCTGCTTTGCTGAACCACCGCATTTTCAGACTGCGTTTTGGACAAATAAGCCAGCGCTTTAGTCACTGCCGTGGCGAGATTGTCCGCCAGATGGTCGTTGGCAGGTACGGTCAGATCACGCAGGGGGAATTGCAGGTCGGCGTCCAGCAGCCAAATTTTCTCCGGTGGAAATACGCCGATGTTCGGTTGGGTGAACAGGCTGTTCACTGCATTCCGATAATCAATATCCGCCGACAGCGCGTCGAGCGCTGCTTTTTCATCGCTCGACAAAATACCCGCAAAGCGCAACAGGTGCTGTTCGGCGTCGTAGGAAATTTTCAGCACGAGGGCAGCGTCAGGTAGAGATTTAAAATCCACTGCTGCCGGCAGATTGGTGAGCGGGGCGGTGAATACAGGTTCGAAGAACTTCAGCGCGAGGCGAGGGCTCGTGAAAAACCCTTCAATCGCTTCCTGGTAGGAGGCGATGCCTGTCACGGCGGCCAGCGAGGCATCGGTCAACAACGTCGTCCGCTCGACGGCAGTCATTAACCCGTTAAAGCGTAAGGTCGTCGTCGTCTCGTCATAGCGAATCCGGATGACGTTTCTGATTACTGCTGGAAAGTCGAAGCCAGCAGGCAAACCCGCAACAACCGTTTCCTGAGCGACCTCGTCGCGTAGAATTGCGATGAAGAACTGCGCGGCGGCCTCGTCCCGATTCAACTTTTGCAGTAAGGACGTCAGCAGTGCGGTAAGGCCATCTAAGTCGATAGGTGGCGCAACGGTTAGGAAGTCGTATTGCCCTGGATCAAATTCCACTTGGATTGCCTGCAAATCCTTGCGCAAGGCGGTGAGAAAACGAACGGCGTCGTTTTCCTTCGTTGCCGCTTTCGCTGAACGATCAGCGGCCAGCAGCCAGTTGAGTTCGTCCGGTGTGAAACCGGCGGTTTTGAGGCGGTCAATCCCTTCCACAAACTTCCACGCCGTTGCTGGATCGGCAAAGTGCAATATGTCCTGCAGGGAAATCTTCAGGAGTGTCTTCCACTCTTCCGCCTTGAACTTGAGCAGCTTGGACAGCCAGGCGTGCCGCCAGAGGAACGAAACATTCGCCAGCGTCAAGTCGTCGGTGATGTAGGGCGTGCCGTCGGAAGCTTTAGTCAGTTCCTTGAGAAGAACCAGGTCGGCTTCCCGGATGCCCAGCGCCGCCAACATGACGGAGTGGTGCGCGGTGATGGTGTCACCCGCCGGCAGATCGCCGGTGCCGGGGTCGAGTTGAAACGCCGGATCGAGAGGATTGATGAGTCGCTTGTTCATGAACAGGTTTTGATAAAGGGCATCCTCTCTCTTCTCGTGTAGCTTGGTGAAACGGGTCTCGGTGTTCAGATTGCCGAACAGGGCGCACACCTGCTCGACGGTTGTTTTCCCGCCCAGCCGGTTTCTCAGTTGGCTGAAGTAGAACAGGTTGACCAGGAACGGCTCGTCCAGCGCCCCGTTGCCGATGCGCGGATGGCGGATGACCAAATCGAGTTCCCACATCTTCCAACCTTTCAGCTTTCGCCACAGCCGCAGGAACCGGTGGATGCGATCGAGCTTCGGCGCATCCAAAACCTGGATGACCTTCTGATCGGTGTCGCACGAAGGGTCGAGATGATGGACGCTGATGTCGCCTGCCGGGTTGATGAACTTCAGGTCGAGCAGGGCCAAGAGTTGGTTGTACTCCAGGCTGGTTTTCCGGAGAAAGTTCTTGACGTTGCCCACCGTATTCAGCCAACTGGCTCCTGCTTCTCCCCAAACCGTTTGCTGGCCGGGGATCGTGGCATCCGCCACCAGGATGAGCCGCTTCTCGTCAAAAGCGGCGGTCGGATCAGCGCTGATACCGAAATACTCGGCGGCGATCTCGCCGTCGGTGGGGTTGTTGGGGGCGGCAGCGCCCCGCAGGGTGCGCATCAGATCCCAGCGCTGCAGGTTGGTTTTCTGAAACGCCGCTCTGACCTCCTCGGCGAACAGATCAAACGGCAGGCTGAGCGGGTACTTCGCCTCCCGCAGTTTTTCGTACGCTTTCGGATTGACGTATTGCGGGTAGGCCCGCAACTCGGCGGCGCTTGTCTTCGTGTTACGCAGAATTTCTGCGAAAAAGTTTGGAGTCGCCTTTTTCTTTAACAGATAGGTTACGTCGTCGCCGTGCACCACCCACCGGTTGGGGTCCGCGGTGGTAATCTGCGAAAGCGAAAAACTAGCACCCAGACTAATGTCTTGCGCGGAAAACGCCGCGGCAACAGCGGTTTTCGCAGCAGCGGCGCCAGCGGGCATGGCCGCGAAGCCCGG
This sequence comes from Saprospiraceae bacterium, assembly GCA_049306275.1. GTDB lineage: Bacteria > Bacteroidota > Bacteroidia > Chitinophagales > Saprospiraceae > JADJTT01. The sequence goes on along the minus strand of JBAQQB010000193.1, from coordinate 14,421 downwards.
CAACTCAGGATCGTTCTCACCGGCTGCAATCACGTCTTCCAGCACCTCGCAGACAGTGTCAATGTACGGAAACGGGGTCAGGGCGTTAGCGCAGTTCAGTTCGAGAAAGCCCAAGTCAGAACGACGTTTGAAAAGTATGTCCTTTACCGTATTGGCGGGATTTTTCGCCTTGCGGTCCTTGAGGAACATCAGCAGGTCCGCGAAATACGCGGCGGGACTGAGCACTGAACGGCAATGCTCGCACTCACAGAGGTCGCCGGTCTTGAACAGGTTGTTCCAGTTAGGGAAGGTCAAAAGCTCGTGGCTGCCTTTCTTCAGCGCCAGGGGCAAGGTTGCGTCTTCAAGCGACTTGAGGTCGGCCACGACCGTCAGTACCGCTGCATGGGTGTCGGCGGCGCGATTCCATGCGAGACGAGCGGTTTCGTGGGTAAAGCCAGCACGACTCCCGTAACGCCGTACGAACTCGGTTTCGCCCAGGCGATAGATTTTTTGGGCGGAATGCAGGTCATCTGCCAGCAGTGCGTCTGTCGCCTCAAAGGTCGGGGCGAGCTTGAATACCCGCTGCACCGCCTTGAGCTCCAACCTGAAGGTTTCATCCTTTGCCAGCAACTGAAAATCAGCGTGGACGCTGCTTTTCAAGAAATCATCCACCGGCGTGTTCAGGAATTCAAAGGTTTCATGGCGATCCAGAAACCGGCTTATAGCTTCCGCTTGGCGCAGTCCGTGCGTACCGCCATTATGTAATGCCCGCTCAAGACCGCCGGTGAAGGCCGTCGTCGGGAAGGCTTCGCGAAACTTGCGTTCGAGCATTCTTCCGTAGACTTTCGCTTCCGGCAATTTCGCCTGCCCGGCAATAGCGATCACCTCGATGGGCAGCTTGATGTCGCCGGCAGCATGCTTAGTCTGCACTAACCTCACCCATTCGTCCTCGCTCCTTTTTGCCACCGCGCGGATTTGGTCGGGATGGCGAACACCGAACTCTTCCTTGATCATTTTGACAACGGAGAAATCGCTACGGGTGAGGTCGCTCAACTGGAAGGATGTTCGCAGGTCGGCAACTTCCTCCTTCTTGAATGACGTGTCCTTTTCCAGCGCGTCCAGCAGTTCCGGCGTCAGCGCCTTATGTTCGTTGAACAGGCGAGCAAATGTTTCCTGTTTTTTCGCGCCTGTGATCCTGGCATCTTCGAGCGCCAATTTGATAAAGGATGGCTTTGCGGTTCCGCTCACTGACCGGCTGGCGATGAGCTTCAGAAACGTCTCGATCCAGCCGGCAAGGTTTTCACGGAAGGATTCAGCAATTTCCTTTTGATTAAAGCCACGGATAAATGCCTTGCGTACGGCGGCGGCATCCAGCGAGGGCAGGGCGTCCAGGACCGCCGCCAATTGTTCTTTGATACTTTGATTTTCCGTGTATTGGTAAACCGAACCGCCAAGCAGGACAAACCAGAACTCCGCCTGGATACCCTGATGCACAAGTCTATGCGCCAGCACGAAGCGGGCGAGAATCGGTCTTTCAAAGCCTGTTTCGCCGGAGAGGAAGGTCAGATCCTGATGCTCTTTGTCTTCCTCCAGTTCCTCCACTTTCAAGCCTTCAAGCAGGGGCACCAGAGCCAGGCCGATTCTTTCAAACAGCGTGGGCGGCTGGACTACCTCGGCGGGAATGGTCAAATCCACCTCGGCGATGGCTGGCGCGTTGAATAACACTGGTGAGGAGGCTATCAAGGAACCATCGGCGGCAAAGGCCTTGACAACAAGGTCGGCATTGCCTTTTTCAGCCTTGCTGAATTGACGTGCGGAGTAATGGATTTCGTAAAAGCCCTGCTTGTCCGTTGGGCTTTGTCCCAACGCCTGTTCGCGGCGTAAATCCCGGTCGAAGGCAAACACCATGACTCCGGAGGCAGGAGAGCCATCGAAAAGGCGAACCGTACCCTTTACGACAAATTCGGGCGGTTCTCCTCCTGCGCCGCTCAACTCATCAAGCAAGCGATTGATGGCATCAGCCGTTGCTTTATCCACGCTGCCGCTGGGTTCGAGGCGTCGCTCTGTTTGGAAGATGATCACCAGTTTACGTGTAGCTTCTCCGTACGTCTGGTCGGTGTGTTCGCGCTTTAACGCGGCTGATGCCTCTTGCCGGGCATCCTGGTTGTCCCGCAGAATGATGCCTCGATCGAGGCAGAGTTGTAACGCGTCCTGCAGGTCGGCCACGGCGGGCCCTTGCATGCCCCGTTTCAATGGAAAGGTGATTTTGTTCATGGTTTGTTCCTCCATTCTTTTATTAGGCCGCATAAAACACCAGGCTCTTGTCTGGTGATGTAGCGGCTGACCAAAGGGCATAAGCTTGCTTGTAGCCCAAAAAAGCCCCCGGACTCCTGCCGGGGGAGGTTCACTCTGATCTTGGTGTCGGAGCTGTCCACGGTGCCCAGGAAAACTCGGCATTCAAGGTCATTTCTCCCAGACGCCGGTGGTAAAGAAATACGCCCCCTCCGACCCGATAGCGTATTCCCCCCATTACAACAATCCGTTCATTGCCATAATCGTTCCCATCCGTTTCATCCATTCCACATCCGCGAAAATTACCCGCATAAATCCGAAATACATGGTAGGCGATGCCTACCCTACCTGGCTGGCTTAAAACCAATTGACAAGCATATTACAATGTCATACAATTTTGACATATCTTGTAAGCATATTAATAAGGAGGCAACATATGCGTACCACGTTAAATATTGACGGCCTTTTAATAAAACAGCTTCTTGAGGTTACTCGCGAAAAATCAAAAACCAGGGCAATCACGATCGCCATTAAAGACTACCTCAAAAAGAAACAAATTAAAAAAATTCTATCTTACCAGGGCTCAGTTGACATACAAGACAACTGGCAGCAACTAGAGAAAGAAGAAATAATGGAATATGAAGACAAAGAATAATCCAAAAGTTATTGCGGACACGTGTATTTAGGTCGAATTCTTTCGGACAAAATCAGAAATCTCAAACTGCCTGAGAGACCTTATCTCTAACAACCTTGTAGCTGGTGTTGGGATAATCATTGCTGAACTACTCCAGGGTATTAAGACAAACAAAGAACGTGAAATTATAATAGACATATTCAATGCCCTTGAATATGTCGAAATAACGAAAGATATCTGGATAGAGTCCGGAACGCTTGCCAGAAAACTTCGATCCGAGGGAAAGACAATTCCCCTTTCCGACATTACCATCGCTTGTTGCGCAAAGAAACATCAGTATCAAGTTTTTACTATTGACAAACACTTTCATGATATTACCGATATAAACAGCATTTCGTTATTCTCACATTAAACCAGCATAGCTGTAGGGTGCGTCCCACGCACCAAATCAAATGGTTATTCACCAAAATCCACATCTTTTGAATCCTTTGTATCGTCTCCACCCCAATCCAGTGGATAAGATCCGTTTTTCACAAAACGGTGAAACGTGGAATATGGCCAATCTGATACTTTTCGGACATGGCCATGTTTTACCGGATTCCAATGGATATAATCCACGTGGCGCCTTAAATCCACATCATCACGGATCAAATGTTCCCAGAAACGCCGTTGCCAGATACCGCTCTCTTTGCGGATGCGCCTCGATGTGTGGGGTGCGTCCCACGCACCAATCCTTTGAGTAGTGCAACATTTGCTTACGTGCCGTTTGATAATTGCCCATCGGGCGGAGAAATTCGCATCATCCGGCGGCAATGTCCAAATGCAATGCAAATGATCCGGCAATAATACCCATGCCTTAATCTTAAATGGCAACGTTTGTCTCGCCCGGTCTATGCCTTTCCGTAATGCCTGCCTTATCAACACATCTGTCAAAATCGGTTGACGATGATAGGTGTTAACGGTAAAAAAGTATATCCCTCCTTCTCTTTTTGCCCTTCAATATTCACGCATTGACCTTTATGCTCCCTATGGTTTGGTGCGTGGGACGCACCCTACGCTAACTGTGATGTATCCGTTAGCTTCTTGTATCCCTTATTGACTATTTCTTATTATCAGAGTAAAATTCAGATGGTTTTATGAAAAATCATTATGACGATATTAAATTTAAATCTGTTAAAGAATTTAAGGATGGCCGTTATGCATAAAGCAACGTTATTAAACGAAATCAAATTGATAGAATTAAAGCTCCAAGCCCTTAAGACCCAGGTGAAATCTAAAAAACCTAAAGTGAAGACTCATACCTCAGCAACTCTTTACGGCTTGCTCAAAGGAAGCCAGGATATTACCGCCGAAGATATAGAAGCCGTTAAGATAAAACTCAAGGAGTCTATTTAGTGGTACAGCAATCCAGTCTGCTGAAGAGTTTGGACAAGTAGTATCGCTTGTTACAGCAGATAGGGCAATAACCGATTCTCATCTCGTTCCGGTAATATGGTAAACAGTACTTCCTCTGCTATTCTCTAACCTTAAATCAAAATTTCAATTTTTTGAACTTCTTTAAATCCTGAAATCCTTTTGCAGGTTCTCTTTTCGTACTGTCTCCTTGCTTCCCGATTCTGTCTCCTGACTTCTGACTTCTGTCTTGCGCCCCCTGCCCCCTGATAGCTGTCCCCTTCCCGCCAACAACCCTACATAATCACAAATCAAGGTTTGACACCAACATGCCCTTTTTGCAAATCAAGGTTTGACACCAACATGCCCTTTTTGTATATTTCCATCCATGCAATTTTATGTAGGGCAGGGCATCGCCTGCCGAACCAAACCCGTCAATATTATGATGTAAGGCAAGTATTGCCCCCCATTACAATAATCCGTTCCTTGTAAAAATCGTTCCCATCCGTTTCATCCATTCCACATCCGCGCAAATTACCCGCATAAATTCAAATACATGGTAGGCGATGCCTACCCTACCTGGCTACCGTGCTACACATCGCGGCATCGCCGAGCCGCAACCAAGACCTAACCCTTACTCGACCGGTACCACAACGAACACGCTTTCGATCATACCGCGACATTACAAACGTTTGTGACGGGTTTAATAACCCGTCCCGCTCGATTATTGCTTGAAAGGAACGTACACGACATCGATCTTCCCCTTGGTCACGGGGTCTCTCTCAAACAGCACTCTCAGCGCTTCCTCTGCCTTCTGGCCGGAAACGCGCCACTCTATCCGGGCACCCGTTCCTTCCGCTGCTTTCACCTGCCCCTTTGCCTGGTCAAGGATCTTCTCCGCGCGGTCGACCAGGTTCTCGAGGTCGCTGAAGTTTCCTTTCTTCATGTTTTCGTAGGCCTTCGCGAATCGGCCCTCGTCCGCCAAGTGCTTCGCCTCGACGAGCTTGTCCTGGGCCCCAGTCTTACCCGGCTCAAAGCCGTCAAAGGATCGGTCCTTGACGTGGTACGTCTTGCTGGCGGGCTTGCCGGTGACCTGCTGCTGATACTTCGCCTGATCCTTGGACATGTTCTGGCCGGCGGTTGCGTCGTCTGTCCACTTGCCAGGCTCTTTCCGCTCGGGTTTCTTGTCGACTCCTCCGGTGCTGAGCGCGACCCCTCCCGCTTTTAGCGGAGCGGTAACGGTAACGCCGGTACCCGCCTGTACCGGTGCCTGGATGGCCACACCTTCCGGAGTCGCCAGCGCAGGGCCCGCCGCCCCGCCGCCCGGCAGCTTGATGGGCGGAAGCAGGAGCGACCCCACGCCCAAGATGGCACGCCCCATCTTCTCGTGCTCTTCCCTGGTGACGTAGTAGTCGTCTGGATGGTCGATCCCCATCATTTTGTCTACGGCTTTTTGCGCCGCCTTGTCGAGCATGCCGTTCGGGCCGTAGATGGTCATGACGGGATCGACGACCACTGACTTTGCCTTGTCCAGCATACCATTGCCGAACTGCGAAGGCGTCTGGCCTGTCGCCAACGTAAACCCGACACTCGCCAGAATGCCGATCCCCTTCCAGAAGCCAATCTCCTCTTTCTTCTCCGGCGGCTTGTCTTCCGTCCCTCTGGGATCGATCAGACGAAGCGGGTTCCCACGCACGTAGGCGTAGAGATTCACGCCAGCTTTTACGCCAACTGGATCCGCCGAAGTCCACCTCCCCAACCACCCCGCGTAATACCTCGCCCCATGATAACTAAACCCCGTCTCCTCATCCCGCTCCTTGCCCGTATACCGATACCGCTTCGCCGTCTCGGTCTGGCTGCGCGCCGCCTGATAAGCCGTGCTCCCGTAGGGGTGATATTCCTCATAAGAAATCACCTGCGCCTGGTCATCTAGTTCCAGCGCCGCCGAGCCAAGGTGATTGCCGAGCTGAAACCGCACGAGTTGTCGAGGCGCCGGGTCATCGCCAATAAGACGTGTCCGCGTCTCGACCAGCGCGATGCGCTGCTTGTCATCCATGATATGCACTGTCTCGCGCTCCAGCGTGATCGTCTGTCCGTTGCCGTTGTACTTGCGGTACACCTCGAAGCCACCGAGATAAATGCGCTCGTCTTTCGGCTTGCCGTTCTGCGTCTCAGTCACCTTGCGCACGCGCTGCCCCCCAGCGTCGTAGACGTACCAGGTGCGCTCGCCCTGGCGCTGCACGCCTTCTTCGTCTGCGGCATTCACCGCCTGGCGCTGGCTCATTTGCAGTTGGTCCTTGAAGTCCCACTGCATGATTTGCAACTGCGGCATGCGCAGCATGTTGCCGTGGGCATCGTAGCCGTCACCTAAAGTGCTGTAGGTCTCAGTCGTGGCGCCGATAGTGGTGCTGGTCAGTCGGTTGCTCTGTTTGGCGGGTTCAAGCAGGCTGGGCTCGTTGTAGGCGTAGGCACGCGTCCAGCCAGGATTCATCGGGTCGCTGCCGCGATGGATCATCTCCTGGAAGTTGCCGACAGTGTCGTAGATGTAACGCTCCAGGTAGGTGCCCATTGCGTTGCCATCGCCGGGATGCAGAACGCCGATCCGGGGGACATCGTTATAGGAATGAGGAATCGGTGATCCGCCGACTTGTCCTAGATGCTCGCGTCCGATGGCTTCGATTAGTCGGTAAGTCGCGTCGTAGGTGTATTCGGCTTCCGGATCGACACGCTTATTGCGGAAGTAGAGGATTTGTTGGGCGTCATCGCGGATGTGTGTGATGTTGCCCACCGGGTCATAGGTATAGTGCAGGTTCTGCACCTGGCAACCGGGCCAACCGGCTGGCGGCGGCTCTGTGCAATCATCGGGAAAGGCGACGGCGTCGCGCCGGGTGAGCAGGTGCACCAGACGGAAGGTGAACGGGTCGTATTGGTATGTGGTCCTGACGCCATTGCCGTAGTCGATCAACGTGCGCTGGCCCTTGGCGTCGTAGTCGATGTCGGTGACGAAAGGGGTGGCGACCGCCGCTCCGCGCAGGTTGGCCTCAACCCGCTCCAACAAGTTGGCTTCGTTATAACCGGGGCGGATGACACTGTTATCCGGTGCGATCAGTTCCGTGGGGCGGTTGAGCGCGTCGTAGCGGGTGCGGCTGGTGTAGGTGTTGGCCTCAAAAGGCACCGTGGTTGACCAGTCCAACGTCGCCTTGTACTCCTGCGCCAACTGGCGTTGGCTGTGCAAAAGATTACCCTTGAAATCGTACTCGTCGCTGGTCACGACGCCGGCTTGGTCGAAGACCTGCACCACCTTACCGCGCAGATTTTTTGCCTCCGGGTTGGGCCGGGTTTCGCCATAGACGCTGCGTCCAACCAGCAGCTCAGCGCCAGCACCTACCCGCAGGAAGGAATCCGTCGGCCGCCGCAGGGGATCGTAGGTGGTGTGGAACCGATGATTGCGACTGTCCCAGGCGTAAAGCGGTTTGCCCGCCACGTCGTTGAGCATCCAGCGTTCACCAGCCTCCATGCTGCCCTGATGGATGCGGTTGCCGAGCATGTCGTAGTCGTAGCGCATGACGATGCGGTCTAGGGCATCTATAACCACGCGCTGGTTGCCTTCGATGTCGAGGATAACGCGTGTATGGTGAAACTCCTCGGTGGGCAGAGTTGCCGGAGGTGTATCGCTGTACTTAAGTTTGTTGTGGGCTATGGTGAGAAAGGTGCGTCCGAGCGAATCGGCATGGGCGACCGTGGGTGTCCCGGCGTGGATGGCCGCCTTCCTGGCCACGACCTGTTCCTGCGGTCCGAGCGCGCCGCCCTGGCGCTGGGCGTACCAGGTGGGCAGGTAGTCGGCATCCACCAGGCGGCGGAAAAAGTCTCCCACATCGGCATCGGCCTTGGGGTCGGCCACCAATGCGGTGTCGTTGACATCCCAGGTTTCTTGCCGCCACGGATCAAAGACAACCTTTTCCCAGGTGTGGTTGGGGTGTAATGTCGCGACCACGCGCTCGACGGGGTCATAGAAGAGCACCGGGCTGACGCCGATGCGCACGTCGAACTCGAAGCGGTGGGTGTCGGTGAAGAACGGTTCGTACTGGCGGACGGGCTTGCCTTTGTTGTTGAACACCGTCCAGCCGCTACCGACCCAGCGCGGGCTGACATCGTTCGCCGTCATCAGCGGTTGGCTGTCAGGGCCGACGATGATCTTGCCGTTGGTATCGCGCTGGGGCACCTGCCCTGCCTCGGCTTGGATCTTCTTCTGGATCTCGCGGCCGAAGCCGTCCGAGTAGGAAAAGCTGTGCTGAGTCTTCAATCCACCCGCTGGAACGGAATCGCTGTCGTGGGTCTCACGCGCCAGGGTGTAGACAACTGCCGGCTGAGGATTGGGTAGATTTTTCGTGCGATAATACGCGAAGAGGTCGTACACCAAACGGGTGGTGGCACGGCCAAGGATGGCCTGTGGAGTGGCCAGTGGATTTGCCAAATGGCTAAGGATGACGGCTTCGGTAAGATCGGGGTCGAAGCCAGTCAGCGAATCGCCCTCGACCGGTGCCGGCGGGGGTTTACCCATGACCGCCGTGCCCACGACCATGCCAAGTGCGTCAAAGGCGATGGCGATGCGGTTGCGGTTGGGGTCCATCATCAGCCGGGGCTGGAGCACCCGGCAGTCGTTGCCCGGTGTGGTCAGGTTGCCAGCCGCATCCCGTTCACCGGCCGTGACGCGGTTGCCGAGGGCATCGCGGGTTTCCAGTATTAGTAGGTTGTGAGTGTCGTAAGTGACGGCGCTCTCGGTGCTAACTGCGGTTGTGTGGAATGGGTCGCGATATCGGTGTGGGAGAAAGAAATGCTGGCGGGCGTAGGCGAGTTCCTGCGCCGAGGTATCCGTGCTGCCGGGGGAATAGAATATCCGCCCGGAAGGGATCCACAAGTTCGCATCGCCATCGCTATGGACATATCGGCCCTCGGTTTCCAGTATAGAGTTTGGATTGGTGATCAGTCCACCATAGACCGCGCTCAACAGTCCCGGCGTGAAGGACAGTTTGTAGCTCTCGAAGGGCAGCGTGAGCGATTCAAGTCCGCCCAGCGGCAAAGCGCCAGTTAAATCGTTGCGGCGGTAAACCGTCCGGACGTTCTCAATCAGTCGTTTTTGCAACAGCCCTGCGGTCGGGTTTTGTTCATAGGCAATGGGCACAGCCCCGGTTCCCGCAGTCAGGATATCGGCCAAGGTAAAACGGTTTTGTCCCGCCGGCAGGTTCAGACCGGTCAACTCATACGTTCGCGATTCGCTCGGCAGCGGTGTGCGGTAATCGTCGGCAGCTTCTATGGCATTGGTAACACCGTTTTCGGTATAAGTGATATGGATTTCGGCCTGCTTGGTGCGGTCTTTCAGCGACAGAGTCATGTCTGGCTGACGGCGGCCATAGCCGATAGCGGCTTCTTTCAATACATTACCGAATGCATCCACCTCCAGTGTCAGAGCATGGGCGATGCGCGGGTCGGCCGGGTTGCGCTCGTAGTGATAGGTGACGGCTTCGCGAGGGTGTGTAAAGAAAACGGCGTGGCGGTTGTTACCGCGTGGTTGAAGCACCTCAATGGTGAAGTTCTGCTCGGTGACGGTGTACGGATGTTGTGCCTTGTTCGTGCCGTCCTCGGCATAAACTTCCTGACGCAGCATTGCGCCCTTGAGGGCGCGGCATGATTCCCTTTCTTCTTCGGGCGACAGCCCGGCGGGCAGCAGGGTATCGTCGAGTAGAAGTTGTCTTGTTTGTGTATCGGTCAGACCCGGCTCGCGGTAGTACTCTCCCGGGTCAGTGGCATTCAAAAGACCCGCGAAAAAATTGGAGATACGGTCACGGCCCAAATATACGCCGGTGTGGAACCAGGTCTTTGTATGCACGGGCGGTACGTGGAATGCTGCATCGATGTTAGACACCCCCTCACCCCAACCCTCTCCCACGATGGGGGCGAGGGAGTCTCCGGCACTGAGGGTGGCGAATTCTTCCGTGTCCCACTGTTCGACCATGCCAAAACCGCGAAACTCGCGCTCGACGCCGTCGAAGTAGCCGTGGTGGTAGGCATATCGGGTGACGAAGCGATTGCGGCTGATGTAGTCGTAAGTTTCGACGCGCTCGACCACATGAACGGGGAATGGCAACTTTGTGATCCAGGGTTTACCGTCATATTTGTCCCACAGATAGAAATAGGTCGAGGGCGCATACCGAACACGTGTTTCGGCACCCAGGTTGTTGATGGTGCGCACGAGCAGATGCGGTTTTCCCTCAGCCATGAGATTGAGGTACTTCATGGGCGCACGGCTGGCCCCCGGCAGCGGCGAGGACCAGACGAGGCATGCGGTCCCGTTTCCGAGCAGATCGACGGCGGTTACCGATGCGATATTATCGACCGGTGGAAAGACGGGCAGTTCGTTGGCCTTACTCCAGCTATTACCGGACTGATTGAACCAGAATCGCGTCTGGTTGCGGCCAAGATAGATGATGTCCGTTACCCCCGACCCGTCCGTGTCGGCGAGACGTATGTGGCGCGGGTCAAACTGATCCGGTGTGTCGAACCAGGGCGCATCGTCCATGGTGACTTTCGCCCCGAACCTTCCATAGCCGAGGTTGGGCCAATAGCAGACTTCGCCATTGCGGATGCGGACGATGTCTGTCAAACCATCGCCCGAAAGGTCAGCGAGCGATATGGTTTGGGTTCCATCAGCGAATACGACCCGTGGGCCATGTTCTTCATCGGTCGGCACGGTGACTCTCGCGGCCGTGCCGAAGCCATCTTCCGCCAGGGAGGGGTACCAGGTGAACACCTGCTCCTCGGTAATCAGTACATCGGCATGGCCGTCACCGGTCAGGTCGATGAATTTCAGGTTCGGGTCATTCCAAGCCACATTTGGGATTGATTGGAAGGCTCGGAAGGGTTCCCACTCCTGGTCATCGGTTCGTTCGTAAAATCCGGCGAGGGGGCGGTCGAGTTCCACCAGATCCACTTGCCCGTCGCCTGCTAGGTCGAGAAATTGCGCCTTTCCTGCCGTGAGGGGATTGCCGCCGGGTATGCGCGCGACCTGTTCGACCGGCGCGAAGCGGGCGGAATACTCTTCCGTCACGGTGTCACGGGTGAGTGCAGACTCGTTGCGTTTATAGAACCACCCGCCGCCCTGTTCCGTAAGGACTCCCGAGAGACCTTCGCCATCAAGATCGACCCACTGGTAAGCTGAACCGTCAGCACCATAGGGCAAGTTCTCGACACTGGCCGGATCGACTTCACGGATATCCTGCCCGATGACGGCCTTACTGTATTCGAACTCCAGTGGCGGCAGAGATTTCCTTAGATAGCGGGCACCCTCGCGGACATAGCCGCACTGGGTAACACCGGTAATAAACGATAAGATCGGTTTCTCGTCGTAAGTGAATTCGGTAGACCGTACCAGGCAGTCAGGAGCCCCCAACTCCGTCGGGAAGTGATGGAACATCAAAACCCGGCGACATAGGCGATAGGTGCGCACCTCAAAGCCAGCCCGATAGGAGGAGAAGGGGTCTGCACGAACCGGCCAATCGTTAGATTCGCTGGTGGACGCAGTGACGTGCTCGCGTCCTTCGGCATCCTTCGGCAGAGTCTGATAGTGTCCCTCCGCGTAATCGAACACGACTTCGAACATCCAGCCGGCGTTGTCGATATCGGCCTGCGTCAGGAAACGCGGGCGGTGACCCGCGTTATCCAGCAAAGATGTGCGGTTGCCGTAGTGAATACGCTTTAGATAGCGATTGACTTTACGGAGCGGGCTATTCCGATCTTTCCGGTTGCGTTCGTGAACCTGCGTGAGATCAACATCGGCGCCATCCTCCGATTTGTATTCATAAACGACCGCATTGCCCTTGTCGTCGCGTGTCTCGCAGATCAGCCAACTGAAAACGCGCGTTGGGTCGTCCGGGTCCGCGATGCGCGAGTGACCGTCCTTGCCGTAGAGCGTGAGGATGTTGTCCTTGGAGATGGAGCGCCAGTGGACGTCGCCATCTGCATTGCGTGTCCAGCGCTCGATCCGGGCGAACAGCCCTTCGATGCGCGGGCGGTAGCGATGGATCGTATATGCCGGGTCGGTCGCTGTGTCCTCGAACCGACTGCCATCTAGGTGGAGTTCCGGTACCAGGTCCTCAGCGCCGGAAAGAATGAAGACGTCGGACTCTTCTGCATCCTGATATTTGGGTAATCCTTTGTCCGTTTTGCGGGTGATGGAGGGCAGCGAAAGATTCCAGCCGAGGCCAAAGGGCCCGTTGCCGGCACCGGAGTCATAAGAAAGCGAAAGCTGAGGACCAAAACCGGAGCGGCCCGGGCTGGTAGCAATGGGCACCGTCATGGAGCCGGTACCCGTTACCGGGTTGGCGGCGAATTTTTCCCCAATACCTCGAATGGCACCTCCGCCTTTTGGTAGTTGTATGGCCGGGGCTTGGGCGGAGCCTTTTTCGGGTGGGGCTTTTTTGTCGGCTTCTTTTGTTTGGTTACCAGGCATACGTACCTCCTGAACTCTAGTAAACTCAAAAGAAAGTTGTCATTGCGAGGAGCAGAGCGACGACGCAATCTCACACATGGATTGCTTTGCTGACGCTCGCAATGACGATTCGTATATATTTATTTAAGATGCTGACTACAGATTGTTTCATTACTTATATTCCTCACAATGGCGCTTATATCGAAACTTATTTACTGTGTTTACCATAAAGCAGGCACGGACAAACAAGTTTGTCCATGCCACCCGTTCGTGTTGAAATTCTTCGTCATTAAAATAAAAAAGCCTTACTGCAAAAATGTCCTTTCGGAAACATCTTCGGCAGTAAGGCTGTCTTCGACAAAACTGCTTAAACCGTTTAAATGGTTTAAACGGCTTATAAAGACCCTATTACTTTGCGTCCCCTGATCACTCAGGGTTTGCCTTTATCGTGATGTATTGGTTTAATTTAATATATTGAATATTAATTTGAAATAGAGCAAATCAATCGCCGCTAGATAAAAATATTAAATATTTTATAAAATTTATTCTATATCACTATTATAAATAAAGTTAGATATTAGTGTAAAAAAGCAAATGGTCTTAAGGGTATTTTGAAAAGTGTGTCATGTCACACAAGTGTGACGTCACATATGTGTGTCATGGCACAGGGTAAAACGTTTGAATTAGTTGTGAAAATTTATAACCACCCCTCTTTCCCCTCCTTCGCAAGGAGGGACTAAGGGGAGGTAGAATAATAATTTTTCAGTTCGCCCTTCACAAGGGAATGTCATTGAATTAAGTAAAAGGTAACATGTTTCGCCCTTTCAGGGCTAAAAATATTGTTGAATCCTTATCCCAGGGCGATCGCCCTGGGATATACTATGTCAGCCCTTCGGGCTTTATTTCACGGTTAAGGAGTTTCGATGTTGACACAAAACTCAAGCTCCAAAGTTTTTCTTTGTGTCCCAGTGACTTTGTGGTTATTTAAAGTTCCTAATCATCAAAACAAAAAAAGCCTTACTGCAAATTTGTTCATTCAAGAACATCTTCGGCAGTAAGGCTGTCTTTTTACGACTCAATATAAGGATAGAGCTATCTTCTCTTAAACCACATCCTTGTATTAAGAAGACCCTATTACTTTGCGTCCCCTGATCGCTCAGGGTTTGCCCTTATCGAAATGTTTTATTAGCTTCGGCACAGATAATTTTTGTATTCTGACATTTGTAATAATTATTGTCAAGATAAAATTTAAGCGGACACATCCAGAATTATTACTGAATTTAGCATTAATCTTCATTATAATGAATCATAATTGTGGGATTAACACGAAAATACCCCTCGCCTTAATCCGCTCCCGCAAGGGGCAAGGAAACTTTCCCTTCCTTAAATGGGACTTGGTCATGAGTGTTCAGTCGAACGATGGATTAGGTGAGGATAGCATATTTTCATATCAGCAATGAATGTGAACATCGGGGAAAAGCTTATTTGATGAGTACTGCGTTTATTTTAGACGAATTGAGAGAGTTAAAAGACCTTAACCTGCTCCGCGAGTATAAAACTATTGAAGGTGCACAAGGGCCTTACGTATACATAAACGGCAAATCGTATCTTTCATTTTGTTCAAATGACTACCTCGGAC
>JBAQQB010000192.1:0-9514 GCA_049306275.1 Saprospiraceae bacterium | reverse complement strand
AAACGATAAACGATCGTCGATCAACGCCTCTCATACTTCACGCCTCTTTCCTCCAGGTATTTCAGCACAAACAAAAAACAGGCCTCGTGCTTGCCCACCAATTCGGGGGGGAAGACTCCTTTTTCCGCAAACAACCCGTCGAGCACCAGCTGGACGGCGGCTGTGGCCGTATAGCCCGTGGTGCGCGCCATGGAAGAGGTCTGTGTAGCTGGGTCGTACTCGTCGTAGAGGTCGTAGACGATCTCACCCTGCTGCCCGCGGGCGTTCTCGCCCCGCAGGGTGACGCGCATGACGGTGAATTCGGGTTCCGTGTCGCCCAGCTTCCACTCCGAAAACAGGATGCGGCTGGTGAAATCCATCGGCGAGATCAGCGCGCCGTTGATGTCCATTTTTTCGGTAGAGAAAAACCCGCTCTCCTTCAGCACCCGGATGTACTCCACATGGCCGGGGTAGCGCAGGGTTTTCTCCTTCATGAAAGGAATATGCGGCATGGTAAAGAGGATGGACCGCAGGCCGTCGGAGTTGAAGGCCTCCAGAGTGCCCGCTTTTTCGAAATCGACGTATTCGCAGTCGGACAAGGCCGGGCGGGTCACGATCTGGCCGTGGTCGACGTAGCGGGCCGGGCGGGTGTACTCTTCGAGCACGTCGATGGGAGAAAACGGCGCTTTGTAGCAGAAGGGCCACTTTTTGACCTTGGGCAGTCCGCCGACCAGGCATTCGAAGTGGGAGAGTTTGAGCTGTTCGTTGTGGTAGCCGAGCATGAAATTGCCCATGCCAGGCGCCACGCCGCAGTCGACAATGGCCGTTACGCCCTTTGCTTTGGCGAGGCTGTCGAGGCCGAGGGCGTTTTCGGGGAAAAAGGAGATATCGACCACATCGCGGCCGGCTTCGATCACGTTGCGCAGGGTTTCGAAGCCCAGAAAGCCCGGCACGGCGCAGACGACCAGGTCGTGTTCGCGCGCGAGGGCCTGCAGCGCTTCGCGGTTGCGCACGTCGAGCAACTGCGTGCGCAGGGCGGGCGTTTTGGCCTTGGCCCGTTCAAGAGCCGGAGGACTCAGGTCGGTGAGCGTGACGCGGTGATTGACGGCCAGATCGGCGGCCATGGCACTGCCGACCATGCCGGCGCCGAGGACGAGGAGGTTTTTCATGGCAGAAAGAGCGGTACTTTGCGTTAGAAAATAGACTGCAAAGTAACACTTTTACCGCTCATACGGTCACGGAGTCTTTCAAATCCGAAGCGATGCCCTGGGCCCATTGTTCGATAGCATCCCAGTTACGGAAATCGCCCACCGGAGCCTTGACTTTGCGGATGATCCATTTTTCGAAGAAGTTCATCTTCGCATCGCTGAGCGTGCCTCCGAAGACGGCCACGTCGCGGGGTTTGAGCTGATCTACGACCGGTTTGACGTTGGCGGGCACGGTCCAGCCATTGAGCAGGGATTCCGGTTCGCCCTTGCCGGTGGGGCCGCTGGAGAAGAGCCAGACCTGCTTTCCGGCCAGGGCCTGCCTGTGCTCGCGCAGGAAGCGCACGGCGGAGCGGCGCCACTGCCCCACATAGACGGCGCTGCCCAACACTACGGCCTGGTAGGGCGCAGGGTTGGTCACTTCATCTGCGGGCAGGATGTCGGCAAAGAGGCCGTGCTGCAGGAGGGTGGATTTGATTTTTTCGGCGATTTCGGCGGTAGCGCCGTGCTTGGATGCGTAGGTAACGAGAACTCGGGCGGTCATGTCAGCTCGTTTTCGAGGTGGTATGTAAAGAATGACGTTAGGACGAGTGACATTGGGAGGTGTAAGGTACGAAATTTTATTTCAATCTACTCCCCAAATCCTTTCGTATACACAATATTCTGCCCGCTCTCATACCGGTGCAGGGTCGCAAACGGCTTTTTTTCCTTGATAAAGGCCTTGACCGCGATGGCGCCTTCCAGGGTCGTATTGGCTTTCAGTGCGGCGTCGAGCAGGGGGGCGTCGCCCCTGAAGCAATAGAGGTAGAGGCTCTTGCTGGGCGGCATCTTGCGGGCGATGTCCTTGAGGGCCTCCACATCTTCATTTTCGACATTGACCACCTGTATCAGGTGCTCCTTGCCGCGCCAGAAGTACTCGTCTACCACATCCAGTTTGAAGGTTTTCTCCGCCTCCTCAATCGCCATCTGCCGCTGCTCTTCCTGGGTCAGTTGCGGGGGGGCGGGGGGGGCTTCCGTTTTGGTTTCAGTGGGCTGCCCGCATTGGGTGAGGAAGATGGCGGCTGCGGCCAGCAGTATGGTTGCGCTGCGTTTCTTTGTCATCTGAACTGTGATTTTTGTGATGAGTGTGATTTTTGTGATTTGAAATCATAGGTATCACAAAAATCACAAAAATCACAGTTCAGACCAAAATAAAATCCTGTCTACCGCACCATCACATACCTCCTCACCGCCTGCTCCCCTCCTGCCCGCAATTGCACGAAATACGCGCCGGGGGCAAGGCCCGAAATATTGACTGCTTTCTCCAGATAGCCTGCCTCGCCGGCGGAATACTGGTAGACCGCTTGTCCCAGGGCATTCAGCACCCGCAGTTCCAGTTCCGCCGGGCGCTGCAGGGCGGCTGTCACGGTGAATTGCCCGTTGCCGAGCGTGGGGGTCACCGCGAAGGCGTTCAGGCCGGGAATCTCCTGGGTTCCTACGCCAAATACTTCCACCGTTCGGATGATGGTGTCCTGGCAGGCGCCGTTGATGGCGATGAGCATGACTTCGTAGGTTCCGTCGGCCGTGTAGGTATGCGCCGGGTTCTGCTGCGTGGAGGTATTGCCGTCGCCGAAGTTCCAACTCCAACTGGTGGCGCCGTTGGAAGCGTCGAAAAACTCGAAATTGGCGGCTTGCTGGGCGAAGCCGAAATTGGCTTCAGGCGCCGCTTCCACCTCCACCGTCACTTCCACCTGCTCGCTGAAGCACGACAGTTCGCGCACTTTCCAGTTGTAGAGGTAGTAGTAGAAACCCGTCGGGTTGGTCGGCGAGGGCGAGCCCGTGAGGGTCACGATGCCTTCCAGGTCGTAGGGATACTGGGCGCCGCCGTTGTTGCGGTAGAGGTTGATGGTCGTGCCGCCTACCTGGTACATGCCGGGGGCCGGTACTTCCAGCTTGAGCGCCACCATGCTCTGTCCCTGCGGGATGAACACCTCGACGCTGCTCAGGGTGTTGAAATCCATGTCGAACAACTCGATCGTGCGCATGCCCGCGCTGCCTGCGTCGACCCATACGGAGTCGAGGATGAAGGGCACATGGGCCTCGAAGATGACTGTGCCGGTGAAACCGGTATTGTGGTACCCGCCAGGGCCAAAGCTGTTGTCGGCGGGCCCTACCTGCTGCAAGGGCTTCTTGTCTTCTGATTGTACGAAGTAAGTGGCGGCTCCAGCTAGCGGAGGGGTGACAAACTCAGCCCCGGTAAACACCAACTCGCCATTTTCATACCAGTTGATGTCGTAGCCGTTGTCCAACGCCGTGAGGGTCGCCGGCTGGCCTTCGCATCCCGTGGCGTTCTCGACCACCGGCGCGTCGATGAAGTCGACATTTACGATCTGCGTGGCCGTATCGGAGCCCAGGGTGTTGGTCACGATGAGGCTCACTTCATAACTTCCTTCGGAAACGTAGGTGTGCGAAGGGTTCTCTTCGGTGCTGGTGTTGCCGTCGCCGAAGCTCCAGAGCCAGCTCTGGGGCACGTCAGAAGATTGATCGTCGAAGACGAACTGTCCGGCGCACTCGTTGGAGAAAGCGATGTTGAAGCCTGCGCTGGGCGGGAAATCGGGAACGATGCAAACATTGGGCAGGTCGAAAGCCTCCACCTGGTCGGTGCGGCTGCCCGAGGAGCCCTGCGAGGCGCTCTTGCCGAGGCCTCTTTTGGCGAAAGCCTCCCAGATGAGACACTGGTTGGCGCCGCCGTAGAGGATTTGATCGGCCAGCAGGATGGCGTCGCGGCCGTCGACGAAGCCTGGGTTACAGGGCTGCAGCTTCATGCCTTCGGTAACCAGTTGCATGGCGATGTTGTTGCCGCCGGTGCCGTTGTAGAAGTCGGGGTCGAAGCCGTATTGGTCGATGAGCAGCCAGGTCATGTCCCACAGCATGGTAGCCCATACGAAGCCCACGCCGTGGGGCTGGGAGATATTGTCTACATCGTTGGTAGCTGCGTAGGTGTAGGGGTTCACCGCAAAATCGGTGCAGTAGGGCGCCGGGCGGATGCCCACGCCGTCGGTGTTCTGAAAAATGGCAAAGGTGCCGATGCCGCGGATGTCGTTGCCCAGGTCGCCTTCTTCCATGGTGAGCATCAGGCCGATATAGTCGCTCCAGCCTTCGCCCATCTGCTCGGCGTTGTTGAGGCAGCCTCCCGTACCGGGGCCACCGGTGAGGCGGATCGACACGCCGTGGCCGTATTCATGACATACGATGCCGGAGTCAAAGTCGCCGTCGCGATCGGGTGAAACGGTGCCGGTACCCAGGAGCGAGACGTTGATGCCATTGGCCAGTTCCACCTTGATCAGGTCGCAGTCGGCTTTGCTGATCATGATGGAGGGAATAGTGATTGAGGCGCTGTTGCCAGGCATGGCCGTAGGCGGACCGTCGATGTTGTTGCAAACGATAACGGCGATGGCGCCTGCATCTTGTGCGTTTTGGATTTTATTGACAAAGACGCAGGAACCGCGGTCCACCAGCGCAATCTTGCCGTTGACAGCCGTTGCGTTGACCAGGGCGCCGCAACCCAGGGTCGGGTTAGCGGAACCGTCGTCAACCAGCACCAGTTCGCCGGTAAGGGGCACGTCGGTGGGCAGGCCGGGGCCGAAAGTGGCTTCCAGTGCCAGGTAGGATCCGGCCAGGGTGGAAGGCGTATCGATGGTCATCAGGGGTTCGGGCATGCCGCCGCCTTCCCAAAGGTACATCTGGATGCGGGCATTGGTGCCGTCGGCCGAAGAGCTGAAGTTGGCGTTGTTGGTGCCGGAGCCGTCCTGGGCTTCTGCGCGGATATAGTCGCCCTCTGCGCCGCCGTTGCCGTAGTTGTTGAGCTGAAAGTTGCCCGCAGGCTCGTCGAAGCCGTATTGGTACCACACATCGTGCATGATGTTGCACCAGTAGAACAGGTTGGTCACGGCTGCATCGCGGTACGATTCGGGGCCATCGTTGATTTCGTAGGGGAAATCGAAGAGCAGGTCCGGCCCGCCGTCGGGCTCGTCGCCGGACGACCCGTTGAGGTCTTGGGAATCCTGGTAAGCGTGGACGTTGTTGCCCATCGTGATGGTGGTGTCGGCGCCATCAATACCGTTGAGATCGTGCCAGCCGAAAGGCGAAGCGATGGGGTCGGCAGGGTCGGTCACGATGACGCGGTCGCCGTGGTTGGGGCTCTCCACCGGCATGGGGAAGACGTTGTAGCCCGAGCCGGTGAATGCATATTCTTCCAGGTGGCGCGAGAAACTGCGCGGGGCATAGTGGGTATGTCCTTCATGGGGAGCGCCAAAATCGCAATGTACCACCATATCGCGTTGGAAGAGGATATTTCCGGTCATGGCATCTACACCGGTATTCCAGTGGTGTTGGCCATTTTTTTCGAAGAAATTGACCTCCCAGACCAGGCGGAGGCCCAGCGCTTCATCTGCGTGGTAAGCCAGCCGTGCGCTGATGGGTTCGAGGGCATAATCGCCTTCGGCAAATGTGATTTTTTGCATGGGTCCGCCTTCCGCGTAGGCCACGGGCAGGGAAGCGGGCAGGGCGATGCCGAGTTGTTTCCCTGTGGCAAAAACCGCCTGTTCCGCACTCAGGGCAGCCGTGGTTTGTGAAACTTTCCCGGCCACGTCCCTCACGAACCGCACGTTCATGTTGATCAGCGCCCCCTCGCGGTTGATGTTGGCGTTGCCCGCCGCCCCGAGCACCTCGATGCCCTGGTAGGTCTGGCTGAAATACACGTGGGTCACGCCGCTTTTTTTGCTTTGGTAAGCGCTGCTCACCAGCGCCTCAGCAGCGTCAGAGGGGGTGATGCCGAAATCGGCGCTGTGGCTTTTCAGGTGGCCGAGCGCCAGGCGGATGGCGGCATCGGTGGTTTGACCACTTAGCGAAGCGGCGCAAAGGAGGAAAAACAGGAGGATGGTCAGGGAATGTTTCATGCAAGGTCAGTTTTGTACTTTTTAAACTGGGCAAATATAGTGGGAAACGGAAGGAAATTTCTTTGGTTTTGCAGGAATGGAAAGAAAAAGACAAAACCCTGCTGTAAGAGCAAGGTTTTGTCATGAAAATCGGGATTGAGAGGCTTTATTCGAGATATGCCCGGATTGCCTCCCGGAAGATTTCCCCCTGGTCGAGAAAAGGGGTGTGCGCTGCATCGCCCAGAATTAACGATTGCTTGTCTATTGAGCCAAGGTGCTCCATGATGTAGGCAATTTCCTCAGGCGGACAAATATCGTCATATCTTCCTCCGATGATTAAAAGCGGAGCTTTGATTTGGCCAAGTTTCGAAATGAGTTGGAAGTTGCCTTCTTCCAGCAACAAGAGATGGGCAACTTCGTCAGATACCCCGGTATTCAGGTTGGATGTGGGAAAATTGTAGGAGGAAAAAAGCGCAACGGTCAGGTAATCCTTAATGCCCGGGATTTTCTCAGGGAAGCCTGGCACGATCAGATCCATTACGAAACGGTTCCATTGCCGGAATTCCTCCAATTCATCAAGGACAGGGTGAGCGGTGCACCAGTCAAGCACTTCCTGCCATTCCTGCCTGCTTGGTATTTCCTGTAACTTCTCCGCAGCCAGGTTGATCAAAAAGTCGCGCCGGAACTGCCAGCGGATAGTATCCTCATCAGTAGAGGCAGGCCCTGCCACAGAAATGTACTTTTCACCAATACCTTCCTCACCGTAGGCCAGCATATAGCGGTATGTCAGGTACCCCCCGAAGCTATGCCCCAGGAAGTAGATCTTCGCCTGGTATTTTTCCCTCAGCACCATGGCCACCCGATGGAGGTCGGTCAGGTACTGGTCGTAAGTCAGGTCATTTGATCCCGTCTTTCCTTGCCGGTTGCCCATACCGCGCTGGTCGTAGTAGGCGACGGCAAAGTCGCGCTCCAGGGTATTCTCCCATTCGGGGTAGTCGACTTCGGCAAAATCAAGGGTATTAGAGCCCGGACCACCCTGAATAAAAAGCAGGATCTTGCCACTGGCCGTGTTACCGCGCACCATTACCGGGATGTAATAACCATTTATGTCGACATGAAAGAAGTCGTTTGCCGCGGCTTCTGCGTTGAAATTTTTAGTACAGCCCGAAAGGAGGGCCAACAGGACGATCAACAGCCCTGATAGTGAAATTGAGATTGTTTTCATGGTTGTGGGTGATTAAATTTTTCAGGATTGTAAACGATGGGTAATCCCGATTTCCAAAAAATACCGGAAACCGGGACCAAAAGCATGGGGAGTAATAATCATGAGCTTGTTTTTTACGTACCAACTTTCGATTAGTCCTCCTCTTTTGGTCTTGCGGCCAAGACGGAAGCCAGGCATAAGAAAGAAATACCCGTTGCCTGCCATCGGTTGGAACTGGACCTCCCCTGATGGTCCTGTTCCATAAACTTGTGGGATGAAAGTGCGTAAATACCCCAGGGGAAGATCCATACCGAATTGGAATCCTCGCGGAGCCGTGCAAAGCCATTCTGTATATGGCCCGGCATACAAGCCGGTATGCATCCGGGAGTGAAAGTAGGCTCCAACCTGGACCCCTGACAACAACTGGTGAGCGCCTCCCGATGCCAGCTCTTTCGACACCCCAATGGAAAAGCCGGGGTGAAAAATGGTGGATCCCTGGTATCCCAGGCTTCCGTAGTACCCTTTCGGCTGCGCAAAAACGAAACAGGGCAGTACCATTACTGCCAAAAATGCGATTGTTTTCATTTGGAATTAAAATGTTGTTACTTGTTTATGATGCCTTGCATAGAAATTCACCCCTACGGGTGATGAAAAAAATTCTCCGTTTTTCGAAAATTGCACACAACCCCAATAAACCAACCCTCCTTTTCGGAGTATAATGAGCGTTCCTTCACCCATTAAACCTTTTCCAATGAAAACCTTAGCATCCCTTCTCCTCCTGACCTTCACATTTTCCTTCGGAAACCTCCATGCAGCGTCTGTTCATCCTCCCAACTGGGAGATGCTGGGCTCCCGCCAGGTCAACTACGGCGCCGACCACGACGTAATCATGGTGACGGCCCGGGAAGGCCGCTTCACCGCTGTCAAATTAATGGTGAAAAGGGGCGGTATCAACATGCACAAAATGGTGATCCACTTCGGCGACGGCAGCCGCCAGGACGTCGAGCTGCGGAATAACATCCCCGCCGGCGGCGAGTCGCGCGTCATCAACCTGGAGGGCGAGCGCCGTGTTATCAACCGCGTGGAGTTCTGGTACGACACCAAAAACCTGGCGCCCGGCAAAGCCGTGGTGCAGCTTTGGGGCAGGCACTAAACCTCCCGCAGCCGCTCCGCCGCCCACTCCGGCGTGATATCCCGCTGCGCCTCCCCGAACATTTCGTACCCGACCATGAATTTCTTCACCGTGGCCGAACGCAGCAGCGGCGGGTAGAAACTCATGTGCCAGTGCCATTCCGGGTGAGGCGCCACATCGGTTGGCGACTGATGAATGCCCGATGAATACGGGAACGAAGTGTGAAACAGCCGGTCGTATGCGCCGGTAAGGGTCTTCAGGATAGCTGCGAAGGCCCTTTTTTCCTCCTCCGTCATCTCGCAGATATTGGTTTGGTGGCGCTTCGGCACGATCATGGTTTCATAAGGCCAGACGGCCCAGAAGGGGACCAGGGCGGCCATGTGCTCGTTTTCGAAGACGATGCGCACGCCAAGTTCCAGTTCCTGAGCCAGGTAGTCGCCCAGCAAGGAGCAGAAGTACTTTTCGAAGTATTTTTGTTGCCGGGCCTGTTTTTTCAGCGCCTCGTTGGGAATGGAGCCCTGGGCCCAGACCTGTCCGTGGGGGTGCGGGTTGCTGCAGCCCTGTATTTCGCCCTTGTTTTCAAATATTTGAACATGGTTGACGTAGGGCAGCGCGCCCAGGGTGGCGTACTCGCGCTGCCACATTTCCACCACTTTCACGATACCCTCCAGATCCATATCGGGTAGCGTCAGGGAATGGTCGGGCGAGAAACAGAGCACGCGGCAAATGCCTTTTTCGCCTTTGGCTTCCAAAAGTCCCAGCCGTAGCTCCACCTCCTGCGTATCGGGCAGCAAAGCGGAGAAGTCGTTGTCGAAGGCGTAGGTGCTTTCATATGGCGGGTTTTGCTCGCCCCCGGCCCGGGTGTTGCCCGGACAGAGATAGCAGCCCGGGTCGTAGGAGGGGCGCTTTGCCGATGGCAAATCCTCCACCTTCCCCTGCCAGGGCCTTTTGGTGCGGTGCGGCGATACCAGCACCCACTCCCCGGTGAGGATATTCAGCCGCCGGTGCGGGTGGTCCGAGAGTTGAAAGGAATCCATTTATACCCGATTAGTGTTACAAAATTCGTTTATCGTCGATC
>JBAQQB010000191.1:0-42714 GCA_049306275.1 Saprospiraceae bacterium | reverse complement strand
CCGCATCGAGCACATCGGCAGCACCGCCGTGCCGGGCCTTGCGTCAAAACCCATCATCGACGTGTTGATCGGCTTGCCGGAGAGCGTGCAGCTCGACAAAGTGATCGCGCCGCTCATCGCCGCGGGTTATACCTATTACGAAACCTATACCCCCGTGATGCCCTTCCGCCGTTTTTTCGCCAAAATTCAACCCCGCCATGAGGGCGACAAAGTACCGGAGATCATTACCGCCCACGATACCAATCCCGACGAGCTGGGCTTCACCAAGACGGCCCATCTCCATGTCGTCTACGCCTGCAGCGCTTTTTGGGACCGCCACCTGGCCTTCCGCGAATACCTAAAGGAACACCCCGAGGTGCGCGAAAAATACCAACTGCTCAAACTGGCCCTCTCTGAGCACGAATGGAAAAACGGGCAGGCCTACAACGCCGCAAAGAGCGACTTCCTCAACCAGGAAGAGGCCAAAGCCCTGGAATGGTGCAAAAAGCGCACCACGGAAATCAAATCCTGATGCGCTATTACTCGACCAAACAAAAATCAGGCCTCGTCTCCCTGCGGGAAGCCGTCCTGAAAGGCCTGCCCGCCGACAACGGACTCTTCATGCCGGAACGCATACCCGGGCTGCAGACCAGCCCAGACCAATCCCTGGCCGATATCGCCTGCCTGGCCGCTGAGCAATTCCTGAAAGGAGACTTACCCGGCGAGGTCATCGCCCAAATCACCCGCGAGGCCATCGATTTTAAAGCGCCGCTGGTGCAACTGGCAGACGACCTGCATGTCCTGGAGCTCTTCCACGGCCCCACCCTGGCGTTCAAGGACTTCGGCGCCCGCTTCATGGCCCGCCTCATGGGCTGGCTGGTGCGCAACGACGATGAGCCGCTCACCATCCTCGTCGCTACCTCCGGCGACACCGGCAGCGCCGTCGCATCCGGATTCCTGGGGGTGGAGGGCATCGAGGTCGTCATCCTCTACCCTTCCGGCAAGGTGAGCCCATTGCAGGAAAAACAGCTCACTACCCTTGGCCAGAACATTACCGCCCTGGAGATCGATGGCACATTCGACGACTGTCAGAACCTGGTCAAACAAGCCTTCCTCGACCCAGAGCTCACAGCCACCCGCCGCCTCAGCTCCGCCAACAGCATCAATATCGCCCGGCTGATACCGCAAACTTTTTACTACCTCTACGCCGCCAGCCGGGAAGTTTTCAAGGGGAAAAACCTTGTTTTTTCCGTGCCCAGCGGCAACTTCGGCAACCTCTGCGCGGGCGTCATGGCCAAACGCATGGGCGCCCCCATCGCCAGCTTCCTCGCCTCTGCCAACCGCAACGACATCGTGCCGCAATACCTGGCCACCGGCCGCTTCCAGCCCCGCCCTTCCATCCCCACCATTTCCAACGCCATGGACGTGGGCAACCCCAGCAATTTCTGGCGGCTGATGGACCTCTACGGCCACAACCTGGAGCGCATTCGCGCTGACATCGCCGGTTTCACCTTTTCAGACGAAGCCACCCGCGAAGCCATGCGGGAGGTATACAGGAAAAATGACTACGTCATGGACCCCCACGGGGCGGTAGGCTACCTGGGCTGGCAGGACTGGAAGAAAGACCACCCGGGCGCCTGCGGCATCGTGCTCGAAACGGCCCATCCGGCGAAGTTCCTGAAAACGGTGGAAGAAACGCTGGGTATTCCAATCGAAATGCCACGACAGTTGGAGGAAGCGGCCCGGAAGTCCAAAACCGCTGTTTCCATTCCCGCCAATTATGCGACATTCAGGGATTTTCTGATGCAGAACCGCTGATCATTGCATATTTTTTCAGGCTATCTTGCGTTGTTGAATCAAAATCCTCCACAAATGCGAAGCAAGGCAGACGAAAAATTCATGCGCCAATGGGAAGGCATCCTGGAAAAGGGCCGCCTCTATCATCACCTGTTTTACGGAACCCTCTGGGCTGTATTCGTTTTCATTTTTGTCACCCTTTTTGACCTCGCGGAAAAATCATTCGCAGAGGCTTTTCTTTCGAAAGAAGCCATGCTGAAACTGTTCATTTGGCTGGTCGCCGGAGCGGCGCTTTACGGTCCGCTTATCTGGTGGGCCAATAATAAGCGGTACAAAAAGATGAAGGAGAAAGAATCATGAGAAAACCAACCTTCCTTCTTTTTTTGACCCTCCTTCCCTTTTGCCTGTCCGCACAATTCCAGCGGCCAAGGTTTATTGCAGGATTGGAAACATCAGGTACCATCATTCACCATGCCAATCGCACCGGTATTACACCGCAGCTGGAATGGGCTCTGCGGTTCAACCCCTACCTGATGGCCAGGGTTAGCAAACATTGGTTTGCCGGAGCCGGGTATGCCCGGGAAATTGCCAATTTAGGAGGCGTGCAACTACCGGCACTGAATGGCGCAGGCTTGCATGTCCGGGGCTACATCCCCACCAGATTCCGCGACGAATGGTTGCAGAACCGGTTCCGGTTCTACGGGGCGGCTTCCTGGTACCTGCTCGATTTCCGGGCAGACCGGCAGACGGGGATTACCTTGCTGGACGGTTTCCAAAACCACCAGATCGGGCTGCGAGCAGGGGCGCAGTTCCGGCTCGTTTCCTCTCTGTACATGGAAACCGCTTACAACCTCTATTTTTTCACGCAAGGCGAGCCCATTTTTCAGGGCCAGACCTGGAGCCTGGAATACCATTTCGGAGAAAAACGTCCCCCGCTATCGCCCCCCCCTCCACCCGACCCCAACCGCAAGCGGGAGAAGTTCAAACTTTACGACCCGGAGGGATTTTTTAAGAAAGTGACCCTCGGGGCCTCCTACACTTTCATTTTCGATGACCAAAACACGGACGACCTGTTCAGCTACCAGGAACACACCATCAACCTCAACGCAGCTGTGGCCATTGGCGCCGATCTCGACCTGGGCGCCGCATGGCTGGGCATCACGGCCCGGGAAAAAGGGCAGCCGGCACAGCAGTATTCACTGGCAGGCGGCTTTTTGCAGTACAACCTGCTGCGGGGGATACCGGGTATCCGCCTCTTTCTGGAAACGGGTTTTTACCGCGGCAACATCTGCACCTGCGGGGAAGGGACGCCGTATCGCCGGCCCAACCTGTCCTACATCCCCTTCGGCGCAGGCGTGGAGGGGCAGCTCTTCAAAAGCCGGCATTGGTACCTCGACCTGTCGTTCCTCTGGTACCAGCTCGTCACCCGCCTGCCCGGGGAGTATCCGTATGCGCTCAGCCAATATGTGGTGGGGGTTAATTACCGGTTTTGGCCGGGGTGAGGAGTTTCCCGCCGCAATTTCATTGGATGATGTGCAACCTGATATGGGATTTCAGGGTCAGTAATTCTTTGTTTGCTCGTAAATCCTAAATTAACCAAAATGAAAACAATCATCCACTGCCTGCTGCTCGCAGGCCTGTTTGCGACTTGCCAGCCGCCCGAACCAACTCCTCAGGCGGTCAGGTATCCCCCTCTCGCCATGTGCGCCATCCGGGGCGCCGAAGTCGACGCTCTGGCGGAAATCACCGAACCCGTGCCGTTCTATGAAGGGCTGGGCGAACTCCGCTTCGACATCACCTCCAATTCGGCGGAAGCGAAACGGTATTTCCTGCAGGGATACAAGCTCGCCAATGCCTTCAACCACCTGGAAGCCGCGCGCTCTTTCCGCTACGCCGCCCAACTCGACCCCGAATGCGCCATGTGCTACTGGGGACTGGCCTACGCGCTTGGCCCCAACTACAATGCCACCATGGACCCCGCTGCCGTCCCCATGGCCTATGAAGCGATCGGCAAGGCCCGGCAGCTCATGGGAAATACCACGCCGCAGGAACAGGCCATCATCGCCGCCACGGCAAAACGCTACAACGACGACCCGGCATCAGACCGCGCGGGGCTGGATGAACAGTACGCCCTGGCACTGAAAGACGCCTGGACACAATTCCCCGACGACCTCAATATCGGCGCCTTGTACGCCGAGGCCCTCATGAACCTCCACCCCTGGGATATTTGGCAGCGCGACGGCTCTCCCCACCCCTGGACGGCGGAAATCCTCCAGGTGTTGGAGAATATCCTGGCCAAAGACCCCAAAAACATCGTGGCCAACCACATGTACATCCACGCCACCGAGGCCTCAAACGAGCCGCAAAAGGCCCTGATCAGCGCGAAAAGGCTGGGCGGCCTGGCGCCGGGCGCAGGGCACCTCGTGCACATGCCTTCGCACACCTACATCCGCACCGGCGACTACCACCTGGGCTCCGTCGCCAACCTCGAGGCCATCCTCGTCGATAGCGCCTACCTGGCTATGAACCACGCCGGAGGGCCATACCCCCTGGCGTATTTCCCCCACAACTACCACTTCCTGGCCGCCACCGCGGCGCTGGAGGGCAACTCGGCCATGGCCATCGAAGCTTCGATTCGCATGGCACGGCAGATCGACACCGTCGCCATGCGCGATCCGGCCTTGTACACCCTGCAGCACTACCGGTATGTGCCGCTGTTCACGCTCGTCAAGTTCAAGAAATGGGATGACATCCTGGCCTTTCCCAAGCCCGCTGCCGACCTGCTCTACCCGATCACCGTCTGGCGCTACGCCCGCGGCATGGCCTTCCTGGGCAAAGGCGACCTCGAGGGCGCACGCGCCGAACTGGCCAGCCTGAACCTCATGAAAAACGACCCGCAGTTGAAGGATATCACCATCTGGGCGATCAACCACGCAGGCGACATCGCCAATATCGCCGCCAATGTGCTGGAGGGCTCGCTCGCATCTCGCGAAAAAAATATGGATAAGGCGGTTGAACTACTCCGTCAGGCCGTGGCCATCGAAGACCAGCTCAAATACAACGAGCCGCCCGACTGGTTCTTCTCCGTCAGGCACGAATTGGGAAATGCCCTGCTCGCCGCTGGCCGCTACCAGGAAGCCCAGGAAGTGTTTGAAGCCGACCTGAAGGTGTTCCCCAAAAATGGCTGGGCCCTGAATGGCCTGACCGCCAGTTTGGAAGGACAGAAAAAGTCCGATGAAGCCAAGGCAGCAAGAGCCCGGTTTGAGGAGGCCTGGCAGTATGCCGATGTGGAGTTGGAGGGGGCTGGGGTGAAATTGTAAACCCCCTACCCCACCTTCACCATCAACATCGTCTTCTGCCTCCGCCCCAGCTGCAAGCGGCAGTAATAATTGCCAGCGGGCAAGGACGAAGCGTTGAAGGTAAACTCCTGCGGGCCACGCCCGTATCGCCCTTCCGCCAGCACTTTGATCTCATGCCCCAGCGCGTCGAATATGCTGAGCCGCAGCCACTCGCCCGTTCCGCTGAAGCGGATCGTGGCGGTGTGGCTGAATGGGTTGGGGAAATGGCTGAGGTCGATCTCTCCCTCGCCCAAGTCCTGGAGCGAGGAGATGGGGTTGCCGCAGCCCAGCATCGGGAGGTGCTGGAATTCAGGATAGAGCATGGTCTGCACGCTCTCTTCGTCTACCCCCAGCCAGTCGGTCAGCACCGTGCCGTATACGTCGCGGAAGTCGAACTGCATGGACACGCCTTCCTGCGCGCCCACGTTGGCCGGGATCACGGGGTTGTCGCCGAGTATCTTGCCTTCGGTGCAAGCCCCGAACAGGATCATCGGCGCCGCCGTGCCGTGGTCGGTGCCCAGGCTGCCGTTTTCCTTGATCTGCCGCCCGAACTCGGAGAAGGTCATGCCCAGCACGCGGTGGTCGAGTCCCTGGGCCTTGAGGTCGTCTTCGAAGGCCTTGATGGCGTCGGAAAGCGTTTTGAGCAGGTCGGCGTGCGTACCCACACCCGGATTTTCGAAGAAAGCCTGCCCCGCATGGGTGTCGAAGCCGCCCAGGCTGACGGTGTAGACCCGGGTCTTCAGGCCGCCGGAGATCAGCAGGGCCACGTTTTTGAGCTGTTCGGCCAGGCCTGTGTCGGGATAGGTCGCAGCGTTGGCGCCGCTGTTGGCCGCTGCGGCGATGCGCTCGGTGTACTTGTTGGTCATGGCGATGGCGCCCTGCACGTACTCGTATTCGTAGCCGTAGAGGGTGCCTGCGTATTCATTGCCCCCCCACTCCCACAAGTTGGCAGGCGAAAACGGGTTGTTGATGGCGATGGCGAAGTTGGCCGCGCTGCCCTGGCAGGTCTCCGACACCTGAAAACCCATCGAGATGGCAAATGGATCGGGGTCCATAGGCGTGGGGTAATCGAGGGGATAGCCGGGGTATTGCTGGTCGAGGAAGCGCCCCGCCCAGCCGGTGTTCCAAATCTCATCGGCGGGAGAACCCGAGGACCATATTTCGATCGAGCGGAAGTGGGAGCGGTTCTGGTCGGGATAGCCCACACTGTGCACGATGCCGAGGCGGCCGTCGTCGTACAGCGACTTCAGCCCGGTGAGGCTGGGGTGGAACCCGACGGTATCGGTGACCGGGATGATCTGGTTGGGCGGTATGATGATGCTCGGACGGGCGTTGGCCAGCGGGTCGTACTGATTGAGGGGAATGATGGTATTGAGTCCGTCGTTGCCGCCGTTAAGCTGTACGAGCACGAGCACCCTGTCCGATTCTTCGCCTAAAAAGCCGAAAAGGGAGGAGCGGCCGAGCACCGACAGGCCGAGGCCGTTCAGGAGGATGGGGCCGCCGGCCACCATGCCCAGGTTTTTGAGAAAATCTCTGCGTCTCATTGTGGTGTGGTTTGAAGAATGATGGAATGGGTGTCAATGCAAATAGAAATCGGGCATGGAAAGCATGGACTTGATCAGGTTCCTGACCTTGTTGTCCACGGCGTCGGCCAGGTCTTCGTTGGAGGGGTCGGCAAGGTAGTCGCCGTATTCGACCGTCCATTCGAAATCGGGCAGGCCGGGCAGGAGTATTTCCTTGAGCATGGCCTTCCGCTCGGGCGAGACGGGCTGCGGGAAGAGGATCATGACCAGCTCGTCGATCACCGCGTTGGGGTCGAGGGGGTTTTGCAGGGTGGTCAGCAGCTTGAGCACGTCGACCCGCATCAGGTCGCCGTTGGCTTCAAAGGGGAAGTAGCCGTTGGTCATGAAGGTCTCGGCATGGGTCATGCGCAGAGGCAGCGTGGAAGCGTTGAGCCAGGCGCGGTTGTAGAGCGGCGAGCGGTAAAACGGCGGCCAGCCCGCCACTTCGGGCACTTCGTAGAGTTTCAACTGGGCCTGGCTGGCGAATCCGAACACGCGGTACCAGGAGTCGTACATTTGATCCGGCGGCGTGGAGATCGCCACATCCATGGACTTGACGATCGATAAAATGAAATCGAGGGGATTCTTGATAATGAGCCCCTTCTGCTGGCTTTCGAAGAAATGCTGGCTCCCCAGCAGGGCCTCCAGGGCGGGGCGTATTTCGTAGTCGTTGTCGATGAGTATCTGCGCCATCGGCTCGATGACCTCCTGTTCGACGGTTTCGTCGATCTGGTAGAAGACGAACCAGCGATACAGCTTGCGGCAGATGAATCGCGCCACCTCGTCCTGTTCGAAGATCAGGTCGATGAGGTAGGCGTATTCCTGGTCGCCCATGTTGCTGATCACCGCGTTGTTGAAACGGTACGACAGGGTCTTGACGCCGTCGTCGTGCCGGTTGGGGAAAAACTCCGAGCCGATCTGCCCGTCGTTGCTCTCCAGGGTGAAGCCGAACTCTTTCCAACCTGATAACACCCGTGCCATTTCCAGCACGTCCTGTTCGGTGTAGTTGGTGTAATCGCCGGGGCCGACTTGGGGACCCTTGCCGATGGTGAAGAGTTCGAGCAGCTCGCGGGCGTAGTTTTCGTTGGGCGAGCCCACCTTGTTCTGGTTGCCATTGAGGTAGATAAGCATGGCCGGGTCGATGGTCACCTCCTTGGTCAGCGCGCGGAAATTGCCCCAGGCGTAGCTGCGCAACAGGTTGTTGTTGCGATAGAGGAATTTGGGGTCGTTGATGGCATTCAGGGGAAAGTGGTTATGCCAGAAGAGGGTCATCTTTTCCCGAAGGGAAATATCTTCGTTCCACATCAGGCCGAGGTTCCAGGCGTAGAGGCTCCGGCCCCTGTAGCCCATCTGTTCGTTGAGGTGCACATTGGTGTAGGGGGCTTCAACCCAGGGTTCGCCGAGTGGCACGTCGGGGTCGTTGTCCATGTAGACGTTGAGCGGCGGGTCAGGAAGCGGCGTTTCTTCGAAGAGTTTGGCCAGGGTGGCCTCCAGGCCCTGATCGGTTGCCCATTGCAACTGGTCGTAGGTGGGGCCGAAGGTCGTGCGGCGCAGCAGGTGGGCAGCCTGTTCGAATGCCCATGGTCCGGAGTAGGGCAATAGCCCGCTCAGTACAGACCGGGTGAGGGTTGCATGCATAACGGTAATTGGGATTCAGGCCAGGCGGGGGCGTCCTGGCGGGTTAATAAATCGGTTATAGCCTTAACAGCGTTTTGAGGTAGAGCGTTATAGGGTTTATGTCCGGCTGATTCAATTTGTTCGGCGCAGGAATTGTTAAGGCTAGGGGCTCAAATCCGCTTTCTTTCAAAAAACCGCCATTCACATGCCGGCGGTGCATCTCCTCCCGCCGTTTCAGGCCCCAAAAAAATTTGTGCAGACTTCGATTGAAAACCAATAGCCCGCCTGTCGTGTTTTCTCCTGAAAATGCGACCCATGAAAACCGTTTTGCATAAAGCCAACACCCGCGGCCATGCCAATCACGGCTGGCTCGATTCGCACCACACTTTCAGCTTCGCCAGCTACTACAATCCCGAGCGCGTCCACTTCGGCGTACTACGCGTGCTCAACGACGACCGCGTGGCGCCGGGCCGCGGCTTCGGCGCCCATCCCCACGACAACATGGAGATCATCTCCATCCCGCTCGAAGGCGACCTGGAGCACAAGGACAGCATGGGCAACGTGGCCGTCATCCGCAAGGGCGACGTGCAGGTGATGAGCGCGGGTACGGGCATCTCCCACAGCGAATACAACAAGAACACCGATAAAGAGGTGAAATTCCTGCAGATCTGGGTCTTCCCCAATAAGAAGAACGTGCAGCCCCGCTACGACCAGATCACGCTCAAGAACGGAGAGACCAAGAACAAACTCCACCAGATACTCTCCCCCAACGCCGGCGACGAAGGGGTCTGGATCCACCAGGACGCCTGGTTCCACCTGGGCGAGTTGGAGAAGGGTTACCAGGAGACCTACCAAATCCGCAAAGCCGGCAATGGGGTCTACGCCTTTATCATCGAAGGCGACGTCACCATCGAAGGCCAGGCGCTCAATGCCCGCGACGGCTTCGGCGTCTGGGACACGGACGCTATCTCCATCAGTGCCAGCTCGGATGCCAAGGTGCTGTTGATGGAGGTCCCGATGCAGATTTAAGTGAAAGAGTGAAAGAGAAAATTTTCTTTTTCACTTTTTCACCCTTTCACTTTTTCACTCCTCCAAAGCCCTTAATTTCAAGCATCGCTTGGCAGTATGCCAAAATACTCCTTAAAGCACTTGGTGAAATAGGCCGGGCTGCTGAATCCGCAGGCGTAGGCTATTTCGGCCGCAGTGCCTGCCTTTTTCTCCAGCAACTTTCTGGCCTTTTCGAGCCGCATGTTGCGGATGATCTCATTGGGTAAAAAGCCGGTGAGCGCCGAGAGTTTTCGGTGCAACTGGCTTCGGCTCATGCCCACGGCCTGGCCCAGTTCGACGACGCCGAAGCCTTCGTCGTCGAGATTGGCTTCGACGGCGTCGCGCACGCGGCCCAGGAACACGGCGTCCATACTATCGGCATCAACGGCTGGGGTAGCGAAAGTGAGGTTCTTCCTGAAATGTTCCTGCAATTTTTTCCGCTGGGTGAGCAAGTTAGCAACCCTGACCTGCAACTCCCTGGCGTCGAAAGGTTTGGCCAGGTAGTCGTCGGCGCCCAATTCCAGACCTTCGATTTTATCTGTCTGTTCTGCCTTGGCGGTAAGCAAAACGACCGGGATGTGGCTGGTTTTCTCTTCTGACTTGATTCGCCTGCAAAATTCCATGCCGTCCATCTCCGGCATCATGACATCGGTAATGACGAGGTCGGGGGTATATTCCAGCGACATTTCAAGACCTTCCCTGCCGTTTCCGGCTTCCAGTACCTGGTAGGGCCCCTCCAGTTGCTCACGGATGAAGGTGCGCACATCGGAGTTGTCTTCCACCAACAGGATGACCTGCTTCCCGGCCGCGGAAAAAACTTCTGCCACAGGCCTGGGCGCTTCCCGGTAGGGAGGGATGGCGGAAGAAGCTTCTGAAAAACCTGAAGTTTGCTGATACGCTGTGATTTCTGATGAGCTGAAAGCGCTTTCACTAAGGGGGATGATAATAGTAAAAGTTGTCCCCCTTCCTTCCCGGCTATCCACTTCAATCGTTCCTTTGTGCAGTTCCACCAGTTCTTTGGTCAGCGCCAGGCCCAGGCCGCTTCCAGCCTGCACTTCAGACTGTGCGGTGTAGTAAAAGCGCTCGAAGAGATGCGGGAGGTGATCAGCCGGAATGCCCGGACCGGTATCGGTGACCCGTATTTCGGCCTGCTGGCCGGCAGCCTTCAGGCTTACCAATATCCTGCCGCCTTCTCCCGTAAATTTGAAGGCATTGGAGAGCAGGTTGGCCAGGATTTTCTCGATTTTATCGGAGTCGAAAAAGCCCCTGAGCGGAGTATCAGGCATCAATAGCTTAAGATCTATTTGTTGCCGCACTGCGAGGCTTTCAAAGGAACCCGCCACTGCGCTCACCAGTTGCCGGAGATCGCCCTCCGCTACCTGCAGCTGGAGTTTTCCGCTTTCCAGTTTCGACAGGTCGAGCAACTGGTTGACCAGTTCGAGCAGGCGGCGGCCGTTGCGGAGCATAATGCGGTAGTATTTTTGCACATCGCCTTTCAAATCTCCTGCAATCATCTGCTCCAGGGGGCTGTTGATCAGCGTGAGCGGCGTGCGGAACTCGTGGCTGATGTTGGCGAAAAATGACGACTTGAGCTGGTTGAGTTCCCGCAGTTTTTCCGCTTCGGCGTGTTCGAGTTGTGCGGTGAGTTCGGCCTCGCGTTGTTTGGTGCGTTGCCGGATACGGAAATATTGAAATGCGCCCGCCAGTATTAAAATTAGTGCGATTGCGCCCAAGAGAATGCCTCTTTTCTGGTTGGTCTGCCGCTCCAAATCGAGTTCCTGCCTGGCAAGCTGCGCTTCTTTCTTCTGGGTCTCGAAGCGGGCCTCGATTTCGGCGATCTGCTGGGTATTGTCTTCTTTGAGGATACTATCGGCAAGGGTGACATACTTGCGGTACCATTGATAGGCTTGGCGGTAGTCGTTGAGCCCCTCGTAGGCCTCTGCGAGAGCCCGGTAGAATAGCTCGTAGAGGTCGGAATAATTCATCTCCTGTGCCATGGCATAGCCTCTTTGGGCGTATTGAAGCCCTTTGCCCGGCTGCCCCATTCTGGTATAAGCTTTTGAAAGGTTGTAGACGGGGAAAGCCTGGTAATATTTATTCCCGAGAGTACCAAAGTACTTTTGCGCCTGCTCCAGCCATGGGATTGCTTCTGCCGGGCGGCCTGCCTCTACCAGATCAGAGCCCAGGCTGTTGGAGATGATACCGGCCTGGGCGATGTTGTCGAATTTAAGGGCGTATTCCAGGCCGGTCCGCGCATATTCGGTAGCCTTGCTGAAATCCTTTTTTCGTCCATAGGCGATGGACAGGTTGATGTAGCATTGGCCGATGCGTTTTTCAGCGCCTGCTTTCTGCCGCATGGACAGTGCCTTTTCGAAATGTTCGATGGCTTTATCAAGCGCCCCCTGGTCGCTGTAAATATTGCCGATGTTGTTGAGGTAGATAGAAGCGCTGACCAAATCCCCCCGTTTCTCGTCGATCTCCATCGCAGTATGGTAATAGAACACTGCCGAATCCAGCACTCCCAGATCTTCCCATGCCTGCCCTATATTGCCGTATGCGGTCGAGTACTCCGCCTCGTCTTCGATCTTCTGATAGATCTGAAGCTCGGTGCGGAAGTGTGCCATGGCTTCTTCCGGCTTGCCCTGATCCAGACTCCCGTGCCCCCGCAAATACTCCACCATTGCCATTCCCTTTCTGTAACCGGCCTTTTTCGACAGGGTTTCGATACTATCGGCATAGGCAAATTGGAGGTCCGGATTGTTCTGCGCCACATCGAAAGCGATATCGAAAAAGATATCGATCTGCTTAGCAGGGTCTTTTTCCTGGTGAAAGGCATTGCGCAGGCTATCGACGTACGCTTTCTGAGAAAAAAGAGACAAAGGTGCGAATACCGCAAGTAACAGAAGCTTTCCAGGTGACATGGCCGGTTGGTGGTTTTGAGGGGAACACCATTATTCCGGCATCTAAAATAATAAAAAACGGCAGGAGAAACTCGTTCTCTCTGCCGCCCGTTCAAACTAATACTGAAAAAGGTTTACTGGCCCGGCATCTCCATAATGGGGGTATCCTGCATGAGTTCTACCAGCCAATTGCCGCTTTTTTTGGTAAACAAGGCCGTGCTGATGCCTTTCCAATCCATTTTCTGCCCCTCCATGTGCATCGTGCCGTGCAGGGTGGCTAATACGAGAGCGTTATTGGCGTCGAGGAAACGGACGGAGTATTCATCCAGTACTACGACATCGTCCGGGTTTTGATAGGCCAAATATTGTTTCATGGCCTCATGGATCGCCTGCTTGCCCTGGATCGTTGTGCCGTTGTAAAAAATGGCCGTGGCTTTGTCGGCAAAATGAGCGGCCATCGCGTCCACTTTGCCTCCTTCATTCAATTTGATGAGTTCTTTGAACAAATCACCTACAGCCTTCTCATCGGCTGCCGTTTGTGCGTTCAGGGCGAAGGAAAAAGAAAGAAAAAGGATCAGGGAACAGAAAAACGTTTTCATAATACTTGGTGAGTTTAAAATGAATAAATTGGGGATTAACATAGTTATTTCTTTGCGATAGCCGACGGGTCGGACTCAATGGCGGGCACGGTCTGCAGGTAAGCCCAGATCGCTGCGATCTCGGCGTCTTCCAGGGCTGCATAGCGGGGCATTTGCCTTTTCAGCTGCGTTCCGTCAGGGCGCACGCCCATCCGCACGGCGGTGTGGAATTGCTCCGCTGTCCAGTTACCAAGGCCATATGCTTTACTGGGTGTAAGGTTGGGGGAGACTACTTCGTTGAATTCATCATCGGGCACCTTGTTGCCACCACCGAAATAATTGACCGATTTTTCAGGGCTTACCGGGTCATTGGTCTCGAAAGTAGCTGAATGACAAGTGTAGCATTCATAGACTTCGTGCGCCAGGTAGCGGCCGTATGCCAACTGGTCGGAGGATGGCGGGGCAACACGGGGTTTTCCGTCGAAGGGCGTCGGCTTGAACACGCCGAATTTGGCCAATGCCTTGACGATGAACATATCCAGATAGGCCGGCAGCGGATGCTCCGCCTCTGAAGCCTGCATGATGCCCGCATCAGACCGCAGGTAAGCGATCAGGCAGGCCAGGTCGTCGTCAGACAAGTTGGAGCGGGTCATCATCCCGCCAACCCATCGCCCTTCCCGGTTGACGCCGGTGCGAATGAGGTAGGCCAGCTCGCTGTCGGTGTACAGCCCCATCATTCCTTTGGTAGGGTGCTGGGTAATGTTGGAAGTCCACATTTCCCCAAAAGGGTCGGTGGCAGGGGTGAAAAGACGTCCGCTCATCTTGCCGTCCTCGCCCATATGGCAATGGACGCAACTGGCCTCAACGAGCTTTTTGCCCCTTGCCAGGCTTAGCGAGTCGACTGGCAACTGTACGGCAACGGGCGCGACCTCAAAGCTGGGCATAGGCGTGAACTGTATCCATGCGGCTACGATCAGCAGGATCAGAACGATTACGCCGAGGACAATGCCAATCCATTTGAAAACCTTTTTCATAATGTCAGATTTTTTGGTGAAAAACAGGTTGCAATAGCGATATCGCATCGATGGGACAAAGATGCTTTTTGAGAGGACGCAGGGGATATCAATTTTGTCGCAAAGGATGGTAAATTTGTCGCAATTCCCTGTATTTTAGCCACATGAGCAAAATCCTAGGCCTCGATCGCAACGTCTTCTTCGCCGGCCTGACCAGTTTTTTTACCGACACTTCCACCAAAATGGTGTACAGCGTCATGCCCCTCTTCCTGCTGTCGATGGGGGCATCCAAGACGACGCTGTCGCTGATCGAGGGGATCGCGGAAAGCACTGCGGCGTTGTTGAAGGCTTTTTCTGGCTTCTGGAGCGACAAACTCGGGCGCAACAAACCCTTCATGCTGCTGGGCTATGGCGTGACGGCGCTGATCATTCCGCTCTACAGCCTGGTAGCGCGGCCCTGGCAGGTGCTGGCATTGCGTTTCGTCGAAAGGGCGGGAAAAGGCTTCCGCACCGCGCCCCGCGACAGCCTCATCGCGGGCTCTATTGGAAAAAACGAAACCGGGAAAAGCTTCGGTTTCCACAAGGCCATGGACAACAGCGGCGCCATTATCGGCCCCTTTATCGCCTTCGGCATCCTGAAGCTATTGCCGGAAAACTACCCGGCGGTCTTTCTCATCGCGACCATCCCGGCCCTGATCGGGGTCGCTACCATCGCCCTGTTCATCAAAGAAGCGAGGGGCGCGGCAAAGAACGGCGGGTTTTCCTTCCGTTTCAGGCAGTTGCCGCGCCGGTTTTATCTTTTTCTGGGAATCATCTTCGTCTTCACCCTGGGCAATTCGACCGACGCCCTGATGCTGGTCAAGGCGAGCGAAACGGGCATACAGGCGGCCTACGTGCCCTTGGCCTACCTGGTCTTCAACGGCGTTTCGGTCTTTTTCGCTATTCCCTTCGGGAAAATGTCGGACAGGATTGGCCGCGAGAGGCTTCTCATCGCGGGCTTCCTCGTCTACGCAATCGTCTATTTTTGTTTCGGCATTTTCAGCAGCATCGGCGCCATCTTCCTGGCTTTCGCCCTCTACGGCATCTACAGCGCCCTGACCGACGGCAACCAGAAGGCCCTGGTCTCCGATTTTCTGCCCAAAGAACTCAAAGGTACCGGCTACGGCCTCTACCACGCCCTGCTGGGCATCACCCTCCTCCCCGCCAGCCTCATCGCCGGACTGCTCTACGACCATGTCAGTTCGGGCGCGCCTTTCTTCTTTGGGGCCGCGACGGCCCTGCTGGCCGCTTTACTCATGGCAGGATTTCACTTAAACCGGCCCCCTATCTCTGAATGAGTATTTTGCCGGACGATCGCAGCGCTCCCTCCCCGGAATCCAGAAAGAAGAAGTAAAGCCCGGCCGGAACGTCCGACAAATCCAGGGCGCCGCCGTTCTCGAGGCGCCATTCACCCACAAAGTTGCCTTGGGAGGAGAAAAGCATGAGTAGGGCGTCGTCTTCCACCTCTTCCAAAAAGACTATTCCAGTGGAGGGATTTGGGAAAACCCGGGTCGCCGGAACGACGCTCTTTTCTTCGACCGCCGAAGCCTCATCCCGGTTGATGATCCAGCAACGGTTTTTGAAGGTTCCTCCGATATTTTCAGAAACCGTGCTGATAGCGAGAATGCTGCTGTCGGGCAAAAGAAACATCCGTGGTGGGCCAAACGAACCCATGCCGGTATAAGTTCCAACCTCCCATTCATCGGTAGCAGGATTGTATACCTGTATCAATTTGGTGTTATTGGGCTGCGAGATATCGCCAAACCCAAAGGTCAGCACTTTGCCGTCAGCCATCAGGACCGCGCTCCGGCTGTTCACGCCCGAATTGAAGGGTACCGGACTCACCTGGCTCGCCACCCGGGTGACGGGGTCATAATTCGTAACAAAATTGTTGAAGCTAAATTCCAGGTCCATCGTCAGTACATGCCCGTTCAATAGACGTAACACTCCATCCTGATAAAGGGGCTGGACCGGATTGAGGTAAAACAGGCTGCCACCCGTAGGGGGGGTGCCCGGCTGAAATATCTGCCCGCCGGCGTCGCAAAACAAAACCTCCTCCTGGTCTTCCAGCCAAACCATTGGCGCGCCCCCTGCGTCGAGAGGTGCGGGGGCATCCTGATCTGACCAGGCGCCCGTAGCGGGATCGTAAACCGAGAAATCACCGTTTGTTGTGGTCAGCAGCACGTAATCACCAGGTAGCGTCAGTGCGGAATGTCTGCTGTATACGGGGTTCAGGAATTCAAACTGCCCCTTTTCTTCCCAGGTCTGGGTTGCGGCATTGAAAAGCTGGCTCCGCTGCTCTTTCCCGGAGTAATCAATTGTGCCCCCGACGCACAAAATATTTCCGTCCGATAAGGCTACCGAAACGGACTGGCCGATGGGGTATGCCAGAGAGGCGATTTGGGTCCACGTTTCGGTCTCCCAATCGTATCTCCAGGTTTGGCTGCCTGGAACCGGCAAGCCCCCTCCATATGCTATGACATCGCCACCGGGCAATTGTGCCGCGTCGAAGTATAACACTCCGAGCGGAAGAGGGGCGGTTTCGCGAAAGGGAATCGTTTGGGAAAAGACCAGGCATGGAAGGATCGCAAAGGAGGCAAGCAGGAAAGTGGATTTCATAAGCGATGATAGTTTAAAACAAAACTATCTCATTGATAAAGGGCGGTCAATTACCCAAATGGAGGTTTTTTATCTGAAAAACCGGTTCTTGATCGCTTTTTTCACCACTTCGGCCCTCGAGTGTACGTGGAGCTTTTCATAGATGTGCTTTATATGGGCCTTCACCGTATTGGAACTGATAAACAGCGATTCCGCGATAGTCCTGTAGCTCTCTCCGTCAACCAACTTTTGAAGCACTTCCCTTTCTCTGTCAGACAGAGGATTGGGAACGGAAGGATGAAACGACCGCACTACGCGTCGGGCAATGGAAGGACTCATCGGAGCCCCACCCTCATAGGCTTCCCGGATAGCGGCAAGCAGTTGCACAGGCGGCATGCCTTTGACAAGGTAGCCCACAGCCCCGGCACACAGCGAATCAAAGACCGCTTCCTCATCCTCGTGAATCGTAAACATGACAACCGGAACATCGGGCATCCTTTCCCGGAGCAAACGCGCGCCCTCTATCCCCGACATGCCGGGAAGCCCGATATCCATCAGGATAATGCAGGGAGAAACAGCTACCATTTCCGGAAGAGCATCCTCCAGCGCTTCGAAGGAGTGGACGCAGGAAAACCCCGGAGACCCGTCTAAGAGCACTTCCATCAACTGCCTGATCCCGGGATCATCTTCGATGACGGCTACCCTGATGGATGGATTCGGTATTGCCATAATTGATTTATATGAAAATGAAAGATAAG
Organism: Saprospiraceae bacterium; assembly: GCA_049306275.1. GTDB lineage: Bacteria > Bacteroidota > Bacteroidia > Chitinophagales > Saprospiraceae > JADJTT01. Next base: position 25,488 of record JBAQQB010000191.1, on the reverse strand, counting down.
GCCGAAAGCGATATCGCGCTATCCCCCTTTTGGGTGATTTGCCGGAATGGGATAAGCCAGGCGAATAGTTGTTCCATGTCCGGGTTTTGAAAATATGACCAGCTCCGCTCCTGTTTTTTCGGCTCTCGATTTCATGTTCTTCAATCCGTTGCCCTGCTCGGCCTCACCCGGGTCAAAGCCTTTTCCATTATCGCCAAATTCCACCACCACCCGGCCTTCTTCAACCACGGCCGTAAGCCAGGCATTTTGAGCGCCCGCATATTGAAGACAGTTGCTGATCGCCTCTTTAAACAACATCATGCAGTGCCTGCGCTGCTGCCCGGTGAGGACGACCTGCCGCAGGGCTTCTTCCGGCTCAGGGCCATGGAATCCTGTCTCCGAAATTACGAACAGGCCGTGCGCAAAATCCTTGATCCGGACGACAGTTTCAAAAAGGTTGTCCTTTTCCGGATCGATCGTCCATATAAAATCGCGCATTCCCTTGCGCAGTTCCTGCACGTTTTCCTCCATCTGGTCCACTAGCGAGCCAAGCCTGCCAGGCATATCGGCATTCCTCCTTACCAACTCCGCCAACAAGGCCAATCGCGTAATCCTGTTGCCGGCTTCGTCGTGGAAATCCTGCGCCACCCTCTTCCGAATAGCCTCGCGTTCGGCAATCTTGACCCGCTCCACTTTCCTCACCATGGCCATCCTCCACCTGATCAGCGCCCAAACCAGCGAGGATATTAACAAGGAATACAACAGCCAGGCCCACCACCGGCGCCACCAGGGCTGTTTGATCCAGATGTCGATCATGGCAGGCGCTTCGCACCACACGCCGTCGTGATTAGCCGCTTTTGCCAAAAACCGGTAACGGCCCGGCGGAAGATTGGGGTAGCTGGCAAACCGCCTGGCGCCGCAATAAACCCAATCCTCATCCACTCCCTCCATTTTATAGGCATATTGATTCTTCTCTGGCTGAAAAAAGCCCAATGCCGATATCTGAAACTCCAAAAAATTTTGATCGTGCGGGAGGACAATTTGCTCCAAAAAAGGCAGGGCTGCCGGCAAGGCATACCCTTCCGAATCTCTGCCCACCTTCAATGGCCGGTTAAACAGGCGCAACGCGGTGAGGGCTACCTTCGGCGCCACCGGATAGGGCTTGATCGACTCCGGATGGAAGAAGACCAGCCCTCCTATTCCTCCGAAATACATGCGCCCGTCTTTAGCCTGGTAACTGGCATACTGGTTAAACTCCTCTCCCGGAAGCCCGTTCGACACGTGGTATTGTACCACCTTGAAGTCCTTTCCGTCGAAATCGATTTTTGAAAGCCCCCTGTTCGTGCTGATCCATAAGTAGCCCTGCCTGTCTTCAAGCATCCCGTAGACTACGTTGTTCGGCAATCCGTCTTTTTGGGTAAACTGCCTGAACAGCCCTCCCCCCTTCCACAGGTTCAAGCCGTTGGCCGTGCAAATCCAAAGGCGGCCACGGCTGTCTTCAAAAAGAGACAGGACCATGTTCCCTGTCAGCCCGGCAGCGCCTTCCTGCGCTGAAGTATAGCAGGTGAACGCCTCCGTCTCCCTGTCCATCAGGCATAAGCCACCGTTTGCGGTACCGATCCACAGTCGCTTTTTCGAATCTTCCAAAAGACAAAAAATGTAGGGATGCGGCAGTTGGGTGGTATACGCTTTAAAACGCCCCTTGCGCGAATCCCATCTGATCAATCCCAGGCCCGGAGTCCCAAGCCAAAATACACCTTCATCCCCTTCCGGAATGACCGTTAGTATCCCTGCATCTCCCAACAAACCCTCAAAATCCTGAATGCGCGAAAAAAGCCAGCTGTCTGTGGCCTTGTCCTTATACAACCAGGCCATTCCTTTCCTGCGGAATACGACCAGCGAGCTATCGGGGTTCACGGAAAACAGGTTGATGACGTACTCGTAAGGCATGGATGGCGATGTTTCGGGCGACAGGCATTCCGTGCTATCAGCGCCTACCCTTGTCAACCCTTTTCTGGTGGCAATCCATAAATTGCCTTTTCCGTCTTCACGGATTCCCAATACGGAATTATCGCAAAGCCCTTCCGATTGTTCCAGCACGCTAAACAAAGGCGGCAACCAGCTAAACCCGCCAATGCCCTCCCTGGTACCTGCCCAGATCAAACCAGGCTGAAGCTCCAGCAGGCAATGGATGTTCTGGCTGGGCAGCTCTTTGCCTTCCGGAAGTATCCTTTCCGTTTCCAGCGCAGCATTGATCCTCACCAGCCCGTCAAAAGTACCGGCCCATACTGTTTCCCCTGCCCCTTGTGGGGAATCGCCCCCGGTGCAATACAAGACGTTTACGAGATTGGAGGGAAGCTGGCCTGTTGCGGCGGATAAATGGCCGGTATAAATGAGGGAATCTCCTCTTGTAGAAAAACCAAAACGAAAAAGCCCGTCAAGGGTTCCTGCCCAACAGGCGCCCATCGCATCCGGCAAAATGCTGTTGACCGGCGGCAACTGAACGCCTTCAGCAAAGACGGGTGTTAACCGGCGCGTACGGGTATCCAGAAAAAACAAACCTTCTTTCGCTCCGATCAAGAGGCGGCCCTGCCGGAAGAAGGCTATGCTGCACACATTCTTCAACCCCGCTATTAGCATGAATTCCCCCGTCCCGGTGTCCAACCGCCATAAACCTGCATCCGCCCCGACCCATAGTACTCCGGCAGGATATTCAAACAAAGAGCGAATTGAGTTTTCGGAAAGCGTTGAACTCCCGGGGGGCGCCGGATGATAGGCCCGGAAAGTCTCGGTCGCGGGATCGAACCGGCACAGACCTCCGCCAAAGGTGCCGACCCACAGGGATTGCCTGCTGTCTTCCAACAGACACCAGATGTAATTATTCGACAAGCTTAGCGTATCGCCCGGGTCGTGGAAAAAAGGCTGAAAGGAATGTCCGTCAAATCGGTTTAAACCATCCTGCGTGCCAACCCAAACAAACCCCGTCTTATCCCTGTGCAAACAATTGATAAAGCTCTGCGAAAGGCCTTCTTCGCCCCCATACCGCCGTACATTCCCGATCTGGGCTTCCTGCCCGCTCAGGATCGTTCCGATCAGGATAAACAGACAAATCAGCAGTTTTGCTTTCAATAGATCTTTTTTTACCAACTCCCCCCGCCGCCGCCGCCAAAACCGCCGCCGGAGAATCCTCCTCCTCCTCCGCCGCCGCCTGAACTGCTGGGCTGGCTGGTGAAGACGCTTTGCACTTCGTTCATGCTGCTGGTGAAGTCGTCGGCAAAACCGCCGAAATTGCTGCCATAGTGACCTCCTACGTAGTACCCGTGGTACCAGGAAGGCGGTTCGGTGAACAAGCCGTCAAACTTCTTGCTCCACTCCTTGGCCATGTTGAAGGCGATGGCGTATGGCAGGGTCTTGTCGAAATAAGCAGGGTCGTCCTGCAACAGGCGCTCCAGCCTGGGCTGATCGGCCATCTTGACGAATTCGCGGAAGCCCCTCAGGTGCTGGTAGATCGCGGAGCCTTCCGTCGTGCGGCGCAGCATGGGCCGGCGCATGATGAAGCCTGCGACACCCAGCACGATCATGCCGATGGCGGCAGGAAACTGCCCCAGGATTATGAACAGAGCGCCCAATGGAAAAGCCAGAATGGCCCCAAGGGGTATCCACAACTGATAAAGGCTCCGGGAAACGGGCGTATACAGCATCCGGTTGTGGATGGCGTGTTTGAGGTCGCTGCGGGCGTTGGACATCGTGGTGTAGAACGTGTCCTTCAGATCGCTGAGCTCCACCACCTCGCCTCGGCTGAACAGACCGCTGAACATCGTCCGCTCGTATTGTGGCCGCGTGCCGGGCAGGTTGTTGAGCTTTTTGAACTCGTAGTCTTTTTTCGTAAAGACCAGCATCTTCTCCTGCTTCTCCGTCATCTCCAGGTAGCCCTGCGAGCCCCAGTATGGAATCAGGCAGATGAGGTCGCGGTTGTCGATCTTGTCGTCGATGAAGCCGCCCGCCTCTGCCGGCGGAAAATCAGCCGGCGGGTAGTACTGCACCACCAGCGTGCCTTCCTCGTCTTTGCCGTGCTTGTACCAAATGCCGATGAGCACGGCGATGAGGGCAAGAGGAAGGCCCAGGAGGCCGTATTGTTTCAGGAAAAGTTCCGTCTCTGTGGGCCGGTACACATAGTCGTAGGGCAGCTTGACGACCACCGTCAGGCCTTCGCCCGGCCCCAGCTCCCGCTGGCTTTGCCCGCCGATGGCGCCGCCGCGGTAGTGGATGGTGGCGTCGGTACCCTGCTGCCCGAAGCCGCCGGTGTAGACGTAATAGTCGCCCTCTGTCAGGTTGGGCGAGTTGGCGAACTCGATGCGGTACTCCACTTTTTTGATGGGCACCTCCCATTGCGGCCCCACGACGTTCCAGTAAAACTCCGTGTGTTCTTCCATGAACAGCCAGGCCTCTTTCACCTTGTAGCGGATCACGTAGCGCTGCGGGCCGTAGACGTATTTATCGGCATCGCCGATCTTGAGGGTGAGGGATTCAAAATCCCAGGATTTCTCTACCGGCCAGCCCTCCACCTCCACATTGCGGTATTTGATTTTGTGGGTCTTGCCGTCTATCTTGTAGCGGTATGGCATGATGCGGAAAAGGCCATGCCGTTCGGCGAAGAAGTTGACATCGATGGTCTCCTCCACCAAAAACTCGCCTGACTCATCGACGCGGATGTCGACGCGGTAGTTTTCGATGGTGAAATACTCGGCACGGGCAGGCAGGGCAAGCAGCAGCAGGCCGGCCAGAAGGAAAAATAACCTGGTCATTGGCAAAGGATTAGAACTCCACTTTTACGTTTTCCCGTTCGCGGTCTTCGATTTCGAAGAAAGCCTCTTTTTCAAACCCGAACATGCGGGCGATGATGACGGAGGGGAAGGTTTCGGCGAAGGTGTTGTTGTCGCGCACCACCGCGTTGTAGTAACGGCGGGCATTTTGCAGGTTGTCTTCGATATCCATCAGCGAGCGCTGCAGGTCCATGAAGTTGGTGTTGGCTTTGAGGTCGGGGTAGTTTTCGGCGAGGGCGAATACGGTGCGAAGACCGGCTGCCAGCGCCTGTTCGGCCTGGATCTGGTCGCCGTGGCTGCCGCCCGAAGATACCTGCTGGGCCTGGTTGCGCAGTTGGATGACCTTTTCCAGGGTTTCCGATTCGTGCTTGGCGTAGCCTTTTACGGTGCTGACCAAGTTGGGGATCAGGTCGTAGCGGCGTTTGAGCTGGACGGAGATACCGCTCCAGGATTCATCCACCTGGTTGCGCAGCTTGACGCCGCGGTTGTAGAGCATGATACCGTAGAAAAATACGAGAAGAACAACTAATCCAATGATAAGCAACATGTCGTTGGTGTTTTGGTTTGCGGATGAAAATTACGGAACATCCGGCGGAAACGGCAATATTTTCCGACAAACCACCTGTTTTTTCACTTGAGCAGTATATCCGGCTGCCCTATTTGTTCCACTTTTCCCTCCCTGAGGATGACCACGCGATCGGCCAGCCGGATCACCTCCGGCGCGTCGTGACTCACCAGCAAGGTCGTCAGGGAATAGGTGCGATGCACCTGGAGAATGAATTCCTGCAGGCGTTGCCGCATCTCGGTGTCGAGGGCGGAGAGGGGCTCGTCGAGCAGCAGCAGTTTCGGCCGCCTGACCAATGCCCGGGCCAGCGCCACCCGCTGCTGCTGCCCGCCGGAAAGCCTGCCGGGGTAGCGCCCGCCGAGCTCTTCGAGCTCCATGACCCGCATCAGCTCATCGACGAAGTCCCTCGATTGCCCTTTTTCCAGGGCGTATTCGAGGTTTTTCCTCACGGTCATGTTGGGAAAAAGCGCGTAATCCTGGAACACCAGCCCGGCCTGCCGCTCCTGGGGCCGTACCATGATCTTTTTCCGGGTATCCAGCCAGACGTCCCCGCCAAAGCTGACGAGTCCTTCCTGCGGCTTGACCAGTCCGGCCAATATGCGCAGCAGGGTAGTCTTGCCGCTGCCGGAAGGACCGTATACGGCGATCAGTTCGTTTTCCCGGAGCTCAAGGTCCAGTTCGAGCGCCATGCGGCCTGCGGCCGACCAAAGCGGATGATGCACGTTGATCCGGATCATCCGCCCCATTGTTTTTTGGTGAAACTCCGGTTGAGGGTATAAACCGTCAGCAGGATGATAAAAGTGAACACCGCCAGCACGGCGGCGTATTGGTGGGCGGCCGCGTAGTTGAGCCCCTCGACTTCGTCGTAGACGGCGATGGAAGCCACCCTCGTCTCGCCCGGTATGTTTCCGCCGATCATCAGGATGACGCCAAATTCGCCCACCGTGTGGGCAAAAGAGAGCACGATGCCGGTCAGCAAGGCGGGCTTCATGTTGGGCAGGAGCACGCGGAGCAGGGTGGTGAGCCGCGATTTGCCCAGGGTATACGAAGCCTCCGCCAGGTGTGGAGGGAGATTTTCAAAACCCGCCTGCACCGGCTGTATCATGAAAGGCAGGCTGTAGATGATGGATCCCAGCACCAGTCCCTGGAAGGTGAATACCAGGCGCAGGTCGAAGTGATCGAGCAGCCACTGCCCCATGGGGCTTTCCGGACTAAAGGCCATCAGCAGGTAAAAGCCCAGCACCGAGGGAGGCAGCACCAGGGGCATGCTCACCAGGGCTTCAGCCAGGGGTTTGTACCAGGCGCGGGTATGGGCCAGCAGGTAGCTCAGCGGGATGCCAATCAGCAGCAGGATCAGCGTTGTGGTGGAGGCCAGGCGGAAAGTCAGCCACAAGGTTTCGAGAAAGGCTTCATCCATCGTAAAGCGGGCAATTTCTGTCCAAATTTCTGAAAAATTACACCGCAAAGTATAACCTTTACCCTATTGGGTGTTTTTTAAGGTAACCCACATACCCGCCATGCAGGAGACAATAGACGTCAAACCACTGATCCCGCAACTCGAAACCATCCGGCGAGCCATGCTCGACGCTGAAGCTGATCATGCGCCCCTCCTGCGGCAGGTGCAAGCCCACTACCGGGAAAGCGCCCGCAATTTGCTGCACTACCTGGCCCTGCGCACCTTCGACCTGCGAGATATTCAATGGAAGCTCTCCTCATTGGGGCTATCGTCGATCGGCCATTCGGAGCGATATTCCATGATCAACCTGCAGAACATCCTTTACTTGCTCCGCATGCTGGCAGGGGAAGAAAAGCCCGGGAATAACGACGACCTGAAATTCTCTCTCGACCTTCCCAAAAGCAAAAGACAACTGGACCGGCATACGGTGCTGCTATTCGGCCAGGAGCGTTTCCCCGACCAGACACGCATCATGGTAACCCTGCCCTCCGAGGCGGCTGAAGACTATGGCCTTGTGAGAGACCTCGTCGAAACAGGCATGAGCGTCGCCCGCATCAACTGCGCCCACGACGGAAGCGAGGCCTGGGAGCGCATGATCGCCCACCTGGAGCAGGCAAAACAGGAAACCGGAAAAAACTGCCTGCTGTACATGGACCTCGAAGGCCCAAAGCTGCGCACCGGATCCATCCCCAACCGCATCACCAAAAAAGGCAATGAAAAACGCGGGTTTATCCTGCTGAGGAAAGGCGACATCCTGCTCCTCACCGGCGACCAGGAGCCGGGCGCCCCCTCGGAAATAGACGAAGCAGGCAGGCAACTGCAACCCGGCCGCATCCCCGTTTCTCTGCCGGAAATTTTTGAAGACATCCGCCCGGGGCACACCATCTGGTTCGACGACGGCAAAATGGGCGGAATCGTCAAAGACGTGAGTTCGAAGCTCGTCGTAATTGAGATTACCGCAGCCGACGATCAGGGCAGCCGCCTTTATGCCGAAAAGGGCATCAACCTGCCCGAAACCCACCTGGGCCTGCCTTCCCTGACTGAAGACGACATCCGCAACCTGGCCTTTATCGTGCGGCATGCCGACATGGTGGGCTATTCCTTCGTGCGCACGCCCTCCGACGTGGAGCAGTTGCAGGGCGAACTGAAGCGCCTGGGCCGGGAAGACATCGGCATCATTCTCAAAATTGAAACCCAGGAGACCTTCGAAAACCTGCCCCACCTGCTGCTCACCGCCATGAAAAGCCCGCGCGTAGGCGCCATGATCGCCCGCGGCGACCTGGCCGTAGAGCTGGGGTTCCTGCGCATCGCTGAAGTGCAGGAACAAATACTCTGGCTCTGCGAAGCCGCCCACGTGCCCACCATTTGGGCCACGCAGATTCTGGAGAATATGGTCAAATCCGGCCTCGCCACCCGGGCCGAGATATCCGACGCCGTGCTCTCCGTGCGGGCCGAGTGCGCCATGCTCAACAAAGGCCCCTACATCCTCGACGCCGTCAGGATGCTCGTCGACATCGACCGCCGGATGGCGCCGCACCAGATGAAAAAGCAAAGCTCGCTAAGGCCGCTCAACGTGGCACGGTCATTCTTCCGCCAGCCCGGTGAAGCAGAAAATCCTGCCGATTAGATCGGTGTATACCGCAATGCCATCGTATAAAGACTGTACAGGAATGTGCTCATCGGCCGCGTGTATGCACTCCATGCTTTCCCGCGTCATGTGCACGGGAATGGACGAATAACAGGGTATCCCCGCCGCCCGGAACCAACCGTCGTCGGTGATGTTGGGAATGATAACAGGAAATACCGCGGCATCGGGGTAGAATGCTGAAATAGACTGATAGAGCGCCTCGTAAAAAGGGCTGTCTTCCGAAGAAAGTGCCACCTGTGGCATGTCCATCATGATATCGATGGCAATGTCTGCTTTCCCCATTTTCTTGCGCAGCCGCTTCAAATACTTGTCCTGATCGGTGTGTGGCAACAGGCGGCAATCGATGAGCGCCGTGCATTGCCGGGGAATGACATTAACCGCCTCATTGCCCCCATGGATGGTAGTGACGGTGAGATTATTGGAAAAAAGGGCCGCCAATGCCGGTTCCTTCCGAAGAGCCGGAGCGACCACTGGTTTCAACAGGCGGGGATGCCGTAGGAAAAAACCTGTTACCCCACCCTCCAGGCTACCAAGCTCTCTGAGCATTCGCACATTCTGCCGGTTGAAATGGAGACGCGGCTTCCACCCCATCAACCGGTCCAGGGCATGCACCATTTCTTTATTGCAATAAACATGCGGGGTTACCGAGCCATGGCCCAGGCAATCCACTTCAGAATGAAGCTGCAACCAAAGGGCCCGCTTGTGCCCGACAGCGATGGGGTAGATCAATTTCTCCGGGTGAGAAGGCACTGCGCCCCCGAGGCTGGGAGGTCCCTCTCCAAATACCACGACAGGGTTGAGCATTTCCAAATAATCCCGTATCACCGACCGAAGGCCGCCTTCGCATTGGGTTTCTTCACAGGATACGGCCAACAGGGTAACGTTGAAAGGCAAGTCTTCCGCCCGGGCCCTTGCCGCAAAAGAAGCGATAGCAAAGAGCTGCATGATACCCGCCCCCTTGTTGTCATAAGCGCCGCGGCCCCAGATCTTTCCCTCTGCCACCGTTCCGGAAAACGGCGGGTAGCGCCACACCTGCTTCGAAGCGTCGGCCTCCACCACGTCGATATGATTGAGGAACAACACGTTGGGCTTCCTCTCTGACAGGGCGTACAGTGAGGCGGCAAAGTTGAAGTGGCCGTTTTCCTCCCCCATGAAAGTCAGGTGCAGGCCGCGTGCAGCGCACAGATCCGCGAAAAAGCGCCCCGCTTCCACTTCCTCTCCGCTGAGGGAAGGAAAGCGCAGATATTGGCTAAGGGCTTCCACCGCATCATCATTCGTTTGGGCGGGCAGGAACAAAGGGAAGAATAAAAAAACCAGGAGCAGCCATTTCATACAACCGGGTTTTCGCTTTAGGAAATCTGGCGGCAGCAAGCTATATTTGACGCTATGGTACATCGCTTAATAATACAAAATATTTTCGGGAATCTCCGGTCATTTTCGGGGATGCCGGGAAATAGGGCACTGAGGGGTCTGCACCTGTGCTGCGACCCCGATCATGCCGGCGGTGGGTAAAAATTCCCCGACCATTATGAAAAAATCAACGATACTACCCTGGATAAAACCCGCAGTCTCCATCCTCATTCCCCTGATCGTCCTGCTCCTCCCGCCGGAGTCCATCCTCCCGGGCCTCACCGTGGTAGAGCACCGGGTGCTGGCGCTTTTCATCCTGGCCGCGCTTTTCTGGATACTCGAGCCCATTCCCATCTTCGCTACCTCCGTACTCATCATCGTGCTGGAGCTGTTGATGGTCTCCGACCAGGGATTCATCCTCTTCAGGGAAAGTTCGGAAGGGCAGGAATGGACCAACCTGCTCAAGTACCAGGACGTCATGAACACCTTCTCCTCGCCAGTAGTATTGCTCATCCTGGGCGGTTTTTTCCTGGCCATGGGCGCCACCAAGTACAGGCTCGACCAAAATCTGGCAGGGGTGTTGCTCAAACCCTTCGGCGACAAACCGGGGGTGCTGCTGCTCGGCCTCATGGGCATTACGGCGTTCTTTTCCATGTTCATGAGCAATACCGCCACGACGGCCATGATGCTGTCGATTTTGGTGCCCATTTTGCAAAAATTTGAAGACGACGACCCGGGAAGGGTGGCCTTTACGCTGGGCATCCCTTTCGCAGCCAACATCGGCGGCATGGGCACTCCGATCGGCACGCCGCCCAACGCCCTGGCGCTCAAATACCTGACAGGCCCCGCCGAGATCGGCTTTGGGGAATGGATGATATTTGCCGTGCCTTATACCCTCGTTCTGCTGGTTATGGCCTGGTGGCTGCTGAAGTTCCTGTTCCCGTTCAAGGCGGCTTCCGTTCAACTGCAGTTAAAAACCCGCTTCCAGCGCACATCCAAAGCCAATATCGTCTATGTGACCTTCATCCTCACCCTGGCACTGTGGCTCACCGACTTCTGGCACGGGATCAATTCTTATGTCGTGGCGCTCATTCCGGTTGGTGTTTTTCTGAGCGCAGGCATCATCGGCAAGGAGGATCTCAAGACCATCAGTTGGGATGTGCTTTGGCTCGTGTCCGGCGGTATAGCGCTGGGCATGGCGATGGAAGACAGCGGGCTGGCGCAGCGCCTCGTTTCCAATATACCCTTTGAGGGTCTGCCGGCCTTCCTGATGCTGGCAGCTATCACGCTGGCCGCACTGGCCATGTCCAACTTCATGTCCAACACTGGTACCGCCAACCTCCTGCTGCCCATTGTCGCAGCGATGGGCAGTTCGGGTATGGATTTTTCTCCCGTGGGCGGACCAGGGGCGCTGATCCTCGGCGTCGCCCTTTCTGTTTCGCTGGCAATGTCCCTGCCCGTCAGCTCGCCTCCCAATGCCCTGGCTCACGCCATGGGGGGCATTAAAACAGGTCAAATGGCAAAAGCGGGCGTTATCATCGGGCTGACCGGCCTGGCGGTGACCTGGGGCCTCATGCTTATCCTGAAATACCTGAATTTCTTCCAGCCATGAAAGACAAGGAGCTGCTGACAAGGGCCAATCTGGATTGGTTGAAAATGAAGTATTTCTCCGATCCCAAAAGGTACATACACCTTCAAAAGGGCAACATCCTCCTGCGCGAAAACGAACTCAACGACAAGCTCTACCTGGTGCTCGACGGCGCCTTGGCGGGCTACCTCGGCTTCGATTCCGGCCATCCCTTCGAGGCCTTCCGCTCCGCAAAAGACCACTTCGTCGGGGTGTACAGCTTTTTCTCCGAAACCCACCTGAGCTATTCGACCGTCGTTGCCGAAAAACCCACCTGGCTGTCCTATATCGACAGGCATCACGCCTACCATATCGACGAAGAAGGACGCGGCTTTGCCGAGCACTTCCTGCCCATCGTGGTCGACGAGATCTACACCAGGCAGCTGCTCACCCAGAAAATGACCATCAGCAACCAGGAGGCCATGCGGAAGCTGTTTCAGTCGGAGAAAATGGCCATGCTCGGCCAGCTCGCCGCCGGCCTCGCCCACGAACTCAACAACGCCGTCGGCGTCATACAACGCCAAACCGAATGGCTGGCCGACTGGACCCTCCGCTTCGTCGAAACCAACTGCGACCCCATCATGCTCTTCTTCTATCGCAAAGGCTTCGAAGAAGGCCAGCCCCTCTCTTCCAGCGAATTGCGCCACCGGCGCAAGGAACTCGAAGAGCGATTCGACATGCCCTCCCACATCGCCAGACAGGTAGCGGCCACCGGCATCTCCAACGCCGAACTGGAAAGCCTCGGAAGCGATAACACCGATAAGCTGGAACAATACCTGCCCTTCTTCGACGCCGGACTCGCCTTTCACGACATGCTCGCCGCCTCCGGCCACGCTTCCCGCGTCGTGCGGTCGGTCAAAGAACTGGGCGTCTCCGGCCATGAGGTCAAGATCAATACCGACCTGGCTCAGACCATCCGCGAATCCATGCTGCTGCTCAAAGACGTACTCAAAGGCATCCAATGGAAACTAGATCTGGAGGAGGAAATTTCCCTCCAGGCCAACCCCGGCGAACTCGTCCAGGTCTGGGTCAACCTCATCAAAAACGCCGGCGAAAGCATCCACGGCGCAGGGATGCGCAATGGGCAGATCAGCGTAAAAAGTAAAAGGGATGGCGCCGGCGCCATCGTAGAAATCGCCGATAACGGCCCCGGTATCCCTTCCGACCTCATGCCGCGCATCTTCCAACCCAACGTCACGACAAAAGTGGAAGGACTGTCCTTCGGCCTCGGTCTGGGCCTTTCCATCGTACAACGTATCATCGAAAATATGAGAGGAACGATAAAAGTGGAAAGCAAACCGGGTAAAACGGTCTTCATGGTGTCAATCCCTCTCGGCTGAAAACCTCCAACCCTGATTATCCATCAGAAATTTTGTTAAAATCCTGTCCCACCAATGGAAAAAATATACGTCATCTGCATCGAAGATCAACGGGAAGTGCTCAACGCCATCCTCCAGGATCTCGAACCGCTCGAACCCACCTTCGTGCTGGAAGGCTGTGAATCAGCGTCGGAGGCCGAAGACCTGATGGATGAAATCGATTCCCGCGGCGACTTCGCCGGCTTGCTGGTCTGCGACCACGTCATGCCCGAAAAAAGCGGTATCGACTTCCTCATCGAAGTCAACCGCGACAAGCGTTTCACCAAGACCCGCAAGCTGCTCCTCACCGGCCTGGCTACCCATCAGGACACCATCAACGCCATCAACAACGCCGATATCGACAGGTATATCGAAAAGCCATGGGATGCGGAAAAGCTGGTTCTCCAGGCCCGCCGCCTCCTCACCCATTTCATCCTCGACATGGGCATCTCCTATGAGAAATACCTGGCCCACCTCGACACGCCCACCCTGCTCAAGCGGATCCGCCCATGAAAACACTTCAGCACATGGCGGATCTGTTAGCCGGAATGGACGAAAACGCCGACGGCCGCGCCGCTTTCCTGAGGTGTTATGCCATGATGTCGCAAAACATGGTGTCGGCCGTTGACGAAGGCGCCTTCAACGACCCGGAGTGGATGCGCCGCCTCATCGACCACTTCGCCTGGTACTATTTCGAGGCTTTGGAAAAATACGATAGGGACAAGTCTGCCGCCCCCCCGGTCTGGTCGCTGGCCCACGACACGGCATGCCAGGGCAGTTGCTCCATCCTGCAAATGCTCCTGCTGGGCATCAACGCCCATATCAACTACGACCTGGTGCTGGCACTTGCCGGCCTGATGGACGAGGAGTGGAAAAAACATACGCCGGCGCTGCGCAACAGCCGCTTCGAAGATTACTGCAAGGTCAATGAAATCATCGGCCAAACAGTCGACAGCGTGCAGGATTTGGTCCTGGAAACCCATTCCCCCTCGATGGAAATGCTCGACATCGCAATGGGCAAAGTCGACGAGTGGCTCATCTCCAGGCTCATCCGCTCCTGGCGCGACGAGGTTTGGGAGCAAGCCGCCATATTTCTCGAAAATGCTGATCCCGCAGCGCGCCAGCAACTGCGGGATCAACTGGAAGAACGCACCCTGGCCCGCGCCGACGCCATTCTCCTTAAAAAGGGATGGCGCTCGCTGGCAGGGCTTTGGTAATCATTCCTTGCCCATGCCGAGCACCCAGCCAACTACCCCGCCGGTCAGGGCCCACATCACCGTGCCCACGATCACATCTACGATAATACCGGGCAGCGTTGAGATATTCATGGTTCCGTACATGGTAAAATCAATCCCGGCCAAAATGAAAGCCCCGATAATCGCGCCACCGATCAGGCCCCCTGTAAGGGTTTTGATGTTGGCCCAGCGCGAAAAAACAAAGGCCAGGAAAAATCCTATGATCAGATTGCCCAGGAGAAGCGACCACCATACCATGCTGTCGCCCCTGGAAACAGCCCTGGCAACCTCCGGGGTCTGCCCTTCGAAGTAGCTCATCATAACAACGCCATACAATAGCCACCCAAGAAGGAAATAAACGACGAAGCCAGCCAATCCTGCATAGAGTAATTTTGAGGTCTTCATAAAATATTGGTTTTGTAAACAAATCGTTTTGACTGATGTGTAAATTTAAAAAAATGTATCGTTGTTTTCATCTAACTCAAAATTTATTTTGTCTGAAAAGATGAATAGCCAACAAATAATCAAATTGCTCGAACTAAAACCCCTGCCGGTGGAAGGCGGCTATTACCGCGAAACATTCAAGGGCGTTGGCGGGAGGTATTCGGCTATTTACTACCTGGTCACGCCCGAATCCTGGTCGTCCTTTCACCGCCTTTCCAGCGATGAAATCTTCCATTTCTACCTAGGCGACACGGTGGAGATGACCTTGCTGTTTCCGGATGGAAGCGGAAAAACGGAATGGCTGGGCAATAAACTGGAGCGTGGAGAAAGGCCGCAAATCCTGGTACCGGGCGGCGCCTGGCAGGCCGCTAAATTGGCCGAAGGGGGTACCTTTGCCCTGCTGGGCACGACCATGGCCCCCGGCTACGACCCCGGCGACTTCCTCTCCGCAGACGAGGAGACATTGCGCAAAGCTTATCCCGCATGGCGGGAGCAAATCGATAAATATGACAGAAACAAATTCCACCTTTGACATCCGCCCGGCCAGGGACGAAGACCGGGAACGGCTCAACCCCTTTCTTACCTCCTTCTGGCGCTCCGACCGCATGGTAGCGCGGGGAAGGCTGTTTTACCCGGCACGGCAGAAGGGCTTCATCGCCTGGAACGATGAAGAGATCATTGGGTTGATCACTTTTGAAGCGATCGGCGACGAACTGGAGGTAACCCTGCTCGACAGCCGGGACCGCAACAGAGGGCTGGGCGCCGCCCTGCTCAGCCACGCCGTGCAACATGCCAGGGAACTGGGCTGCCGCCGCGTCTGGCTCATCACCACCAACGACAACATCCGGGCCATCCGGTTCTACCAAAAGCGCGGTTTCGACCTCCTGCGCATCCACCGCGACGCCGTAGCGGCTTCCAGAAAGCTAAAACCGGAGATACCGCTGACGGGCCAGGAGGGCATCCCCATCCGGCATGAGCTGGAGTTTGAA
This sequence comes from Saprospiraceae bacterium, assembly GCA_049306275.1. Taxonomy (GTDB): domain Bacteria; phylum Bacteroidota; class Bacteroidia; order Chitinophagales; family Saprospiraceae; genus JADJTT01. Next base: position 10,014 of record JBAQQB010000191.1, on the reverse strand, counting down.
ATGTTGCTTTAAGCCCCGTGCTCCCGCATCACCCGGTTGAGCCATTTGAGCAGCGCAAAGACGGCGATGGCTGCGATCAGGGTGAGACCGGTATTGAGCCAGAAGAAGTTGGCCTTGTCGTCGTAAGTATCCCACATACTGGCCAGCACGCCGGAGAGTTTGTTGCCGATGGAGGTGGCGAGCATCCAGCCGCCCATCATCAGGGCGGCGATGCGGGCGGGCGCCAGCTTGTTGACCAGCGACAGGCCCATCGGGCTGAGGCACAATTCGCCGATCGTCACCACGCCGTAGGTGCCGATCAGCCACCAGCCGGAGCCTTTCTCCATGCCGTTGTGGCTCACGTACACCGCCGCCACCATGACCAGCGAAGAAAGCGAGGTGATCAGCAAGCCCCAGCCGATCTTGGCCGGGGTGGTCGGCTCCAGCTTCCTGCGCCGCAACATGGCGAAAAAGCCCACCACCAGGGGCGTCAGCACGACCACGAAGAAGGGGTTGATCGACTGGAAGATCTCGGTCGACAACAGCTTGATCGAAGCGCCGTCGGGGGGCAGCTTGTCAGGGGCGTTGATGAAGTAGGGGTGAGTGGAAGTATGCGTGACTACTTTCCCGGTCGAGTCCTTCTCCGTGCGGAAATTTTCGTCATAGTCCGGGTAAGTGCCCTGCTCGTTGGTCAGGGTTTGCACCATGCCCATGCTTTCAGCGACAGGGACGACAGCGACTGGCAACTCGCGGTTGGTATAGTTCTCGGCCCAGACCGTCAGCGCCGTACCGTTCTGCTTGAAAATCGCCCAGAAGAGGATGACGATGACATAGATGGTCAACAACGCCGCAATGGGCTGCTTTTCCTCGGCAGAGGCCTTGACAAGGATGTTTAGGAAAAACACGATCACCGGCAGCGTGGCGAATAGGAAAGCGTCGGTGGAGTCGGAACCGAAGATATTCCCCGGTATCATCCAGCCAAGAACGCCCGCTATAGCGGCGGGAAGCAGGATGGAGCCCAGCAGTTTGTACACCCCGCCGCTTTCTTGCTTGGCCTCTTTCTTCACATCGGCGTGGGCGTAATGCTTGTTGCCGAACCAGAAAATCGCCACCCCGAGGAACATACCGATGCCAGCGGCGGCGAAGGCATAGCCCCAGCCGTAGTGATTGCGCAGGAAAGCCGCCACGAAGTTGCACACGAAGGCGCCGATGTTGATGCCCATGTAGAATATATTGTAACCGGCATCTTTATTCTCTTTATACTGCGGGTCGTTGTAGAGGTTGCCCAACAGCGTGGAGATATTGGGTTTGAAAAAACCGTTGCCCACGATGATCAGCAGCAGGGCCACCCAAAAAGCGGCCATACCCGGCACAGCCAGGGTGATGTAGCCTATGCCCATCAAAATCCCCCCGATCGTGACGCTGAGTCGGTAGCCCAGCACCCGGTCGGCCAACAGCCCTCCCATGAAAGGCGTGAGGTAAACCAGGGCGATGAATGTGCCGAAAATATCGGCCGATTCCTTTTTCGCAAAACCAAGACCGCCCGTATCCGTATCGATCATGTACAACAGAAAGATACCGATCATCAGGTAGTACCCGAACCGCTCCCACATCTCGGTGAAGAACAAGTACGTCAAGCCTTTAGGGTGCTTCGGAAAAATGGACATAGTGGTCTGTTTTGCGTTTGGAAAGCCCAAATTTATTTATTTCTGCCCACAAAGTGATTTTTGTCACACAACAAAAGCGAAACACCATTCTAGCTTTGCAAAAAACAAGCAATGAAACATTGGATACTCACCCTCGCCACCGCATTTATCTTCGTCCTGACGGCCCAGGCCCAGGAACATGCGCATGAAGACCATTCCTACCCTCATTTCCGCATCGCAGGCCTGATCGGGCATACCTATGTGCCCACGGCCGCCGGGGAAGAGCATTTCTTTATCCCTTCCTGGGGGCTCGACCTGGAGTACTGGTTTAACAAAACCTGGGGCCTCGGCCTTCACAACGACATCGAACTCCACTCCTTCCTCATCGAAACAGACCACGAGGAATTCCTGGAACGCGAATACCCCGTCGTGCTGACCCTCGACGCCATTTTCAAACCCTGGAAAGGCTTGGTCTTCCAGTTTGGTCCAGGGTATGAAATTGAAAAAAACGAGGACTTCTTTCTCGTTCGTCTCGGCGTAGAGTACGAAATCGAGTTCGGCCATCACTGGGATATCGCGCCCATGCTCTTCTACGACTCCCGCTTCGAAGCCAACGACACCTGGTCAATAGCCCTCGGCCTGGGCAAACGCTTTTGACCCTGCTAAGAGTTTGTAGGAAAAATTCCGATATTGGACCTTTCGAACCAACACATTTTCGACATGATCCAATATCGGCTTTCCCTGATTATGCTCCTCCTGCCCCTCCTCTCCGGCGCGCAGGAAGCATCCTCCCCTTTTGTGCGCTTTCCTTCCCTCAGCCCCGACGGCAAACAGGTCGCTTTTTCCTATGAAGGCGACATCTGGACCGCGTCCGCCGAAGGCGGGCAGGCACGGCGGCTGACCATCCACGAAGGCTACGAGGCCTACCCGCAGTGGAGCACCGACGGCAAGAAAATCGCCTTCCACGGCAATCGCTTCGGCAATAACGACATCTTCGTCATGGACGCCTCGGGCGGCAACCTGAAGCGCCTGACGTACCACTCTGCCAACGATGCGGCACCTCAATGGGCTGCCGATGGTACTATCTTATTCCACACCACCCGCTACTTCCAGGAAATCGAACGCGTACCGGAAATTTACCAAATCTCCGCCGACGGCGGAACGCCTTTCAGGGTCATGGACGCCCTTGGCTCCACGCCCGTACCTTCGCCCGATGGCCGCTATATCGCCTACATGTCGGGCTCCAACCCGACCGACCGCGAGCCCTACATGGGCCCGGCGAGCCGCGACATCTGGATGTTCGACCGCGAAAAAAAAATCTTCACCCAACTCACGACCTTTAAAGGCATGGATATCCTGCCTGACTGGGGCAAAGCTAACCAGCTCTTCTACCTGAGCGCGGAAAAAGGCCGCTATAACATCTACCTCCAGACCATCAACGCCGGAAAAGCCGAAGGCGCCCCCCAGCAACTGACCTCCTTCACCGATGAAGGCATCCGCAATTTCGACGTCAGCGCCGATGGCTCTACGATAGTTTTCGAAAAAGGAAACCAGATCTACCTCATGCCGGTGAAAGGCAGCCCCAAGCCCCTGAAAATCCAGGTGAGCGCAGACGCCCGCTTCGATGCGGTGGAAACCAAAACCCAATCGGGCGGCGCTTCGGAAATGGCCCTTTCGCCCAATGGCAAACTCATCGCCTTTTCCGTGCGCGGTGAGATCTTCGTCACCCTCAACGACAAAGAAGCAAAACGCACCGCGGCCATTACCAACCACCCCTACCGTGACCAGAACATGCAGTGGCTCAACGATTCCACGCTGCTGTTTATCTCCGACCGCACCGGCAACAAGGAGATCTACCTCGCTACTTCGGCCGACAAAGCCCAGCCCTCTCTCTACAAGACCCTCAAACTCGAAACCCGCCAGCTCACCAATACGCCCGAAGACGAGAACGACATCCTGCTCTCCCCCGACCGCAAAAAAGTGGCCCTCAGAAAAGGCCGCGGGCAGCTGATCGTGGCCGATATCGACGAAAAAGGGGCGATGACCAACGCCAAAACCCTGCTCGACGGCTGGGCCACGCCCGGCGGGCTGGCCTGGAGCCCCGACTCCAAATGGCTGGCCTATTCGCTCGACGACCTCAACTTCAACGAAGAAGTCTACATCCACGCCGCCGACAACTCCCGAGCGCCGGTCAACGTCAGCATGCACCCGCGGTCTGACGGCTCGCCCATCTGGAGCCCCGACGGCAGCAAACTGGGCTTCACGTCGCTGCACAACAACGGCGACTACGACGTCTGGTTCGCCTGGCTGAAAAAATCGGATTGGGAAAAGACCAAACCCGACTGGGAAGAGGAAAAGGAAGACAAGCCCTCCAACGGCAAAGACGACAAGAAAGAAGACAAAGAAGAAACGCCTGTGGTGGAAATCGACTTCGACGATATCTATGAACGCCTCGTCCAGGTCACCCGCCTGCCGGGCAACGAGAGCAACCTCGTCATTTCCAAGGACGGGCAAACCTTCTACTTCACCACCAATGGCCCGGGCAGGGAAGGCTCAGCCGGCGACCCCGACCTCATGAGTGTGAAATGGGACGGCACGGATTCCAAGCGCCTGGCTGAAAAATTCAGAGGAAGACAGCTGGCGCCCGACAAGGAAGGGAAAAATATCTACTTCCTCCAGGATGGCGGCAAACTGGGTAAATTCATCATCGATGGGTCCAAGCAGGAAAACATCCCCTTTGACGCAAAAATGGAGATCAACTACCCGGAAGAGCGCAAGCAGATGTTTGCCGAAGGCTGGCGCAGCCTGCGCGACGGCTTCTACGACCCAAAATTCCACGGCCGCGACTGGGATGCCTTGCGCAAACGCTACGAGGCCTACGCCCTGTCGGCTTCGACCACCCAGGACTTTCAGGATATGTTCAACGAAATGCTCGGCCAGCTCGACGCCAGCCACATGGGCTTCCGCGGGCCGACGCCCGAGTCGACACAGCGCGACCAGACCGGCGACCTCGGCATTGAAGTCAAGCCCCACAAGGAAGGCGTGGAAATCCTGCGCGTCATACCCGACGGACCCGCCGACAAAACCGGCAGCAAGCTGGAACCCGGAATGGTCATTCGTTCGGTAAATGGGGAATCCGTTACCGCGGCGGGCAACTTCTTCAGCCTGCTCAACAACACCGCCAACCAGCGCGTGCTGCTGGAAGTCAAAACCAAAGAGGGCAGTGTGCAGGAAGTAGTGATCCGTCCGGTCTCCTCCATCCGCGACCTGCTCTACGAAAACTGGGTGCAGCGTTGCCGCGACCTAACCGGCAAATACTCCGGCGGACGCCTGGGCTACCTCCACATCCAGGGCATGAACTGGCCCAGTTTTGAGCGCTTCGAACGCGAGCTCATGGCAGCGGGCCACGGCAAGGAAGGCATCGTCATCGACGTGCGCTACAACGGCGGCGGCTGGACGACCGACATGCTCATGGCCGTGCTCAACGTGCGGCAGCACTCCTACACCATCCCCCGCGGCGCGTCCGACGACCTGTCGAAAGACCACGGCCAGTTCAAAGATTACTACCCCTACGGCGAACGCCTGCCCCTGGCCGCCTGGACCAAGCCCACGGTGGCCCTGTGCAACGAGTCGAGCTACTCCAACGCAGAGATCTTCTCCCATGCTTACAAGGCCCTCGGCCTGGGCAAGCTCGTCGGCACACCCACCTTCGGCGCGGTGATCTCCACCGGCGCGCAGGGCCTCATCGACGGCTCCTACGTGCGCATGCCCTTCCGCGGGTGGTACGTGAAGGCTACCGGAGAAAATATGGAGAACGGCCCCGCCGTGCCCGATTTCGTGCTCGAAAACGGTCCAGACAGCAAGGCAAAGGGAGAGGATGAACAGTTGAAGAAGGCGGTGGAGGTGCTGCTTGGGCAGTTGAAAAAGTAAAAAACAAAAGGGGGCCCGGCGGCCCCCTTTTGTTTTTTAGAATTTTCCTGAAATCCCCCCTGCGATCAGGCCGTTGGCGCCCAGGCCAAACTCAACGAAGCCGCCGATCTGCTTGCCCACCCGGATGCCCAGGGGCGTGAATTGCATGTTGAAAAAACTGTTGTTGATCACATTTACGCTGGGCTCTTCGTAGCCCGACTGCCACCAGGTGCCGCCCAGGCAGAGGCCGGAATAGAGCTGCACGCCCGGCTGGTTGACCCAGCGATAGTCGGTGCGCAGCATGAAAGTGTAGAAATTATCCTTCAAAAAGGCTGTCTGCCCGTTCTCGAAGTTGATCGTAGTGCGGAAGCCGTGGTAGTTGGCCATGGCCCCGAGCGTCCAGCGAGGCGCCAGGTAGCGGTTGTAGCCGATGCCGATGGCGCCGCGGGTACCCGCATAGTCGCGGGTGTAGTTGATGCTTTCGTCGAAGCCCAGTTCCTCGATCACCGCGTTGAGAATGGCCGTGGAAATATCGGACAACAGCCGACGGGTCACGATGATGGTACTTTGTGTCGTCACCACCCCGTATTGGCCATATACTTCATTCCGCAAATAATCAGCGGCCGCCGGGCGGTTGTAGTTGTAATTGGCCTGTGCACGGGCGCTTTGAAGACAAAGGGCAGCGAAGGCGAAGAAGAAAAGAAAGATTTTCGTTTTCATGATGGCTTGTTTTGATGCTTGAAACGCCAAGGTATTGAGGCTTATTCTCCTTTCAAAATGGCGGCCGCCTATTTTAACCCGACTTTAAGGATCACTATGGGATCCCTGTAAAAATAACTTCCCGATTTGTAAGAAACAAAGGTGCGACCTCTCCGAGGTCGGTTAAATAGAAATGCCTGACTGCTACCAACGTGTCACCTCTCCGAGGTGATCCGTATTAAGACCTCGGAGAGGTCGCACATTTCAACCCCGAAAACCGGGAAATAATTTAAAAACGCCTCTGTATAATTTTGCAACAGTGTTGCATTTATGAAATAGTAGTTGCAACTTTGTTGCACGAAAAAACGACCATGCCCCGACTGTTGTTGCTGACGCTCCTTCTGTTCCCCACAGCAAGCGAGGCCCAAGTGGCCGACTCCTGCCATATCCGCCTGACGGGCAGGATCATGGATGAGCACGACGATTCTCCGCTCGATCTGGCGACGATTTGGGCTGCGGAGGCCTTTTTGGGTTGTACCTCGGGCGACGAAGGGCAATTTGAGCTGAGCGGGCTTTGCCCCGGCTGGCACACCCTGGAATTCAGCCATCTGGGTTGCGAGCCCGGAACCGCGAGGATTTTCCTCAGCCGCGATACCGCGATCACCCTCTATCTGGAGCACCACGTGAAATGGCTTAAATCGGTCACCGTGAGCGCGCAACGGTTGGAAGGAGCCCAGGTCCAGGCCAAAGCCGACTTGACAGGCTACGAGCTCGACCGCCTAAGAGGCGCTTCCCTGGCACAGTCGATCCAATCTGTGGCGGGGGTACGCATGCTGCAAACAGGGCCCGGCGTGGCCAAGCCTGTCATCCACGGGATGCATGGCAACCGCATTTCTATTTACAACAACGGCATCCGGCAGGAAGGGCAGGAATGGGGCGTAGACCATGCCCCTGAGATCGACCCCTTCTCCGCCAACCGCATCCGGGTGATCAAAGGCACGGCGGCTTTGCAATACGGCCTGGGCTCAATGGGCGGCGTGGTCCTCTCCGAGCCGGCGCCGCTGCCCACAAGCGCCGGACTGAAGGGAGAAGCACTGCTGGGCGCGCAGTCCAACGGGCGGCAAGGCACCGTAGCCTCCCAACTGGAGGGAGGAATTGGCAAGATCGAAGGATTGGGCTGGAGAGTGCAGGGCTCCCTGCACCGGGGCGGCGACTGGAAAGCGCCCCGCTACCAGCTGAGCAATACGGGCTCTGCCCAGGGCGCCTTGTCGGCCGCCCTGGGGTATCACCTCAACCAGGTGCAGGTATCTGCCTACTACAGCTTCTTTCAGTCGGAATGGGGGGTGCTGCGCAGCGCCCACATCGGCAACGTCTCCGACTTTCTGGAGGCGATCGGGCGGGATACGCCGATATACGTCACCCCATTCACCTACGCCATCGACGCCCCCCGGCAATGGACGCGCCACCACCTGGCAAAAGCCGAGGCTACATACCGGTCGGATCAATGGGGAATACTGTCGCTGGTGTACGGCTTCCAGCAAAACGATCGCCGGGAGTACGACATCCGGCGCGCGGGGCGATCGGCCAAGCCCGCCCTCGACATGGCGCTGGGCACCCACCAGACCACGCTGTCCTGGAAACCCGTTTTCACCAATTCTGAATGGCATACCAACCTGGGGCTTGCCTTCCAATACCAGCAAAACCGCAACGTGCCCGGAACGGGCGTCAGGCCGCTGATTCCCTGGTTCAACAGCACCACGGCCGGGGCATTCGGAATGGTGCGCTACCACCGCGAGCAGTGGGAAGTGGAGGCAGGCGCCCGGTACGATTTCCGGCAGCTGCTCATCAAGCGCTTCGATGCGCAGGACCAATTGATCACGGAAGAGCTACCATTTGGAGGCTTCTCCGGCTCGCTCGGTTTCGCCCTCCACAGCTCGCCGCTCTGGACAGCCCGCCTGCAAGGCGGAGCGACCTTCCGTCCCCCGCACGTAAGCGAGCTATACAGCGAAGGCCTGCACCACGCCGTGGCCTCCATCGAGCAGGGCGACCCTTCGCTGCAATCGGAAAAAGCGCTCAAGGGGATTGCCGGACTGGAGATCCACGCCGGCCGCAAGCTCAACATCCAGGCCGAGGCCTATTACCACTACATCCGCGACTACATCTACCTCGAGCCGCTTCCGGAGCCACAGCTCACCATCAGGGGCGTGTTTCCCGTTTTCCAATACATGCAAACCGACGCCGTGCTGTGGGGCGTAGACGCCGATGCCGAATGGGAGTTCGTGCGTCGCCTGTCCCTCCACCTGAAGGGTTCCATGCTGCGTGCCCGCGACCTCAGCCGCCAGGCCGATCTGATCTACATGCCGGCCGACCGCGGAGAAATAGAGTTGCGGTACGACCTGGAGACGAATAAAAAGATCACGGACGCCCACTTTTCGGCAGGCATTTCCCGCACCGCCGCACAGGTCCGGTTTCCTGAGGAAATGGATTTGCTCGACCCGCCGGGCGCCTACACGCTCGTGCACGCATCCGCGAGCTGCCGGGTATTGCTGGGCAAGCGGGCAGTGTCGCTGTTCCTCAACGCGTCAAATCTGCTCAATACCAGTTATCGCGATTACCTCAACCGCTTGCGGTACTACGCAGATGAGCCAGGGAGGAATATTGAGCTGAAGGTGAAGGTTGCTTTTTGAACAGGATTGGAATACCAATTATCTCTCACTTATAAATCACAAGCCATGAAAAACTTAAGATTTCTTTTGCTCTTACCCCTTTTTGCCACCGGCGTTTTCCTCACCGGATGTGACAACGACGACCCGGATCCTGTGAATGAGGAAGAGCTCATTACCACTGTTGTCCTCACCCTGACGCCGCAGGGTGGTGGCGATCCTGTTGTGTTTCAGTTTAAAGACCCCGACGGAATCGGTGGCGTAGCGCCCGTCGTTTCGGCAGACACCTTGGCGCCCGGGACGGCCTATACCGGAGCTCTCACCCTGCTCAACGAATCGGTGACTCCGGCGGAAGACATTGGAGCCGAGGTCGAGGAAGAAGGCGAAGAACACCAGTTCTTTTTCCAGGTCTCTGCCGGGCTGGAACTATCCTTCACCTACAACGATCAGGACGCCGGCGGCAACCCTCTTGGTCTGAAGACCAACTGGACCACGGGCGCAGCCGGCACGGGCACGCTCAAGATCATCCTGCGCCACGAGCCCAATAAGAATGCAGCAGGCGTGGCCGATGGCGACATCACCCAGGCAGGCGGCGAGACCGATGTCGAGGTGGAGTGGCCGGTCGTTATTCAATAACCGATACCCATGAGAAAATCACCTGATGCCATTTTGGGAAAAAGCGGCCTGCGCAAAACTCCCTTCCGGGTGCATGTGTTGGGCTTGTTTATGCAACAGGAGGAAGCCCTGTCTGCGCAGCAGCTGGAGAATTTCCTGCCCGACGCCGACAGGGTCACCCTTTACCGCACCCTGCGCACTTTCGAGCAGAAAGGCATCATCCACCTGGCCATCGACGGAACGCATTGCCAGAAGTATGCTCTTTGCTCGGACTCCTGCGACGAACACCACCACGTCGACCAGCATGCCCATTTCCACTGCGTCACCTGCGGCAAAACCTTCTGCATTAACGATACGCCGCAACCGGCTTTCCAAACCCCAAAGGGATTCGTCGTACAATCTTCCCACCTGGTGCTACATGGCATTTGTCCCGACTGCAGGTAAGGATAAGATTCGTTTATCGTCGATCGTTTATCGTTTACAGCGTTTGTAAACGATAAACG